>NZ_JCAIUM010000001.1:0-616438 GCF_059445545.1 Paenibacillus sp. Y568
TCTGTTTTTTGAATTCCTCATTAAACCGTTGTCGTTGTTCCCTCATAAAAGGACACCTCTTTCTTTGTTAAGTAAATTATCCAGTTTCTCTTAACAGGTGTCCACTTTTTATTCTAGCTACAAAATTCCAGTTAACTGATCTACGAAGTGTTCACTAGTCATATTAGCAGGAGTATTTCCTGTTATTATTAATGTGACTTCCGTTTCATTCCTTCATCCTGCTACTTCTTACATACTCCATTGTTTCAACACACAATTAAACTTAGTGCTTAGAGCCTTAGTGAATTATTGAATTAGTTACTTAGAGACTTAGAACATTGTTTATTTCGAAGAATTAGTTACTCAGTGACCTAGAGTATTAGTAACTTCGAAGCATTAGCGACATCGCGACTTAGTGTATTAGTAACTTCGAAGCATTACCGACATCGCGACTTAGAGCATTAGCGACTTCACGACTCAGAGTCTTACATCCTAACATCACTAAATCCCTAAATCCTTAGAAAGGGTCAAAAGGGTCAAAAGCCTTCCAACAACCGGAAGGCTTATTCATTCTCTTCATTATTTTAAAGTAGTCACTTCCGTCTCTAATAGCTTATACAGAAAAGCCATCGCAACAAAGAAAAGAAGGTCGACGAAAACAATAGTTAACGTTGGATAATCCGTCGTGACCATCACACCCAACATAGCCCCCATCATCCCTCCCATTATACCTGAGAGCATCCCGTCCATCGAAGCAAGAAGACTTAGTGGCAATCCTAATATATAGCCGACAACTATGCCAAAGAGAACGCCAATGACGGCAGACAATAATAATCGTTCAATTAGTATTCCCGCGATCGTTCCAACAACCATACTCGAGAGCATCCCCGCTGTCATTGTTGCCATCATACCTGACATTGTAGAAAGCGTTGATCCTTGTTTATGCAACCGACCCATCAGAACGGCTATGAGGAATATAACGATAATAAGAGAAATGATACCTGTATAAATCGTTAATGATGAAGTTCCTGTATTGTTAGTAGCATGACCCTCCCCATGAACATGGGCTAACACGGTTATACCTGGAATAATACAATACCCCACAATAATTACGCCGATGATTCTAACCCACATGAGCTTATACAGAGTTTTCATCCCACGTACCTCCTTCTCACATGTACCTACTAAATTAAGCCCTAATCTCGACCGTAACAGCAACATCTCATTAAATATATGGGTAAACAAATAGGTTATGCTATTTCTCATCATACAAAAACAGCCGACCCGTCTTGGGCCGACTGTTTCAATTCATTTATTCGCTTCTTTATTTCACATCATAAATGATGTAGAGCTCATCTAAGACTAGGTTAGCTGCTTTGATCCCACCTGCTGTATTCCAGATCGCATCATCCACACGATATACTCGTCCTTCTTTAACCGCGCTTAGACCTTTCCATAACGGATCATTGACCCATTCCTTTTCTGTATCGTTAGCTTTACCATCACCTGTGTCGTAAGTAAAATAGAACAAACGATGAGCATCCACTTCTGGTAAACGTTCTTTAGTGATTTCATCTACAAACGTTTCTTTACTATTCAATGTCATATCATTACGAGCAATACCGATCTGGTCGAAAATAATACCTGAGAATGTATCTCCATGATATACACGTGTCTTTCCGGCCATGAACCGAACCACGGACACCGTTTCTTTCAGTTTATCGCCAGCCTTAGCTTTGAAATCTTCAACTCTAGTGTCAAAAGCAGCCAGTTGCTTATCTGCTTCTTCTGATTTACCTAGTGCTTCAGCATAGAGCTTGAAGTTGATTTTCCAGTCACCACGTAGTGTTTCAGATTCAACTGTTGGTGCAATGGCCTTCAATTGCTCGTAGATCTCTTCATGACGCATCTTGTTAGCGATGATTAGATCTGGTTGCAATCCTGCGATTAACTCCAGATTAGGTTGTCCTTCTTCGCCTAACTCTTGAACACCTTCCATATCTTTTGCAATGTGATCATACCAAGGACTACCTGTCCATGATTTAACAGCTCCAACGGGTTTAATTCCAAGAGCCAACACGGCTTCAGTTCCTTCGTTGGTTAGAACGACTACACGTTGTGGTGTTCCTTTAATCTCAGTATCCCCCATAGCATGTTTGATGGTACGAACTTGGTCCGAGGATTGCTCTGTACCTACTGCATCGTCACTAACTTTATTAGACACATTTGCTGAATTATTATTATTAGATCCACAACCCGTTACGATCATTATTAGAATAAGAGTGCTTAGTACCCATCCCATTCTGGTCTTGGTCATATTGCCTTTCTTTAACATGCTAAATCCCCCTATGTATTAATAATTATTCCTACTGTGACCATAGTAATAATTATTCACCATATTGTCAATGAAAATGATTATCAATTGCATTGACACATGTACGTGAATCTACTAAAATTCTACTGTAGACTTACGCAAATGAAGCAGAAAGTAGGCATATATGAGATTACTTGGTCTTGCAAGTTCATTGTTATTACTAGTTGTAGCTATTATATGTAGTGTTATATATGGAGTTACCGATATTCCGTTATCCTCCATATGGGATTCTTTCCTTCATTATGATCCATTATCACAACAACATTTAATCATTCAAACGGTACGCGTCCCACGCGCCCTGATTGCTGCAGCTGCCGGTGCAAGTCTAGCAATAGCAGGAGCATTAATGCAAGTCATTACTCGTAATCCCATCGCTTCACCTAGCTTATTCGGGGTTAACTCGGGCGCTGCATTTATGGTCGTTATTGCATCAGGATGGCTCGGAATCAGTGGTATGCAATCACTGACTTTATTTGCTCTACTAGGCGCGGCCATAAGCGGATCTATCGTATTTTATCTTGGAAGTATCGGAAAAGATGGTATGACACCTATCAAAATTACGCTCGCAGGTTCATCCATTGCTGCCTTTTTTCACTCTATGACGCAAGGATATATGCTCACCAATGGTAAAATGTTCGATCAGATCCTCGTGTGGTTAGTAGGCTCTGTTGCAGGTAGAGATATGAATGCACTCATCAATGTGTTACCGTATCTATTGGTTGGCTTCGTTATAGCTCTATCACTCTCTAGACATCTTAACGTGTTATTAATGGGAGATGATGTTGCACAGACCCTTGGTCAACGTACGGTTGTAATCAAAACCCTAGCTTCTATTGCTGTAATTCTCCTTGCTGGGGGATCTGTCGCTATGGCTGGTCCAATTGCATTTGTAGGCATTATCATCCCACATATTGTCCGATTTCTCGTCGGCAACGATTACCGGTGGCTCATACCATACTCCGCCCTATTAGGCGGGATATTATTAGTAGGCGCAGATATTGGTTCCCGTTACATAGCTATGCCCAAAGAAATACCTGTTGGCGTAATGACGGCCATCCTTGGTGTGCCATTCTTCGTCTATATCGCAAGGAAAGGAAAACGAGTGCAATGAGTAAATACACATCACTGCGATGGAATAAGTCGAAATTTTCTTTCCTAATTGAGAAACGAACGCTATGGATTACTACGATATTATTTATTCTTACCGCCGCGCTTATTGTGATTAGTACTGGAATTGGTAGTAAATATGTGTCTCCTCTTGAAGTGATTCAGACGTTTGCCGGTAAAGGAAGTAGCGTGAATGACGTCATCATTATGAAACTCCGCCTTCCACGGATTATTATAGCCGTACTTGTAGGTGCCTCTTTAGCCGTTTCTGGTGCTGTTCTTCAAGGGATCATTCGCAACCCACTTGCTTCACCTGATGTAACGGGTATTACGGAAGGGGCTTCTCTTGGTACCGTACTGTTCATTTTCTTCTTATCTGAACATGTATCGATCCAATGGGCTCCCTTAGCAGCGATCATCGGTGCATTCGTCGTAACCGCTCTGCTCTATCTTCTGTCATGGAAGGATGGCGCATCCCCATTAAGGATGATTCTCATAGGAACGGGGTTATCTGCTGCTTTTAAGTCCATTTCTTATATGTTTATCATATCAGGCGCCTTTGTTCTTGCTAACAAATCAATGACATTTATGACTGGGAGCATCTATGGTTCGTCTTGGGAGAAAGATGTTACTACATTACTACCATGGGTTCTCATCTTACTCCCATTAACTTGGATTCAAGCACGACACGTGAATGTGCAAGCACTTGGAGATGATGTGGCTACAAGCGCTGGCGCAAACGTACAACTACACCGACTTATTCTACTATTACTTAGTGTTGCCCTGGCAGGTGCTGCTGTGGCAATAGGAGGCGCAATTACATTCATCGGTTTGATGGCACCTCATATGGCTAGAAAGCTAGTTGGTTCATCCTTCGGCGGATTGCTCCCTGTTAGTGCATTATTGGGTGCTCTGATATTACTTATCTCAGACCTAGCTGCAAGAACGATTTTTACACCTCTTGATATTCCAGCAGGCGTATTCACTGCAGCCATTGGGGCACCGTTCTTCTTATATTTACTATATCGTAGTCGAAATGCATAACTGAAGGAGGAATGACCTTAATGAGCATACTTGAAGCCAAAGACTTGGCCGTGTCCTACGGAGGAGTCTTCATCTTTGATCATTTAAACCTAGAAATACCTGAAGGGAAAATTACCGTCTTTATCGGTAGCAACGGTTGTGGCAAATCGACATTATTACGCTCATTAGCCCGTCTCCTTAAACCAGCGCAAGGCGAGATTCAATTGGACGGATCGAATATCTCAAACCTGGCTTCCAAATCATTAGCTAAGCAACTCTCTCTCCTTCCCCAAGGCCCCGTTGCTCCAGAAGGACTGACCGTCTTGCAATTAGTTAAGCAAGGTAGATATCCCTATCAGTCTTGGCTTCAACAATGGTCTAAGGAAGATGAATATGCTGTAAGCTCTGCAATACAAGCGACAGGTATTGAAGATTTAACGGAGCGGTCTGTTGATTCTTTATCTGGAGGTCAGCGTCAACGTGCCTGGATTGCGATGACACTAGCTCAACAGACCGATATTATATTACTTGATGAACCAACAACTTACCTTGATTTGACTCATCAGATCGATGTGCTAGATTTATTAAGTGAATTAAACGAACGAGACGGTCGTACAATCGTTATGGTCCTTCACGATATTAATCTGGCTTGCCGTTATGCGGATCATATCGTAGCCATTCAAGACGGAGCTGTATATACACAAGGACATCCTTCAGATGTCATTAATGCCGAAACCATTGAAGCTGTATTCCGCTTGAAATGTGAAGTAATGCCAGATCCTATATATGACTCTCCTATGATTGTCCCACAAGGTAAATTGCGAAGAAAAAGACAGAATTCACTCGGAGTTAATCTCTCCTCCATGTAAACACAGACAAAGAGCGCCACAATAGGCGCTCTTTGTCTGTTTATTCCTACGAAGTACTCACTTGAATAAAGTGCATATACATCCATTATGACTTTCCTTTTCCAACCACGAGCTCCATGATCATAATCATCAGCACAAGCAGTTGAATGAGCTGTTCTACGGTCATATCCGTCCGCCTCCATCTTATACAAGAATGGCTCTTTCGGACGGTTTCCCTCTCCTGTAAATCCGGACGTTCCCCCTACCATAGATATGCAAGTTAATAAGTGATTATGTCAGAAAATCATTCACTTTCTTGATTAAATGATCTTTATGCGAATAACCTTGAAATAGTCTCCTATTCACAGTATTAGCATCACCGAAGAAGAATCGCTCATATAGCGACTGTCGACCTCCAAACCCACTTGCACTTAGCTCCCATGCAAGTCGAAATAACTGTACCTTTTTCTTTGCATCCATGGAATTACCTTCTAAATAAGTACTTAAATAAGGTTCAATTTCCGTATTGAAGTCCGCTTCCGACGGAATCATAATGATGCCACTCGCTCCAATGAGTTGAATGATCTCCAACATACGAGGATATATTTTGGGAAACAACACGTTAGCTGTCCATAGCGAATTACGATCTGGCAACATACCTCCCCATCGATCAGCAGACGCATTAACCTCGGAAGCTATTAACAACGCCTTTAAGGTCTCGACACTAACGATCACTTCAGATACCTTTTCTATAATCTGTGGTTGTGCCCCTAGATCAAGAGACTCCACCATATTAAGAATGACACCTAGTAAGAACTCAGCTTTTGTAATGTACCTACACAATACTTGATGGGCAGAATGTGTATGAAATCCACTCTCACTAAATAAACGTTGAGATAAACGATCATTACCCGCAACAAATACACGGTTCCATGGAACAAGCACATGATCAAATACGATCAATGTATCCATTTCTTCGTACCTCGAACTCAACGGATAATCGAAGAGCGAACCCCCACCAACCATACTCTCACGGCAAATCCATTTCATCCCTGGTAAATTGTTAGGAACAGCAAATACAAAAGTATTGGGATTATTCGTCTCTTGAAGGTAGGTTGTAACCGGTGGATGAACCCATATCTCATCCGAAGTAACCCCTTGTGTAGCCAATAAAAAGGCACCGTTCACAATAATTCCATCCTTATTTGAATCTACTATCTTTGCCGCTTCGGTATCAAAAGATCCATTATCCATTAATTTCAGGACCCTACTTGCATGAGGTTGAACAAACACATGTGAAAGTGTCACGTCATTCTCACGGCAATACACATAATAATCTCTTAGATTCTGTGCATATTGTGGTGATCCCTCTGACAATATTTCAGAAGCAGCGTTAAATGACATCAAGGCCGTATTCATATAGTCCGGCGAACGGCCCATGAATCCTTGGTGCTGTTCACCCCACAATACCATCATCTCACGACGTCTGGCCACGTCTTCTTTGCTCTTGGGGTGCAGAAAAGACAGTCCTACTGGATTACCGGTTGTTGGAGAGCTAAAGGTCATTTTATTCTTATACATAGGCTCATGTTGCATATCGTACATGGAGGATTGTGTAACCATTAACCCTCGAAATGCTCTGTGATTAGATATCCGTCCCGAGAGCTTCTCTCCATGAAACCAGACTTCGGGCTTAGAGTGATCGATCTGCTGTATATATTGTGAACCTGTCTTGATCCCCATGTGTTAACCACCTTCTAAGCTTAATAATACCTCAGCATATTCTTTTCACCCAGGGTGAGAAAGGGGCAGACGCCCATTGTTTACAGAATACTTCACAACATTGGATTTCCTAGACTGTCAAATGTTACAATCTACAATATAAGGAGGCTTTGCCAATGAGTAACAACATTCAATCCGAAAAAGGAAGATTCTATATTGAAGAAGATGGACAGATGCTAGCAGAGATTACGTATAGTAGACCTGAACAACAGCAACTTCTTATTGATCACACATACGTATCTGAGACGCTTAGAGGCCAATCCATCGGTGAACAACTTGTTCGCCATGTTGACGATCAGGCTAGACAAGAGAACAGTAAGATTATTCCAGAATGTAGCTACGCCAAACACCAATTCGAGAAACATCCAGAATATGCAGATGTATTGAAGTAACCTTTTCATGGGAGAGGACAAATTGGAGGAATCTGCACTTGCTTAATCAACAACAACTACAGGATATTCAAACACTTCAACACCTTTGTGAGAATACCGACGCTATCGCCCTTAAGCTTAATTGGGAATCATTACGTTCCCGAAAAGCAGAGGAAAAGAATGATTATTTCCATTATTCAGATGATGGGAATACGCTAATCGGCTTCCTAGGTGTCTATAAATTTGGTGCTAAATTTGAGATTTGTGGTATGGTACATCCCGCGTATCGTCGACAAGGGATATTTACATCCCTATTTCAAAAAGCCACACAGGACCTATTTGAAGTAGGCTATTCATCACTATTACTAAACACACCTGCTAATTCGGTCTCTGGGAAACAATTCCTTCAATCGATCCCTTGTCAATATGAGAGTTCGGAATATCAGATGCGATGGGATTCTGCTCATATCCAGGACCCAACAGGCTCTAATGAAGTAGATACACCTCAACATGATGTTACCCTTCGCAGTGCTATCGATGATGATATCGAAGAATTGCTCCGTCTGGATAAAGAAGGATTTGGAATGAGTGACGACGATATACTTGATATGAAGAAGTCCTTAACTGAAGATGGGCTACAGCATATGTATGTTGTGAACTCTGACAGTGCAACTGTTGGAAAAGTTAATGTTGTCCCAATGGAAGCACAAACATGGATCTACGGCTTCGTAGTGGATCAAGCTCTTCGTAGTCAAGGGATTGGTCGTAAAACACTCCAGCTCATTATTGAGCAGGAACGGCCTAAGGAGAAGGAAATCTGGCTAGAAGTAGCCGTTCAAAACCCTAAAGCCTTGAAGCTATATGAAGCCTGTGGGTTCGTTACACAGGAGCAACAAGATTATTATCAATACAGTGGATAACGGATCGGATCGAAAAATAAAGTGCATCATTTCTAAAAAAGAAAAAGAGACGTTCAAACGGAATCGTTTGAATGTCTCTTTTATCGTAGATAAGTATCTCCACAGGGAATCGTTTGACCCTCATATGAAAGAATATTGCATTATTGGCTAAATCAAATGATAAAATTAAGAATTCATTTTCCAGTACATATCGTTCCAACGAAGCTCATTCTTAAACAGTTGTGGCGTTGTATTCTTGTCAATGATGACACACTCGATACCCACCACTTCTGCCCAATCTACAAGCTGTTCTGTAGTCACTTTATATGAGAATACGGTATGATGCGCTCCCCCTGCAAGAATCCAGGATTCCGCAGATACCGCAAGGGATGGTTCCGGTTTCCACATGACGCGCGCAACGGGAAGTTTCGGCATATCATGAATGGCTTTAACGGCATCAACTACATTAATGATAAGACGGAAACGATTCCCCATGTCCACCAGAGAGGCAACAAGTGCCGGGCCACTACGACTATCAAAAATCATGCGAGCAGGATCTTGACGATCCCCAATGGACAATGGATGAACTTCAATGCGTGGTTTGTCAGCAGCAATCGTTGGACATACTTCCAACATATGAGATCCTAGAATTAATTCGTTCCCTGGTTCGAAGTGATATGTGTAATCTTCCATGAAGGAAGTACCCTCATTACGAGCAATGATCTTCATGAGACGAAGTAAAGCAGATGTCTTCCAATCTCCTTCTCCACCGAATCCATACCCTTGTTCCATCAGACGTTGAACAGCAAGTCCTGGTAATTGCTTCATTCCATGTAGATCTTCGAAGTTCGTTGTAAAAGCGGAGAATTCACCTTGCTCAAGGAATGCCTTCATACCAAGCTCAATACGAGCCTGTTCAAGAATAGCTTCTTTTACTGGACCCGCAGATTTCGCCTGTTCAGATAATACATATTTCTGTGTATATTCTTCAAAGAGTGCATTAACATCACCTTCAGACACGCCACTAATCACATCAGCTAGATCACCGATCCCATAAGCTCTTACATCCCAGCCTAACTTGATCTGTGCTTCTACTTTATCCCCATCTGTAACGGCAACATTACGCATGTTGTCCCCGAAGCGAGCCAGTTTAAGATGTTGACTTTCATTAATTGCTGAAGCCGTTGCCATCCAACTACTAATGCGCTCCACAACAGCAAGATCATCCCAATAACCCACAACGACTTTACGAGGAATACCCATACGAGCACCGATAAATCCAAATTCACGATCACCGTGTGCAGACTGATTCAAGTTCATGAAGTCCATATCGATGGCATCCCAAGGGATGTCACGGTTAAATTGCGTGTGTAAATGTAGAAGTGGCTTCTTCAATTGCAAAAGACCCGCAATCCACATTTTGGATGGAGAGAATGTATGCATCCATGTAATAATACCGGCACAATTCTCGTCACTATTTGCATCGATACACAATCTACGTATTGAATCTGGGTTCGTAAGAACGGGTTTATTTACAATTTCAAATGTGACATTGTCATGACGATTAAGGCCTTCTACTATTTTACGGGAATGTTCTTCTACTTGTTGAAGTGTTTCTGGACCATATAAGTGCTGACTCCCGGTTACAAACCAGAATTGAAACGGTTTCACTTTTAACATGAATAAATCCTCCTCTAATAACTTCCATAGATATTTCATGCAAGCTTCACTATCAGGTTGAAAAGTTCACACCGTATTGTACGTACAACTAGAAGTGCTAATCATTCTTTTTCAAAAGGTTACATATGATAACTGCCTAACGTATCACTTGTTTAAATATCACCTTGTACGTACAACTTGTTACATCCCCATTTTAACCTCATGGAACGAAGATATCAAGTACATATTCAAAACCTTTTCCTTCATAAGATGTATTGTGTGGGACAAATGTTGTACAATATAAGCTAAATGACTTTTAGACTGAAATGAAGGATGGATTAATGATGTATGTAGCACACGACTGGAAAGATTACGAATTATTAGACACAGGTGACGGTGATAAGCTTGAAAGATGGGGCGATGTCTTCTTACGTAGACCTGATCCACAGATCATTTGGCCACTAGAGAATGAAACTGACGCATGGCGTAAAGTCCATGGTCATTACACTCGTAGTTCAGCTGGTGGCGGTCAATGGGATATGAAGAAACCTATTCCAGATCGCTGGACTGTTTCTTACGATAAGTTGAAATTCCACATAAAACCAACGAATTTCAAACATACTGGACTATTTCCAGAACAAGCTGTGAATTGGCGCTGGATGATGGACAAAATTTCAGCTGCAGGTCGTCCGATTAAAGTATTGAATCTATTCGCATATACAGGTGGTGCCACGGTTGCAGCAGCTTATGCGGGTGCAGAGGTTGTACACGTAGATGCAGCTAAAGGTATGGTGCAATGGGCGAAAGAGAATCTTCATCTTTCCGGTCTACAAGACCGGCCGGTACGATTCATCACTGATGACGTATTTAAATTCGTACAACGTGAACAACGTCGTGGGAATAAATACGACGCTATCATCATGGATCCCCCTTCCTATGGTCGTGGTCCTGGTGGCGAGATGTGGAAGCTGGAGTCCAGCTTGTATCCGTTTCTTGAGAGCTGTATGGAAATTATGTCAGACAACCCTCTCTTTATGCTCATCAATTCCTATACGACTGGGATTTCACCAACGGTTCTGACCAATATGTTGTCTATGACTATGGCTCGGAAATATAGTGGTAGTATATCTTCAGGGGAAATTGGTCTTCCTATTTCTTCATCAGGCCTAACTCTTCCATGTGGTATTCTAGGTCGCTGGGAGGCTTAAATCTATGAAGCAAGAGGATACATCGAATTCCACTATACCTATCCTCTATGAGGACAACCATCTTCTTGGCATTGTTAAGCCTGTGAATGTTCCTACCCAAGAAGACGCATCGGGTGATCCCGACCTCGTGAATATTCTTAAACAGGATATTAAGGAACGGTATAATAAACCCGGCAACGTATACGTTGGGCTTGTTCATAGACTAGATCGACCTGTTGGAGGCGCAATGATTTTCGCGAAGACATCCAAGGCAGCTTCCCGTCTATCCGAAACTGTTCGAAGCCGTAGTTTCCGTAAAGTCTATTTAGCCGTCGTACACGGAACCCTATCTTCCCCACAAGGAAGATTACACGATATGCTGTTAAAAGATCCTAAGACGAATACTGTATCTGTTGTTGCGCGTGGTACAGCCGGAGCCAAAGAAGCGATCCTAGATTACAAAGTGATCGGAACCTCAGGTTCTTTAAGTCTAGTCCAAGTCGAACTTCTTACAGGGAGATCCCATCAGATTCGTGTACAGTTCAGTCATGCTGGTTACCCCCTATATGGTGATCAGAAGTACGGTCGTGGGGTGAACAAGGTTGGACAGCAAATCGCCCTTTGGTCGGTATTTGTTGGCTTCCCTCATCCCGTCACGAAGGAAGAAGTGACATTAATCTCTACACCGCCATCCCAATATCCTTGGGACTTATGGCCGCAAGATCAGATTAGATTATAGTGGAACAATTTCTATTCTTGGATGTCACTGACAAAGTCGACACATTGTGTAGGATGCCGCTACGATAACGGATTGTCCTTACGATCGCTGTTGCCCTCAGATTTCTTGATTGTATAACCCCCTATAGCGGTTGAAATCCGATGGCAAGATTATGCTTCCGATGTAGCTTTCCTAAGGAAAGCTTTTAGACGAACGCTTACGCTTCTTCAGGACAATTCCGTCATCTTCACTGCTTCGAACGTATTCCATTTTTTTCTTTACAGGCATCTATTTCACAATCTCTTTGTGCAAAAGGTGCCTGTTTTTTCGTATGATAAAGGTATCAAATCTAGACGGGTGTTCATGATGCTTCCCTCTATAAATATTGTCTCGATAATGGTCGCAATGCAGTGCCAAGGTGCGATGGCAGTATTCTCCGTCAATCTGAAACGAAACATAACTTTCTTGATGACAGAAAAAAACTGAAATACGGCGTAAAGAAAGGCGACCTTCCGTTTATAAATTGAACGAAAGATCACCCATTTTATTTTGTATGTTCACTTAAAATTAAACACGAAAGTTTTTCAGTTCCCTCCTAATCTTGAGGTGCTTTTTTGATCCTATCGTATATATGGAGCTTGAAACTTCGTGCTATTCGCCTTTTATTCTATACTGAACGACTCTTTTCTTGATCCACCCCAACATTATTGCATCCTTGTACCCAAGAAATGTTCGTTTATACAAACCATACTTTGAACCGCCATGCTTCTTGCTTTTCCTATGCGTTACGGAAACCTCAATAACAGAGAATCCATTCATTTTTGCCAGTGTGGGGAGAAATTGATGCATGCCATTATATAAGTAGAAACTCTCAGCCACTTCCCGTTTCATTAACTTCAGCGGACACCCTGCGTCTCTAATGGTATCACCTGTCAACCAATTTTGAATGCCATTTCTAATGCGTGAACATACCTTTTTAATCCAAGCATCCTTTCGATCCGTTCGTTTGCCATTAACAAAGTCCACTCTTTCAATAAAAGGCATTAATCTAAAAATATCTCGGGGATCTGTTTGTAAATCTGCATCAATTAATGCAATTAATTCGCCCTCTGACTTTCTAATGCCTGCCCAAATAGCCGCCGTTAGACCACAGTTTTTCTCAAAATGAATTACTTTTACGAACTCATCTGTACTCGCTATGTCATTCAGAACACTTGCGCTGCGATCCTTGCTGCCATCATTAACAAGTATAATCTCATAACTCTCAACTCTATCTTTTATTGCATCTGTAATACTACGATGAAGTTCTCTAATATGATCTTCATTATTGTACATCGGTGCGATTACAGATAACTTAATCATTCCGATTCACCTCTAACATCCACGATTTATTGTTCCATTCCATTCTCAAACAACCGACTCCGACCCATTATATCATCCTGTAAAATAAACTTCTTTCATGGACGGACAATGGCTTGCCATGTCTGTTATGATTTAAGTTCCTTCGACTCTCTAGAATATTCATAAACTTCTTCAAGCAGCATAATAAGTGTTGTCACTTTCTCCTCTCCAAGCCTCTCAATTAGACCCGTAAAGTGAGTGCTTACTCGCTCCCATGCTCTTTGAGTAAATTCCTCTCCACAATCTGTGAAGCGGAGTAATGTTATTCGTTTGTCCTTGGAGTCAGGTACACTCTGTACGTAACCATATTCAATTAATTGTTTCGTCACTTGAGTTACCGATGGAGAGGTTACGATTAGTTTTTTACTAATATCTGAAATGCTGACCCCTTTATCACTCTCATTCGTCGTTAATTGTTTAATACACAGCAATACTCTAACCTCACTTGGTCGTATACCGAGGTTTTCTTTCTTACCCCAATCAATTTTAATAAATTTATCAAAAATCCCAATCATTTCTCTTGCGAGCAACAAGTTAGAATTATCCATTATCTTAAACACCTCTTTTTCAGATAATTACATGTCAACCTAGTAAATATCCATTAACTGCAATAGTAATATTAAAGCATAATATATTTAGGTTAGCAACCTATCCTTTTTCTGAACTAATTCCGAAGATTTATCTTTTAATTCACACTCTACTGATTAAAGTTCGCGCTATAATGATAGTGAAGGAAATCGTAGTACTATTTCACGGAGGTGGATCATGAAAGCACTATTTATTGGAGGAACAGGAACCATTAGTTCTGCTATCACAAGACAGTTATTGGACCAAGGGTGCGACCTTTATCTTCTAAATAGAGGTACGCATAATGATACTCTGCCAGCTGGAGTAAAGATCATTACAGCGGATATTCATGACGAAGAGAATGTATCTTCACTTATTGAACATATGGAGTTTGATGTCGTTGCAGATTTCATAGCATTTGAACCTAGTCAGTTGGAAAGAGATGTTCGACTGTTCAAAGGTAAGACGAAACAATTTATATTCGTAAGTTCTGCCTCTGCCTATCAGACCCCTCTATCCGATTATCGAATTACGGAGGGAACCCCTCTATCGAATCCGTTCTGGGAATATTCAAGAAATAAAATTGCTTGTGAAGAGTATCTGATGAAACAATATCGTGAACACGGATTTCCAATCACCATTATAAGACCAAGTCACACCTATGATGAACGTTCCATTCCGCTGGGTGTACATGGAGCAAACGGAAGTTGGCAAGTTGCTAAACGTATGTTGGAAAGTAAACCTGTAATCATTCATGGCGATGGTACATCCTTATGGACAATGACACATAATCGTGATTTTGCGAAAGGCTTTATCGGCTTAATGGGAAATATCCATGCGATTGGTGAGTCCGTACATATCACGTCAGATGAATCTGTTACTTGGAATCAAATATACGAGATCATTGCAGATGCCTTAGGTGTGAAACTCAACGCAGTACATGTATCATCCGAATTCTTGGCTGCGTCTAGTAAAGAAGATTTCAGAGGTGGACTTCTAGGGGATAAAGCTAATTCTGTCGTATTTGACAATAGTAAACTGAAAAGGCTTGTACCTGAATTCGTGGCAACCACTCGACTTGATCAAGGTATTAAGCAGACTGTTCAACACATACTCGCACATCCTGAACTTCAAAAAGAAGATAAGGAGTTTGATATTTGGTGCGATAAGCTTGTCCATGCATTAGATGCCGCTCTCATGACAATGATCGAATAAGACATGTAACCTGTCTTTAGAGAGCACGGAGGAACAGGTGCGGAGAACCTCATCATGATAGTATGAATTCAAGAGGAGATGGCAACCATGGAATGGCTTATCCGAATGAAGGAAGCTTTGGATTATATGGAGAGCAAGATGGAGGAAACCTTACTTATTGACGATATCGCAAAAGTAGCATACTCCTCCCCTTTCCACTTCCAGCGCATGTTCTTCATGCTGACCGGTGTATCGGTTGCAGACTATATTCGCAGACGTAGATTGACACTGGCTGCTCAGGAACTAGCAATCTCCAAAGTTAAAGTGCTAGACGTAGCTCTGAAATACGGATATGAGTCTCCTGAATCTTTCGCTAAGGCGTTCCGAAAGGCACACGGCATTGCACCTTCTACAGCGCGCGAGCCAGGAATACAACTTAAAGCGTTCCCCCGCCTCTCCTTCCACTTAGCTTTGAAGGGAGATAAAGAAATGGAATACAGAATCGTGGAAAAGGAAGCATTTACTGTTATCGGCAAACCCATTCAGCTTACGACTAGAGATGGGGAGAATACACGCGAAATCCCCCTCCTTTGGCAGAAAGCAAACGAAGACGGCACCTCCGATAAGCTTATCGAGATTGGTGTTGACAAGGATTTAATGGGTATCTGTACAGGTATGGAGCATGACAAAGAAACATTTTCTTATTGGATCGCTGTGGAAGGACGCCCTGAAACCGACCCACAAGGTTTCGCAACCACTGTTATTCCTGCTGCGAATTGGGCCATCTTCACTTCTGTAGGGCCCATGCCGCACGCCATTCAAGAGGTTTGGGAACGGATCTTTCAAGAATGGTTCCCTGGAACAGGGTATGAGCACGCGGGTGGAGCCGAGTTTGAACTGTATCTGCCTGGTAATCCAAGTGCTGAGGATTATCGCTGTGAAGTGTGGATTCCAATTAAGAAAAAATAATTCAGTTCATCGTTACTTCGACTTCTGTAAATAAAGTAAAAGAGGATAAGCATAAACGATCTCGTCGTCCTTTAACGACGAAGAAACGTTTAGCGTTGAAATATAAGCCATTTATAAGTGGAAATACTTATAAATTCTTATATTTCAAAAAAAGGCGACTTCCGTTCAGATTGAACGAAAGTCGCCCTTTTTAACCGATATTGTAAATGACGTTCTCGTTAGATTAATGGCAAGGACCCTACCTCTGCAGCATTTAATATCAACAATCTATCTATTAAACGGTACGCCCAATATATAGAAGATGCGAGGAAATCCCCAACAACGATGGATCTTGAGCATTTTGTATAAGGTAATTGATCAACTGATCATATTCTTCTTGACCCCTCTGTTGCCAATATGACCATTGCTCTTCGTTCAATAACGCCCCGACATTGGTTGAACCAATCAGCTGAATAGATTCAAACCCATGACTCTCCATGAAAGGGTTAATATCTTCTACATTGTAGAAGTAGGCCCCGGTATATCTTCCTTCATCTGTATGATTAAAAATACCATCCTGCATAAACGCTTGAATAGCATCCATATTGTCATTCGGTCTCCAATGATTCGGGGATAACAGCGACGCCAGCGCATGATTCGTACGAGAACGAAAAGCAACAAATACGTAATTTCCCTTCTTCGTCACTCGATGAAGTTCTTGGATAGCCATCCGACGGTCTCTCCCATCCTGTAGATGATACATCGGACCCAGCATTAACGATGCATCGAAGGAATCAGCTGCAAACACCGATAAATCCCGAGCATCCGCTACATGAAACCCATTAAAGAGTGCCTCCACTCGGAACTCACATGACTTTTCTCTAGCTATGTCTACAAGTTTAGGTGTGAGGTCAGCTAATGTCATTCGGTATCCCTGCTGAGCAAGTCTCATAGCATATTTACCTGGCCCTGCACCATTGTCTAGAATATGACCTGTGGGCGGTAAATACTTATTGATGTAATGCCAATTCACGGTGAATTCAAGAGGTTCACGGTCTAAGCGACTCCACTCCCTCTCCCCGAAGCTATTATAATAATTCAATACCGAATTTGTCATGTGGATATCACCCTTCACTTCATTCCCACCTTCGCTCATGAACGCCATCACTCAAAGTAATCATCAATCCGGACCCAATGGTTCCCGTCATGCTCACAGAATAATCTATATCATAATCAAACTTCACACCATAGATTTCTTCTGAATGTGGCGCTAGATCCAACGAAGACAATCGGATATCAGGTAAGTTAGATAGCGGCTTGCCATAAAAAATAGGAACTTCGATGACAGGAGTTATTTCAACAGTATTTCTACTATAATTGGTTAATGTTAATTGACAGGTACCTGTATATTTGTTTTTTTCAAGAACATAATTACAACTAACATGATCCCGTTCCACTTCTACAGCATATACACCTGATGCAAATAACTGTTGATACGTCGTTATAACCCAACCTGGAGCACTATTCAATAACATCATAATAAGAATGAATGCTACAAATAGCCCCCGATTAAGAGCTCTGTCTAATACAAAGAATAAGACCACCAATATCAACAATACACCTATGTTCGCGTAATGAAATCCCATGCCATTCTCACCCGAGTGTATGGGTAACCCTACCCATTGAAAGAGCATTTCAGCCACAGTCAGCGGCCCAGGATAGCGAATGCACAATATAATCACTAACAACAACAGAGCCATCGCTATAATCAAAGACCGTCGATCACGAACGAACGGCGGCCGATCTTCCACTCTAAGGTCGTATAAATGGACAACATTATTCTTCTTTTTTATGAACATTCGGAGTCCCCTTCACTGTGTCGTTATCATATATAACGCCAAGTAGTTCATAAGGTTACAACCTTTTAGCTAAAATAACTTGAATGGCTTAATGTACTATCTCCGTATAGACCTTCCCATTCAACGTTTCGATCTCTACACGATCACCTAATTGCAGAACAAAATTCAGAAATTTACGATTTATCTCTAATCCATTTAACTTCATGACCTTCACATTCTCTAATTCCCAACCAAATTCATCATGTACATCCATATCAAAAATAACATCATATAACGTTTGCATCCTATCACCCTTCATTTCCTCATGTATAAATCAACGTAAGTATCATACCATCTAGCAAACATAACTACACACAAATAATTTCATTCTATGAATCTGCAAAAACAGACTATTGCTAGCTAATATTCGAAAGAATAGAGTCATAAATCATCAAAAAATAGTGGAAAATTATTAGTTTCAAGCTGCATGATATGACAATCTTTTTCTAACATAAATGATATATTTGTTCTACACTTAGTGAACTAGGTGCATAAACGGAGGGATTAATATGGGAGATTTAGAAAATGCTATCGTATTAGAAGATGAAGTCGTTGTTGATGAATTAGAAGTAACTGAATCAGCAGATCCCATCGAAGATTTAACAGAAGAAGTTGTTAATGAAGATGCCGATGAGGAAGAAGACGAAGATGAAGATGATGGTGAGGAAGAAGTAGAGCTTGATGAAGAAGTTGAAACAGAAGACGATCTCATCTAAATTATAAGTTTCTTTTAACTCCCCCTTCATAATAAAAAAACATACGTGATAAAATTAACCTGTTCATTTATGAACAGGTTTTCATTTTGCTTCAGAGTCCCTCTAACGCCCCCCTAATAGATGATATCTTAACGAAAAATTTCGAACTCTTCTCTCACCTTATCTCCACAACCAAGAATCTCTCCTTCCCAAGATATTTTCTATTATTTTACGAAAATAATAATAGGGCTTTCGTAACCTATTTTTAACAAATTTATGGGTTTTTCGGATCATTTCGTTGATAATTAGTAACAATAGCTTGACTTGGTAATATTTGGTGATTAAGAATGAAGGTGTATACACCGTACAGCGCTGATATCTTGAGGTTCCATCATTACCTACAAATCATCCTAAGAAAGGAGACGCTCACGTATTTATCACGGTAAACATCATTGTAATCCTATGTATGCAAGTCATCCAATCCAATAATCTATTCTACAAAGGAGGATTTAAGTGAAGAAGATCATCTTGTATCTATTGATGCTATGTTTAGGTCTAGTATTACCGGCAAAAATGTATGCGTTTTCAGGCGAGATTAACGTAGGACAGGGATCGTATTCTACAATCCTTCCCTCCGGGGCAAATGCTGTACAGTCAGCCATATCTAAAACTTCCAATGTCACAGGTAAAATGCCTACAAACGATTGGTGGAGTAATCTAGCATGGGATAACTATTCAGAAGCACAATATCCACATCCACTCGCGATGAAGAATCAATCGGATGGCATACGGATTTATTATCCTGGCTCAAGAATCACAGCACAACCGGGATATATTGCTGGGTGGATGGGCGACATTCATGACTTCACGGTGGGACATACCTCAGAATCCGTATTCCCAGATGCTAAAGTGGACGGATTTAGTGATTGGTTTGTCAAAGCATTGTATCAAAAAGGAAACAACTCGATGAATGTGTCCTATGGGCACGGTTCTCCCTACGTGTATTTCACTTATGCAGGAGGAAACCCTAAGCTAAAGTTCTATACACCTCCTACAGTATGGTCTGGTGGAGCGAGTAGCTCCGTTCTTGGTATTACGATCGAAGGTGCACATTATGGGCTCTATGGCCCCACCGGGAGCACTTGGAGCGGAATCTCAACAACAACGTTAACCAACAATTTAAACGGCAAAAATTACTTCTCCATCGCCTCTCTTCCGGATTCATCGGTGGCAACTTTAAATAAATACAAACAATACGCGTATTCTCATGTGACGGATACCAAGTCCAACTACACTTACAATGAAAGTAGCAGCGAAGTAACGACAACCTTCACCGTGAGTACGGTGGCCAAAGAGGGAACTCAGACGGGGACGATTATGGCACTTTATCCTCATCAATGGAAAAACTCTCAGAATGCCACTCTATCTTACACTTATCCATCCGTAAGAGGATTGATGAAGACAGTCGA
The DNA here is from genome assembly GCF_059445545.1 of Paenibacillus sp. Y568. Classification (NCBI taxonomy): domain Bacteria; kingdom Bacillati; phylum Bacillota; class Bacilli; order Caryophanales; family Paenibacillaceae; genus Paenibacillus; species Paenibacillus sp. Y568. The sequence continues at coordinate 20,120 of NZ_JCAIUM010000001.1, forward strand.
AGGATCCTCTTTTCAAACGAAGCTGAAATTCACAGGGGTTCTGCCTTCGTTACCTGATCAGGGTACTTATGACAAAAATAAATTAAATCAATATCTTAATGAAGCTGCACAAGAAGTATATTCGGATGCTCCAGATACGTACTGGGTAGGTAAACGTCTCGGTAAGCTAGCGACGCTGGCTCCCATTGCCGATCAGATGGGGAATACGGCGGTAGCATCCCAGTTCCGTAGTGAGATCAAGAGCAGGCTCATAGATTGGTTCACAGCAAGTGATTCATCTTCTAATTTAAAAAGCACTAACTTATTTTATTATAACAACAATTGGGGAACTGTTATTGGGTATCCCGATAGTTATGGATCCGCTCTTGAGTTGAACGACCATCATTTTCACTATGGATATTACATCAAAGCAGCGGCGGAAATTGCACGCTTGGATAAGAATTGGGCAAGTGATACGAATTGGGGCGGGATGGTCAAACTGTTGATCCGCGATATCGCCAATGTAGACCGTAATGACACCTCATTCCCTTACCTCCGAAACTTTGATCCGTATGCTGGACATTCTTGGGCATCCGGCCATGCCCGATTTGGAGACGGTAACAATAATGAGTCTTCTTCTGAAGCTATGAATGCTTGGGCAGGAATGATTCTTTGGGGTGAAGCTACCGGAGATAAAACGATTCGCGACGCTGGAATTTATCAGTATACAACCGAAATGAATGCTATTAATGAATATTGGTTCGATGTCGATGGCACTAATCATCCGGCAGGATTTACGAAGGAAACAGCAAGTATGATCTGGGGCGGGAAGACCGTTGGTGATGCCACATGGTGGACGGCTAACCCTGCAGAAGTGCATGGAATTAATTGGCTCCCTATAACATCTGCTTCACTGTATTTAACACAACATCCAGGATACGCCGCGATAAACTACAATGCTCTCTTATCCGAAAGCGGCGGTAATTTCAGTCCATGGGAAGATATCGTATACATGTACCGAGCCATTTCAGATCCATCTGATGCCAAAGCGAAATTTAATGCCCGGTCATCAACACTTGTACCAGAACAAGGTAACTCCAAAGCAAACGCCTATCATTGGATTTATAATCTAGATGCTCTAGGTAACGCAGACCGCAGTATTACAGCAGATTACCCCATGTATGCCGTATTTAATAAAAATGGCGTTAGAACATACGTAGTATACAATATGACGAGCAATGTCAAAACCGTAACTTTCTCTAATGGTCAGCAAGTGACTGTGCAGCCTAATAGTTTCAACATTGGTAATGGAGGAGGAACAATACCTCCGCCACTAGATACACAAGCCCCTACGGCACCGAATACTCTAACTGTCTCATCTAAGACAGCAACATCCGTTAGTTTAAGTTGGAATGCTTCCCAGGACAATGTAGGCGTTACTGGCTATGAAGTATATCGTGGCGGTACCTTAGCTACTTCCGTATCTGGTGCATCAGCTACCGTGAGTGGTTTAACAGCGAACACCTCGTATACTTTTACAGTAAAGGCCAAGGACGCTGCTGGTAACCTCTCTCCTGCTAGCAATGCAGTTTCTGTTACGACCGATTCTCCTAACGGAGGAAACGGAGAAATTGTAACAAACGACTATACCGCTGGGGTTACTCGACTCAGTTCCTCTGAAGCACAAATCTATTTCAGACCTGTCGTGGCGGCGTCATATGTAGATGTTCACTATACCGTTGCAGGAGGAGGACAACTAAATTATCGTATGACGAATAACAATGGAACATGGGAACAGGTTATCTCTAACTTGAACAATGGACATGTCATTGATTATTGGTTCACTTATGAGAAATCAGGACCACAATATGATTCACCGCATTATCAGTACACTCATTCCCAATAGTGTTTAAAGCAGAACATTAAACCTATCTGCATAAGTCAAAATAGGCGACTTCTCGTTCGATTATGAACGGAAGGTCGCCTATCTGGAGTACTGCACTATTCAAATCTACTCATCTGCTAATTCCATTCCCTTGGTCTCTTTACCCAAAAAGAGTACAGCAGCAGCGCCAATGAGGATCACCACGAAAAACATCATAAAGATAACTTTCAGTTCAATTCCTTTTGTTATAAGTCCACCCACTAATAATGGAGCGATAACTCCTCCTATACGTCCCATGGCCGTTGCAAGCCCAACGCCTGTCGTCCGCACCTTTGTTGGATATAACTCTGGACTGTAGGCATATAAACCTCCCCAAGCTCCCAAGTTAAAGAACGATAGAAATATTCCTGACGTTATTAGCATCCCTACGGATGTGGAATATCCAAACCACGCGGCACTAAGAGCTGTCATCACTAAGTATGTGATAAGGACGAATTTGCGTCCGAATTTCTCAATGAAATAAGCAGCGGTGAAATATCCAGGGAGTTGAGCTAAAGTCATAATAAGGACATACTCAAAACTCTTAACTAACGTGAACCCTTTCATTGTCATAATGGAGGGTAACCACAGGAACATACCATAATAGGAAAACACGACAGTGAACCATAAGATCCACAACATAATCGTAGATCGTCGATGCTCCATTGACCATACCTGAGCTACTTTTTCACGAAAAGAAACTTTACGTACCCCACTTTGTTTGATGAACCGAGGTGGGTCCTCAATCGCACGTCTTAGATAGAGAGCGTATATTGCAGGGACTGCACCAATGACGAAAGCGGCCTGCCAACCAAATTCAGGAATTATAAAGTAGCCAATCAGTGCAGCACAGATCCAACCGACTGCCCAAAAACTCTCCAGGAGCACTACGGCACGTCCACGTTCCTTCGCTGGCATAGATTCAGATACAAGTGTAGACGCTACAGGTAGCTCTCCACCGAGTCCAACACCTGATATAAATCGTAATACACACAATACGCCGAAGCCTGTTGCAAGGGCAGATAATCCGCTTGCGATCGAGAATATTAATAACGTCCACAACAATATAGATTTACGTCCATATCGATCTGCCATAACTCCTGCTAAGGCAGCGCCAAGAACCATCCCTAAGGAACTTATACTTGTTAGAAAACCAACCTGTCCCGCTGTCAGGGACCATTCCACACTAAGCGCTGCAACGATAAATGAAATGATACCCACATCCATGGCATCGAACAGCCAACTAAGACCTACACCAAATAGTAATTTACGTTGTTTAGGATTACGTAACACTTCCATCTTGTTCATTATGAAAGACTCCCTTTGTTGTCTCAACAGAGTTACTCTAACCTTGTACACAGCTTACCCTTAAATATTCATACCACTTTCGTAGTATTCGCTGTAATTTTTCCAAGAAGATATACAAGTAATTGTTGATTATGTGATGATATACGATTTAACACCGTGGATAAAAAAGCATCGCGAATCTGTATACCGCGCTCTGCCTCCTGTTTGCCTTTCTCTGAAATGGACACCCAGACGATACGGCGATCTTGACTATCACGCTCTCTACCTAACAGACCACTCTTCTCCATTCGATCCAATAGCATCGTGACTGCCGCTGGACTTGTAGCCAAATAAGGTATGAAATCGGAAGGTTTCATCGTGCCACGTTCCATGATGACCTCAAGAACAGTTAACTGAGCTTCTGTCAGTACAGGTGCAAGTTCACTTTCCATATGTAATTTATAATCTTTGCTAAGCTGGGACCATAATTTCGCGAATTCGGAAGTTTGCAACAGTATACCTACCTTTCTATATACCACTTCGTTTATATCATTAACTTTCGCGAAATTTGTTCCATTTCCTTCCTATCTCCTAAAATTTTCATTTTATTAGCAAAAATGGCCTCACCATTCTTTCGCGGTGAAGAAACGTTTAGCATTGAAATATAAGCCTAATTATAAGCAGAACTACTTATAAATTCTTATATTTTAAAGAAAGCATCCTCACTACAATCGTAGTAGAATGCCTTCTATCTTACCTATTTTACTTCTCGAACAAATCATTAATCTGATCATTTTTGTCTAGATGAATCAGTTGTTTACCCGTCGATTTACGATCGGATATTGGCGTTTGTTCGGAAGTCATCTCAACTGTAGTCCCCGCTTGACTCACAGCTACTAAATGAACGGGTTCCTTACAATAGAATGCGCCTACCAAGTGACTTCCATTTGGTTTGACACGTTTACCCTCTTTGAATTCAAATGTCGGTAATCCTTTGCCTCCGCGACTTTGGGATAAGTAGTCTACCAACAGGGATCGTTTGGCATAACCAATATCGCTGACCGTAAGAATTTCACCTTCATCGTCCTCCACCCATAGAGCAGACACGATCTCGTCACCTTCACGTAATTGCATTCCTCGTACACCCGTGGATACGCGACCCATCGAGTTCACTTCTTGTTCTTTAAAGCGAATACTCATTCCTAATTTACTTACGAGTAGTATGTCTTTACTGTTATCGCTCATCGTAACGGAGATGATCTCATCTGCCTCAGCTACTTTACAAGCAGCGACAGCATTTGAACGATTCGTCATATACTCTTTCAGTTCCGTACGTTTAACTTGGCCTTTTCTAGTAACAAATACAAGACTCTTACCTGGATCATCGAGTGTTGAAACCGGTATGAAGCCAACAATCTCATCTTCTTTGGCAAGATGTATGACATTCACGATGGCCGTACCGGCATCTTTCCATTTAAACTCTGGAATCTGATGAACAGGTAGTATAAAGTATTGTCCTTTTTGAGTGAAGACCAATAAGTTTTCGAGTGTGTTTAACTCAAGTACTTTTTTAAGGTAATCGCCGTCTTTCACTCCAGACCCTTCACGATCACCGCCCGATCTAGTAAACGACTGCATACTAGTTCGCTTAATATAACCATCGTTAGAGAGGGTCACAATTACATCTTCTGCATTAACCAATACTTCAAGATTCACCTTCAGTTCTTCAACTTCACCCTGAATAACAGATCGGCGGTCTATTCCATATTTTTCTCTTATGTCCATAAGTTCTTTACGAATGACTGCTAACAGCTTCTTTTCACTCTCAATAATGCCGCGTAGCGTAGCAACCTTCTTATTAATCTCGTCCATTTCTTTCGTTAATGTCGTGATCTCTAAGTTCGTAATTCGATATAGTTGTAAAGTAAGAATCGCATCCGCTTGACGCTCCGTGAAGCCAAACATCCATTGTAAGTTGTTCTGAGCATCCTGTCGGTTCTTAGAAGCTTTGATGGCTGCAATGACTTCATCTAGAATGTTAAGTGCCTTCACTAGGCCTTCGAGCACATGGAGACGATCTTCAGCTTTATTCAGATCATATTTCGTTCTACGAGTGACTACTTCACGTTGATGTTCAATATAAGCCTGGAGAATCGGTTTAAGCCCTAATTGATGAGGAGCCTTGTTCACGATCGCAACCATATTGAAGTTATACGTGATTTGTAAATCCGTTTTTTTCAACAAATAAGCCAAGATTCCTTGTGCATCGGCTTCTTTCTTCAATTCAATAACGATACGAAGCCCTTCACGACCACTTTCATCACGCACCTCAGCGATACCCTCAACCTTTTTCTCTAATCGGATATTCTCCATAGCGGTTACAAGGCGTGACTTAACTACCTGAAAAGGGATCTCCGTGATTACAATCTGCTGCTTCCCACCACGCATAAATTCAATATCCGTCTTAGATCTTAAATAAATGCGTCCTTTACCTGTGCGATAAGCATCCATGATGCCTTCTCCGCCCATGATTGTTCCACCAAGGGGAAAGTCTGGACCTTTGATAAAGGTCATCAATTCTTCCAGTTCAATCTCTGGTTTCTGCATGACTGCTATACACGCATCGATAACCTCACGCAAATTATGCGGAGGAATTTCAGTTGCGAAACCTGCAGAGATCCCACTCGCACCATTAACGAGAAGATTAGGATATCTCGAAGGTAATACCGTTGGTTCTTGTGTGGTGTTATCGAAATTGTCCTTAAATAATACAGTACCTTTCTCGATATCACGCAATAATTCTAAGGCAATCGGTGATAACCTTGCTTCCGTATAACGCATAGCTGCCGCTGGATCATCATCGATGGATCCCCAGTTACCATGTCCATCGATAAGCGTATGTCCCATTTTCCAGGGTTGTGCCATACGTACCATACCATCATAAATCGACGAGTCTCCGTGTGGATGGTAATTCCCCATCACATCTCCGACCGCCTTAGCTGACTTACGATATGGTTTGTCAGGCATATTCCCTGAATCATACATCGAATATAGAATACGTCGCTGAACAGGCTTCAGTCCATCACGTACATCGGGAATCGCACGATCTTGAATAATATATTTAGAGTACCGTCCGAAACGGTCACCAACGACCTCTTCTAAATAGGCCGGTAGATATTCTTCTGATAAGCTCATCTATTCACCTTCTATTCCTCAACTTCAGTAAAGTCAACATTATCAACAATCCAGCGTTTACGAGGATCAACTTTGTCACCCATCAAGGTGGATACGCGTCGCTCTGCTTTCGCTGCATCTACAATCTGTACTTTCAGTAGCGTTCTCATCTCTGGATTCATCGTTGTCTCCCATAACTGCTCAGGATTCATTTCTCCGAGTCCTTTATAACGCTGCAATTCGTATTTGTCTCCGAATTCTTTCAAATAATTCGCTAACTCTTCGTCGCTCCATGCATAACGCATCGTCTCGAGTTTACCCGATTTACGTGTAATCTTGTACAATGGCGGCTGTGCAATAAAGACCTTACCAGCATCAATAAGTGGTTTCATATAACGATAAAAGAACGTCAGAAGCAATACTTGAATATGCGCTCCATCCGTATCCGCATCTGTCATGATAATAACTTTAGAATAATTGCTGTCTTCCACTTCAAAATCAGTTCCAATCCCTGCCCCAATAGCCGATACAATCGCGCGATATTCCTCGTTCTTGAGGACATCAGCTAGTTTAGCTTTCTCTGGATTCAGCGGTTTCCCTTTCAAAGGTAGAATCGCTTGAATCTTAGAGTCTCGACCTTGTTTAGCTGAACCACCCGCGGAATCTCCTTCAACGATGAACAATTCTGTTCGAGTCACGTCTTTAGACTGTGCAGGTGTGAGTTTACCATTCAGGTTTGAGCTTTCACTACGCTTTTTACCCGTACGCATATCATCACGTGCTTTGCGAGCAGCTTCACGCGCTCTCGATGCCTGAACTGCCTTCTTAATCAATGTCTGCGCGACTTGAGGATTCTCTTCTAGGAAAATTTGCATGTTCTCCGAGACAATCGCATCCACCATGCTCCGTGCAGAAGCACTCCCTAGTTGGTCTTTGGTCTGGCCCACAAATTCAACGTCCGACATTTTGACACTGATTACCGTCATCATGCCTTCACGTAAATCTGTCCCTTCCAGATTCTTATCCTTCTCTTTCAGGAGGCTAGTTTTCCTAGCATAATCATTCATTATTCGAGTATAAGCTGTCTTAAATCCTGTCTCATGCGTACCGCCACCCCGCGTTGGAATGGAGTTAACGAATGAGGCCAGTGTCTCTGTATACCCTGCATTATACTGAAGGGCAACTTCAACTTCCACATCATCCTTCTCGGCATTAAAGTGAATGACGTCATGCAACACATCTTTACCTTCATTGAGGAATTCAACGAATTGGCTAGCACCACCTTCGTAATGAAATTCATCTTGTTTATCCGAACGAAGATCTTTCAACACAATACGAAGACCCGAATTCAAGAATGCAAGTTCCTGTACCCGTTCCGCCAACGTATCATAATTAAAGTGAATCCCATTTGCGAAGACACGAATATCTGGTTTGAATGTCACTTTGGTTCCTGTCTTGTTGGTATTTCCCAACACTTCAAGACCTGTAGAGGGTTCCCCTACATGTTCTACACCTTTTTTATCTACCCAATATTCGAAACGTTGGCGATGTATTTTACCATCACGATAGATTTCGACTTCCAGCCATTCTGATAAAGCATTGGTTACGGAAGCACCAACACCATGAAGTCCGCCTGATTTCTTATATCCTGAACCTCCGAATTTACCTCCTGCATGCAGGATTGTAAATACAACCTGAGGTGTAGGTATACCTGTTTTATGAATTCCTGTAGGAATACCGCGTCCATTATCTTGAACCGTCACGGATCCGTCTTTGTGTAATGTTATTTCAATTCTTGTGCAGTATTTGGCAAGATGTTCGTCCACCGCATTATCAACGATTTCCCATACTAGATGATGAAGTCCCGATGTACTTGTACTACCAATATACATTCCTGGTCTCTTGCGAACCGCAACTAGACCTTCGAGCACTTGAATGTCGTCTACATCGTACCCGGTATGGCCTTGAGCGCCGTCCTTGGAAGACTCTGCAAACAAATCGATCTGATCGACCATTCATGCTCCCCCTTTGTAAATCTTTATGTAGGATGTTCATCCGATGCAAACAGATGTTTTGTTATCCTTGTCCATTTTAATTCAAGATATCCCTTTTCGTAAAGACTCCGAATGAAATAATCACCGATATAATCGCCCAAATCCCCAGTACAATCAATGAAAAGTTAAGATTCATACCTTCAATAGGTGCTGGTGTACCGGCTAAATAATTCGTAAGTTGCAAGTTTACCATAAATAAATATTTAGCGCTTGTCCATGCTGATGCCATATTTGTCAAAATCGTACCAGCTATGAGTGCCGCCATCATCACGACGATACTTGCCGCAGTACTTCTAACTAACACAGACACCATAAATGCAAGCAAGGCCACAGTTACAGCTACGAACCATATTAATCCGCATTGCATCAACATATACTCCCATTGGGGTATCGCATGTACTGTTGACATATCCACATTAGAACCACTAATCTGAAACCCAGTAAACACGGGAATATTAAATCCCTTATATCCAAAAAAGGCTCCTGAGATCAAATAACTTATTACAAAAGTAGATAATACAATCAACGATACAAACATGATCATTGTAATCATCTTACTCAGCAGTACCTTCCACCTTTTTACGGGTCTTGTCAACAACATCTTGATCGTACCTGATGTCCTTTCACCCGATACAATATCCGAAGCGATAGCCATAATCAACAGCGGAATGAATAAAGAGATGGAATTATCCATAAACTCGCGTGTAAATGTCACCCCGTTGGGTTCTTTGGGATTAACATCATGGTCTAGATAATACTGTAGCTGTTGCACGAAAATAAGTCGATACTTCTTCCATTCCTCCGGTACACGATCGCTACCCAGTGAATTCTGATTATCTGTTATTTGCTGCTGCAGTTCAAGCTTCCAATCGCCATTGAACTTGTCTCGACTAAGCTCTGATGAACGCATTTGAGCATATGTGAAAATCGGCACCAGAACACATAGAATAAGTAGAATGACATAAAATCGTTTTTTCTTAATGATCTTAATACATTCATTTTTAATTAGAGGTACCATATGACTACTCAATGTTCTCACCTGCAGTCATTTGTAGGAATAGTTGTTCAAGTGTTGGATTAATCTTATTGACACCCTTCACAGCGATATCCGCCTTAACCAATTCTGAGATGATCATCGGAATAAGATCCTCCCCATTCTGTGTCACCACTGCATTCACTGACATACCCGCAACGATAGTATCATCGAGCTTAGATTCTGCCGACTCTACCAGCTGAACCCCTTCAAACTTAGATAATATATCTCGCCCCGCTTGCATAGGTTCCATTTCCCAAATGACATATTCAGCATTCTCTGACACCAATTCATTTACCTCACCCACAGCAAGTACTCTTCCTTGACTGATAATCGCTACACGATCACATAACAGTTGGATTTCGCTTAACAAATGACTGGATACAAATACCGCTAGACCTTCTTCTGCCAATTTTCGTATAAACACACGTAATTCCTTAATTCCTTTGGGATCAAGACCATTCGTAGGTTCATCGAGAATAAGTAACTTAGGACGACCCAATAGCGCTTGAGCTATACCAAGTCTCTGACGCATACCGAGTGAGTAAGTACTTACCTTATCATGGATACGTTGATCTAACCTAACAATATCTACGACTTCTTGAATTCTCACAACATCTACACCGGGTTGCATACGGGCAAAATGTTCCAAGTTCTCCCATCCTGTAAGATAAGTATACACTTCTGGATTCTCGACAATCGATCCTACATATTGTAAGGCATTCTCTTGATCACGGTTAACATCATAACCATAGACTTTTATGGTTCCACTACTGGGTTTAATCAGGTCAACCAACATACGTATCGTTGTCGTCTTGCCCGCACCATTGGGACCTAAGAAACCAAATATTTCACCCTCTCGCACGTCAAAAGTAACATCCTTAATAATCATTTTTTTACCGATTTTCTTATTCACATGTTCTACAGATAGAACAATATTGTCCGCGCGCTTCAATTCCCTTACCATAGTCAACTACCTCCCTCCAGAATGTCTTCTTACTGTATCCCCTGAACTATACGGTCCGCGATTTGTTGGTACCCCTCAGCGTTTGGGTGAAAATGATCTGTTGATAAATATCGTTTCAAATTGGATGTGAACAAATCATATGTAGGAACTACCGTCATATTCTCATAGTTATTCATCGTCGTGAGTGCTACATTGTTCCATGTCGCTACAGCCTCGTTACCCACCGTTCTCAATTCGGTTAGATCCCCGAATGGATTATACAAACCCACATATACGATATAAGAATCAGGATTAATCTCTCTTATTTTCTCCAACACAGTTTTCAGTTGTTCGGTTGCTTTAGGCAATGCACGCAATATCTTATCAGCTGTTACCTCTTCTACCGTAGTTGTCGACTTTGTATCTGCTGAATCATTAGAATTGTCAGAACTCCCAGCATCAGCTAAAAGCAATTGAGCTCCTTGAAATAAGTCATTTCCCCCAATAGAAAGAATGATAATATCCGCCTGTTTCAGGACGTATTGAACACCTGTCTCGTCCAACTTAGATACGAGTCCATCCGTAGTTAACCCGTTAATGCCTAAGTTGTTAAGTAATATAGACTTCTTACCCGTGTTCTTCGCAAGAGCATCCACACTTCTTTTCACGAACCCTCTTCCGGTCTGATCTCCCGTGCCTTTGGCTAAGGAGTCTCCGATAGCAGCAACCTTGTATTCCTTCTTGGTTTCCATACTATCCTTTACACCCGCTCCTTGTTGTTGTGTTGGAGCTATCATCTCTTTACCTGCCTGTGGTGCATTAATATCCTTTATGGCATATATAAATCCAGCTAGCAATATGAATGTCGTCACGATCGAGACGATACTCACCAAGCGCCAGATCCACTGTGATGATTTCATGTTCAATACCTCCCTTATTCTTGGTGTACCTGTCATCATTTTACCTAATACTTGGATTACCTATATTTAGTTTACATTAAAACTTCTAAATCAAATTTGCAAATGACGAGTACCCTAAAGACGATATAACAAAGAGTCAAAGTGTGTTATTCACCTTGTTTCGGGGTATGTAATGATCATTTAACACACAAAAAAGCGGCTGGGCATCTTATTAGAATAGCCCAGTCGCTAAATATATAATGTTTCTGTTTGTTTATTATTTGCTAATAAATTCTTGTACCCAGTGACCATTATAGAAACCCACGCCAATCGTTGTGAAGTTAGGGCTCAAAATATTGGCACGATGCCCTTCACTGTTCATCCACGAATTCATAACGTCAGCAGGTGTTTTTTGACCTTTGGCAATATTCTCACCCGCATAGCTATAAGAGATACCATAAGTCTTCATCATATCAAATGGAGACCCATAAGTTGGTGAATTATGATCAAAGTAATTATTGTTACTCATATCTTTAGCTTTATCTAGAGCCATGTTTGCTAGTTTAGAATCTACAGTCAATGCTTTAAGACCTGCTTTAGTACGTTCCTGATTTACTAGATCTACGACCTGTGCAGCAACACTTGATTTATCTGTAGTTGTAGTATTCGTTTCTGGAGTTGTTACTGGTTTAGTTTCTGGTTTAGTTTCTGGTTTAGTTTCTGGTTTAGTTTCTGGTTTTGCTTCTGGCTTAGTTTCTGGTTTTGCTTCTGGCTTAGTTTCTGGTTTTGCTTCTGGCTTAGTTTCTGGTTTTGCTTCTGGCTTAGTTTCTGGTTTTGCTTCTGGTTTAGTTGTTGGTGTTGTAGGCTTAATCGTTGTTTGTGTCTTGTCTAACACGATAACTTTCCAATTTCCATTAACACTATGATTCTTAGCCCACTCTTGAAGAACTACATTGATATCTGTATAGTTACATGTTTGATTGGAGGCAGCCGAGGCCAATCCAGGTAATGCAAGTCCAACTGCTAAAATAGAAGCAAATGTACCTGTCATAACTGTTTTAATCATTGATTTTTTCATATATAATACATCTCCCTAAATTAATATTGTATTTTCGTATCTCGAGGTTACAAAAAGGTTACAAAACTGTCATCAACAACAAAACTATTGTAACATGATAGAATCTATTTTTGATCCTACAGATTTTGGGATTCGCCTCCAAACCTTGATATATCCATAGAAAATTAACTTTCCCAACAGAAAAAACCTTATATAAACGCACAATGTGCGTTTATATAAGGTAGAACTATGATACTAATTATATAAGATGGTTCAGTTCATCTTATTTCTTCGCAGCGTATTTACGCATATCGAAGGCTACTGCAGCAACGATGATCAGACCTTTAATAATCAGTTGCCAGTAAGGACTGATACCTATGAATGTTAGACCATAGTTAATAATTGTAAAGATCAGTACCCCAACAACAACTCCAGGAACTGTACCAATTCCACCCGTCGTTGATACACCACCAACTACGCAAGCTGCTATTGCATCAAGCTCGTACATATTCCCGTAATTATTCGTTGCTCCACCTGTTCTAGCGGACTCAAGCACACCGGCAAGACCATAAAGTGCTCCTGCAATAGCGTAAATATAGATTAAATATTTGGCTACATTAATACCAGATACTTTAGCGGCTTGAATGTTACCACCAATGGCATACATATTTTTACCAAGCTTCGTTTTATTGAAGATGACCCATACTACGAATGCTACAAAAATTGCGATAAGGACAATATAAGGTAAGGAGAACTTCCCTTCTCCGATGGAACCTGTTCCTATAATCGTAAAATCATCTCGAAGACCCGCTATAGGCTGGGAGTTATTCGGTTCCATATCCACATATAAGGAGTTAATTCCATACACGGCAACCATGGTCCCTAATGTAGCTATAAAGGGTGGTACATTAAGTTTTGCTACAATAAATCCATTCAGAAGTCCACAAAGCAGACCTACGAATATAGCAATTGCAACCGGGATGATAAACTGCATTTGCGGAAGATCTGGAAAGAAGCGAGCAGCATACTCCGCCTTCTGTAACATTGAAGCAGCAATAACTGCCGTTAACCCAACAATTCGACCTGCGGAAAGGTCAGTTCCAGCTGTAATAAGAATAAATGCAACACCTAGAGCTATAATAGCACGTGTAGATGATTGAATTAATACATCTCGTAATGAGTTAATAGATAGAAATGCTGGATTGTACGCTGTAATCCCAACAATCAGTACAACTAAAACAATATAAATCGCATACTGCGACGCAAAACCTTGTAATCTTTTCGTATTCATGAATATTCTCCCTTCGATGCCTTAATGCTGCGCGGCCAGAGTCATAATTTGTTCTTGAGTGGCAACATTTCCCTCAACGATTCCAGTTAGTCGTCCTTCGGACATCACCATAATCCGGTCAGACATCCCAAGCAGTTCAGGCATCTCAGATGAGATCATAATGATGCTTTTTCCTTGTTTCGCCAAGTCAGCAATAATGGAATATATTTCGTATTTTGCTCCTACATCAATTCCACGTGTGGGTTCGTCTAACAAAAGAATCTCTGGTTCCGTTAGCAACCATCTAGCTAATAATACTTTCTGCTGATTTCCACCCGACAAATTCATCATTAGTGTGCGAGTAGTCGGTGTCTTAGTACGTAGTTTTCCAACCATATGATCGACTTCTTTTTTCTTCTTCTTCTCATCAAGTAACAAATAGGGCTTCTGATACCGGTCCATATTCGCGATGGCGCCATTCTCATGAACCGATAATACGGAGAAAATACCCGTAGCTCGACGTTCTTCAGTAAGTAGGGCCATGCCATAACGTTTGGCATCTTCCGCCGATTTCACTTTGATCTCTTTGCCATTCAAAGATATCGTCCCTGAAACGATTTCTCTAAGCCCAAATAATGCTTCAATAAGCTCCGTGCGTTGCGCTCCAACTAAGCCACCGATTCCCAGAATTTCGCCTTTACGAAGATCAAATGTTATATTCTTAAATGAATTTGACTGTATCGAAGTTAATTCATGTACTTTCAAAATAACATCACCAGGCACATTTTCTTTTTCTGGGAACCGATTCGTAAGATCACGACCAACCATCTTCGATATGATACTATCTGTCGTTAATTCCTTTGCTGGCCAAGTCCCAATCTTCTTCCCATCTCGCATAATGGTAACATCGTCAGAGATTTGCAGAATCTCTTCCATTTTGTGCGATATATAAATAATGGCTACTCCTCGCTTCTGTAGGTCGCGGATAATGCGGAATAAGTGTTCTACTTCAACGCTCGTAAGCGAAGAGGTTGGCTCATCCATCACAATAACCCTCGAATGGAAGGAAACAGCTTTCGCGATTTCAATGGATTGAATTTTGGAAACAGATAACTTTCCAACAATGGTGTCCGGCAACAAATCAATGTCAAGTTCCTTGAATAGGTCTTCTGTATCCTTATACATTTTCTTATGATCAATAAACTGTATGGGACCGAATCCTCTGGTTGGAAACCGACCTAACCAAATGTTCTCCATCACATTGCGAAAAGGGACCGGATGAAGTTCCTGATGAATCATCGAAACACCTTGATTTAGTGCATCCTTGGAATTGTGTATTTCAACTTGTACACCATCCAACATAATCTGACCAGCATCTGGTTCATAAATACCGTAAAGACATTTCATTAGCGTTGATTTCCCAGCGCCATTCTCGCCCATGAGAGCGTGTACTGTTCCGGGACGAACTTGTAAGGTAACACCATCCAAGGCTTTTACACCCGGGAATTCCTTGGTGATATCTTTCATTTCTAGCAAAAACTCATGTTCAGCCATGGTCTCCACCGCCTCCTCCTACCTGACATATGTGTTGCCTTTAGAGGCACATCATTTTATATACGGATTCTTTCTTGTACAATCATTAGAGAGCTGGATTCTCGTGAAACATCCAGCTCCCCGAATGAATTTCCCTTATTTAACTTCGTCAACGTTGTCTTTTGTAATTTTCTTATATTGAATCCATACATATTGATTATCAGTGATATCAAAACCTACGTTTTCTTTTGTTGGTGCCTCACCGTTAGCTAATAGCGTAGCTAGAATAACAGAAGCTTTACCTTGATTATTCGCATCATTAAGTACCGTTCCAAGCATCGTTCCATCTTGTAATGCTTCAATTGCTGGTGCTGTAGCATCAACACCTACAACCGGCATATATTTATCACCTTTGAAATAACCAGCAGCTTTAAGAGCTTCAATAGCGCCTAATGCCATATCATCATTATTCGCAAGCACAGCTTCAATCTTGTCTCCATTTTTGCCTAAGAATGCTGCCATTTTTTCTTGTCCTTTAACGCGATCCCACATGGCCGTATCTTCAGCAAGTTTTTGTACTTTGATCCCTGCTGCTTCAATGGCTTCGACAGAATACTGTGTACGTAACTCAGCATCTTGGTGACCTGGTTCACCCATTAACATGGCATATTGGAGAACTCCGTCTTTATTCTTATCTGCTTCAGGATGCGCCTTCCAGTAATCAACAATAAGCTCCCCTGACATCGTTCCTGATTCTTCCGCTTTGGCTCCAACATAGTAGACTTTATCCCATTTCTTCATATCATCTGGAAGTGGCTCCCGGTTGAGGAATACGACAGGAGTATCTGCAGTCTTCGCTTTATCAATAATTACGCCAGCCGCAGTGCGGTCTACGGGATTAATCAATAGAGCATCCGTTTTCTTTGTAATAAACAGATCAACTTTGTCATTCTGAGTCGGTTGGGAATTCTGACTATCAACAATCTCTACCTTCGCTTTACCTTCAGCATTCGTTTTAATGGAGTTACGAACACCTGTCATGAAGGTATCATCAAATTTATAAATGGCTACCCCAATTTGAGGTTCTTTACCTCCGTCTGCTGAGTTTGAGCACCCTGCCACAACAGAACCAAGCAGTGCCCCTGCGAGTATAGCTGGTGTAATCTTCTTCAATCTTTTGTTCATTTAAATAGACCTCCCCATGACTTTTCTTTGACTTTGCATATCCTCTTGGATACGTTTTCATTATCGCTGATAACCTTACATAACCAAATATAAAATACTCATGTTTTATATAAAAATTCTCATGGTTTACTTTTCATCTAACAAATGGAAATAGTTGCTTCTGGTTCTCTGGCCATAACATATTATCAAGATCGATCAATTTAGAGCCTGTATCTACTCTTTCGGGAACATGAATCCCTTCAATCGTTTCAACAGCATGTTGGACAGCTAAATATCCATTGCTATATGGATTCTGAATAACCGTTGCTTGGACAATCCCTTCTTGTAACATTTCAATGACCTCGGGCGGACTATCAAATGTAATGACTTTCACTTTTCCACCTACGCCTAGCTTCTGGACTTCTTGTGATACACCAATCCCCGCCACTTCGTTTAACGCGATTATGCCTCTGAGATCAGGGTATTTCTCCAGTAATTCATTCGTTAAGCGCGCCGCAAGCTGCACATCAGAACCACAGTACACGATATCCATCACAGTAACATTAGGGAAACGTGCAATATAATCCAACATACCGGATGCCCGCTCACCCGCATTACGAGAGCCCTCAACAAAACTGACTAATCCAACCTGACCTCTACCACCAATCAATGTAATCAATCTTTCTGCTGCCCTCTGCCCCGCTTCATAATTATTAGTTCCTACAAAAGTCTTCACTCGAGCAGAAGCTACCTCTGAATCCATGGAGATAACAGGTACCTTGTGATAGGCTGCGCGATCGGTTACTTGTGCTAATTTCATATAATCACTGGCTGATAGGATGATGGCGTCCGTTTTTTGCTTTATCGCATCATCAACCAACTGAACTTGTCCCTCGATGTCATTCTCGCTATCTGGACCAAGGAAGGTTAAATCCACGTTGTATTCTTTCGCAGCGACCTCTGCGCCCATCTTAACGGTATTCCAAAAAGCACCACTGTCCATCTTTACAATCATCGTTACTTTACGTACAGTATCTGTCATGCGTAAACTTGTCGAACTCTCCGAACAAGAAACCAACATCAGAGAAAAGGTTGCCATAAGAACCATGATGATTTTCATACTTCTACTCATAACAATCCCTCTCTTTCCACACGATCTGTTTCGTTCGTTATCATTGGGAGGGTAATCGTAACCGTCGTACCCTCTTCTAATTCACTCTTGAATGTCAAGCCGTAAGCCTTGCCGTAATACAATTGGATGCGTTCATGGACATTCTTCACACCTACGCCTGATCCCCCTGCACTTTTCACTCTACCTGTTAACAGTTGACTCATAACTTGTGGAGTCATCCCGAGACCGTTATCCGTAACTGAAATAATAACTTTCTCACCTTCAATTTTTACTGTGATCTGTATCCACCCTTCGTCTGGCATAAGCTCGATACCATGATAGATGGCATTTTCTACTATGGGTTGAATTATGAGTTTCAATGTTGTACAACTTAATGCCTCATCTTGGATATCCATCTTGTAATTGAATTTGCTCTTATATCGTATCTTTTGAATTATTAAATAATGCCGAACATGCTCTAACTCTTCCTCTAGCGTAATCATATTTCGTCCTTCACTCAGACTTATTCGGAATAGCTTAGACAATGAAGTAATTGCGGTGACGACGTCCTCATTCTTCCCACGCTCCACAAGTCGGATGACAGAATTTAATGTATTATATAAGAAATGTGGATTAATCTGAGCTTGAAGTACATCTAGTTCACTTTTACGTTTCGCTTCCTGTTCATGTATGATCTGCCCCATCAACTGCCGAATCCGATGTAACATGAGATTGAATCTCTTAGATAATTGTTCTACTTCATAAGCACCTTTCACATCAATAGGTGTGCTCAAATCCCCTTGCCCTACCAGCTTCACAGCCTTTTCCAATCGGCGGATAGGTTGCGATATTTTGGCTGAGACAAAGATAGAGATCAATAGAACTACGAACATCACAATCGTAAGAAACCATACAACAAAATGATTAAGGTCCCTCTTCGTCGTAACAATCTCATCCGCATAGGCCACACCTACAACCTTCCAACCAATGGGCTTTACCGTTCTAACCGTAATATATCTTTGTTCTTCTGTTGAGCTATCCATATAACTCCCAAAGGCATATTCAAATACAGGCTCAATATTCTCATACTTAAGACCTGCATAAATTAACTGTTGCTGTGGATGGTAGATAATATTACCTAAGGAATCGATAATATAGGCATATCCCTTTTTGCCCAGACTTACTTTACTGCTTAGCTCGTCAATTGTTCGAAAATTAACATCAACCAATAGAATTCCCTGTTTCAATTCGCCATTTTCCTTATAATTGATCATTCTGCTTAATGAAACAACCCATTTATACTGTCCTTTGTATAAGTTCTGAATATGAGGTTGTGAGAAGGAAACGGATTCAGGTTGCTTAAGTGCGGATTGAAACCAACTTTGTTCCGTTAACTGTGTATTTCGTCTCATATTGGCATCAGGAACGTCCAATACCATGTTGCCTTGTGGAGTAAACAAGGCAACAGAGACTAAATCCCCGCGAGTATGTAGAAGTGTCGTCAATTGTTCTTTCAATAATGTATTTGAAATATTCTCCGTTTGATCAATCTGCTGTTCAACAACTTCATATATATCCTGCATTCCCTTAACATAGATCTCTAAGCTTGAGTTCACCTGTTCTATAATTTGTTGAATGTTCAGATACGCGTTTTCTTCAGCTGACTTTGCGAACTTGTTGTAGAGTAATAGGCTGACTAACAGAACCACAACAACTGTAATCATTGAGAATGAAATCGTAATGATGACCTGAATACTTCTGACATTAAATGAAAGAGGGACTTTTGGTTTTTTTGAAGATTTCGGTCGACGTGAATATTTAATGTTCACTCATAGCAGCCCCCGTGTTATTTCGATATTCTTTAGGTGAAATACCCAATCTCTTACGAAAACAAAAGCTGAAATAATTAGGGTCGATAAACCCCACCTTCTCCGCAATTTCAAACGATTTCATATCACTTGAACGTAGTAAATCCTTTGCAGCATCCATGCGTAGTTGCATCAAATAATTAACAAAAGTCATCTTCACTTCTTTTTTGAAAATGCTACTAAAGTAACCTGTACTAATGTGCAAATGTTTGCATACTTTGTTGATTGAAATATCACTCTCATGATAATGAACCGCTATGAAAGCTTTCGCATCTTCAACCAGCTGATTATAATTCGATTGACGCCCTTTCGAAATGTGATTCATAAGTTTAATACAAATACCGGTTATCCATAGTTTTACTTCATTCAAGTTATTAAACTTAGTAATCTCTGCAAATGGATACTCGTTAGATCCAAATATCTCATCAAATTCCAATCGAAACTCTTTGGCCACTTTCATGAGTGATGTTAGAATTTCTAGAACATATACATGACAATCCTTTACTGTTAGCTGTGTCATCTCTAAATCTGCAAATAGACCTGCTACGGAATCTCCTACTTCCTGAGCAGTCTCAACTTTAATAGATCGGATCAACGCCTGTTGTTTCAATTCATCATAGTGAAGTGGCTCATACAGAAGTGGGTCATGGCTTGTCTCCACATCGTAGATCCATATCACACGGTTATTTCCTAATATCAATCGATAATCTAATGCCTGTAACGCCTCATTATAGGAATGATGCACACCTTCAACGGAATGTGTAATCGTTCCTGCGCCAAGCGTGACGGTAAGCTTCAAGTATTTTTCTACATTCTGTCGAACCTCTTCTAACACTTCAAACAAACGTCCACCTGTCTTATCTGTTGCTTCTTCTTGATCCATTAGCAATAGAACTACATCATCGTTATGTAGGAACACCTCGCCAAT
The DNA here is from genome assembly GCF_059445545.1 of Paenibacillus sp. Y568. Lineage (NCBI taxonomy): Bacteria > Bacillati > Bacillota > Bacilli > Caryophanales > Paenibacillaceae > Paenibacillus > Paenibacillus sp. Y568. The sequence continues at coordinate 40,347 of NZ_JCAIUM010000001.1, forward strand.
CTGGTACTTTTGGCAAATCTCATTTGTAATATTCAGCACCGCGAACAATTGTAACTGTCGATCCTTAGTATCTTTCATAGACTCTGGAGCGTTAAGTACCTTTGGCTGTTCTATTACTTGTAACTCTGAATGGTTATAATCCACTCTTATAATAGAGGCCATATAGGAGTTGGCTATTAGATTAAGCTCATAACTTAGACTTTTCTCTTGAATCTCTGCAATAGGTACTCTTTTGGATACTAAAGATGATAAGAACATTCCTCTCAAAAGTGGTAGACTTTTTCGATAATGCTGCATTAGATTATCTAAGTTATCTTTCTCCGAGGCCTCTTCATCTAATTTATGTTTCACTTTTAACAGAATGTCGACAAGTTCTTTAGAAGAGAATGGTTTTAGTACGTATTCATCAATTTGCATTTTGATCGCTTTCTGTGCATATACAAATTCATCATATCCAGTCAGAATGATAATCTTCATATTCGGGTAATGCTTGCGAATCCATTCAGCAAGATCCAATCCATTCATAAATGGCATGTGGATATCCGTTACAACGACATCCGGTAAATGTCTTTCAATTAACTCCATCGCTTCTCGCCCATTCTCTGCCTTGTCTATGACCTGAAAACCGTATTCTTCCCATGCAATTTCTTCAAGTAAGCCTTCTCTCACATCTTCTTCATCATCTACCAAAATAAGATTATACATGTCATCCCTCATCGCTATAATGTAAACGCTTACCTAATTTAAAAAATTGGGTGTGATTTATGCAGGTATTGTATATCAAATCCCCAAATGATGTAAACAAAAAAAATCCCAACCCGATAAGGGATGGGATGGGGACGCTATGGCATTAGGTTGTCCTATAATTTTTTATTAAAACGATAACCTGTCTTTGTAAAGCCGATATGCTCATAAAATGCATGTGCAGGGGCACGCTCAACACGATTGCCACTAGTGAGAAACAGTAGTGTACTTCCTTGTCCCTTGCTCCATTCTACAGCTTGCTGAATCAATCTTTTACCTAACCCTTGACCTTGGAATTCTTTAGCTACTATGATCGCAGTAATCTGGGTAGTTCGTTCAGTACGACAAAAGGATACAACCTGGTGCAAGCTGATTTTGCCTACGACCTGACCATCAACTTCAGCTACCAAAGTGCAATACAAAGGACTGGACTCCATTTCTTCCATCCGTTCCCTCATCACACTTAGGGTTGTAGGATAGTTAAGTTCACGCATTAATGCAGTAATAGTCTCCAAATCATTCCATTGAAAATTACGGATACATAATGTAGGAGCAGACAAACTACTGTTCATGATCATATACCTCCACTTTTAATAGAGTAGCAGCATGTTTAGCTGTCTCACGAGCAATCTCTACATTCTCAGTACTACTTAGAGCAACGGCCATTCTTCTACCTGGCTTACATTCACCCTTACCAAACACCCTCACTTGAGTACGTGGTAATGCAAGAGCTTCAGCAACTCCGCTAACTACAAAATCAGAACTAAAACTATGGGCCTTCAGTGTTGCTGATGCACCCGGTGACAGAAGCTCTACTTGTTCAATTGGTAACCCAAGTATAGCTCTAACATGTAAAGCAAATTCCGATAAATCTTGCGTCACCATAGTGACCATACCGGTATCATGAGGACGTGGTGATACTTCACTGAACAGAATTCCATCGGATGTTAGGAATAATTCAACGCCAAAAACGCCGTAACCACCTAATTCATCCGTAATTGCTTTTGCAATGGCTTGTGACTCTTCAAGTTGTGCAATACTCATCTGATGCGGTTGCCAAGACTCCACATAATCGCCATCTTTTTGAATATGGCCGATCGGTGGGCAGAACAGCGTACCGGATACAGAACGTACCGTAAGAAGCGTAATTTCACTGTCAAACTGAACAAAGGATTCGATAATGACACGCGTACTTTTAGCTCGTCCACCTTCTAATGCGGCAGACCAACAAGCTTCTACATCATTTGAACTCCTACATACACTTTGCCCTTTACCAGACGAACTCATAATAGGTTTTACTACACAAGGAGTTCCTAATTCAGCCACTGCAGCCTTTAATTCATCTAAACTGTCTGCGAATCGGTAGCTAGCGGTTGGCAACGATAAAGTCTCTGCTGCCAAACGGCGAATCCCTTCGCGGTCCATAGTTAGATTTGTAGCACGTGCCGTTGGAACTACATGATAACCTTCTTGTTCTAAATCCAATAGAGCGTGTGTTGCAATCGCTTCAATCTCAGGAACAATAACATCTGGTTGTTCTTGTCGAATAATGCATTTCAAAGCTTCAGCATCAAGCATATCGATCACATGGGACCTATGTGCAACCTGCATTGCAGGGGCATCTTTATAGCGGTCCACGGCAATGGTCTCAATTCCCAAACGCTGGGCCTCAAGTACCACTTCTTTTCCTAATTCTCCACTGCCCAGCAGTAACATTTTCCTGGAATATGCAGAAAAAGGAGCACCCCACACCACTTGCCATCCCCCCTATAGTTCTTTCATCTCTATTTTCAGGGTTTGGCAAGAATAATGCAAGAGTACTCTGCAAGTTTTCATCAAATTTCACAAATAATTTATCATAAAATAGATACATTCGGGTGAAAAGCTTGTTTAAATTTGAAGGATATGGAACGATTGTGTAATATTATATGATTTATATAAATTTAAATTGGGCTTCGATCAGTCCATTATAAATCCCCTTACGTTTAATTAGTTCCGCATGACTTCCCTCTTCCTTAATTTCTCCATGATCTAGCACAACAATTTTGTCCGCATGTCGGATCGTTGATAATCGATGGGCAACAATAAAGGATGTTCGCCCTTCAAGAAGAACTTTCAATGCTTCTTGAATTTTAAGTTCGGTCTCTGTGTCAATACTAGCCGTAGCTTCATCAAGAATTAATATTCGAGGATTGGCTAGTAACGCGCGAGCAAAGGACAGTAACTGACGTTGACCCATAGACAGCATATTTCCGCGTTCCTCTACTTCTGTCTCATACCCTTTAGGTAACTTCGCGATAAATTCGTGCGCGTTTACAGCTTTAGCTACTGCTTCAATCTCCTCATCCTTAGCATCTAGTCTTCCGAATCGAATATTATCTCGAATCGTACCTGAGAAGATAAATGTATCCTGTAGAACAATACCAATCTGGCTACGTAGACTTTCTACTTTTACATCTCTAATATCGTATCCATCAATTTTGATCTGACCCTCTGTGATGTCATAGAAACGACTTAATAAATTAATAATCGTACTTTTTCCTGATCCTGTATGCCCCACCAATGCGATCGTCTGACCTGCCTCAACATTTAAGTCAATTCCTTTTAAAGCTTGGCGACCCTTCTCGTATTCAAAGACAATATTCTCGAACGTAATATTCCCTTTAATCTGCGGTATAGGTAACGCATTTGGTTTGTCATCAATATTAGGCTTCTCATCCATAAATTCAAATATACGTTCCGATGAAGCCATGGCGACCAACAATTGATTATACATTTGTCCTAGACGGTTAATAGGATCCCAGAAGTTACCTACATAACTAGAGAAAGCTACCAGTAACCCTACCGTTAATTCTCCCTGTTGGATCAAGTAAGCACCTAACCAGAATAGGATCAACGTTCCGAAACCACCTGTGATTTCTATAAGCGGTCCAAACCCTTGGTTCATGGTCGTCGCTTTATCCCAAGATTTCTTGGCATCTTTGTTCATCGCGTCGAAGAATTCCATATTTTCCTTCTCTTGCGTATACGCTTGAGTGACACGAATTCCTTGAATTGACTCATTCAGATGCGAATTGATACGAGATCCCTTCATGCGAACTTCCTGCCATGCTCGACGGATCTTCACCCGTAATTTCGTAGAAATAAAGAACATGATGGGAACAGTGATAATTACCGCAATCCCAAGCTTGAAATTGATCAATAATAAGATAATAACGATACCTACTAATTGAACCAAGTCAATCATTAAGTTGACAACACCATTGGTAAATAGCTCCTGCAGTGAGTTCACGTCATTCGTGACACGAACAAGCACCGAGCCTGCAGGTCTTTTATCAAAAAAGTTAAAGGATAACTTTTGAATATGCTTAAATAGATCTGCACGGAGGTCAAAAATGACCCTCTGTCCAATAATATTCATATATTTAATCCGAAAAGCAGTAGCTACCCACTGAATTGCGTATAGAACTAAAATACCCGCAGCAATCATATATAAGAGCTTCAGACTAGGGCTATCAGGTGATATCGCCTTATCGATCGCCATACTGGTTAGATAAGGAACTGTTAATTTGGTTATTGTTCCAAGAATCATCATCAATCCAATGAGAGGAAGCAACTGTCTAGCATAAGGTTTCATGTATGCAAATAATCGTCGGAACTGTCCCCAATCAAACGCTTTATCGATAATTACATCATCCTGATATACGAATCTTGCTCCGCCGGTACTTGCAACTTTTGCTTTCTCTGTGTTCCCAGATTGATCTTTCTGCCGATCTGTATTTACACGATCACTCATGATTTCACCTGCTCTTCTGCTTCATCATTTATCCGGGCAATATGGTCAGCGTACTGAATTTGGTAAACATCACGATAAGGACCTGGAACACGTATTAATTCTTCATGTCTTCCTCGCTGAACAACATTACCTTCATCCAACACAAGTATTTCATCCGCGTGGCGTAAGGATGAGATACGATGAGCAATGATAAATGTCGTCCGACCCTTCATCACTTCCTGGAACCCTGACTGAATTTCATGCTCTGTCTCCATGTCAACGGCACTCGTTGCATCGTCCAGAATAAGAATTTTGGGATTCTTCAGCAATGCCCGCGCAATAGCGATCCGTTGTTTCTGTCCCCCAGAAAGCCCCATACCACGTTCACCAACTACGGTATCGTATCCATCTGGCATTTCCATAATAAATTCATGGGCTTTTGCAAGCTCTGCCGCACGAATGATTTCGTCCATCGTTACATCCTTTAATCCATAAGAAATGTTATTCTGAATGCTAGAAGAGAAAAGGAATGTTTCCTGAAATACGGAGGCAATCTGACTTCGCAAACTGTGTACGGTAATATCTCGAATATCGGTTCCATCCAACTTGATGGATCCTTCATTAACGTTATAAGCGTGCATTAATAACTGAATGATTGTTGATTTACCCGAACCTGTTCCACCTAGAAAACCAATAACAGAACCTGAAGCGGCATCAAAGTTAACATCCTTAATGGCTGCTATCTTATTACCATAAGCAAAAGTAACGTTCTCAAACGTCACATTCCCTTTAACTTCCTCCGTCTGAAGATCTTTTGCGCCTTCTCGGTCTTGGACATCAATCGGATGATTAAGTAGCTCTAAGACACGTTCTCCTGATGCTTCCGATTGCGTATAGTTATTTATTAAGTACCCAATATTCCACATAGGCCCAATTATGTACCAGACTAAGCTAAAGAATGCAACTAATTCTCCTAATGAAAGTGACCCGTTAATAACAAAGGTTCCTCCTACGGTAAGTAACAGTACCACTGTTATGGAAGCCAAGAACTCCATTAATGGGAAGAATCGACTCCATAATGTTGATGTAAAAATTTGATTCGTCTTATACCGTTCATTACGAACGGAGAACTTCTCTACTTCATAAGGTTCACGGGCAAATGATTTAACGGTTCTTACACCTGTGACATTCTCTTGTACAGCCGTAGTTAATGTACTAAGAGCGATCCGCATTTCTTGAAATGCTGGATGAATCTTACCTTCAAATCTCAAAGCTACAATGATTAAGAATGGAACACTGATCATGGTCACTAACGTTAACTGCCAGTTAATCGAGAACATCATGATGGAACCAAACACAACCATTAGAATGGTATTCATGATCTGTGCTAATCCAAAACCGATAAAGTTACGAATCGCCTCTAAATCACCTGTAAGACGAGACATTAAATCTCCAGTCTTAGCCGTGTCATAATAACGAAAGGATAGAAATTGCAACTTCTCATAGCAAGCGTTACGTAAACGGTAAGCTAGATGGTTACCCAATCTGCCTCCGAGCATTCCACTTAGAAACTGCATAATCGCCTTTACAATGACGACTAGAATTACGGTTAAAGCGAGCATAGGTACTTTGTCAAACTGCTTGGGGGTAATGACATCATCAATTAGAATTCGAAGCAGGTTAGGTGTTACCAGTCCTAATGCAGTGGAAATCGCTAAGAATAGAATTGATAGATACAAAAACTTCCGTTTGTCCCAGAAGAAGCCCTGCAGTTGCCTGAGAACATTCATGTTTCTCCTCCTTTGGATAGACTGTACTAAAGTTTACAATCCCCTAAAGTCTGTCATTTTGAGTAAAATCCAGAATATAGGGTATTCCCCTTTAGTTCAATCCCTTTAGATACATTAGATCTAACTAATTCATTTAGTAATATGTGAACATTAATGAAGTTTAACATCGTCTTTAAAAGGCGGCAAAGACCATAAGCTAGCATAATCAGGCACGATACCTTCCCATAGGTCAAATATTAGACACAATCATGATATATTTATTAAATGTTGCCAATTACTCCATATCCCTAGGTAACACAAGCATAAAAAAAGAAACGCTATTAAAGCGCTTCCTTCAATAATCTATTTTTTCCAATTTTAGTGTGTTATTTGCTCATATGACTTCAGTTTCTCAGCTAAATCCAGCCACGATACAGGAGAATCTGTTAATTGTAGCGTACTTTCCATTGCGCTATAGCTTTCTAATAATTGCTCCTCTAATAGTGAAACCTGTCGAGTCAGAGCTTCACTATATTCATGAATATAGAAATGACATAAGGAAGATTCTTGCGCTTTAACAGCTTCTGTTATGTTTTCATGAAGCATAGGTTCTACGTTCATCTTCAATTTGTCACGGCCCTTACCTTCAAAAAATAACTTAGGGGATTTGAAAGTAGACCACAGCGTACTCCAATCTATCTGTTGATGGAACTGACTGCTGTGCAAATCAGGAATAATCCAGTCTTGTTCTTCTTTGATAGGGGTAAGTAATAATCCTTCGTCAAGAGCATTAATCTGATCTGTGACCCGTACTGCAGCTTCTAGAAGAATAGACTTCGCTTTTAACTCAAGTCGTAATGTCGTAGCCCATAGTTCTTGATCGATTTCCCTTAATAAAGATTGTTCTAATTCACGACCGCAATCGATAAAGATCCCTTTCAATGATCCTGTTCCTTCGCGGAGTAATGATGGATGAAAGGCCTCATTAAAAAAAGCTACCCAATTATAATCCATTCGCTTCCTTACGTGGAATAACAATTCTACCGCCTCTTGCTCAATGATTCTATCTTGTCCTGAAACCTGCGTAAATTGGCTCAACATGGACTTCGCCTTCGCATAGATGTTCTCAAGTTCAAGTCGTCGTATCTCTCGAGTCTCCTCATCTTGCTGTGATAATCGATCCCATTCTTCGGCACGTCTACGCGCAGATACAATCTCTTGTCTAGCAGCCTGAATAGACAATCCCGGAAGTTCTTTCCCTGCAAAGTCACCCAGTGCAGTTTCAAAAGTTGTAAATCCAGAAGATAACCTTTGGGAATCATTATCTGTAAGTTTTCCTTCTAAGGCATTCATACTAGACACAGCATAAATATGCGGTGAGCCAATGCCATTACTTTTCAAGTTGGTTTGAACATGTTCAATCACTTGATCCAACTCATCACTTGATTCTGCCAAATCCGCGGCGTTGATAATAAAGAACATCTTATCCAGTGCAAAGCTATCCTTCACTCTTCCTAACTGAGAGAGGAATTGGCGATCACCTTTGGAAAAGGCATGGTTATAATAAGTAACAAACACCAAGGCATCTGCATGCTTCATATACTGAAAAGTTACGCCCGTATGTCGTGCATGTAATGAATCGGCCCCTGGTGTATCCACTAGAATAATCCCCTGCTCCGTTAGGTCACAACTATAAAACAAATCTATTCGTTCAACAAAACAGGATTTGGTCTCATCTGCTACAAACACGCGATATTCTGGGAGCTCAACGGTTTGGACCGTTCTTAATAACCGTTCAGCATTTGCCCAACCTAGGGAAGCGGCCTTTAAGAAACTATAGTGAGGTAATCCCGCAGGATGTATCCCTTCGGATGATAGGGAATTTACGACATCACTCCAATGCATCGGATCCGGTTCCCCTAATCTAAGGATAGAGAACGATATTCTTAGATCTTCCATAAGTGTCTCACGCGACTTCATAACCACCTGTGCTGTTCCATGCACAAATTCATCATGTGGCGCAAGAATCCGATTAATCGCCGCGGTTGTTGGATGTGGCGATACCGGTAACACGTCTTCGCCTAGCAAAGCGTTGGCGAAGGAAGATTTACCGGCGCTGAATGCCCCGAACAGCGCCAGCGTGAACGTGCCGCCCTCCAGGGCAGCGGCACGTTCACGGATTCCCCGCGCGGCGGAAGCCATCGCGGGGTACTGCTCTAGCAGCGCAGCAGCGCCATGCAGCTGCGCAGCCGCGCTTGCTAGCCGTTGGCGGCGGCCTGTGGCCGCACCGCCGCGCGGGTGTGCCCCGCTACCGCTGTGCGGCGGGGCAAGAACTTGCGCGGGCGCAGCGCGTAGCGCGCCCGCCTCAGCCGCCTCCGCAGGAGCGGGCGGCTGTAAGGGCTGTAGGGGCCTCACCGCCGGCAGAAGGCCGGGGGTGAGGCTTAGGCGCAGCGGCAGCAGCTCGGCTAGAGCTGCCGCGTGCGCGGTCTCCTCCCGCTGGAGCGCAGCGTAGCGGGAGGCGGCGACCGACTGCTGTTGCAAGTCGGTCAACTGCTGGCTCAGATGTTGCAGCTCGCGTGCAACATCCTCTTCTAAGCGTAGCAGAAGTTGTTCAGTAAACGTCATTAGGCTAAGCCGATATTGGCTTTTTATATGTTCTGCTACACTACGGCAATAATTTAGAACGTACTCACCTGACAAGATTGCATCAGACTGAAGCGTCTTTACAATCATGTCTTCATCCATCGTGGGAATACAAAGATCCATCTTCTTCGACCATTCATCATTCCATAAATGATGTTTCTCACCCCAGGCTGCAATGGATTGTCGAATATGCCATTCAACTTGTGATGAGACTTGTTCTTGAAGCTTCCGAAGAAATATAGCTTGTCTATGATCTTGTTCGATACGTGTCTTATTTCCAGCTAACCATAATCCCTTTTTGAATCCAGGCTTTCGACTTTCTACAAAATTGTAAGCTATATCTCTTAATTCTGCGGGCATAAGATTGGCATTGTCCAAGATTTTATTTATATCCTGACGTAACGTTGCTCTTTCTTCCTGTATACGATTTCGAAGCCGATCCTGTTCTTGAACTAACGAGAGTCTCTCATCTTCCAACCGATTTAAATATTCCATTCCTCCGAGTTCTACAAGGAGGCTTTCCTTTTCATCCGCTAGAGATGCTACGTATTGCTCAAGATGATCATCCACAATATGTTGGGCCGAGCAGGAGACACTATATTGTACTAATGCATCCTTTTGCATGATTAACTCTTCTATTAATCCCTTCAAACTCTCATATTGATTATAAGGATGATCGGCATCTTTGAGTGAATTAAAGAGTAATCCAGCATACCGCACCTGCCACCGATCAAAAGCCGAGACCACTCCCTCACGGTACGATTGGAAAGACAACTCCTGTTCACGATGTTTATCAATCTGGTTTACAATAAGATACAGTGGTTTCCCCCAATCTGACAGACTTTTAGCAAACACCAGGTTATTCTCCGATTGAACATGATTATAATCCATCACATAAAAAACAACATCGGCCAAATGAAGAGCTGAATGCGTAGCTTTCTTATGTCCATCATCTGTAGAATCCACTCCTGGAGTATCCATTAGAACGCCCTCAGAAGTAAGAAAGGGAATGTGTTCCCATATTTCTACCGCAGAATAAGCGCCCCCGTTAGTACAATACTCATTAAGCTCATCTGTAGTTACCTCTTGGGGGATATGACCGCCCTCAGGTGTATAAATAAGCGCACGAGATAACCCATTTCGAATCGTAACGACATTGGCACTCGTTGGTACAGGACCCGATGGTAGTACATTCATCCCACATAATGCGTTAATTATACTCGATTTACCTGCTGAGAAATGACCGCACCATGCGATCGTAAGTTCACTTAATTGTTCCTTATGTATTAAATCATCCATCGTATCTATTGCTTTACTATCTCCCCAAGATGATAGTTGACTCTTAAGCGCTTCCAAGGATGCACGGTTATTCTTCCTGTTGCTCTCTGTCGCTGCCATCATGGTCTACTCTCTCCCTTGTCCCTTGTGATCTATCTCATAGAAATAACACTATTCTAACATTTCAAGAGTCTTAGTGAAATGCCTTTACCCTAAAAAAATAAAACCGAAGAAAATTCCTTCGGTTTTATTACACAACTTCGTTGAAAGTTGAAAGACCTTGTAACTAAAGCATCGAGGCAGTGATTATGAACCTACGCCAATACAGTCTCAAGGTCAGGCATCAATATCTCGAACACAGAACCATGTTGAAGAATCGTAACCCCACGTGATTTATCTTTCATAACCACAACTTCTGGTTTCTGTGACATGCGCTCCAAGTAGAACTCAGGTACTTCTCCAGAGTGGCTAACCGTAATACCTTCTACTTCCTTTTCTTCATTCTCTTCAAAAACAGTTTCCACAACATTCTCAAAAATATCGGAGAACGCTTCAAAATTATTTGTGTATACAGAAATGCACTTCATCTGACATCCCATCCCATCTCTAATGTTCAACTATCCTATATTCTCTTTATCTTTCCTGATTTGGGCCATCTTCATACGTTTTTTGCCTTCACGACATACGTCAAGAAGCGGACAAATTTGGCACTGTGGATTTTGAGCCTTACAATGATAGCGCCCAAAGAAAATAAGTCTATGATGAGTATCCGTCCACTCTTCGCGAGGAACCTTCTTCATCAGCTTTTTTTCCACTTCGAGTACAGAGTCTTTCCAACCTGCTAAACCCAGTCGTTTGGATACTCGCTCTACGTGTGTATCTACTGCAATAGCAGGAACACCAAATGCATTAGACACGACAACATTCGCCGTCTTTCGCCCTACTCCTGGAAGTAAAATCAATTGATCATGTGCTTGAGGAACATCACCGTCATATTGTTCAATCAATATTCGGCATAAATTCTGAATATGCTTGGCCTTATTCCGAAAAAGACCAATACGTCGAATATCCTGCTCCAGTTCCTCAAGAGGAACTGAGATATAATCTTTAGGTGATGTATACTTTTGAAACAAATCTTTGGTGACCTTATTTACCGTCTCATCTGTACATTGAGCAGAAAGTAATACGGCAATTGTCAGTTCAAAAGCGTTACTATGGATCAATTCACAATGCGCCTCAGGAAACATTTCTGCTATTGTATTCAGAATGTGGCGTACCGTTTCAGACTTCATGATGAATTCCTCCTGCAAAAAAACCGTCATGATACAGGAAGTACCCCCCGTATCAAGACGGTGTATTTCATGACCATTCCCAAAGCAGATTATTGTTTCTGTATCTCCACAATAACGTCATTGTTTAAATACACTACAATATTATCATTTTCTTTGAGAGATTGCACGAGTAATGTCGTGTCACCTTGATGAATATATGCGTTTGGTGACAAAACATAACTATTAGTATCTGTCGCACTTTGTCGTTTAACGAATAATTCCTTGGTCACACTATCATATTTCCAGAAATCACGATTTGCTGAATTTATAACTTTGATAATCGAAGTTCCATCCATATCTTTACGCAATTCCACACGATCGGTTGGAATAAGACTATTTAAGTTAATATTAGTAGTTCCAGCACGAACGATTTTAACAGCACCATCTACCTTAAAGACTTCTGTGGTACCATTGTAATTTTTAAATGTCACATTCTTAGTTGTCGCATCAACTTTCAGCACTTCGCCTGTTAATAATTTAACTATTTGTGCTGAAGAAACCGTGTTACCACTGAAATTCACATTTATAAACTGGCCTGCTTGCAGATCAGAAGCTTTCAACGTTTCTCCACTAATTCCTGTAATTGCTGCTTGATCAAAATAAACTAAGCTAGTAGTTCCACTATTTTTCAAATAGACTCGATTACCTGTATCCGTAGACGCGACTTCAAATTGACTGGAAGATTTAACATTGATTTTAAATGCAACACTCTGATTGTTTGAAAGCACCAATGATACTTCGCTTCCAACTTTCACATCAGATATATTCAGATTACTCTTACCATGCCACTCAATCAAAGGTGATTCATAACCAACAATAACACTATTCCCTCCAGCCACTTGAAGGGTAATTTTCTTGGTACTTGTATCCACCACAGTCACAATTCCATCGTATTTATTAATAACTTCTAGTGATAACGCGCGGTTACTTATATAACTCAGATTAATTTTACGAGTACTTGTTAAGAGTGGTTCAATGCCAGCTAACGTAGGAGTTGCCGCATTATAAATCAACTTAGTCTTGTCATCTAATGTTACGACAAATGGCTTATTATTGGAATCCAACAGAGTCAATATCTTAGTCTTTGAATCATAGGATACAACAGTTGAAGAAGGTTTCTGCTCCATTTGTCTATTCAGTACAACAATCTTTTTAACTACTTCTTTAGAGTCCAAAGTCAATTCTAATTGATCACCCGCAGAAACATCAGCGATCAGATCAGAAAGTACAGGTTTATCAATGCCACTAATCACAATTTCAGGTTTATCAGATAGAAGTTTAACTTCTAATGAACCTCCTGTTTTTTTATAGGTAATCGTATTCCCGTTAGAACCAAGTTCATATAGAGAACCAAGAACCTTGCGCTCAACAGCTTGAGTAACTTCTACGGAACGAATCATATTGTTTTGAATTGTATAGTTAATCGTTGAACCTATTTGCAGTTCCGCTGGAGTCAATATTTGATCATGGTAACGAATCATAGAAGAATCATCCCATTTGTAACTTTCAATGCTACCTGCAGCATTCTTTATTCCTATTGTCTTAGAATTAATCTCTAGCGTTTCCAACGTTCCTGTAGCTGTCTTATTCACAATGCCTGTTTTCACTTGAACAATGAGAATACTCTTATTCGTAGTGTAGTTTTCACGTTTAATAATAATTTGACTTCCCGCAGTTAAATCTTTAGATTCAATCTTATTCCCACTCACATCTAGGAAAACGGTGCTGCTATCATAATTATATGAAGCAAAACCTTTATCGTCAGATACCCCTAAAGAATTACCTTGGAATAAGCGTTCAAAGGTAGTCTCTATACTCTCTACTTGTTCCTTTGGATCCGTCACTTCTACGTATACAGCTTTGCCAGCATTCTCAACGACCATCACTTTAGAATATATTTTAAGCTCAGATAAGGGAATCTTCTTTTCTGAAACACTAGTATAATAAGAAGTCGCACTATCTAACGAGAAATTACGTACACTCCCATTAATGTATAGACTAATAGCATTGTCACTCAGTCCTGTAACAACACCTTCCTCAGAATTAGCATATTTCGTATCCATGAATGCTTCACCACGGCTGAAGAAGGTCGCTAGCTGAGCACGAGTTACAGATCCCAACGGGTCGAAGAGATTTCCTTCTACACCTGTAGTTAACCCCATCTCAATTGCTGTGTTCACATAACCAAGTTTGGATGCGGAAATTTTACTATTATCCACAAAGGATGTTGCTTTATTCGCGAATGAGGCAGCCTCACTTTCCTTTCCAATAGAGCGCACTAACAATTCAGTAATCCATTCGCGACTTGCTCTTGTCTCACCCCAAGTCGTTTTCGATTTAGTATCATCCACTACTAACTTCGAATCCAACAAATTCTTCTCGATCGCTAGCGTGACAAACGGCTTGAAATAATTATTCACAGTTGCATTAGCTGGCCAAGTTACTGTGGTTCCTGAATTTAATTGATCCTGAATATTCATGAACCGAATAGCCATTGTTACTGCTTCCTGTTGTGTTACATAATCATTAGGTCTAAATAAACCCTTGTCACCTAAAAGAATACCTTGAGACGCTAATTTATAAATGTGCTTTTCTGCCCAGAATCCACTCTTTACATCGCTAAATAAGCTGCTTGTTGTAACTGATTGATTCGTAACCATGGGTGTTGTCACATCTCCGGCAAAGGCAACCGTTCCTGAGCTCAAAGTCACCATACTGACGAGTATAGCTGACACTACTTTTTTAGAGTTTATAGAATTACTACGTTTAATAGAATTACTTCGTTTAATAGAATTACTACGTTTGGACTGCATATGGTTTCCCCTCTCTAAATCAAAAACTCCTACTACAAAAATAGTATATTCGACATTTGAGCTCTATTTCCTGCTTTTTTTTAATTCTTCATCATGGGATGCTCTAAATCGACATGCCCCATTAAACTTTCTACTTGTTCTCCATCTACAAGAAGTTCTATCGATTTCACTTCTGCAAATTGAAAAAACGTGTTTTGTAGAGCTTCGAGTGCGAACATCTCTCCACCTGAACCAAGACGCGCTTCGTCAGGAAGATGGATATCCATCGTCATAGCTCCCTTATTAATTTCGATAGATTTCAAATCTACCTTACCCCATAAAGGTACTAGTTCATCATTACCGCTAGTTTGTAGCGCCATAAAGGCTACTTTATATTTTTCTAGATCATCCTTAAATGAAATTTCTTGTTTAGACGATTTCAATTCCATTTCCTGCGTATCCGTATAATACACTGTGATCGTTTCTTTATTAGATGACGTTTGATTCTCTACCACATTACCTTTGTCTTCTGCACCCTTATCTAGGGTACCATCATCATCGTCATCATCAACAATTCCTTTTTCTTCGTTCTCTGTTACCGTATTACTTGCATTATTTCCGTCCGAGGCATTCGTTGTTGGAGCATTCTCTTCAGGTACAGTCACAATTCCAGATTGATCTTCATTCGGGACATTGTTAAGCGCTACCTGTGGTTTATCTCCGCAACCTGTTCCAATAACTACGACTAACGCTAGGAGTCCCGTACACCACCCTATTTTATTCATGATCTTCCTCCTAAAAGTTTTGTATCGATACTTCATGATATACTTCGTCAAAACTCACATCAGAAGCATTACCAAAAGTTTTGTAGCGATACTTCTTGATATACTTCGTCAAAACTCTTAAACATTAATTTACTCCAAGGTATTCCTTGATTCCATCCACAATACCTTGAGCCACCCGATTTTGCAGGCTATCTGTAAAGAGTGCAGACTCATTACTCTTATTACTTAGGTACCCAGCTTCCAGTAAAACAGCAGCCATATTCGTCTCACGAATAACATGGAAATTCCCGTAAAGAACTCCGCGGTCTGTGAAACCAGTAGCTTTCACGATATATTTATGCATAACATTAGCAAACGCCTTACTACTACTATTCTTATAGTAAGTTTCAGTTCCTGCTGCGGTAGAAGACCCAGCACTATTTGCATGTATGGATACAAATACATCCGCATTTAAATCATTAGCTATTTTAACACGTTCTTTTAACTCTAAGAAGATATCATTACTTCGTGTCAGAACAACGTCTATATTAGATTCGTTTTTTAGTAATTTCTCTACTTTAAGTGCAACGGCCAAATTGTAATCTTTTTCTTTCTTTCCTGTTATACCAATAGCTCCTGGGTCTTGATTACCGTGTCCAGCATCTATAACAGCGATTTTTTTACCATTCCCACCCACCTGTGGTACTCCGGAACCCGAATTTGACGTATTTAAATCTACAATAAGTAAACTGCCTTCAGCATATAATTTATAATTTTTAGCATAATTCAAATCTATCACAATTCTCACTGTCGATGGGGAATCGTTATAGAGGGAGTAACGAATTGTAGATACATCACTATAACCCATCACAGAAAATGTTCCTTGTGAATTACTATCTAGTTGATTACTTGATCCAAAAGTTTCTGCAAACTTAGCATAGGGTATATCAATAATAATACGGTCAGGTGAAGACATAACGGATGCCTTAGGCTCTATACTTCCCGTAGTAGAAATGATTAAACGATTGTCACTGAAGTTTAGACCGTCTATTGTTGCTAAGTCACTGCTTGTTGTGTCGTCAGGGTTAGGTATTGTTCCTACGGTTCCATCATCCGTGTTTCCTGAACCTCCAGTAGGAGAAAACATATATACTCTCTTAGTTGTGTTATCCCAGTCAACTTGAAGTCCCATTTGTTCACTAACAAAACGAATAGGTACTAATACGGTATCTGTTTTTAATACTGGACCGATGGGCAATGCAACTTTACTTCCATCCACTGTAGCAATTTTGTTATTTACAATAAGCTGTATCGTTGTCTTGTTATTTTTTATAGTTACCGTGCGCGCCTTTTGCTCCCATATAACATTAAATCCCAGATTCTCCACGACGACACGAACTGGAATCATAATATTGTTATTAATCATTTCAATTTTAGCATCTGTAGCTAAGACAAGTTCCTTACCGTCCAAATATATATTTGAATGTTCAGAAGCAGCTTGTCCCCTACCAGGAAATGCCATGACGAAGATGATGACCATCATCAACAAGCTAAATTTCTTCATTATTCACCCTACCATCCTTTATTAATTTTGTAATCTCTCATGCATTAGTCCTGGTCTCACATCCTTTCGATGGACAACTATTAGACGCAATTCTGTGCTAAAGGTTGCGAATATATTCCTTTTTTCGAAAAAAATATCCTACTTTTTCACTATACAACATACGCAATCATGAAAATATCCCCAATTAATCCAGTTTGAATTGTCGGAGGAAAATGGTTATATTGTCGAACTTTATAGCAATAATCCAGATGCGCGTGTAGGTCACAAAACGGCCGATCCCTCTTTTTCTTACTATAAGACACATATTGCAATGAATGAAGAGCGTATTATTACAGCTGCTGTAATTACGAAAGGTGAAAAAGGCAATTGGAAACAACTTCAACAATCAGTAGCTAAATTAGGGATATACGTTTGTAAAGTAGGACATATGGCAATTCGCGAGGCATTTACGCGGACAAAGAATGTAGGACAAATCAAGTGAATACGTTATAAAATTGAAGCGAAAAAAGTAAATTAAAACACAGACACGGGTATAAACATTACGCAAACCGAAAATAACGTTCACTTCCGATTGTAGTATCAGAAATGAACGCTTTTAGTGGTTCCTCATAACAAGATTATCTATTATCTAATCTCTTAGCATTGGATGTTCTAGATCAGCATGACCCATTAAAGTCTCAATAGATTCACCATCTACGAGTAGTTCAATACTTTTCACTTCATCAAATTGAAATAACGTATTTTTTAATGATTCTAAAGCAAATTGTTCACCACCCGCTCCCAATCTTGCCTCATCTGGCATATGGATATCCAACATTACCATCCCTGCATTAAACGAGATAGTTTTTAACTCCATTTTACTCCATAAGGAAATGAGCTCAGGATTACTATCATTTTGTAAAGCTTTGAATGCCTTTTGATATTTCTCAATGTTATTTGCGAATTGAATCTCATCTTCAGCCTTTTTTAGTTCCATCGCTTGTGGATCTGTAAAATACACCTGGATTTTTTGGCTTTCTTCCTTAACCTTATCATTACTTGCCGTCGCTGATACTTCTTGGTTATTCGTTGAACCCAGAACCGTTTGCGCACCTGAATCGCTCAATGGCTTCTGTCCACACCCTACACCTATAAACATCATAAGCGACAATATAAGGGTACATCCTACCTTTTTATCCACTATGACCACATCCTTCAGAAAATTCTCTTCTCTTTATTTATTACCCAAATATTCTTTAACTCCAGCAACAATAGCCTGTGCAACTAGATTTTGTTTTTCTTCAGAGAATATAACCTGCTCATCCGTGCTATTACTTAGGAATCCAATTTCCACAAGAACGGCAGGCATATTAGTTTCTCTAATCACATGTAAACTATTATTCTTAACACCACGATCACTTAGACCTGTTGCTTGGACTAAATATTTGTGTATGATATTTGCTAGATCTTTACTACTAATTCGTTCGTAATAATATGTTTCTGTTCCACCTGGTTTCGATGAAGGGTTACTATTACCATGAATGGATACAAACACATCAGCATTTAATTCATTTGCCAATTTCGTCCGTTCAGAAAGAGTAGGATAAGTGTCACTATCACGCGTCATCACTACATCTATATTCGATTCCTTAAGAAGAAGCGCTTGCACTTTCAGACCTACTGCTAAGTTAAAGTCCTTCTCGTGCTTTTTCGTGACACTTAGCGCTCCTGGATCTTTCCCTCCATGACCTGGATCAATGACAACAACCTTATGTCCCGAATTAACAACAGGTGGAACAGTGACTGTCTTATTGTCTTCTGTAACGTTCAAATCAATAACTATCATATTAGAATCCAAATCATAATTTAGTTGAAACGCATTAGCATTATTTAGTGAAATAACAACGCAAACTGCGTAAGGATCACTTGGAATCAATGAATAACTTACTTCCGACACATTAGGATTCTCACCAACTTCCAATTTACCTTTCAATCCCGGATCCAAAGGTTGCACGGTCCCAAAGGAATCCACGAATGTGGTATTTGGTAGATCCACCACAATTCGATCAGGATTCTTTAATGTTGAAACTGCAGGCTTAACTTCTCCGTCTAAAGATATAATAAGCTGATTATTGACAAAATTCATTCCACTAACATGGTTTAATGATGAACCTTCACCTGTACTTACATCTGAATCTCCTGAAGGTTGTAAGTGATCTTGTGTACTTGGAGATCCTGTACCTACTTGTTCATCGTGGAAAGACTCTTTATTGCCACTCGTCAGATAAACCGTCTTATCTACATTGTCCCAACTCACGACAAGTCCCATTTGTTCACTTACGAATCGAATAGGAACTACAACAGTCTCATTCTGAACTTGAGGAGCAACATTTAATATGACTTGTTTCCCTTCCACTGTTGCTTCTTGCTTATTAACCGTTAGGAATATTATCTTTGCATCTTGTTGGATCTTGACACCTTGAGACTTTTGGTCCCAATCCACCTTAAACTTCAGATTCTCAACAACTACACGAATCGGAATCATAACATTCTCATTCATGACTTGAACTTGGACATTAGAAGGCATACTAATTTCCTTACCATCAAGAATGATCTTTGACTGAACCGTTGCTGCGTTACCTTCATTTGGAAAACTGATAATAAAGAACACACATAACAAAATAAATAAGCTAAATTTCTTCATCATACACCTCAATTGTACATTTTTTGTTTTAATCTAGTAGTTATTTCTCAACCCGATTTGCTCAATGCTAACAATATTCTACCTATGTATAGGCAAATCCTCCTTTAGTTACATTTTTTCCCTTGAATATTTTAACTATTACGACATTATCATGAACTCGTTCATTTGTTGTCATCCTTTGTAGAATATTGGTATCAATGAATGACAATTAATATATGATGTCATTCTGGTCAATTACGAAACAACAAAAACAAGCCTCTGCGCCCTCAATGGGAACAGAAGCTTGTTAAGATACTAATTTATTTAAACGATTATGCTAATGCGAGATTAGCACGTTTTTGCTCAAACGCTGTGATCTCAGCTTCATGTTGCAACGTTAGACCAATATCATCAAGACCCTGCAATAGGAACTGACGACGGTGCTCATCGATGTTGAAATCAATGTGCAGACCATACTCATCTGTTAGCGTCTGATTCTCAAGATCCACATTCAATTGATATCCATCATGAGTTGCTGTACGTTGGAATAAATCTTCCACTTGCTCTTCAGACAACTTTATCGGCAAGATACTATTCTTGAAACAGTTATTATAGAAGATATCTGCAAAAGAAGGCGCAATGACACATTTAAAACCATAATCCAAAATCGCCCATGGTGCATGCTCACGTGAGGATCCACATCCAAAATTAGCTCTCGATATGAGTACAGACGCACCGCTGTAACGAGGTTTATTCAGTTCAAAACTGTCAATATCGTTTCCTTCCTGATCAAAACGCCATTCATAAAATAAAAACTGACCAAACCCCGTCCGTTCTATTCTTTTTAAAAATTGTTTTGGAATAATAGCATCTGTATCAACGTTGACACGATCTACCGGGCCTACAATCCCTGTTAATTTAGTGAATGCTTCCATAATGATTAGCTCCTCTCTTCTCTTTTAGTTCGCTATTTCCGTTTTGAAGTTCCACTCGCGAATATCTACGAATCTACCTTTAACAGCAGCCGCTGCTGCCATAGCAGGTGATACTAGATGTGTACGTCCACCACGACCTTGACGACCTTCAAAGTTTCGATTAGATGTAGAAGCACAGCGTTGTCCTGGTTCAAGAACATCTGGATTCATTGCAAGACACATACTACAGCCTGCTTCACGCCATTCAAATCCCGCTTCAGTAAAGATTTTATCAAGTCCTTCTTCTTCAGCTTGGATTTTAACTTTCCCAGATCCTGGTACGACGATGGCTGTAACTCTATTGTCTACACTATGACCTTTCGCTACAGCAGCTGCTGCGCGTAAATCTTCAATCCGCCCATTCGTACAAGAACCAATAAATACATAATCAATCTCAATCTCCGTCATTGGAGTTCCTGGTTTAAGATCCATATATTCAAGTGCTGCCTCAGCAGCTTTACGTTCATTTTCTGTAGGTAATTCAGCAGGTACAGGCACCTTCGAAGTAATATCGGTTCCCATTCCAGGACTTGTTCCCCAAGTCACTTGTGGAATCAGTGTATCGACATCGAATTCCAACACAAGGTCGAATTCAGCACCTTCATCTGTACGCAGTTGTTTCCATGTCTCAACAGCAATATCAAAATCCGCTCCTTGAGGTACATGCTGACGTCCACGCAAATAGTCAAATGTCGTCTGGTCCGGAGCGATCATTCCTGCTCTAGCCCCACCCTCAATGGACATATTACATACAGTCATACGCTCTTCCATTGTCAATGATGCAATAGATTCACCTGTATATTCAATAACATAACCTGTAGCGAAATCTGTACCATATTTAGCAATAACACCAAGAATCATATCTTTTGCTGTAACTCCTGGATTTCTTTTTCCAACAAAACGAATTTCCATGGTCTTCGCTTTGGATTGTTGTAAACATTGAGTTGCTAGTACGTGTTCAACTTCACTTGTACCAATACCAAAAGCTAAAGCTCCAAAAGCTCCGTGAGTTGAAGTATGGCTATCCCCACACACAATTGTTTTCCCTGGATTCGTAAGACCCAGCTCAGGGCCCATTACGTGAACTACCCCTTGCTCTACCGTATTCAAGTCGAACAATGTCACACCGAAATCACGACAGTTCTGTGATAGTGTATCGATTTGTTGTTTGGAGATTGGATCTTTAATGTTGAAACGATCTTTCGTTGGTACGTTGTGATCCATGGTTGCGAAAGTTAACTCTGGTCGACGCACCTTGCGTCCACTTAGTCGAAGTCCTTCAAATGCCTGTGGAGATGTCACTTCATGAACGAGGTGCAAATCGATATATAGGATACTCGGCTTGCCCTCTTCCTGATGAATGACGTGATTATTCCAAATTTTCTCAAACATTGTCTTTTTACTCATCATATTCACCCCATCTTAAATTCGAACTTTGGAAGATTTGCCAACAGAAGGCATCTCTTGAATGAATCAATGATATCACCGTTGTCTTAATTGTTCCAAGATATAATATCTATAAATGCTATAGGTTTGAGCTATAAGATGTTAAAATAAAAAAGAAGTAACTCACAAATATTAGAGGATGATGATTTCATGGAACTAAGACAATTACAATATGCCCTACAGATCGCTGCTGAACGTAATTTCTCCCGAGCTGCAGAAAAGTTACATATTGCTCAGCCTTCACTCAGTCAGCAGTTATCCAAGCTTGAGAAGGAAATCGGTGTGCTTCTTTTTCAAAGAAATACAAGTAGTGTAGAACTAACCCATGCTGGAGAAGCCTTCATGGAAAAAGCACAGAAAATCATCGATGAAGTAGAGTTATTACGTCAGGAGATGTCCGACATCTCACAACTTCGTGGTGGAAAGGTTGTCGTAGGAAGTATGCCGATTACAGGTTCTCATCTCCTTCCTTATGTGCTCCCAACATTCAAACGATCTTTTCCGAATATAGAAATAACCCTACTAGAAGATTCATCAATGAATCTAGAGAAGTTAACCGCGCTTGGAAAAACAGATCTAAGCCTGCTCTCTCTCCCTCTTGTAGAACCTTCTCTAGCCTATGAGATTATAGGAGAAGAATTGATTGATCTCGCTGTACCAACAAATCATCCACTTGCTCTAAGAGCTACAGCCAATAACATGCCAGTACCGGTTCAACTAGAAGAGCTCAAAGGAGAACCCTTCATTATACTTAAGAAAGGTCAAGGTTTTCGAAAAATGACCATTGAACTTTGTCAGCAAGCAGGGTTCGAACCTCATGTCGTATTCGAAAGTAACAATATGGAGACCATTCAATCTTTGGTTGCAGCTGGCATGGGTGTGACGCTCGTCCCACGCTATATCGCTCGTGCACCTAGATCAGAGTTCGTCCCTATCTATTTACCATTGGCTGATCCTGTACCTTACCGAACGCTTGTCGTCGCTTATAGAAAGGGTCGTTATCTCTCCAAAGCCGCTGAGGCTTTTATAGAGACTTTCAAAACCTCAATGGCGGATCTATAAGTTTAGTAAGTTTAGACTACTTAAAGTAAATGTCAGGCCGGCGATCGTTAAAGATGGGAATACGACTACGCACCTCATCAACAAGCGATAATGAGATTTCCCCTGTAACGATCTCTTCCCATTCTCCACCTTCCACTATAATCTCACCCCATGGATCAATAATCATGGAATGACCGAAGAATGAAACCTCCCCATTGTCCCCTACTGTATTACATGCGATGACATACATCTGATTCTCAATGGCCCGCGCCATGAGTAATGTACGCCAGTGATGCAATCGGGGATGGGGCCATTCAGCGGGAACAAAAAGTACTTTCGCACCATTTAATGCTAGACTCCGTGCCATCTCAGGAAAACGGATATCATAACAAATGGACACGCCTGCTTTAAAGTTATCATTCACAGGAAAAGTAACTAACTCCTGTCCTGGAACTAAGTATTTCTCTTCATTCATTAAGCAAAATAAGTGAATTTTTGAATATTTGGCGATCTCTTCACCTTGTCTACCAAATACATACATTGAATTCGTGATCTGATCCTCATTACTTTCAGCTATTGAACCCCCAATTACAAATACTTCATGTTGCTTGGCAAATGATTGTAACCATCCCTTGCTATGTTCACCTTGCTTATCAGCTATATCTTGGATTCGTTCCAATGCATACCCTGTATTCCACATTTCAGGCAACATGATAAGATCAGGCTTCGGGATCTGTGTCATAGCCTTCTCCATTAAGGAATGGATATGTTTCTCATTCGCTTCAGGGTCCCCTAATTGTATAGTCGTTTGAATCAATGCTATTCGTAAACGGTCATCATTCTCTATTTTTGTCATAGAATCTCCTCTATTTCCGCTGTGATATATAACATCTTATATTGACCAGCACACCCACGCAATACTTGCTTACTTTTAATTCACCCTATACAGCTCGGTTAAATGATGATAAATTAAATTTACTATATTTACATGAGAGTAGTGTGATTAAGGATGACCACGCAACCCATTAGCCAGCGCAACATTTCAGCCTTTCACATCGAACCGGCCGATGTTATTAAAGAACTCCCTAGTCAATTTTTTGCTAATCTAGTTCAAAAAGTGAACCGTGAAATTGCGGAAGGCCATGATGTCATCAATCTAGGTCAAGGTAATCCAGATACGCCGACGCCAGATCATATCGTAAAAGAGTTACAGCGTGCAGCTGCTAATCCGTTGTATCATAAGTATTCTCCTTTTTCAGGTTATTCCTTTCTAAAAGAGGCTATTGCTAAACGATATCTCGAAGATTACGGTGTTGTTCTTGATCCTGAGAAAGAAGTCGCTATCCTCTTTGGGGGTAAAACAGGACTTGTAGAATTGCCACAAGTTCTCCTTAATCCCGGTGATCTCTGTCTTGTGCCAGACCCTGGTTATCCAGATTATTGGTCAGGTGTGGCGCTTGCACGGGCTGAAATGTCTTTCATGCCTCTACTCAAAAACAACAACTTCTTACCTGATTACAATCACATTAGTGAACAAGACAAAGCGCGTGCTAAACTTATGTTCTTGAATTATCCTAACAACCCAACGGCTGCAACAGCTCCACTTTCTTTCTATGAGAATACCGTAGAATTCGCAAGAAAGAATAAAATTATCGTGGCCAGCGATTTTGCCTATGGAGCTATTGGGTTTGATGGACAACGTCCAGTCAGTTTTCTCCAAGCACCAGGTGCTAAGGAAGTCGGGATTGAACTATATACCCTCTCCAAAACCTATAATATGGCTGGTTGGCGTGTAGGTTTCGCTTTAGGTAATGCCGAAGTGATCTCGCACATGAATTCTCTTCAAGATCATATGTATGTCAGTTTATTTGGTGGCATCCAATCGGCAGCTGCGGTCGCACTTACTTCTTCACAGGATTGTGTTCACGAGTTAGTAGATCGTTATGAATCAAGACGCAATGCGCTACATAGTGCACTAGATCGTATCGGTTGGCATACAGATAGACCTAGTGGATCCTTCTTCAGTTGGCTACCCGTTCCTGATGGGTATTCGTCTGTTTCTTTCTCAGACCTTCTTCTTAAGGAAGCCAAAGTTGCTGTCGCTCCAGGCATTGGATTTGGTAACTGTGGAGAAGGTTACGTACGCATTGGATTGCTTAGCTCGGAGGATCGACTACGAGAAGCAGCCGCGAGAATCGGTAAACTAGGCATCTTTTCTTAATCTTTGCAAAGCCACCATTTACATGGTATCCTAGTTGAAAATAAAACTAACCTTATACTTGAAAACGTGTTGACGGGACTATTAAGTAAGGCTATTCACGCTTGTAGAGAGTAAATTCCTTGGCTGAGAGAGTTTACCGTGAATCCTATCTGAACCTACCCCTGAGCGGCCTGCTTGCAGGACAGTACCTTCTGTTACAAGGTTATTAAGTTGGATGATTCAGTCATCAATAAAGGTGGTACCGCGGAAGCTATAACTTTCGTCCTTTGCTCGTCAAGGATGAAGGTTTTTTTGTTGTAAATATGACTTTTTATGAGGAAGTGAATGTTGTGTCATCGCGTATTGTCGTCAAGATCGGAAGTAGCTCCCTTACCTCTAATGAAGGAGCTTTGAACCGTGAAGCTATTATATTTATCGCAAGAGAAATGGCTTCCCTAAGAGCTTGCGGTCACGAAGTATTGTTGGTTACATCAGGTGCGGTTGCAGCAGGATTCCGTGAAATTGGATATGATGCTCGACCACGACTATTACATGAGAAACAAGCTGCAGCTGCGGTTGGTCAGGCCCTTTTAATGCAAGCTTATCAGCAAGCCTTCGCTGCGCATGGTATTGTCACCGCACAATTATTGCTCACACGGACCGACTTCTGCAGTCGTAAACGCATGAATAATGCCGGAATGACCGTTGAGGAATTGTTGAAACAGGGTGTCATCCCTATTTTTAATGAAAATGATACGGTCTCTGTCGATGAACTGAAATTCGGTGATAACGATACGTTATCCGCTCTTGTCGCCAATCTGGTTAAAGCGCGTCATCTCTTGATTCTCACAGATATGGACGGTCTATATACTGGAGATCCCCGGCACCATCCAGATGCCGTACGTTTCAGTCATGTGACTGAAATAACGGATGAGATCTATGCTATCGCTGGTGGGGCTGGATCCTCGCTCGGTACAGGGGGAATGAGATCCAAAGTAGATGCAGCTAAAATTGCAACTCGAGGTGGTGTCCCTGTATTCGTAGGGAAAGTATCTCAACATGGTGATCTTCAAAGTGCTGTAGATGGAATTGGACGGGGAACCTATTTCGATACCAAACTATCCTCATTATCCATGAAGAAACAATGGCTTGGCTTCATGTCCACACCGCTTGGTTCCATCACTGTAGATGCAGGCGCAGAAGAAGCTTTAATTCATGGAGGGCATAGCCTCCTTCCCGTAGGCGTTAAACAAGTAGATGGTCATTTCCATGCAGGCGATGTTGTGGAAGTACTTAATTCGGAAGCATCCGTGATCGGAAGAGGCGTCATTAATTATGATGTTGATCAATTGCGGCTAGTATGTGGGATGTCGAGTTCAGATGTATTTCAGAAAATTGATAATATTCATCGGTTGGAGGTTGTTCATCGGGACGAGTGGATTACATTGAAATAGGGGCTCATTTGGAAGACCGCTACGGTGTCGGATTGTTCTTACGATCGCTGGTGCCCCCAAATTTTTTTGAATATATCGCTGTTAGCGATAAAATTCGAGGGCAAAGGCGAACGCTACGCTTCTCCAGAACAATTCCGTCCCCTTCGCAAGGCTACAACGTGAGATTTTTGCGTAGGGTATTAGAACAAACATAGAGATCTCAAAAAAATAACACCATGCTTCCGATGTGATTTTTTTGCGTAGATCATCTGAAAGTGGCACTCCAAAAAAATTTAGGAGGTTATCCCAATGAACAATAGTGAAGTGAGAGAAAAAGCAACACGCGCTAAGGCTGCTGCTACTGTGTTAAATAGGCTCGATACTCAGCAGAAGAATGAGGCGTTGCGGTTGATGGCTCAAGCACTTAGACAAGAACAAGAGCTTATTCTGAAAGCGAATCTTGAAGATCTTGAGCGCGGACGTCAGCAGGGTACTGCTCCTTCCCTACTCGATCGTTTGGCACTGAATCCAGAACGGATTAACGCGATGGCTGAAGGATTAGAGCAGATTATTGCTCTTCCAGATCCCATCGGTGATTTACTAGAAGCGTTAGATCGTCCAAACGGATTAATGATTGATAAAGTCCGCGTTCCTCTAGGTGTTATCGGTATCATATATGAAGCTCGTCCGAATGTAACCGTTGATGCGGCTGGTCTGTGCCTAAAGACTGGGAATGCGGTTGTCCTTCGTGGTGGTTCTTCCGCAATCTCGTCGAACCGTCAAATCATTGAAGTGTTACAGCGCGCGCTTGCTGCTTCAGCTATCCCCGTTGATGCCTTACAAATCATCGAAGATCCGAATCGTGCGTCTGTCGATGAAATGTTGAAGCTGAAAGGATTGCTTGACGTTGTCATTCCACGAGGTGGTCGATCCCTTATCCAGAATGTCGTAGAAAATGCTACTGTACCTGTCATAGAAACGGGAGCTGGCGTATGCCATACGTACATTGATGCTTCAGCAGATCCTACTATGGCTTCAAATATTAGCCTGAATGCCAAAGTTCAGCGTCCTTCTGTTTGCAATTCGATGGAGACCCTTATTGTACATCAAGATTTTGCTGCCGGTCATCTTGCGCTTCTTGCTGAACAATTCAAGGAATCCAACGTAGAAATACGCGGATGTGAGGAGACACTTACTTACATACCTTGGGCTATTCAAGCTTCCGAAGAAGACTATTCTACTGAGTATAATGATTCTATTCTGAATATTAAAATAGTCCACACCCTGCAAGAGGCTTTAGATCATATAGCAAAACATGGTACGCAACATTCAGAATGTATCGTAACGGAAGATAAGGAACACGCTGCAACCTTCATTCAAGAAGTGGACGCTGCTGCGGTCTACCATAACGCATCTACTCGTTTCACGGATGGTTTCGAATTCGGATTTGGGGCAGAAATAGGAATTAGTACTCAAAAGCTACACGCGCGTGGTCCTATGGGACTGCCTTCACTTACATCCACTAAATACAGAATCTATGGTAACGGACAAATTCGTCGGTAACACCAACAGGAGGATTAAATCATGAGCCAACAACAACATGTATTTCAGAATGGTATTACCTTTTATGGAGCAGGATCAATGGCTGAAGCCATTGTTCGTGGACTCATTGCACGGTCTGTCGTTCGACCTTCCGATATCTTCATGCTTAACCGTAGTAATTCCGAACGTCTTGAAGAATTGCATAATCGATATCAAGTGAAAACGAGTAATGACGATTCCGCCAGAACAGGAATTCTACAGAATTCTTCTGTTATCGTTCTAGCTATGAAGCCTAAGGATGCGGGGGCTGTTCTTAAAGAGTTAGGTCCTCTCCTTAAAGAAGATCAGTTAATTGTTTCCGTCATCGCAGGTTTGTCGATTAAAACGATGCAACGACTATTAGATCGCAAACAACCCATCGCGCGTACGATGCCAAATACATCAAGTTCAATCGGTCTGGGTGCCACGGGTATATCTTACTCTAAAGAAATGACGGAAGAGCAACGTCGAACGGTCATGACATTATTTGAAGCTGTCGGCACGATCACGATTATTGAAGAGAAGAACATGGATTTATTAACTGGAATCTCAGGTAGTGGTCCTGCTTATATCTACTATATGATGGAAGCGATGATTGCGGCTGGTATTCGTGGAGGTCTGTCGGAAGAACAGTGTAGAGCGTTGACCATTCAAACGGTGCTTGGTGCTGCTAGAATGGCACAACAAACGGGTGAAGAACCTAGCGCTCTTAGAGCGAAGGTAACTTCTCCGAATGGCTCTACTCAAGCTGCCATTCGCACACTTGACGATGGAGATTTTTTCGAAGATGTCATCGCTGCTGTCAATCGCTGTAGTGAACGATCACGTGAAATGGGCGTTGCACTAGAGGAGGGAATTTAAATGAGTTTTTGCACAGCTACCTATAGATTGTACGATCCTAAGGCAGATTTCCACAAGAAAGCTGAATCCATCGCTGTCGGGTTAACCGTTGGTAGTTGGACAGAACTGCCTCAAGCGAAACGAGAAGCCATGCAAAAGCACCTCGGACAAGTTCTACATGTCCATGTGGTTGAAGATTTGATCGGTGTAGATCGGTACGCGGATATCACTATCGCCTATCCTGATGTGAATTTCAGCCGAGACATTCCAGCACTTCTTGTCACTGTATTTGGAAAGATTTCTATGGATGGAAGAATCAAATTAATCAAACTTGGCTTCTCAGAATCATTCCAGTCTGCTTTTCCAGGACCTAAGTTCGGGATCGATGGCATTCGACAACAACTGGATGTCTATAAACGTCCCCTTCTTATGAGTATATTTAAATCTGTCATAGGTCTTAATCTAGAAGAACTACGTGAGCAATTCATTCTCCAGGCGCTGGGTGGCGTTGATCTGATTAAGGATGATGAGATTTTATTCGAGAATGAACTCACACCTATCGAGAAACGTGTTGAGATTTGTGCACGGGCTGCCGAAGAAGCCAGTAAAGAAACAGGTAAAAAACTTCTGTACGCAACGAATTTGACTGGGCGCACTTCTAACTTGAAACAACAGGCTCTAAGAGCCATTGATGCAGGAGCCAATGCACTTCTGTTCAATGTCCTATCCTATGGCTATGATGTCCTTCATGAGCTTAGCAGTGATCCTGATATTAACGTTCCCATTGCTGCACATCCTGCATTAGCAGGTGCATACTACCCTTCGGCACATTATGGCATATCTGCCTCCGTTCTCCTAGGACAGTTAATGCGTTTAGCAGGTGCGGATCTGGTGTTATTCCCTTCGCCATACGGATCAGTCACCATGCCAAGAAATGAGAATTTAGCTATTCGAGATGAACTTATAAGTAATGATTTGAAAATAAAGACAAGCATGCCTGTCCCATCCGCTGGTATTCATCCTGGTCTTGTGCCTTTAATTATGAAGGACTTCGGAACAGATGTTGTAGTTAATGCAGGTGGAGGTATTCACGGACATCCCATGGGTACATCTGCAGGTGGTCGTGCTTTCGTTCAAGCCATTGATGCAGCGATGCATGATATTCCTTTAGCCGACTATGCTCATGCCTTTCCTGAACTACAAACGGCATTAAATACTTGGGGAGGAAAGTAATGACATCACATAAAAAAATCGTTATCTTTTGCGATTTCGACGGGACCATCACGATTACAGATAACATTGTTGCAATTATGAAGCACTTCAAACCTGAAGGTTATGAACCTATTATGGATGATACAATTAACCAGCGAATATCTTTACGCGAAGGTGTAGGAGCTATGTTCGCGCTTATGCCTTCAGACTTGAAAGAGAACATTGTTGATTTCGTTCTAAGCTATGCAGGTATACGAGAAGGATTTCAAGACTTGTTAAATTATCTCGATCAATCCGACATTGGATTTAATGTCACTAGCGGGGGCATGGATTTCTTTATCGATCCTCTTTTGAAACCATTTGGTATTCCTGAGGACCATATCTATTGCAATCGTGCTGATTTCACAGGGGAGCATATCAAGATCACTTGGCCTAATCCTTGTCAACCTCCTTGTGAGAATGGGTGTGGAATGTGTAAAACAACCGTTATGAGGCGTTATCCAGAGGATTCTTATTACCGTATCCTGATTGGTGATAGTCTAACCGATTTCGAAGGCGCTAAGATTGCCGATCTTGTCTATTCCCGTTCTTGGCTTACTACGAAGTGTGAAGAACTTGGTGTAGCACATGTCCCATATGAGACATTTCATGATATCTTGAATGATCTACGACAGAAACAAGAGCAAGGAGTGTTACGAAGATGAGTTTTCTAAATATTACGTTAGAAGAAAAACAGCAGGCTTTAGATGAGCTACGAACAGTTAAGAGTCTATTTGCCGAACGGAATTGGTTTCCAGGTACGAGTGGGAATTTATCGATTCGCGTAGGCGAATTTCAAGAGGATCAATTTCATTTTGCTGTAACTTCGAGTGGCAAAGACAAATCACAGAATACACCACAGGATTTTTTATTTGTGGACCAGAACGGTCAAGCGTGCGAAACAACGAATCTTAAGCCCAGTGCAGAGACTTTGATTCACTGTGAAATTTATAAAATGACTGGGTGCGGCGCTGTCTTCCATGTACATACCGTATATAATAACCTCATTAGTGAATGGCTTGGTCAATCAGGGCTAGTTAGAGCTAAAGGAATTGAACTTATTAAAGCTTTTAATATCTGGAATGAGGATGCTGAAATTGCGATTCCTGTTCTTCCTAATTATGCTGATATTCCAGCCATTGCCACAGAGGTACCAGGTGCACTGAACCCTGCAATTCCAGGGATATTGTTACAGAATCACGGAATTTACGCCTGGGGTAAGAATGCTTCTGAAGCGAAGAAACACTTGGAAGCCTTTGAATTTATTTTCGAATATTTATATCATAGTTTACTTCTCCATAACGTAGCTAAGAAATAGCCCTTCTTTTATCATCAATACAAAACATCCCACTCCCTCGTATGATTGAGAGAGTTGGGATGTTTTTTGCTTCTATTCGATCAGATTTAGATTATGCTGTAGTCCGAACCAACTGACGGATTAGAGCTGGGAACCACGATTTCAATGGTGTGAATGGGAATCCCGCCTTAGCCCCCTAGTAGCAATGGTTACGTCCATGCCTTTGTATCCTAACCATTAACGACGAGGTCGAATTTTTTCTGCTTTCTTGTTCATGTTCTTATTTCCTAGTACTATCTTCAGTCCACCACCGATAAATAATAATGAGACAATGATGGTTTGAATATAGGTACGGAATCGATAGTCAAGCTGAAATTCAGGAAACCTTGTATCCAATTCAGGAATAATGAATTGTGTGCTTAGATAATACAACCCTATGAAAAGCAATGCTATCCCTACTAACCCTCGGTGATTATCTATTCCTTCGACTAATGGACGATCCACTAATGGTTCTTTACCATAGCGAGAGGCCTGTTGTAAGCCATCAAAGAAACTATAGAACCAAATCACAGGTATGAGGAACAAGAATAGTGACAGTCTGAGAATATCAAGAATATAGATGGAACCCAGAAACAATACCATCAGTTGTAACCCTCTTTTTTGAAGCCCAAGATACATATGCCCCGCACCTGGGAAGGCAGACAATAACGTCACTAATATTTTACTGCGTTTCCCTTCTTCACGACCTTCTTCAAATTCCTCAAATAATGTACGGTCCACTAACAGCTCACCTGCTTGCTTCCGATTGAGTTGTTGTACGACATCGAACATACAATATAGCCAGATAATTGGGAGCACACCCAGAAATAACAAGAATACGGATTGATTTGTAATTCCCGTAACAAACACCATAATCGTTGCTAGTCCAAAGAAAGCGACCAAGAAAGATAATCCGCGTTGCATCAACCCCAGTTGAAGATGACCAAGCCCTGGGACAAATGATAGCAGGATCGTATAAAATCGCTCGCTGTGCTCATTCTGAGTACGTGGTTCACTCACTAACTGTCCGTGTTCATCCACGGCATGACCAAGTTCATTGCGCAAATGAGTCGGAGTTGGAGATGGTGCTTTTAAAATGTATATGATTAAATCAAGCATGCTTAAACACCAGAAGAACAACCCGCTAACGACTCCAACACCTATAAAGAATTCCTCACTACTTGCTAATGCCAGCAGAGCGCTCACACCTATACTTCCGAAAAACAATATAGGATAAAGAAACCCTCTTCCCTTTCGTCCTAAGAAATAGTGCCCTAACCCAGGGAATACATTTAAAATAAAAGCAAAAAATCCATTTCGTTCATTCTGCATTTTAGATCCATCCTCTCCATCCATTATCGTTTCAATTGGTCAAGCCAAGACACTGTAATATCCATCATCTGATCACTGTAAGACGTTGTCTGTTCGGTAGCAATAACATGATTTAAATCTCCAGCCACGAGCTTATCGAATAACCCGGTTGTCAAGAACAGTAAAGTTATACAAGCAGCCACGGTATAATGAAAAATGGGATGTTCGAACCAGCGTCGTCGCTGTTGATAGCTGTCTTCTTTCTCATAGAGATGTTCAGGAATTCTATTCATGACCTCATCGGTAAATTGCATTGCATTCGCTATATCCGGCATACGCAGTTCCGTGGAAGATAGGAGTTGAATATGTATATCCATTGCTTCAGTATCTTCAAGTAGTAGAGATTCCCAAGACTGTTCTTGTTCTAGCGTACATATACCGTCAATATAGTGTTGGGCTAGTCTTCGTTTGTCGTCCTCACTCAAATCCAAATCATTCATTTCCAATCTTCCTCCTTCCATTTCTTCCGAATCCACTCTCTTGCCCGATACAATTTAGATTCTACCGTTTTCGGTTTCACATCTAGCTCATGAGCGATTTGTTCGTAGTTCTTCTCATCTAAATAAAATGCCGTAAGTACTACCTTATGATTATCCGGAATCGTTTGTAGCTTTCTCTTGAAAAGTTCTTTCTTTTCCTTACGAATTGTGTGGGATAAGGGATCCTCTTCGTCCGAAGGTACTAGCTCCATATCGAACAGGGGATATATCGTATCCTCACCTCGCCGAGTTTTCTTTCGTTTCAAATCAATCGCCTTATTCGTTGCTATTCGAGTAATCCAGGATTTAAATCCTTGGGATCGATATTGAGAAAGAGACTTATAGATTTGGATAAAGGTCTCTTGGGCAACATCTTCTGCATCTTTCACATCGCGCAATACCGAGTATGTCGTATGGAATATATGTTTACTATATTGATCTACAATGAAACGAAATGCAGTCGAGTCCCCTTGAAGAATATCTTCTATGATTTTGTCCTCGTCAATAGTTCTCCTCTCCTTCCCCTACTCTTAGACGTTCATTTTATCATTACCCCTGCATTTCTTTTCAAAAAAAATATTCCAAAAAAAAAGACTGAACAAGAATTTCCTCGTCCAGTCTCTATATCTATCATGTTAATCCATGGTGCGCACTGCACACATTATTACAATGTGATTGCTGTTTCCAATGCCACTTCCATCATATCATTAAAGGTAGATTGACGTTCTTCAGAAGTAGTCTCTTCCCCAGTCAATAAGTGATCACTTACTGTGAGAATCGTTAGGGCATTCACACCAAACTTCGCTGCTAATGTGTATATAGCCGTTGTTTCCATTTCCACAGCCATAACACCGTATTGCATAAATTTCTCAACAACCGATTTATCATCACGGTAGAAAATATCAGAACTAAACACATTACCAACATGTAGGTTAAGTCCCTTTGTTACTCCTAGATCATAAGCCGTTTTTAGTAAGTTAAAGTTCGCAATAGGTGAGAAATTATATCCACCAAAATTGTGATGATTCACACTAGAATCCGTACATGCAGCCTGCGCAAGAATAACATCCCGGACATGAACATCCTTCTGCATACTTCCACAAGTTCCTACACGCATTAAGTTCTTAACGCCATATTCAGAGATTAATTCATTTACATAAATGCTAGTTGAAGGAATCCCCATACCCGTTCCTTGAACGGAAATACGTTGCCCCTTATAAGTACCCGTGAATCCAAGCATGCCTCTTACTTCGTTATAACAGATGACATCCTGTAAGTATGTTTCAGCAATAAATTTCGCGCGAAGCGGATCTCCTGGTAAAAGTATTGTTTCGGCAATCTCGCCAGGTTTTGCTGCAATGTGAGTACTCATTCGTTTTCCCCCCGAAGGTTAATTTGTTTAGCTTTTTTATAGTAAATGGCTCTAATTCCCCCAATTGATCTCAGAAAATCATACCCAAGACTATCATATCATAATTTGTAATCTTTGACGTTATCACTTACTTATCCATGGCGTCTATTATGAGGCCTGTCTATTAGGAGGCGCCAACGTATCTTCTATTTGATGTTTGAACGATATTCTTCTCATTATTTCTGGAGAAATGATTCCTAGTACAATCAAGATCATACCAGTCCATTGTATTGGTGTAACCAATTCGCCTAAAAAGATGACAGAAACGATCATAGCTGATGGTAATTCAGCCGCACACAAAATTGTTCCTAACCCTGCTCCTAATTTTGGCATACTTATGGCGAATAATAAGAACGGTAAAACCACACCTAACACCCCAAGTAGCAGTCCATATCTCCATAGATTCGTCTCGGTAAGTTGGGTAACGATGTGTATAGGATTTGTTGTAAATGATACGGTTAGAAGCGCTCCAGTCCCAATAAAGAATAACCTTTTGGGAGCCGCCTCTTTGGTAGCAACTTTAGATGAAAGTACCATATATAACGCATAGAAAAAGGCAGCAAGTAATCCAAATAAAACGCCTTTGATACTTAGTGATGCTAATGGTTGCTCAAAGATAGCTCCTGCACACAATGAACCTATGAGCAATAATAGGATAGCTACTAACTTACTTTTACTTGGCCATGTTCTAGTCATTAAACTTTCAATAACAACACCGATCCAAGTAAATTGGAAAAAGAACACAACCGCTATAGAAGCAGGCAATTCAGATACAGAGACTGAATAGGTTATGCCCACTAATGCGGTCATTGCACCCGTAATCACTAGCTGCCCAGCGTTTTTCCATGAAATCTTGTAGTTAAATGAGAACAAATAAAGAGCAGCAATCATGATCCAGCCAAGGGTGTATTGACTGCCAACTAATTCTCCTGAAGAAAAACCTTCCTTATATCCTAACTTAATCATCGTTGACAATGTACCATACGATATTGCTCCCAATATCGCGAAAATAGAATACTTAAACAAGTTCAAAATTGACACTCCTTCTATAAAAAAATAAAAATCGCCACCTGTCCTTATGGACAGATGACGACCGAAAAAAAGGTTTCCCTTTTAAAAATTTCGTCTCTCAAAAATACTGAGTTTGTAAAAGCAAGTTGTGAAAGCATTACGTAATCTTTACAGATTATAATTCAAAATTTAAACTCTGTCAATATAAGTTGAAGAATTTAATACAATTCATTTACCGCTGTTGCTATCTTCTTTCATTGGCACTGACCAATCTACGTTCGTATACAGTCGATCAACGACTGTACGAATCAGTTCAATTCGCTCTGGGATCATAGTCATGCCTGGTGCGCGGAACTCGAAGAGTCCGTCGACCGAACTGCCTCCAAGTATAATATATCCCTCTTTCCACCCGGATGCTTCCGTTGTCGAACTGCCTCGCATAGTGATATTATACTCTCTATCATTGGGAACTTTTAATGTCCATTGATCGTATCTAGATTCGTTCCACAGCTTACCACTTAGATGTATCGCTCCCTCCGACACTTCTCCATTTGTATTCGGTGGGGCTTCCACCGTAAAATCTTCCAACATCATCTTATCACCATCATAATAAAAAGGTACCGGATGATCTTTAAGCTTGGAAGGTTCGAACTGAACTGATGAATCATCAGACTCCGCGACGGAGTAACCGTCGAATACGAATGTATAAGGCTTATCTTGCGGTAAATATTTAAACGTATAGCTCCAATGCATCAATCCTGGTTTCTCACCAGGGAGATGGGACTCCGCCATCAAGCTGTCCATATATTGACCCACTCTCGTATTGACACTGTGAATTTCATTACCTTTCATATCCTCAAAATGAAACTTTAAGCCTTGTTTCTTCCATAATTCTCCTTGAGAACGAATTAACGCCTCCTCACTAAGTTCAGTATCAAGCTCTAATCGAACACCTTGAACCATCCGAGTCAGTCTCTTCAAGCTAACTGTCATTCCATCCGGTGTGGTATAACTTCCCTGTAATGGCGTAACGGTCGTTTTCTTGTTCGCTTCCTTCAAATCGATGGAAAAGTCAAAGTTCCATTCTCCTTGGGAATATTGAATATTTCTCATTTTACTGCCTAATTGCGAAATACGACCTTCAATGCTAATACGGTCGGTTTGAATGGGTTCCGCGAAGAAAGCAACCATATAATAAAAATTGTTAGTGACACCCATATCATACATTTCCCCGACGATTTCCCCTTGTTCATCTTTTATAATAATGTTATTTGCACGAGAAAACTCTAAGCGATTTCGATCATGTTTGCCATCAGGACCGAATAATTGTAGTGCAATGATCACACGAGTAGGGTCTGCTACTGCCTCATTGATTATGATAGTATAACCCTTATCTTTCACGGTAATATTCGGATATTCGACTAACCCAAACTCTTGCGCTCGTAATAACCCAATGTCAACACCAGAATCTTGCCCAAATAGGGAACGAAGCTTCTCCGCTAGCGTAGGTACGGAATACATAAGCATGGAGCTCATGATAATCAATAGCGCGGCCACTCCAACCGTTAGCTTCCATAAGCCAATACCTCTTCGCTTGAACAGGCCTTTTCTAACTGAAGGCACTATTTCGTTATCAGATACAGTTTCTATGACGACTTCAGGCATGCTAGGTCCATCAGTCTTCTCTAAATATGAAGTATCTAATATACTATCCTGTCTACCCTTTTGGTCCGTTGCTCTCATTAATACATTCGAGATAATATCTTCTTCAAACTCTATCTCTTCTCCTTCAATTAATACCATTAAATCGGTAGTAAATGAATCAGGTAAGACTTCCTCATACAACTCTAAAAACCAAACTTCTTGCTCTTTGAGCTGTTTATGATAAAGAGAAAGGCATCGAAGACAGGTAGCAATATGTGAGTCCATTTGTTGTTTGTTCGATAAAGGTGAATTCATTATGTATTCTTCCATTTCATCGCTGGTTAAGCATTGCATCAGTCCTCACCTCCTCTGCAGTTAGCATCTTTTTCAAACTTAATTTCGCTCTATAAAGGTCATTTTGGATTTTGCTAAGGGGTACGTCCAACACTTCGCTCATTTCTTCATAGCTCAGATCATTCGTATATCTGAGTAACAACGCTACTCGATAATTCGTCGG
Source organism: Paenibacillus sp. Y568 (assembly GCF_059445545.1). Taxonomy (NCBI): domain Bacteria; kingdom Bacillati; phylum Bacillota; class Bacilli; order Caryophanales; family Paenibacillaceae; genus Paenibacillus; species Paenibacillus sp. Y568. Next base: position 78,204 of record NZ_JCAIUM010000001.1, read on the forward strand.
CAGTCGCCTCATCAGAACCTGTATCTCCATTCGGTGCTCAACCTGCAATAGAATCTCTTCAGGATCATCGGCTGATAAAGGCTCTAGTAAAGGTTCTACTATCCAGCCTATGTGATGAGTCCTTTTCCGTAAATCTTTCAGTAGATTCGTCGCAATAGTATACAACCATGCCGCAAAACTTTTACTCGGATCATGGGAAGCCAGTTTACGATATGCCTTAATAAAGGTCTCCTGAGTTAGGTCCTGAGCATCCTGGTGGTCAGCTCCCATTCCGCGGAGTAGGCCATATATTTTATTTTTGTAATGTTCTACCAAAAAGGCATATTCCTCTTTATGTCCTGACAACACACGGCTTATCCATCGTTTTTCATCATCATTCTCATGTATTCGATCTTCCACTGGCAAGCCTCCTAGGAGTTCTATACTATATAGACGAGATTTATTTGTTAAACTCTCACTTGGGAGATAAATATTTTTTTGATAGCTTATCGTTAGGTTCAGATCTGTACGAAAAAGATTAGCGGATGAACAAAAAAAGACAGCTGCCTAAGCACCCGCTTTTCCACTAATGTTATCTATTAGTCTAATAAAGTCATTATCCGTTGTATCTGTCGATACTAAATACCGAACAAGCTGATTGAATTCATATCCTTCAATCCGCCCTGCCTTACCGATTCTCTTTCTCCTATACTTACACAAATAAAGTACTCTGTTGGTGTTTCTTTTACAATAAATCCACCCGGCACTGAATTTTTATACGTTTCATACTGATCTAATAGTTCATCTTGTAAATCTTCAGCACTACTCCACCCCCAAGTAAACTGCGAAGAATATTTTGTGTATATAAGTTCTTTATAAGGAATGCTCTTATGATATTCATTAACTACTTCTAATGTTTTCGTTGTTCCGTCCACATGCTGATTCTCGTTCCCCTTTAACTCCGCACTACACCCTGCCTGTAAACTTACGATAATAATCATAAAAATTACCTTCATCATTTTCGCCATTGTAATCCCCCCTTATTATCTGAGACTCAAACTCCCTAATAATAGACGTCTAAAAGGAATTCAAAGTTCGAACATTCCAATATTCAATACTATATATTTTCTTGTAAGTGAGGCTGTGCTAGATAATAATCATTCTTCGATGGAAGTAAGACAACTGCACATAATGTCATTCCAAGTAACACCATCACCAAGACCCCGATGATCACGACAACTTGAAGGGATATAAATTCCGTAGCACCACCAAGTACAAAGGTTGTCATCATAATGAATATAGCTTGAATAAAGTCGTTAAGACTACCTACTCTACCCATAACGTCCACTGGAATATTGTTTTGATACATGGTCGCAAATCCTGTATTTACAAAAGCAAGACAGAATGCCAAGATGAAAAATCCAACAGATGCACTTACAAATGAACTGGAGAAAGCATAAATAGCATACCCAAAACATACTCCTAGTGTGCCAATACCAATCATCTTCGAGCATGATACTTTTTTAACAATCAGAGTGTTCAACAAGGAACCAACAATAATACCTACCCCCGCTATGCTGACAAGAACCCCATATTCACCCTCAGACAAGTGGAGAACGATCGTTGCAAATGAAGCTTCAAGTGAGTCCACGGCGGATGCCATGACGACAAATACACTTCCAAACAAGAAACAGATTACCATGATATATAGGTTACGCCGATAAAATTGCAAAACGACGATCCAGTCTTTTTTTAATACCGATAAGGACAGATGTTGCTCTGTGGTTGTTCCAAAGTTCGTGTTCGTTGTTTGTTTATTTAGATTAGGCATTAGTAATGTAATGATTCCAGAGACGAATAAGGCAATAGCATTAATATAAATAGCGAATAAAGGTGAACCCATTAGAACTAGAAGTCCCGCGATTGCTGGACCAATTAAAAAGGCACCTGAACTTATTAAACTATTAAGTGAATTAAACCGTGGTCTTTGTTCTGTTGGAATAAGTTGTGTTATGTAAGTCATCGATGTGGGTCCAAACATAGAACCTGCCATGTTTATTAATAGAACAAGTATATATATGTAGCCTATAGAAGTGTACAAAGGCAACAAGGCTATAAATATAGCTCGTATGATATCTAGGAAAACCATAAGGTTTCGTTTATTTAATCGATCAATTAAGCTACCCGCCCAAAGATTCGTAAATACAGTAGCCAAAGGTTTCAACATATAAAGTACCGTTACAGCGAACGGTGATTGAGTCATATCCAATACCATTAAATTAAGTGCAATAAAGTAAATCCACGATCCCACATTCGAAATGCCTATCCCAAACAATAACATGGAGGCATACTTCCAATAGTTAATCAAAAAAATCCCACCCTCAAGACTTAGTCTTGAGGACGAGATTTGAAATTCGCGTGGTACCACCCCAGATTCGCTAATATGTTACCATATTAACCTCTTCAAGTACGGCATCCCAACGATGCTTATACTCTAGCTCTATAACAGGAGCTCCTGTCACACCATCCCCTATGAATCAGGTTCCGATATGATGCTCATAGACTTGTTTCGATAAATCATGATTTACTCCTTCTCAGCTATCGGAGTTCTCTGTGAAATCATCTATTTATCTACTCTTCTCTTCATCGCATTTGAAATATTTGAATTATCATAGCATAGAATCCAAAATCAGTAAATTTATATTTCAATCATTCTCTATGGATTGTGCTATCGCGAACAGCTTATTGAGTGTTTTCCAATTACGTACCGTCGAAGGTGTATCCAGCTTATGTAGATTGTTTGCAAGTTTAGAGTTCCTTACACTATGATGAAATAACAGGTACATTTCCCGACCTTTAATACTGTACTCGTCATTCTGACTTGCGTAGATGTTCATTCGATCCTGTGCTTCTTGAACAGGTATTTCTGCCAACATCGCCACATAGAGACATTCTCCTACGGATGACACCTCAGCTTCTGCGATGCGCTTCTCTGAGAACGGACAATTCTGAAGAATCCATTCCAACTCCGCAGCTGTTCTTAACATAACAGGGACTGTGAATCCAAAAACCGTTTCAATTTCATTCTCGATTCGCCCAAGAAGCGTAGCTTCCAACTCGTCCGACTTAAACACAACATTTCCACTTTGAATGTAGGTTTGCACATGTAGAAAACCCATCGTTTCAAACATTTGTTTTAACAAAGCCATTTTGATCATATTCTTTCCACCTACGTTGATCCCTCGCAAGAACGCAATATATGTAGTCATTATACACCCACTCCTGTTCTTCTATTTTTCAAAAAGATCCTGTTTGAGATATTCATATCGTTCTGAACTTCCAATTATTTCTTCCAATAATATTATACACGACTGTCAAATGTAAACGTATTATTTAACGGTGGATCCGTGCTGCACCTATACTCATAAAGAGTAACTTGTTGGCATACGATATCCATATAGCTATATATACCAAGTATAATACCTGTTATAATATTCCTGTAAAAACAACATAAGGGCAATGTTACTCTGGCGATACCGGACACAACCCCCGTTACTACGTAGGGTTGTTTTTGTTATTTTAATTGAATGGAGGTTAAACAAATGACGTCAAACGAGACAAGGGTCATCTTAACAAAGGAAGATCTAATCAAACAATTTAGAAAATGTGGTGTAGCAGAAGGTCAGACCCTAATTGTACATACTTCTTTAAAGAGTCTCGGATTTGTTGTAGGCGGTGCTGAAACATTAATAAGAGCGCTTCTTGAAATTGTGGGAGACGAAGGAACCCTAATGATGCCATCACAGACATGGAAGAACCTCGATCCATCCACGGGCGTTCATTGGGAAGAACCCAAAGAATGGTGGCCTATCATTCGCGAAAACTGGCCAGCATATGATAAAGATGTCACACCAGCTATTAATATGGGCGTTGTCGCAGAAATGTTTAGAAAGTGGCCTGGATCAACCCGATCAAGTCACCCGGCAAGATCGATCACTGCCGTAGGCAAACATGCACAATATATAACCTCTGATCATGATCTCAGTAATATTTTTGGTATCGACTCCCCTGTAGATAAATTATATACATTAGATGGATATGTGCTATTAATCGGTGTCGATTATGATAAAAATACCTCACTTCATTTAGCTGAGACCAGAGCAAACTTTCCTACTAAACGATTTACAGATGAAAGTAGCGCGATCATGATCGATGGAAAAAGACAATGGGTAACGTATGCAACGCAAGCCGTCGATGATGAGGATTTCATTAGATTAGGTCATGAATATGATAAAGAGAATAATAACGAGGTTTATAGAGTAGGGAATGCTGATGTTCGATTCATGAAACAAAGACCCTTGATTGATTGGACTGTTAAGTGGATGGAAAAGCATAGGAACTAGATGAATCTGAAACGGGCTGTCCCAAAAGTAGATTTTTTAATTGTAATGATAGGTACCCTACCCATGTTTGACATTTGGGACAACCCCGCCCATTTCTGCGAATATATAAGATACAAGGTGGTAACATCAATTCCTAATCCACAAAAAAGGCCCCCTTATCACAAGGGGACCATCTTCAATCTAGTTATTAACTTCTACCGTTACTTCGGAATTTCTGCGTATATGCTTTCGCGTCATTCACATTCTTAACACGATTGCGGCTCCATTCCAATAAGATGCGGTCGATATAACGGAAATGAACCTTTCCAGCAAACACAGCCTCTTTCAAAGCCATGAGAATCAGTTCGTCTGGATACTTGTCTTGATCCAACCATCCCGATATCGTCTCACATTCCATCGGAGATAGTGGCCGTCCAAATTCTTTCTCGAAGATGGTAAACATATTACGTTCAGCTTCGGGTTCGCCTGCATCAGATATGGCTGTGTTACGTTGAATAACAGCTTGTTTAGCCTTATTCTTAGCATCATTCGCCATACAAATGCTTAACTTATCATATAAGCCTGATACATTATAACGTTCATATTGAATACCACTATCTTCATCGAACTCTTCGTCAATACTGAGAAATCCATCTTTCATCAGCTTCTGTAGAGTAAGGGATATGGATGCTGTCGTTCCTCCTGCGAGTTCCTGCATATCTTCTAACGTAGGGAACTCTTTATGTTCCACCTGTTTAAAAGACATCAAGTGCATTAACAATAAGCATTCATTGTCACTCAGCTTCAATCTACGATAGTACCGGAACAATGCGTAAGGAATGATAGCTACTCCTGATCCCATTCCCGATGAAGCTCCCTCTGCCCATGTTCTCCATCCTGTAATATCCATGAGCTTCACCTCTTAACTTAAGGATAAAGACGATATAACGTACGTGGGAAGGCAATCGTCTCACGGACATGATCAAGACCGCAAATCCAGGCTACAGTACGTTCCAATCCAAGACCGAATCCAGAATGGGGAACGGAACCATATTTACGTAAATCCATGTACCATTGATATGTCTCTAAGGATAAAGAGTGTTCTTTAAAACGCTCTTCTAACAATGCTTGGTCATCAATACGTTGAGACCCACCGATAATCTCCCCGTAACCTTCAGGGGCAATCATATCCGCACACAAAACAACTTCAGGACGTGTTGGATCAGGTTTCATGTAGAATGATTTGATCCCTGCAGGATAGTGTGTAATAAATACGGGTTTGTCGTAGCTCTCAGCGATAGCCGTCTCATGAGGAGCACCGAAGTCATCACCCCAAGGAATATCGAAACCTTTGCCATGTAGAAATTCAATAGCCTCATCGTAAGTAATACGTGGGAAAGGTGCTTGAATTTGTTCCAATTTGGAAATATCCCGACCTACCGTTTCTAACTCAGTACGACAATTCTTAAGGACAGATTGTACAACATAACTAATAAAGTTCTCTTGTACACGTAAGCTTTCTTCATGATCTGTAAAAGCCATCTCTGGCTCAATCATCCAGAATTCAATCAGATGACGACGTGTTTTGGATTTCTCAGCACGGAACGTTGGTCCGAAGGAATACACTTTACCTAAAGCCATCGCAGCAGCTTCCATGTACAACTGACCACTTTGTGTTAAGTATGCATCCTCATCAAAATATTTCGTGTGGAACAAGTTCGTTGTTCCTTCTGCAGTTGTTGGAGTAAGAATGGGCGGATCTACCAAAGTAAATCCATTGGTGTCAAAGAACGCACGAACCGCACGAATAATCTCTGCACGGATAACAAGAATTGCACGTTGTTTGTTGGACCGTAGCCATAAATGACGATGATCCATCAAGAAATCTACACCATGTTCTTTAGGCGTAATGGGATAGTTCTCAGTGATATGTATCACTTCGATTCCTGTTACTGTCATTTCGTAACCTGACGCACTTCGTGGTTCTTCACGAATAATGCCTGTGACATACAGGGAACTTTCCTGTGTTAAGCTCTTAGCAGCGTCCCATACTTCTTCTGAAACCTCGCTTTTCACCACAACACCTTGAATATATCCGGTACCGTCACGTAATTGCAAAAACTGAATTTTTCCGCTTGAGCGTTTGTTGTTGATCCAGCTTCCAATCGTTACTGTTTCGCCAACATACTGATTCACTTCACGAATCACACTTTTAGTGGACATGCCTTAATCTCTCCCTTATTAACTGATCCTAAAACAGAAAGCTATTCTATTTCGTTAACAATGCGATACGTATCACGCGCAATAACCAATTCTTCATTGGTTGGAATAACCATCACTTTTACTTTGGAATTATTTGTCGAGATCAATCGTGGTTCACCAGAACGAATAGCATTCAGTGCATCATCAACCTCCACGCCAAGGTAAGTTAAATTCTCGCATACTTTCTCACGAACAACAATAGAGTTCTCACCAATACCAGCTGTAAATACGATCACATCGACACCATTCATAGCTGCAGCATAAGAACCAATATATTTACGCAAACGGTATTCATACATTTCAAATGCCAGTGTGCAATTCGGATCGCCTTCTGCCATACCGTCTGTAATTTCTCTCATGTCACTGCTTATTCCAGATATCGCTAGAAGTCCACTATGCTTATTAAGCATGGAGTTCACTTCATTCACAGTCAAATCTTCCTTATTCATAACAAATGGTACAATCGCAGGATCAAGGTCACCACTGCGTGTTCCCATCATCAAACCTTCTAGAGGTGTCATACCCATTGAAGTATCGATTGATTTACCACCTGCAACGGCAGTTAAACTTCCTCCGTTACCGATATGACAAGTAATAATCTTCAAATCCTCTATAGGCTGACCCAAGAATTCAGCTGCAACCTGACTAACATATTCATGCGATGTTCCGTGCGCACCATAGCGACGAACTTTGTACTTATTGTAAAAAACTTTAGGAATAGCATACAAATATGCCTTCTCAGGCATAGCTTGATGGAAAGCAGTATCGAATGCAACAACTTGAGGGATACCTGGCATATTAATTTCTGCTGCATTAATCCCCATCATTGCTGCTGGATTGTGAAGTGGTGCTAGGTCGAACAAACGACGAATCTCCGATTTCGCAGGGCCATCAACAAGGGCAGATGCTTTAAAGGATTCGCCTCCATGAACCACGCGATGACCAACAGCTTGAATCTCATCGATGGACTTAATTACGCCATGTTCTGGATCGGTTAACATAGATAATACTTTACGAATAGCCGTATTATGTTCCAAAATCTCTTTAACTTCCGTTATTTCCTGACCTCCAGTAGGTTTATGAGTCAGAATGGAGGAATCCATTCCAATTCGTTCTACAAGACCTTTAGCCAGTACAGATTCGTTTGTCATATCATACAATTGATATTTCAAAGAAGAACTTCCTGAGTTAATTACTAATACTTTCATACCCGGTCACCATCCTTGTCATACTTGAAGAATCCTTCGCCTGTTTTAACACCTAGATGCCCTGCACGAACCATCTTCTTAAGGATGGTGGAAGGACGATATTTCAATTCACCAAATTCACGGAACATTCTTTCAAGAGCTGCAAGTACAGAATCAAGTCCGAAACGGTCTGCCATTTCTAAAGGACCATTCTGGAATTGATATCCAATACGCATCGCATCATCGATATCTTCAGCAGAAGCAACGCCTTCTTGAAGGGTATGAAGTGCTTCGTTAATTAGCAAACAGATTAATCGTGACGTTACGAATCCAGGAGATTCATAAATCATGATACCCTTTTTATCCACCACTTCTTCTACAAATTTCTTCGTTTCCAAGAATGTGATATCTGAGGTTTTCAATCCACGGATGATTTCAACTAGATCTACTTTTCCAACCGGGTGAATGAAATGCATTCCAATGACACGTTCAGGATATATCGTAGAACTTGCAAGTTCCGTTAAACTTAGTGTTGATGTGTTACTGGCAAGAATTATATTATTAGGACATACTTGATCCAATTGAGCGAATACTTGTTTTTTTGCTTCAATATCTTCAGAAATAGTCTCAATGACCATATCACAGGTACCTAGCTCAGCGAAATGAACCACTTTCTCGATTCTGCTAAGAATAAGCTTCTTCTCCGCTTGTGTGATCCCCCATTTTTCAAGCTGTTTGTCGAGATTCAATTCAATCATATTATAAGAATAATCTAATTTTTCTTCAGATTTCTCAACTAATAATACATCAATGCCCTTTGCAGCAAGCATTTCAGCGATTCCTTGTCCCATCGTGCCACCGCCGATGACACCAATTTTCTTGAATAACATACGGTATGCCAACTCCCTTTCTGTGTCTGATAATCAATATTGTACCCTTCATTAGAAAAATACATTATTCTCACTCCAACATATAATAATATCTTAGCACGGAACAAAAGTAAAAAAAAATAACCAGCATCATAATTTATGCTGGTAAAAGTGAAGTTTCACGAAATAGACATCGAAATTGCTCGCCGGAAAGATTTTCCTCTAAAAGCAAGATATTTAGGGATTGATCAAAGATATTGCGATGCTGTTCCAGTGTACTTTTTGTACGTTCCATAAGCTGTTCTAAAATGGCATTATTCTCCTTCATTAACTCAGCTTTCGTTACCATTTCCATACTTATAATGCCTAAAGATGTGAGTCCAGACTTCATCATTGTTTGTACAATATTTAGGGCCTGCTCAAAGTCATTACTAGATCCTGTGCTTCGACCTCCATAGTACATTTCTTCCGAAGCAGCTCCACCAAGGGCAATCATAATTTGCTCTTCTAGAAATGTCTTGGTATAGAGGTATTGTTCTTCTTGTGGATTATGACGAACATATCCAAGAGCTTGACCACGTGGACTAAGTGCCACTTGACTAACGCTTCCTGGACGAACGATTTCAGCCATGATCGCATGTCCTAATTCATGAATAGCGACTCTCTTTTTCTCTTCCTGAGTCGACTCTCGATCCGTTTTCTCACCCATCATAACTTTATCAATAGCCATCGACATATGACGTTGTTCGATCTCAACTTTACTCTCTCTCATCATATAAATCGCAGCTTCATTCATAACACTCTCAAGTTGAGCACCAGAGAATCCATAAGATTCTTCAGCAATTTTATCCATACTAGCTTCTGCATGTATAGGCTTGTTCTTTGCATGAATTTCCAATATATGTTTACGCCCTTTCTTATCCGGCAGGTCCACTTGTATATGCCGATCGAATCGACCTGGACGAAGAAGAGCACTATCCAACATTTCCTTACGATTGGTAGCTGCGATAAGAAGTATTCTTGGAGTGTCGGAATTATATATGCCATCCATTTCTGTTAATAATTGATTAAGTGTCTGGTCATACTCGCGCTGTTGTCCACCCTCACGCTTACCTCCTATAACATCGATCTCATCAATAAATATTACGGCACTGGTCTTATTCTCCTTGGTTGCACGATTACGTGCATCACGGAATAAATCACGAATTCTTCCAGCACCCACACCAACATACATTTCGACAAACTCACTTCCTGCTGCTGCAACAAACACGGAGTCTGTATAATGACTAGCCGCTTTTGCAAGCAAGGTCTTACCTGTTCCCGGAGGTCCCGTAAGTAGAATTCCCTTCAGAGGACGAATCCCAAATTTCTGAATTTCTTCATGTCTAATAAGAAAGTTGAGGGCTTCCATCAATTCCTCTTTGGGATGTTCCTGACCTCCAATTTCATTAAAAGTGAGCTTATCTGGTCCTTTTTTCTTACGCTTACGATCACCTGCAGCACCTACAGCAAGTCCACCCTTAACATTAGACAACAATAGAACTCCTGCCACAATTCCTACTGCGAGTAGTATTGGAATAATATTCACTCCGATAAATACAAGAAAAACAAGAAGTACGGGTACGAAACCTATCACTATTTCTTTCAACAATTTAGGCATTACTCCACACCCCCAGAACTGCTGGATCACGAGGTAAAATGATGAATTTACTTGCTTCTCCCTCAGTTAAATTAATATATACATTCGTATCATCCATTTCAGTTGTCACTTTCACGGGCGAACTTTTTTCCATTTCCTTCAATTTATCTACAATCTCTGTATAACGTTTATTCTCCATCGCCTCTGCCACTGGGAACATAGCCTGATCCCAGAAATCATCGATGGTTTCCGTCGAGTGATCAACAACATCCAATTGAAGTGACCGTTTACCAACGATAGATTTGCCTTCAGTCATTAATTCATGAACTAATCCTGGTAACCGAGTTCCTGGTTTAATATCTAGTTTCACTACGACCTCATCGCGGGTAATATCTAATTGAGCATTATTCACTCCGTCATAATCTGTCACTATTTTTTGTAGAGGACTCTGAAGAGTAACTTGTTTATGAACAAACCATCCGCCAAACAAAAGCGAACTTGCGATAACAACTGTCAATGCAATTGGCATTACTCTTAACTTCATATAACAGCCTCCTTCAATATCCATAGATGTCTAAATTACTTATGATTTAATTGAATTGATATACAATTACGTATACCGCTAGTACACAAATTAGTATATCACATTGAATATACTATTTCGTCGAAAAATTATGGATATATTTAAAATTCTATGTGAATATTCAAAAAAAACTGACGAAAGAATCATTCTTTATAGAATAATTTCGTCAGCTTTTATTTGGTGAATCGTCATTTTTATCGATTGGGTAATGTATATTGTTCTCCTAATTGTGTTCCATCACTGAATCTATAGAATCGATAGTAGTAATGATCTTTCTCTTTGTAAAAGAGTTGCCACACAGGGGTCCCATGAAACAACCCGAGCTGTAAACGAATCTCATCAATGTTTGGAAGATCACTCTGAATAATAGCAGTAATCTGTCTTTCAGATAATCCATCCTTTATAAATTCGCTATGCACAGACCCAGATGTTTCGTCTACGTTGTACTCATCTGTGAATGGAACCCACACGATAAGAGCTTGATCATCCTTATTTTTACCTTCGATGACCCAGACTACATTATCCCACACCGATTTGTCCGTTTTTGTGACTTTCACTAATTCGGTTTGTTTCTTTGCTGCTGTAATAGCGATGTCTTCCTGGCTCCATTGGTCCTTCATAACATATATGTAATAACGATAGAGTCCAAACAATACAACCACACAGATTGCAATTCCTAGTAAAATCCATCTCTTCTTGTTCTTCTTCAACCTGAACTTCCTTTCATCAGGAATAGCCTATCATCTTAGCGGTTTAATAAGCCTTCAAAAGATGACTGAGCTTCACGATGAATCCGCTCTTCATCCATAGTAAGACAAGCCCCATTCTTTACAACTTGTTTGCCGTTAACCCACACATGCTCTACATCTTTACTACTTGCAGAGTAAATGGAATGTGAGATGAAGTCTGTATGTGGTAGGAAATGAGCCTGATCGGTATTTAATGCGATAAAGTCTGCTTTCATACCTGGTGCCAATCTACCTATGTTTTCTAGAAATAGAGATTTGGCTCCATAACTAGTACCCATTCGAAGTGCTTCAGCAGCAGGAATTGCTGTTGGATCTCCTGAAATACCTTTGTGAATAAGCGCTGCTAGACGCATTTCTTCAAACATATCTAAATTGTTATTGCTCGCTGGACCATCTGTTCCTAAGGATACAGTTACGCCTGCCTTCAATAGATCTGTGACCCGTGCAATACCACTTGCTAGCTTCAAGTTGCTTCCTGGGTTATGTGACACGCCCACTTGATGGGCAGCTAATATGTCAATTTCTTCATCTGTCAAATGTACACCATGAGCGACAAGAGATGGACGTGTGAACATGCCGAGTTTCTCTAAATGTTGAACAGGTCTAAGACCATAATCAGTCACATTCTGTGCCACTTCACTCAGCGTCTCAGACATGTGTGTATGCATCGGAAGATCTAGATCATGCGCTGCCTGTACAAACTTCTCAAAAAAGGATGGAGGACATGTGTAAGGCGCGTGCGGGGACATCATCGTAGTAATACGTCCTTCTGCTTGACCGTTCCAATCTTTTGCAAAGGCAATCGCTTCTTGAAGTTTATGTTGTTGCATTTCTTCTGAACAGAACCCAATAACACCTCTTGTTAGTACCGCACGAATACCCGATTCTTGCACTACTTTAGCGACTTGATCCATATGATCATACATGTCTAGAAAAGTAGTTGTTCCACCTTTTAACATTTCCAATACAGAGAGCGATGATCCCCAATAAACATCTTTTGAGGTAAACTTCTCCTCCATTGGCCACATTTTTTCCTGCAACCACACTTGGAGAGCTAAATCATCACCATAACCTCTTAGTAATGACATCGCCGCATGTCCATGTGTATTCACAAGTCCAGGTAAAAATAGAAGATGCGTACCATCAACGACGGGGATATGATCAGAATCAGCTGGTTTGTCCTCGCCAATATACGTTATAAGGTCATCTTCAATAAGCATATAGCCCTTTACAACGGATTGTTCATTATTCAGAACAGCAAACGTACCATTCTTAATGATCCATTTCTGTGTTTGATTGTTCACTGTCATGTGATTCTTCCTTTCCATTATCCAAATAATAAGCAAGACTAAGCATATCCGTTGTGAAATCAGCTGCATGAATACGAACATCCGCTGGAGCTTTCAACACAACAGGTGCAAAATTCAAAATCGCCTTAATCCCAGCTTCTATTAACTTATCTGCAACATGCTGTGCTTCTGTTTCTGGAACCGTAATAATACCTATTCTTATATTTTGTTGCTTAATGGTATCCACTAGATCCTCCATAGGTTGGACCTTTAACGTATTAATAACGGAACCTACCTTGGGAGCATACGAATCAAAAACAGCGATAATCTTTAAATTTTCCTTTAGATAAGCATTGTAATTGGATAAAGCATGACCAAGATTACCTGCACCTATTAGAACCACATTGATTTGTTGATCGAGATTCAGGATATGACCAATCTTCTCAATCAAATAGGCCACGTCATATCCTATACCTTTACGTCCGAAGTCTCCAAAATAAGCGAGATCTTTACGAATTTGTGCAGGATTCAAATCGAGTTTTTGACCTAACTCCTGTGAAGAGACAGTGGCTACTTCACGTCTCTGAAGATCTGAAAGATAACGCAGATATACAGGTAATCTGCGTACAACAGCTTCTGAAATTTTTTCAGATTTCATTCTTGCTCCCCCTAATTATTAACTCTTTAGGATCCTTCTTCAAGAAGGATCCCTTTCACTTAACCACTCCGAAATCCGTGGAACCATTTGATTGGTCGGCATATGCTCCATCTTAGGACCAGGTAATGAATACAGGAAATGTTTGCCGTAATATGATTCGATTACTCGCGTATCATATACGATTACAATCCCCCTATCATTCGCAGTACGCACTAACCGACCAAATCCTTGTTTGAACCGAATGACCGCTTGCGGAACCGACAGTTTCATGAATGGATTTTTCTTTTGTTGCTTAAGAAGTTCACTCTTTGCTTCAACCAAAGGATGGTTCGGTGGCTGAAATGGTAGTCGAACAATGGCCAAACAAGTCAGTGCTTCACCGGGAATATCGACACCTTCCCAGAAGCTACTTGTTCCTAACAGTACCGATGCACTACTGTCTTGAAAACGACGAATCAACTTGCTTCGACTTCCAGTATCAACACCTTGGCCGAGTATCGTTATATCACTTGAAGACAGTTCATTACGTAATGGTTCATAAACTTGACGAAGCATGCGATAGGATGTGAATAACACTAACATACGTCCATGCGTAGCTATAGCTGTGTCAGCTAACGACTTCACCAGCGTCTCTACAAAAAGAGCATCTCCTACACTTCCCTTAACACTTGGAAAGTCACGTGGAATCACGAGCAATGCCTGATCACGATATCGAAAAGGCGAAGGTAGCTGAACTGTTACAAGTCGACCTTGATCTGATGCTTCTTGTAAGCCTAGATTTTCAATCATATACTGAAAGGATTTCTCGATAGATAACGTTGCTGAAGTTAGAATAATACTCTTCTTTTTATCGAAGAACACTTCCTTCAACTGCTTGCTTACATCGACAGGCACGGCATACAATTGTAGAGATTTGCTACGGAAATGTCCATTAGCCTCCATCCAGTAAACATTGCCTAAATCGTTAAGCGCCATGAACATGTGAAGATCTTCGCGTTCACTCGATAAATCCTTAATCAGACCGCTTATGTCCGTTATCAGACTATCTGAGTTGAAATCGTCTAGTTCTTTAATGTCGTTCAACATTCTCTCCGATTTACGAATGACCTCTCCAAGCGTTACGTATATTTGATTCTCAATTGCAGACAAGAGTTCCCAATCCTTTGGTTTCTTTGTAGGTTGCAATCGAAGCACGAATTGTCCAGTCTCACCAGGAGCTGCATCACTTCGCTCGGGAAGAAGAGCAAACAACATATCATTCAGTCGGTCCCAGTGCTCCTTCACTTCAATTAATTCGCCACTCAATATATCGATGGAAGTTATCCAATCCGAAGCCTTTTCATCATGTGAAGAACGAAGTTGTTGAATTAACGCTGGAAATTGTCCATTACGATTATCTTTATACAGTCTTGTAAGTGTATGGACGACGGTGAAATATTTCATATGAAGACCTAAATGCTTACCTGCCACGTCTTCTAAATGATGTGCTTCATCAATAACTAAGTGCTCATAAGCAGGTAATAATTGATGTCCAGCTTTAACATCCGTAAATAACTTAGAGTGGTTCGTAATAACCACATCAGCAATTCCCGCTTCATGCTTAGCACGATGATAATAACATTTACGGAACCAAGGGCAGGCACGGCCAAGACATGAATCAGAGTCACTAGAGACGGTTTCCCAGAAATCTCCGCCACGCCCTCCAAGATTCAGTTCTTCATCATCACCGTTCTCCGTCTGTGCTAACCATACAATCATCTGTGCGGCTAAGATTACATCTTCTTTAGGATTAGCGAAGTCTCTCTTGTTTATTTTATGTTCAAATTTTCTCAAACACAAATAATGCTGTCTCCCTTTGAAAATAGCCGCTTTAAATGGAAAAGGAACGACCTGAGTCAGTAATGGAATATCTCGTTCCCTCAATTGTTCCTGAAGGTTAATGGTGTGTGTACTTACCATGACTTTCTGCTCATTTTTCACACTCTGATAAATGGCAGGAATTAAGTATCCTAACGATTTCCCAGTGCCCGTCCCTGCTTCAATTAGAAGATGCTTATCATTCGCAAGTGCATTCATCACTTCACCAAACATCATGCTCTGTGATTCACGCGGCTCATATTGTGGCATAATTTCTCGAAGCCGTTCTTCAATATTCTCAAGGAATTGCGGGAAATCCATGGATTTCAGAGGATTATCATCTGCATCATTACGCGGTGTTGAGATATCGATCCAATCTTCTACGGCTAGAGCCAATTGTCGGTAAAAGGTATGACTCTCAAGGTCCTGTGCGGGTTCACTTTCCTTCTCACGACATAGACCATCGAAATACCAAGCTAAATCACTATCCTCATCACCAAATAACTCACTCAACCTTTGAAGTGTAATCAATGGTAAACTAATCAATTCATCCAGACATTTCAATAATACATGCGCTGTTGCTAATGCATCACTGTCGGCCTGATGGGGTCGATCGTGCTGAATACCAAATTGTGTAGATACCAGACCTAATTGGTAAGTGGTTAACGATGGGAAACAGATTTTCAGGAAATCTATCGTGTCCAGTATACGACCGTTGTATGGTAAATAACCACATCGATCAAGTGCATTTTGCAAAAAATTAAAATCAAACGAAACATTATGCCCGACTAATACCACATCATCAAGCATGGGAACTAACTCCATCATCATCTCTTCTAAAGAAGGAGCGTTCTCAACATCACTATTGGTTATACCTGTTAAATTAGAAATAAATGGCGGGATTGGAATCCCTGGATTAACATAAGACCCGTAAACACGGGATATCGATTGATCTTCTTCGATTATGGCAAGTCCAACTTGAATAATTTCATCGGCGGACTGGTTGCCTGTTGTTTCAAAGTCCAGTACGGCAAATTTCATGTTTAAATATTCCCTTCAATCCAGTCTCTCTAACAGCATAACAGAAGATCAGAATTTATTCATCAAGTAGACCCAGCTAAGCCATCATTTTTAAAGGACGGAAGAAAAGGCGATACTCCGTCGCTTTCGCAAGTACGGGCATCGCCTTAATTTGAGTCAATACTAAATTAATGAAATGAGCTGACTTCCATACTGGAGTTGACCGCGATTTTGATTGCAAACTTGCAGATTAATAAGTGGATCAGGTAAGCTCGGATCATTTTGTAAGGCTAATGTGAAATATTCCTGGGCTTTCCCCGTATCCGCAAGTTTAGCTTGAATACAGCCTAATGCATTGTAGATCATAGCTTTCAACTTCTTATGCTCCGCCAGTGGAAGAATCCATTGGAAATGTTCTAAAGCTTCTGTCGTTTCCTCCAAATGAAGGTGAGCCATCGCAATATACATCCGAGCAAGTAAACTGTCTGGATAATCGTAGACGATCTGAGAAAATTGCTGTATAGATTGACGATACATCAGTAACTTATAATAACCCTGTCCTCTAACAAAAGAATCCATTCCCATCTCAGGGGTGTCCCCTAAAGGAAATACAGGTGGAAGCACCGTATGTTCTCGGAACGTACTCATTTTGTCTTCAAAGGCTAACCACTCCTCAATTATCCCATCGCTCATGGCCTTAAGCATATTCCATCTTTGAATCAATAGCTGCTTTTGGGACTCTTGCGCGGTTGGGTAATGCTTGACAATTTCCCCTAACATGTGGTTCATTTCAGCGAATACATGTTGAAACATGGCCTGCATCCCACCCTTAACCATAATGAAATCAGTGCGTCTTCCTGCTTTCATTTTTTGTTGAAGTGGTCCTTTTCATGCGCCATCCCATACATTACATAATATGTTGAGAACTCTTACCTAATTATTAGCGAATCGTTGCATGTACTTCTTTATCCATTAACTCAATCGGTTGATTCTTCTCATCTACAAATACTACCGTAGGTTTGTGAGAAGCAAGTTCCTCTTGAGAAATCATCGCATATGAAATAATAATAACTGAATCTCCAGGTTGAACTAATCGAGCTGCTGCGCCGTTAAGACAAATAACGCCAGTTCCACGTGGACCAGGAATCACATACGTTTCTAGACGAGCTCCGTTGTTATTATTTACAATCTGTACTTTCTCATTCTCAAATAAATCTGCTGACTCCATTAAATCTTCATCTATGGTAATACTACCTACATAATTTAAATTAGCTTCCGTGACCGTTGCACGGTGGATCTTGGACTTCATGATATGTCTATACAAGAGATAATACCTCCTTTGGAGTGAATAACATATTGTCTATAAGTCGCGTCTTTCCAAACTTCACAGCCACAGCCATGATAATTTGCCCTGTGATATCAGTCAGCAGAATATCTTCGTTCACACGATTTAATTCTGGAAAGGTTAGCACCTCAACATAATCAATAACAGCCATCGGTGAAGCACCAATTAAATTCACGAGCTTCTCACGAACCACAGAGGTCTTAACAGCCATTTCATCATTCAATGCATCCATAACAACATGTAAAGAGCGAGAGAGCACCAAAGCCTGTTTACGTTCTTCTGAGCTTAGATAAACATTTCTTGAACTGAGTGCCAATCCATCTGCTTCACGAACGATAGGACAAGGAACAATGTCAATATTCATATTTAAATCATGAACCATCTGTTGAAGTACAGCGACTTGTTGTGCATCTTTTAAACCGAAGTAGGCTTGATCCGGTTGTACAATGTGAAACAACTTACTCACAACGGTAGTCACACCATCGAAGTGCCCTGGACGAGATGCTCCGCACAATAACTGTGTTACTTCACTCACTCTAATGGTTGTCTTGGTCGGCGTGGGATACATTTCTTCCACAGTGGGAATAAATACGATATCCACTCCTTTACTTTCAGCTAAGGTTACATCTTTCTCTTCATTACGAGGATAAGTCTCATAATCTTCACCAGGTCCAAATTGAATGGGATTCACAAAAATACTTAGAACAACCAAGTTGTTTACATCACGAGCACGACTTATTAAGCTAGCATGACCTTCATGAAGAAAACCCATGGTAGGAACTAATCCAACCGTGCCATTCCAATTACTTTGTGCTCTAAATTGGTTCAACTCTTGACGGAGTTCTGTTATATTTCGAATGGTCTTCATCATTTCTCCACCTTTGCGGCACTGTTCCCATAAAGAGACTCCAGCACGTGATCCTCAGCTATAAACACATGTTCTTCGGACGGAAAAGAGCGTTCTCTCACATCTTTCACATAGTTGACTAACCCTTCACGGATGACGGATCCTATATCGCCATATGTTTTGACAAAACGTTTATTTATATAAGGAGATGCATATTGAAAAACATCATGGAATACAAGCACTTGTCCATCACAGTATCGCCCTGCACCAATACCGATGGTCGGAATGGATAATTCTTTGGAGATAGCTTCAGCAACCTGTTCCGTTACCAATTCAAGAACAATCCCAAATGCACCCGCAGCTTCTAATGCTTTGGCTTCATTCATCAATCTTTGAGCATCTACAGGATCTTTCCCTTGAATTCGATATCCACCAATCTGGTTCACAGATTGTGGGGTTAAACCAATATGCCCAAGCACAGGAACACCCGATTTAACGACAGCTTCTACGGTAGCACAAATTTCGATGCCACCTTCCATCTTGACGGCTTGTGCATAACCTTCTTGCATCAGTCTTCTGACACCTCGTAACGTCTCATCCAGACTTCCGTGATACGTCATAAAAGGCATGTCTGCTACGATAAACGTATGCTCAGCCCCTCTTGCTACCGCTCGTGTGTGATAGACTATGTCGTCCAATGTCACAGGTATTGTACTGTTATACCCTAGGACCACATTACCTAGCGAGTCTCCAACAAGAATGAGATCTACTTCCGCTTCTTCAGTTAATTTCGCAGAAGGATAATCGTATGCCGTAACCATGGTTAAAGGCGTACCTTCTACTTTCATTTTTTTCATTTTCACAATGTTTAATGCGGATTTCCTTGGCATATAAATGTGCCCCTTTCTCTTCTTAAAAACGGCCTGTTGTGTTAGAAAACCCTTTGGTATTTAACACAACAAAAAAACCTTTTAGCATGTGCACTAAAAAGGTCCGATAGTCAAAAAAGAGTCACTTTCGATCGTCCCTTCTGTCTCGGTCCTTTCGGCTCAGAGCAGAATCCAACGTCACCCACTACATATTATTCATGTAACAGATGTAGTTCTATTCAATCTAATCTTCTAGCTTAAGTGCAGTTCGATTCGTGATCGGTACCGCCTCAAAACCAGTATAACAAATAAGGTATCAACTTTCACTATTTAAGTTTGACATCTCCAGAGACTACGGGGACGATGTTCCCCATCCCTATATCTACAAGTAGTGCTCCACTCGGATCTAATCCCATAGCAACACCTTCTCTTAGCCCATGTACCGTATTAATAATAACCTCTTGGTTGATTGTCACGGACAGTGCTTCCCATAAAGATGCAATTGGAACGAAGCCTTCCTCATCATATAACTTGTACAACATTTCAAATTCTTCTAGAACAGCAGCAATCAACATCGTACGATCCACTGAAGCTCCATTTGCAATTTTTAACGATGTTGCTGTATCTCTTAATTCTTCCGGATAATCTTCCGAATCTACATTCACACTAATTCCTATTCCAACAATACAATACCGAACAACTTTGTCTTCTATGATAGATTCCAGCAAAATACCACTGATCTTACGATGGTTCAGCAAAATATCATTGGGCCATTTAATGCCAACTTGTAGCGTTGTCGTCTTCCTAATAGCTCTACAAACAGCAACACCCGTAAGAAGCGTGAGCTGAGAAGTATATTCTATCGCCTGCTGTGGTCGAAGAATTAGGCTCATCCAAATCCCTTTACCACTTGGAGAGAACCACTTTCGGCCCATTCTTCCCTTACCACCTGTTTGTTCTTCAGCAATAATAAGCGTACCCTCAGGTGCATCTAATTCAGCTCTTTGTCGAGCTTCTTCTTGTGTAGATCCAGTACTCATTATGATTTCTAGATTCGAACCCATTACCTTCGTGTTCAGTGCATTTGTCAAAGTTACCTTATCAAGGAAATCTGGTCTCGCAAGAATACGGTATCCTTTATTCGAAACTGCTTCAAATTCATATCCAAGAATTCGGAGCTTATTAATTTGCTTCCACACGGCTGTGCGGCTAATCGATAATCTGCGACTCATTTCTTCACCAGATATGAAATCATTGGAATTCTCAAGTAAAATACTCAATAAGGTTTCTTCAGCCACGTTTGTTGTTCACCCGCTTTATTTCCTCTATTAAAGAATCTTTATCATTCTGTATAGAACCCGCTGCTACCGTTAGTAATAATTGTTGTAAAAGCTCTCCGAGCCAAGGGCCTGCAGGAAGATGGCTAACCTGTATTACTTCTCTACCTGTTATGCCCAATTCTTTAAGGTGATGTACTTTCATCTGCTCTTTCCATGTAGCGAAGAGGTTCAACCACTCTACAGGTATGATTCTTTGTTGCTCTGGAAGAACGCCTTGAAGTTGAAGCCAGTTCTTAGCTGTAGACTTACCATAACGAAGAACTAAACGAATCCAAGATATTCGTAATTCTTCACCGATTGTTCCAATGTTCTGATTGTCAGCAAGAAGTTTCACTTGTTCATCCAATTGAAGCACATTACAAATTTCATCCTTCTCTTGATTGCTGAACGTCCATTTACGCAAGACTTCCCCTGCTTCAATCGATGTAAAGCCACCGGCATAGAGAAGTAATGCCCACTTCACACCGGATGGTTCAAGTGATAATGCATGAAGACCCATAACGATATCACGATTAAATCGCTGACTTAATACAGGAACTTTGGCGTATTCCAACAGACGACTACGACGAAGGAGTTCGAGCCCTCTAAGAGGATTCTTCCCACTCATCATTTTCTCCATCTCAACCCGTATACGTTCCATCGCAACATATTCAAGCTTACTACGATGAGATAATAATCCTCTCCAAGTTTCCTTAGCGATGGAGTATTCGAATACGGACGCGAATCGTACACAACGAACCATACGTAACGCATCCTCGTCAAATCGTTCAAGAGGTTCACCTACGCATCGAATGATGCGCTTCTTCATATCTTCTTGACCCCCGAAAGGATCAATATATGACCCATCCACAGCTCTCGCTATGGCGTTCATCGTGAAATCACGCCGCTTAAGATCCTCCGATAGTTCTTTCACAAAAGTAACTTCGTCGGGTCGGCGATGATTCTCATATGTACTTTCTGTTCGATAGGTTGTAACTTCAAAAGCATACCCTTGTAACATAACCGTTATTGTCCCATGCTGCATTCCTGTGGGAATGGTATGAGCGAATAAAGCGATCACTTCTTCTGGGAGAGCTGAGGTTGTCATATCCATATCATGAACAGGACGGCCAATCAATTCATCTCGAACACAACCTCCAACCCAATAGGCTTCAAATCCATGTTCCAACAGAACCCTTAGAAGGTGTTCACTCTGCTCCGCCATACCCACTTCTGCATGATCCCACTTTATCACTTATAACGCCCCCACAATTTTGACAACCAACCATACATAATCATCTATTTCACGACTTACTTATTACCTGAACACCTTATTCATCTCATCTGCAAAAGGAACTTCTTGCCCTAATACACGGTAATAAATCTCTTCATATTGTCTCGTAATCAATTCATCGCAGAAACTTTCACGTGCACGTTTTAAAGACGCCTTTATAAATCTTTCAGACAATGCTGGATCTGTTAATAGCTGAATCGTATAATCTGCCATTTGATCCGTGTCACCTATAGGAGCTAAGAACCCTGTTTCGCCATGAATAACAAGTTCAGGGATTCCACCCGCTTCAGACCCTACTGTTGGTACACCACAAGCCATTGCTTCTAATGCTACCAGTCCAAAGCTTTCTTTGGCTGATGGGAGAAGTAGGACATCTGCTAAGGATATGACATGTGCAATTTCGTCTTGCTTACCTAGAAAATGAACCTTATCACCGAGTCCTAGTTCATTAATTTTACATTGAATTTTGGGCAGATCTGGTCCTTCTCCGACAAATAGCAATTTGGAAGGAACTACTTTATTTACCTTATCAAAAATGTCCACCACATCTGATACCCGTTTAACGGGACGGAAGTTCGATATATGCATAAGGATTTTCTCATCTGGATTTGCAAAATCTTCACGTAATGAAGTCGTATCGCGAGGATAGTACACTCGTTTATCCACAAAATTATATGTCAAATCAATGTCACGGCTAATATCCAAGACATCTCTAGTCTCCTTAATAAGATCGTTCGATACGGCAGTTACAGCATCACTCTCATTAATAGCTAATCGAATAAGATCCTTAAGCGATTCATCCTGTGCTAATACCGTGATATCCGTTCCATGGAGCGTTGTTACAACTTTCAATCGTTCCCCTACCATTTGTTTTGCAAGAAATGCACATACGGCATGTGGTACTGCGTAATGTACATGGAGAATATCAAGTTGCTGCATCTTAGCCACTTGTGCCATCTTAGTTGCTAAAGATAAATCATAAGGAGGATAACGAAATACATAATAGTCGCTAACTTCCACTTCATGATAATATATATTTTTCTGAAAAGTCGTACCTAGTCGGAATGGAATACTGTGAGAAATAAAATGCACCTGATGGCCCTTCTCAGCTAATATTTTACCGAGTTCTGTCGCAACTACCCCTGATCCACCAAGAGATGGATAGCAGGTTATTCCAATTTTTAATGGTTTAAACATAACGACCGCCCCCTTTCCTTCTTACACTCACTTACCTATATTATGCATGGTAGGAGACGAATATAAAATTGATATCCTTAACGGATATGTTCATCATTGATTTATGTTAGAAATGTTCAACCAGAAATGGGCTCTTGACTGCAAATCCTTCAGCAAAAGGTACAAGTCTACGTTGACCTACCAATCGATCTCGTGATTTCACCCGTTCAATATAACCTTGATTAAGCGGTGTAGACACAGCTTCCGTGGCCGATTTCTCAAACTGAGACCGATAACAAGACAGTGCCTTCTCCTTCATGTCATATTGCTCTGAAACATCCACAATAAGATCAGCTTTTCCTAGATCATTAATGAAATAGAAATACAATTGATCTACGTTTACATAAGGACTGTCTGGCATATACCGCCGAAGTTTTGCATTAAACACAGCTTCTTCTACTAATTTACTACACGCAACATGATCCGGATGTCTATCTTCCCAATAAGGGGCAAATATCATTCGAGGCGCATGCCGACGTATTTCTTCTGTAACGGCCTTCACATTCTCAGGGGTCATGTACAACCCACGGTCAGGAAGCCCAAGGTTACTCCGTGTAACCAACTTCAATACCTTACCCGCTTCTTCCGCTTCCTGTTTGCGAATCTCCACTGTTCCATTTGAAGACATTTCTGCAAAAGTCAGATCACAAATCCCTACACGGTAACCTGCTTCCACATGTTTATAAATCGTACCTGCCATTCCAATCTCTGCATCATCTGCATGTGCACCAAATACAAGGATGTCTAGTTGTTGTGTCATAGGTCATCACTAGTTGGTTTGTACTTATGTACGAGTTCCCGCCATGCAAAATCACCGCGGTTTAATGCCTTAACCAAAATTTCAGCAGTTGCAATATTCGTTGCAAGAGGAATCCCTTGAACATCACACAGACGTAATAGAGCATTAATATCTGGCTCATGTGGTTGTGCCATAAGCGGATCTCTCAAGAATATAATAAGATCCATCTCATTTTCAGCGACGAGTGCTCCAATCTGTTGATCGCCACCTAGTGGACCTGACATGAAACGATGAATTTTCAAATTCGTATTTTCCATAATTCGCTGCCCAGTAGTTCCTGTTGAGAACAACTCCTGGCCTTCAAACACATGTTCATAGGCGATTACAAAGTTAACCATCTCGTCTTTTTTACGATCATGAGCAATAAATGCAATTTTCATGGTTTATATCTCTCCTAGTTAATCAATGAATTGGTCGAATCCGTATACTAGTCCGGTGTACTCCATTACTTTTTGAATCCCTACTTTTACACCTGGCATATAGCCAGCTCGCTCATATGAATCATGACGAATCTTGAGACTTTGACCAAATCCTCCGAATATCACTTCTTGCTGAGCAAATACGCCGGGTAACCGTACGCTATGAATTCTGAATCCATTATAATAGCCACCACGTGCTCCTTCAATCGTTTCTTCTTCACTAGGATTACCTTGGCGAAGCTCCTTACGATTCTCAACAATCATTTCTGCCGTTTTAATAGCTGTTCCTGAGGGTGCATCTAACTTTTGATCCCCATGATACTCGATAATCTCCAGATGCGGGAAGTATTTACTTGCTTGGGCTGCAAACTTCATCATTAGTATAGCCCCAATTGAGAAATTAGGAGCTATGAGACCACCAATTTCTTTCTCTTGGCATAGCTTGTCCAGTTCCTTAATCTGTTCTGGTGTAAATCCCGTCGTTCCAATCACAGGACGAACCCCATGTTTAATCGCCAATAGCGTATTCGTATATGCAGATTGTGGCGTTGTGAAATCAACCATGACATCAGGCTTATGTTCTACAAAAGCAAGCTCAATATCCGAAGTAATCGTAACCCCACATGCCGGTAGTCCAACAAGGCTACCAGCATCCACTTCACCTGCAGAACGATCTACTGCTGTAACTAACTCAAGTTCCTGATCCTCCAAAACTAACTTGACTACTTCTCTACCCATGCGGCCTCCAGCACCTACGACCGCTACTCTTATCGGATCTGCCATTCTTTTAAACCCCTCACTTTCTCACTCTGTTAATGAATCGTTTATATACTTTCTAAATCTTTTCTTCAGTTGATCTAACAGTTTATCCAGTCCTTGATCCGCTGGCATTAGAAATAGACCTTCTTTTAGTGTTGAAATGGCTGCCGCGTGTTCATTTAGCTCACTGTATGTTAAAGCTAACCATACATACGCTTCACCATTTAACGGGTCTAATTCGATGGCTTCCTTTAATAAGAAAACCACTTGATACAGATTTACAACAGAAGTGCTATTCATCTGATCCATTTGTTTCTTTGACTCACGTACCAGATTCATCGCTTTAAGATGTTGTAAATAATACTTATATATGACCTTATCCGGCTCGAGTGCAAGAGCTCTTTCTGCATGTTCTATTCCTTTATCAATACGGTTATTACGTGCATAGGTAATCGAACATTTATAATGAATCTCAGCATCGTCCGGATTTAAAACAATAGCTTCTTCAAAAAGACGGATAGCTTCCATAAAGTCGTTCTGCAAAATACAATGATACGCTTGTTGAACAAATTCCTCCGATTTCATATGCTATTCACACCTTTAAATAGGTTTTGTATAGCATATGTATAGAAAAACTAATCGGTGTTCTTTAATGTCCAACGATTAGCATCACGAGTATTAAATTTATGCATGACAGAATCATGAGCTTTGCTCAGATCAATATCAAGCGAATTGGCAAAGCACATCGTTATGAAAAGGATATCTCCGAGCTCTAACTCAATTGAATTATCTTCTTCACTGGGCTTCTTAGGTTTCTCACCAAATTGATGGTTTACCTCACGCGCTAATTCGCCAACTTCTTCCGACATTCGCGCTAACATGGATAATGGACTGAAATATCCCTCTTTAAATTGTGATATATAACGGTCCACTTCACGCTGCATTTCAGCTAAAGATTTCTCCATATTTGAACTAATCCCCTTTAGTAAATACTTCTAGCCATATTGGATTTTTCTCGATATTCATTTTACTCTAAATGTCATATTAAAGCTATTTTGAAACAAATATTTTTAAATCATTATGAAACAGGTATACTATAAATGACAAAAAAATCTAAGTTTTTCCTACTTCTGAATAGGTGAGGGATCTATGAAATCAACAAATATCATTTCACGTCTTAAAATGATCATCCCGATTATTGTGGGTACGGCCATTTATGCCTTTGGTCTTCTGTACTTCATTATACCTAACCAGTTAATGGAGGGTGGAATCACAGGGGTTACTATCTTGCTTAAATATGCTTTCGATATCCCTCCTTCATTATCAACACTTATCCTTAATATTCCTTTATTTATAATAGGATGGCTGGCATTAGGTAAGAAGCAGATGGTTTATACTGGGCTTGGCATCTTTTCTTTAACATTTTTTCTATGGTTCTTCGAAAAGTTAATTCATATGGGATTGATCTCTCCATTTGTAACACAATACGATTACATTCTGGCATCTCTTTATGCAGGAGTTACATTGGGGGCAGGTCTTGGTATTGTATTCCGTTTCGGGGGTACTACTGGAGGATCTGACATCGTGGCAAGGATATGTAACAAAAAATTTGGTTGGAGTATGGGACAGGTTATTTTAGCTTTAGATGTGATCATCATTGGTGCATCTTTACTCTTCATTCCTAAAGAGAAAATCTTGTATACTCTAGTTGCCGTATTTATAGCGTCTAAAGTCATAGATTTCATTCAAGAAGGTGCTTACGCTGCAAAAGCCTTCACGATTATAAGTGATCATGCACCTGAGATGGCAGACTTAATTACGAAAGAGATGGATCGCGGTGTAACGTTAATTCCGGCTATAGGTGCGTACTCTAAACAAGCCAAATATATGGTCTATTGCATCGTCTCCAGGCAAGAAATACGACGTTTAACCATGATTGTTAAATCGGTAGATCCTAGAGCATTTATTATTATCAATGATGTCCGCGATGTACATGGCGAAGGATTTAGAGAAGAATAAATAATCCACAAGAGAGTCGCTTCAAAGGCACGAGTAACAGCCTTGAAGCGACTCTCTTTAGGTTTTGGATGGAGGAAAGGGTTTCATGTTATGTTGTGCCCCGCGATATTTACGATAACCCACATACGTTAGAATGGACAAGATGAATAATGCACCCATCCATACGCCTTTCTGTGCAGAATTAAATTCAATTTGCGGCGCGAAAGCGGGTTCGTCCTTCTTTTTACCAAACAGCACATTAAAATGCTCTTCACCTTGGGTAATCATATTCCGTATGGCTTCCGACTTGGAAGTGTTTGATGTAATTAACCCTCCAGCATAAGATATCCATGAATCAATCATATGTACCTCAAAAGGTTTCTTCTGAATAACAACAGCAGGACGGATCAATTCATAATGCGCTTGAAGACTATCATAAGCATCTTTCAACCCTTGTTTATGATTCGAGTTCAATTGGTCCTGCATGATCCTTAGATCCTCACGAACAACTTTATAATATTGATGCCATAAAGGTTGTTGTTTATTACTTAGACTATTTGCAGCTAAGCGCAGTTTGGCTGTCGCTTGTAACCATAACTCTGGCTGTAGTGAAGCTTGAGCTGTCGCTACTTTAACTTCTACAATACATTCCGCCAGGGCATGAATACCTTCAATCTCAGTTAATCCTTGAAATGATGATGATGTGAACAATTTCTCAATTTGTTCTGTTTCCGTTCGAACTTTGATGATATTTCCATCTACAACATCACGATATAGGGTCTCCACAGCCATACTTAGCTGTTCAGCTTGCTTAGAGGGCAGTGAAGACGATCCATCAGCCCATATCACACCATAATCTGCGATAAAGACGATAATCATGACCAAGAGTATCGATAGTAGCCGATGAAATAGCGTTGCGCGAGACATAGGACATCCCTCCTACCGTATATGTATGGCAAGAGGGATGCTTATAGAACAATCGATATTATTAATATCTCTGTACATCATGTCTAACAAATTTTAATGTAGCCCAGGCTACAGCAACGCTAAAGAATGTAAGTAAAAGGGTGAAATATTGAACGATAATGACATCATCGTATAACACTCTTGGAAGCCAAGGGTATATTCCATAAGAATAATCAATTATATCATTTAGGAACGTCCAAGCAGCAGCTACCATTAACGCACCAGACTTAAACCCGAAGAAGCGTACATATAACAAAGCCTCTATGACCATGGCTGTATGCGATACTACTAACATCCAATCTGTCCATTGAAGAAGGTCTCCTTGATATTGACCAGCAAATATCATACTGCTTGCCCATAGACCATACTTCACCGAAGTGACTACGGCAAGTGCCTCAATAATATGACGGATGTGAGTCCCCCATATGGAGCGAGGAGTGTATAATATACATCCGATCCCTATAGTGAAAAACAAACTTGCAGTCGGACTATCTGGAACAAACACAATCAGCCAAGGAGCATAATTGTCTAGCGTATATTCCATTTGACTTCCATACCATATGTATCCATATACCGTTCCAACCAAATTACACAAAAATAAGAGCCATAAAAATTTACGATGACCTAGAAATGACCGGCTCCATAAATAAGAAATCGACACCCATTGTTCCTCCTTAATAGTAACGCACTACCAACAAATTAAGCGCATTCAAGTTCGAATTAACCTTCTTCAAATTTCCCAAAAAAACCTGATCGTTTAATACGATCAGGTTTCATCTTATTACATCCTACTATTCTGCTTTTTGTTTCGCAAGCCACTCTGCAAGATGATCTACGTCTGAATCGGTAAGTCCCGCAGCAATAGCGTTATCGTATTGCGGTTGCATCTTACCATTATAACCTTCTTTAATAATGGTTAAGATCGCATCTTTATCATGCACATCACCGATTCCACGTAATGACGGACCACCTGCACCCTTCATATCCGCAGCATGACAAGTAATACACCCTGCCTTTTTGTATGATTCCATTGCTGGATCTTCTTTCTCAACGATTGCCACTTCTTTTGTGACAATGGCATTAGAAGTAGGAAGACCTTTAGCACGTTTCTCTTCTGCTTCTTCTTCACGCTGGATATGCTCTGGAACCTGACCTGTTTCTGCTAGTTCATGTGTATAGTGAGTCCAAGCAGTGTTGGTCAAGTATACGATAGCTACAATCGCAAGTAACATGAGTGATGATGCAATCGGTCTGCGATAGAAACGACGTTCCTTCCCTGTATCAAGGAATGGAGCGAGCAGTAAAGCACCGAAGGCTACACCGGTTACACCAATGACTCCTAACGCTACGTAATCTCCTGAGGCATAGGGTAATTTCAAATATTCATACAAGAATAAGAAATACCAGTCTGGCATCGGAATTATAGTTGCACTTGGATTTGCTGGATAACCCAGAGGAGCAGGTTCAGCAATCGTTAACACTAAGAATCCTACTAGAACAACAACCCCAACCATCCATTCTTTTAATAAGAAGTTAGGGATGAAAGCTTCTGATTTACCTGGATAAGCAGTGTAATCTGGGGGCACAATAAAACCATTAGCCTTCTTAACACGCGAATCACCAACAAATACAACTTTCTCTTTCGAATCTTTGCTGTGTGCCATCCATAACCCTCCCTTCTATTTATAGTGGACCGGAGATCCCCTGTCTGCGGATCATGATGAAATGTCCAACCAACAGAGTTAACAGTACAGCCGGGAGGAAGAATACATGTAGTGCAAAGAATCGTGTTAACGTCTGAGCGCCAACAATCGTTCCGCCTTGCATTAACTCCTTCAACACAGGACCTAAATAAGGAACTGAATTTGCAATTTCCATCGTAACCTTTGTGGCGAAATAGGCCTTATTATCCCATGGTAATAAATATCCTGTTAAACCTAATCCCAACATTACGAAGAAGATAAGCATCCCTACAACCCAGTTCATTTCACGTGGGGCTTTGTATGAACCCGTGAAGAAAACACGCATCGTATGTAGAAACATCATTACAATTACTAAACTTGCACCCCAATGGTGCATGCCACGAACAATTTGACCAAACGCTACTTGTGTCTGTAAATACTCTACGCTGTTATAAGCATTCATAATGTCTGGTACATAATACATGGTTAGAAACATACCTGATAAAATTTGAATGACGGTAATGAAAAATGTCAGTCCACCGAAGCAATAAACAAATGCAGAGAAATGATGCGCCGGATT
This sequence comes from Paenibacillus sp. Y568, assembly GCF_059445545.1. Taxonomy (NCBI): domain Bacteria; kingdom Bacillati; phylum Bacillota; class Bacilli; order Caryophanales; family Paenibacillaceae; genus Paenibacillus; species Paenibacillus sp. Y568. Next base: position 108,791 of record NZ_JCAIUM010000001.1, read on the forward strand.
TACATGTTCCGGAACCTCATGATCCGCGACGTCTCTCCATATCGGCGTGATATCGAGGCGTTCGTCAATCCAGTTATAGACATTCTTAAACATCCGAAATATCGCCTCCTATTTCACTTCCGTATTTGGTTCTGTACTTCCTAAGTAGACCCAACCATTATCGATCTTAAGCTTGTAAGTATCGAGTGGTTTAGGAGAAACCGCTAAGTTCTTACCAACATTCGTATACCTAGCCCCATGGCAAGGACAATGATACTCATCTGGGAAACTTTTATTGTTATTCCATCCAACAGTACATCCCAAATGCTTACAGATGGGAGACAACGCATACATATTGCCTGTTTCGTCCTTCCGTATCCATGCAATTAAGTTAGCTGTACTTGGATACCATCCATCTTGTTGCTTAAGTTCGAACTTAAATTCTTGGGGTTCATTGGTAATCTTACTCACTTCTACTACCTTTACGTAATCGCCATCCGTTTTCTTATGCAAAATAGGGTCGACTGCAAATCGCACCATTGGTAAGACTGCACCAGCGGCCATATAAGCAGTTGCTCCTCCCAACGTATACGTTAGAAATTGTCGACGGGACATTTCTTTACGACTATTGGGTAGGTGTTCTTCTTCATGTTGCTCATTTTGGTTGTTTTCCATGTGATTCAACCCCCTCTTCAAACCCATTTCTTCACATTTTCAATGATATTAATCACACAATTTTCCAGGACATATTAATAATATATTAGCCTCTTAAGACCGTCAAGAATTCATGTTCATTTTCATGTCAACAAGAAAGATTTGTATAATTAAATTGTCGGAAATTTGTCACATTTGATGTATGGCATTAAATCCCCAAAGACTCTCAATCTCTTCTTGTATGATAGATGATAGCATGTTCTCAGCGCCCTTACGTGACTTCTCCATGTGCTGTTGCGATAAAATTAAATCACAATGTTCACATGATGATTCAAATGAAACCGTTGTCATTATGATAACATACTTAAACCCACTTTTTTTAACATTGTGACATATTTCATTTAAAAACTTATAATCTTCTTGTTTCCCATAATGAAAAGCAGGGTAAGTTACAATCCTCCCTTGATAACGTGTTTCAACAATATCTAAAAAATCTCGCAGTTTCTCCAACGATTCCGTAACTTCAACCGGGGATTCTAAGCCAGAGAGGCCTGTGAAAGGAATAATACAAGTATCTAAATAGGGTTGTAGTTCTGGCCATGATGCTCTAGATATTTCGCTGAACTTCATCATTGTCATCCTTTCTATTTCTTCTTAACATTAAATTTAAACTAAAAAAGAAGAAATGCAAAGATGCATTTCTTCATTCTAAGGATTTAAGTTCATCTGTAAGCTCCGTAAACGCCATTTTATCACCTGTTGCTAATGCCTTATCAATTTCTCTATAAAGCTCTTCACAGCGGTGTTTACGTATGCATTCGTCCCAGACCATTTCAGCAGCTAATCCCAACATGACTTCATAAGTAACTTTCACATTATCCAAATTGGATGCACCTCCAAACGAATGGTTAAGAGATCCTATACTCCTTTGCTTTGGTTACATAATTAGTCATTGTGAGCGCCATTCGTTGTAAATCTGTCTCCGTTAGTTCGCGCACCACTTTAGCAGGTGTTCCCAAGGAAAGGGTATAGGGTGGAATGATTGTGTTCTCAGTCACGACTGAACCCGCACCTATTAAAGCATATTCACCAATGTCTGCTCCGTTGAGAACTATAGCCCCCATTCCAATTAATGTGCCTTTACCTATATTGCACCCGTGGATAATAGCGGCATGTCCAACAGAAACATCATTAGCTAGAATAAGGGGTTGTGAAGTATTTACATGTCCTACAGTACCGTCTTGGATGTTACAGCGACTTCCAATAATAATGGGAGCCATATCCCCACGAAGTACAGCGTTAAACCATATACTAGAATCTTCACCTATTTCAACTTCACCAATAATCTTAGCACCTTCACCTACAAAGACGGACGTATGTAACTTAGGTAACTTACCACCATAGGGGATCAACATCTCTCATCACTCCTTAACTTGGGAGTGATTGTACCAAGTGGATTACACCTTGTCAATCCATAGATCCACTTCGTCATCTTTCGCATGAAGAGTACAATTTTCTACCATTTTATTACCCCATAAGGTCATCTTGATAACAGGTCCCTCTTCTTCAGTGCCCCCTATGCGAACAAGTCCAAGGTGCATCATCATTTGAAGAACTCGCTGCTCCATAATGGTTTGTGAGGTATCGTAATAATAAGGTTTGATTAGCCACCCTAGAGCCTCATGCAATGAAGAAAGAGTTATCCACTCACGAGCACAATGTCCAATCCAAAAGACAAGAGACGATATGTTCGGTATGGGTTGTTTATACATCCTTAACCAATAACGAAATATCTGCACCAGACCTTCGTGTTTCCCTTGCCCCAATCTTTCCATACCCATGGGGGTTACCTTAAGTCTATGACCCATCTCTTCAATATAATTCATATGAAATGCATAATCATAAATTAAAGCTAGTCTGCTCGGATACGTATGAAAAGTTCTACCATAACCGAACCGCCATCCCCCCTTCGAAAGCAGTGGTTCTGTAATATGAAACATGTCCATTATCTGTTGCTGATTTCTTCGATACATCGTACCTTCTTGATTCAATTCTATCTCTTGCTGGTGAATATATCGGAGAAATATTAACAGATCTTCAACCAGTAATCCTTGCTCTTCTCGGTAGATTGTAGGCTCTTCTGTGTAGATTACCGTACTCTTCAAATAACTACCCAGCTCCTTGCGGAACCTTTCCTTTAAATCCTGGGGGATCTGAAACAAGTATCTCGTATGCTGTGTCATCCCATTAAATAGCCAACCACTTTTTTTGAAACGCGCAATCACTTCACGAGAACTCTGAGTTTTGGGTTGATCTTTGATTCTTTCTTCCTCAACGTTTTGAAATGACGTCTGCCTGATAATGGCGATTAATTCTTCAACATTGAAGTAGCTTCGACTGTCAAATAAGATGGCGTTAAGAAACCGCAAATCATCCACGGATAGACAACGAATTTGTTGACCAATAAACTCACTACGATTCAAAGTCACCAAAATGCTCTGAATTAACTCGTGTTTAGAATTACGCTTGCACTCGCATTGATAGTGGCTTGCAATTGTAGTCAACTGACCAATGTCAGCAAACGTGAGCATATCCGCTAGATTCATCGTTGATCGCCTCGCCGTTTTAGTAACATTATGGGTCTGTTTTAGCAATTTGATACATTCTAGTATTCTAGGTGTACTAAAGAAACATCATTTTTTATTACATAGTTGACGTTTTATTCTAATTCTAAACCTCCTATATTCTAATTTCTAAGTTCTTAGATGGTATTGTTACATTACTTATGCCCATAAAAAAAAGCCCTACTCATTAGGACTTCTGTTGTTTCTCAAGTAAATGACGTGTGCAGTTGTATAATAGAGGTGTCCACTCCGTTTCCTTTTTCTCAAGGATCGTTAGTGACAAATTCCCAATCCGTTCTGTACAGCGGTCATCAAACATGGCAGAATATAACTCAGCTAGAAACGCACCATGACTTACTACAAGAATGTTCTTATCCGGATATTTAATCCCTACATCCTCCATAAATGCAAGACCTCGTGTTTGAATTGCTTCCTTCTTCTCTTGCCCTACATCTAACAGATCCCATTCTTTGCCCCAGTTCTTCTCTCGTTCTTCAGCAGATAGTCCCTCCACTTGCCCGAAGGAACGTTCTAAAAGCCGAGCATCCGGTTCCAATAACGGAATAGATACTATCGAGGCAATAATAGATGCTGTCTCCTCCGCGCGTGAGAGACCACTACTGATTACATAATCCCATATCAAGGGTTCATCTCGTAATCGTTCACCTAACGCTCTGGCTTGCCCTCGACCATTATCATTTAATGGAATATCACTTTGTCCTTGAATTCTGCCAATCATATTCCAATCTGTAACACCATGACGAATCAGACCTATCTTCATCTTCTTTATCCTCCATTCCAGTAAGTAAAGGTAGTCATAACCTCATCAACGACGAATGCGGCTTAACCTTTTCAGTGAAAATAGTGCTAGAGCTACACTCAGTATAGAGAATACCATCCAATACAGAGGATGTGTCGGTCCCATACTAACAACAAGTGGCTCAATAATACCGCTATTTAACTCAGGAATGATATACGTTCCGTTTTGTGGCAATATAGAAGGTTTCCCTGCAATACCTGTTGGTAAAATGCCATTCGAAGGTACAGGCTCTGTCTTAGATGCCGATCGATCCATCATAATAAAAAAGAAAAAACTAATACAGAACACCATTAGGCATGCAGTAATCCACAGCGATATTTTCCGCCTTGTCGTTCCCGATACTGCAAATGGTTTGCTTTTATCCTGTATTAACCATGGTGACTCATTATAAATTCTATCCATCACTTGACGATTTATAGATTCTGCCTGCATCTCAGTGAATTCATCATCTAGTTCCTGAATAAACCATTGACTCTCTTCCCAAAACTGAAATTCAGCTGAACATTCGCTACAGGTTGCTATATGTTGCTCTAACACTAGCCTCTTCGGGTCATCAATGGGGAGACCCCACATTAACCCGAATAACTCCTGAGCCTCACAGCACTTCATCTGCTAGTCATCCCTTCATATTCATCATTAATGTGATCGTAGTAGTAAGGCTCAAGTTGTAATTTCACACTAGAACGCGCACGAAATAAAAGTGATTTCACAGAACTCACACTTTGCCCTAATATATTCGCTATTTCCTGATAATCAAGCTGATCATATTCCCGTAAGATCAGTGCAGATCGCTGTTTCTCCGGCAAATTATTGATAGCTACCCTTACCATATTGACCTTCTCATTGCGCAGAATCGTTTGCTCTGGCGCTACTTCGAGAGGTGCAACAGGGATGATACCACTTTCTTCTAGAGGTATATTACCACTACGATGTTTCCGAAGTTCACTAAGAACCGTATTTCTGGCGATCGTGTAAAGCCATGTAGAGAAAGAAGCATCTACTTCCCTGAATGTATTCAGGCTGCGATATGCTTTGTAAAAAGTCTCTGAACATAAATCTTCCGCCATAAGCTCCATATTAGAGCTCTTAAGCATATGATATACAAATGCTAGTATTTTACGCTGATATCGACGCATTAATTCAGAATAAAGTTCGACATCGCCCTCTTTTATCTGTCGAACCATCTGGGAGTCCGTCATATTAAGTGCGACCTCCTCGCAAACCATTTGTTCCTCGCTCTCCATTCAACTGAATTAGGAGCGGGATTCGTATGATAACAATTATTATTTCACGATTATGAAATATACTTTTTCGCATAACACTCTATGTACTGGCAAATTCCCCAACAATTCAACAAAGTTACCTGTTCATTGTAACATAAACTCGAATGATAGTCAGGTAGATTGCTAGATTCTATCTTATGTCATTTTATATATTGGTGGTTCTCTTCTCTACTCGTAGGTCTTCATACGCTACCAGCTCTTTAAATATTCTATAACTATCAAAGATATCAGTAAAAATAAGATCGAGCCAATAATCTCAATAATTCCGACTTTCATTGGACGCAATTGCTTACCGCCATAGATGAATGTTCTAGCGGCTGCAAAAATATATGATAACGTCATCCATGGATATCCTAAGATCCCCGGTAAAATTAACAGAAGCACATGGTAAATATAAGCTGCTGTCAGCCAACGTTTATTTCCTCTTTTACGAAATACTGTTTTCACAAAAAATACCGTACCCATAAAATACATAAAGTTAAAGATTACAACCATTGCCATCGTTCGGTCCCAGTCTCCGTTCCCGATTAAATAAGCGGCTGCACCTCCAAGTGAAAAGATAAGAATGGCACACAAATCATTTATAAATTCTCTTTCTGATTTACGTTTAGCATGCCATATGTTAATAATCAAGAGTAGAATAAGGGGAATCGCAAAATAAAATAAAGAAGGATTCTGATACAGTGGCATAATGACACAACCAAGAGCAATACACCCATACAGGGTACCCCATTGGATGAAGTGTTTACGATCTTTACTCCGTTTTACAGCTTTAAGAAATGGATAAGATGCCAAATACAAAAAAAACCACGCCAGAAAAAGAAGCAAGTGCATCCATTGTGGTGTTCCTGCAACGATTCCGAATAGGAATGGAATACTAACCATAGCCCATCCACCATGTTCATGAGGAATTACGATATTCTTCTTCATAATAAGCTAACTCCCTCCAATTTTATCCTCCTATTTGCGACATTCTACGGGCTGTTGGGGTATGTGTAGTGTGTTCTCCTAGCAAATGTTTGGACATTTCATGACTTTCTGGTTTAGTGCCTAGTGCCTCAAGAAACATTTGACGAACAGCCTCATCATTACCGATCACTCCACGAACCTGAAATTGTTCAGACCAAGCAAGACAAGGTTTAATATAGCCATCTGCTGTTAGTCGAAGACGGTTACAGGACTCACAGAAATGATTACTAATTGGGTGTATAAGTCCAAAACTCCCTTTAGCACCTTCAAGTTGATAATTTGCCGAAGGTCCATTACCTTCTAAGGTTGACATAGGTGCGAAAGACAAGCCTTTCTCAGCACACACATCAAATACATGTTGTAACGGTAAATATAAGCTTTTCCACTGCGAATCATGATGTCCAATTGGCATATATTCGATAAAACGAACATTTATATTACGCTCATATGAAAGAGCAAGGAAATCAGCAATTTCATCATCATTGATCCCCTTCATGAGGACAACATTCAATTTAATGGGGGACAGTCCGGCCTTCATACAGGCGTCAATACCCGCCAGTACTTTCGTGACATCTCCCCCACGGGTAATCATTTTATAACGATCTGGTTTTAGAGAATCCAAACTTATATTAACGCGGGTTAACCCCGCTTTCTTCAAGCGTTCTGCCCGCGAAGCAAGAAATAAACCATTGGTGGTAAGTGCAATATCTTCAATCCCTGGAATTTGAGAGATCATAGAGATTAGAACATCAAGCCCTTTGCGAACGAGAGGTTCACCACCGGTTAATCGGATCTTACTCACTCCCATATCGGCCAATACTCTGACCACGTTAGTAATTTCCTCATCACTTAATAGGTGTTCCGTAGGCTCGAATTCCATACCTTCTTCCGGCATACAGTATATACAACGTAAATTACAATGGTCTGTAACCGATATACGCAGATAGTTGTGTTGTCGCCCGAATTTATCGCTTAAAATATTATGTGTCATGATGTCATTCTCCCTTTCGAAACGTTCCTATATCGGTGTAATCACTCTCGTTCGAGCTTTCAATGCATTTGTCTGACATTCACCTTTTTATTTACGCTTACGATATAATACATAACTTCTTTTTATATATTTGATTGGCATACTTAGCATGTGTACAAGTCTAGTGAACGGAAAAACTGCAAACAGAGCAAGACCCAACATCACATGGATTTTAAAGATAAACGGAACATCATTCATTAACGAGCCGTCTGGTGTGAAAGTTAATACGCCTCGAATCCATGGTGAAATCGTCTCGCGGTAATCAAAGTCAGTACTACCTGTCGCATTAAATAAGGTTGCTGACATGCCGATCACGACGATGAGTGTAAGTAGTATGATGGATAACATATCCCCGAAACTACTCGTTTTACGGATACGCGGATTCATTATTCGACGATATACAAGAATCAAACACCCTATCAAAGTTAGAATGCCCGCCACACTACCCATTGAAATTGCCGCAAGATGGTAGAGGTGATCAGTAACTCCAACGGCTTCAAGCCAAGACTTAGGTACTAGAAGCCCTCCAATATGACCAAACAATACAAACATAATGCCGATATGAAATGAAATGCTGCCCCAGCGCAGCATTTTTTTCTCTAGAATCTCACTAGATTTGGCCGTCCAACCAAATTGATCCGTTTGATAACGATAATATAATCCAAGAAGGAAAATGATAACAATGAGGTAAGGATATATCACCCATAGAAACTGGCTACCCGATGTCATTCCAACGGCCCCCTCTTCACTTGATTACTCATTTGATTCGCACAAGGTGAACCTCCACCGTAACCTGCAGCTGCCCACATTGGACCGCAGCCTCCTGAACCACCATCTTGACCTACGTATCCAAAAGAAGTTTCGAAATGAAAGGATCCTTCCTTGACAGGTGATTGCTCTAACAATGTCAGGATAGCAACCAGTACATGTCTATACGGACTTTCCGAATCGATAAGTGCATCTCTTACCTTTTCCAATGCACTTTGGAAGGAAAGGAGGAGAGACTCTCCTCGGTTCTCCTCAGCAACAGCTACATATTCAAGCACTAGTGGCAAATAATCAGGCAATTCTTCACTAGCAAGTAGCATATCTTCTTCTTCGTAGATTTGTTTCAGTTTGAGCAAAGCAGGCCCGCGTTCACGTTCTTCACCCAATTGCCCATAGGTCAAATATAAATTTGACTTTTTACTGAAATCGAAGGTTCTCACATAATTCTGCGTGATCGATTCAGAGTCCATTCCCACGAATTCAGCAATACAATCGCTAGCGAGTTTTTTAAGTTGTTCTACTTCTTCTTCCTTCTCGTCCTCAATGAGTTGACACCAATTGACGAACATCTCATCCGCTACTTCTTGCCATTCAGAATCTGGATACTGCAATAGAAATGAGAATAACATCCAACTCGAACGGAGCGTCATTTCTTGCATTTGTTATCACTCCTAAAAGTTTTGTAGTTAAAACTTCTTGTATTACTTCGTACAAAACTAGCTTTGGAAGCATATACCTAAAGTTAATTTTTTTCCTGGATTAACCTCCACAAGGTCCTGGACCACCCATCATATTCGAGAATCCGCATGCTCCTTGTTCGGTATACAAATCGGCGAATTCCTCACGATGTGCAGATGGAATAACAAAACGATCATCATATTTAGCAATCGCTAACAAGCGATACATTTCTTCAACTTCCTTCTCCGTCATGCCGAACTGTTCTAGTAATTCAAGATTAGGTTCTTTATTCAAATTACGTGAGCGCATATGCGAGCGCATAACCGCCATCTTCTTAAGAACAGTCTTGATAACCTCGGTATCTCCCGCCGACAACAGATTTGCAAGATACTGTACAGGAATACGCATGTCGTCGATCGCTGGGAATATATCGTCAGGTGTAGCCATCGCGCCTTTCCCTTCAACGATATTCGTAATTGGGCTTAGTGGTGGAACATACCATACCATCGGCATCGTCCGATATTCTGGGTGAAGCGGAAGTGCTATTTTCCAGTCTACCGCCATCTTATAGATAGGTGAACGTTGTGCCGAATCGATCCAATCTTCAGGAATGCCTGCTTCACGTGCTGCAGCGATAACTTCTGGATCATTTGGATCTAGGAAAATATCAAGCTGTGCTTCATAGAGCTTCTGTTCATCTTCCACAGAAGCAGCTTCTTCGACACGATCCGCATCATAGAACATCACGCCAAGGTAACGAATACGCCCAACACATGTTTCAGAACAAATGGTTGGTAGACCTTGTTCAATTCGTGGGAAACAAAGGGTACATTTCTCCGCTTTATTTGTTTGCCAGTTGAAATACACCTTTTTGTACGGACAGCTGGAAACACAGAATCTCCATGAACGACAAGCATTCTGATCTACAAGAACAATCCCGTCTTCTTCACGTTTATACATCGCACCAGAAGGGCAACTGGACACGCAAGATGGATTAATGCAGTGTTCACAGATACGAGGAAGATACATCATGAATACTTGTTCGAACTCCATTCGAACGGATTCTTCAATACCTGCCATGTCTGGATCAAGCAATCCAGTTTCATGGACGCCTGCCAGATCATCCTCCCAGTTCGGACCCCATTTAATTTCCATATGTTCACCCGTAATTTGCGATTTCGGGCGCGCTACAGGTTGATGCTTCGTTTCTTTCGTTGGGTTTAATTTTTCATATTCATAGTCCCACGGCTCGTAATAATCATCGATGGTCGGTTGATCTGGATTATGAAAAATATTAGTCAAGCGATTCGCACGAGATCCTGAACGGAGCTCAAGCTTACCTTTCTTGAGCACCCATCCGCCTTTATATTTCTCTTGGTTCTCCCACTGTTTCGGATATCCGATCCCTGGCTTGGTCTCTACGTTATTGAACCACATGTATTCGGCACCTTTACGGTTTGTCCAAGTGTTCTTACACGTAACAGAACACGTATGGCACCCGATACATTTATCTAGGTTCATTACCATTCCAATCTGTGCTTTAATCTTCAAGCCAATTCACCTCCGAAAGTTTACGTATAACAACATTCAAATCACGTTGGTTCCCTGTCGGACCATAATAGTTGAAGCCATAGCTTAATTGTGCATATCCACCAATCATATGTGTTGGCTTCACATGGATTTTCGTCGGACTATTATGAGTTCCACCACGAGTAGTAGTTACATCTGTTGCAGGAACGTTGATCGTGCGATCTTGTGCATGGTACATATAGCACATTCCACGCGGCATCTTATGTGTGACAACGGCACGAGCGACAACCGCACCATTCTGATTGAAACATTCAATCCAGTCGTTATCTTTAATATCTGTTTCCGCTGCATCGTCTTTATTCATCCAGATGGTTGGTCCTCCACGGAACAATGTGAGCATTGGTAAAGAATCATAATACATACTGTGAATGGACCATTTACTATGTGGCGTCATGAAATTCAATACAATTTCTTTCCCTTTAACATCTGGACGGTCATTATTTGTATGGAAAGGTGAATGTTTCAACGTTGGTTTGAATATCGCCATATTCTCACCGAATTCTGTTAACATTTCATGATCGACGAAGAAATGTTGTCGTCCCGTCAATGTTCTAAACGGAATCATTCGTTCAATATTCGTAGTAAATGGTGAATATCTGCGTCCATGCTGTTCCGTTCCACTGAAAGCAGGTGAAGTAATAACCGTCTTCGGTTGTGCTGTAATTTGTTCAAAAGTAAATCGTTCATCTTCACGATCTTGTGCCAAATCCTTGAGCTTCAAATCTGTCTTCTTCTCAAGAGATTCCCAGGCTTTGACCGCCATTTTTCCGTTACTTGTTGAAGATAAGGTCATGATCGTTTCTGCCATATGAATATCCGTGTCTAGCTTAGGACAACCTTCGCCTACACCTGGCTCATCAACTACGCCATTCACTTTCTTCAGTAGTTCATATTCATCATCAGCTGACCAATTCATCCCTTTAATACCATAAGGTTTTTCTTTCACCAGTGGTCCAAGTGAAGTCATCTTCTTATAGACTTGAGCATAATCACGCTCTACGATAATAAATTTCGGCATTGTCTTACCAGGTATAGCTTCGATCTCTCCCTTACTCCAATCGCGCACTTTACCAAATGGTTGTGCTAACTCTTCCGGAGTATCATGCATTAAAGGTACGGATACGAGATCTTGTACAGGTCCATCAAATTGCCCTTCCGCCATTTTCGAGAAAGTCTTGGCAATCGACTTGAACGTTTCCCAGTCTGAACGTGATTCCCAGAGTGGCGGAACCGCTGGATTAAATGGATGGATAAATGGATGCATGTCTGTTGATGAGAGATCACTCTTCTCATACCATGTAGCCGCTGGAAGAACGATATCGGAATATACAGCCGTACCTGACATACGGAAGTCTATGTTGACCATCAAGTCAAGCTTGCCCTCTGCCGCTTCATCTCTCCAAGTTATTTCCTCCGGACGGATGGTATTTGTATCATCATTTAGCAAGCCGTTGTGCGCTCCTAGTAAATACTTCAAGAAATACTCATGTCCTTTACCAGAACTTGAGATCAGATTCGCACGCCATACAAACATCACCTTCGGATGATTGACTGCTGCATCTGGATCTTCCATAGCAAACTTCATTTTACGATCCTTCAATTGTTGAGCCACATATTGTGACACAGCTTCTGGTGTACTAGCACCATTAGCATTGGCTTGACTCACTAGATCGATTGAATTCTCATCGAACTGTGGATAGGATGGTAACCAACCAAGTCTGGATGCCAATACGTTATAGTCCGCAGGATGTGCATAACGTGTCTTATCCACAAGCGCTGATGTATGGTCCTCTACCGGATTCGATTCGAACCGCCATTGATTTGTCGCGAAATAGAAGAACGAAGTTCCGTTCATTTGTCGAGCAGGCATCGTCCAATCTCTTGCAAAGGCTACTGTAGCCCATCCTTCAGCTGGACGTAGTTTCTCTTGTCCTACGTAATGCGCCCAACCACCACCATTAACACCTTGACATCCTGTCATAAGAACCAAGTTCAGAATGCTACGGTAAATCGTGTCCGAATTGTACCAGTGATTAATTCCTGCACCGACAATAATCATCGAACGTCCTTTGCTATCTACAGCATTTGTAGCAAATTCACGAGCAATTTGAATAATTGAAGCTCGATCAACACCCGTAATGGCTTCTTGCCAAGCTGGTGTATATGCAGTGTCTGCATCGTCATAGCTACCAGCACCTGTAGGATCAACCCCATACTGTGCAAGCATCAAATCAAATACAGAAGTAACACGATAAGTTGTGCCATCAGCAGCCTCAACTGTTTTATAAGGAATGCTGCGAGATATAACCGTTTTACCGTCATCGTCAAAATACGGCAAGCTGATGTCTAAATTACCATTTGCATATTGACCTAGGCCAAGCTGTGGACTAATGTCGTCACCCGTAATCGTATCCACCGGATTCAGATTCCATTTACCATCTTCACCCCAACGTGATCCAATCGTGCCATTAGGGATATGAAGTTCCCCTGTATGTTCATCAATAAGAACTGTCTTCCATTCAGGATTATTTGTTTCAATCCCTAGATCTTTCGCTGTTAGGAAACGATCTGCTGTGCAGACTCCATCCTTCTCTTCCAATAGAAGAAGAAATGGAAAGTCAGTATATTTCTTAGAGTAATTCTCGAAATACTCCGTGCGATTCTGAACATAAAATTCATTTAAAATAACATGGCCCATCGCCATGGCAAGCGCTCCATCTGTGCCTTGCTTCGATTGTAGCCATTTATCAGCGAATTTCACGAACTCAGCATAATCTGGGCTAATGGATACGACTTTCGTTCCGCGATATCGAGCTTCTGTCATGAAATGTGCATCTGGCGTTCTTGTCATAGGAAGGTTAGATCCCCATACAAGCAAGTAGCTTGAGTTGTACCAGTCACTACTTTCAGGAACATCCGTCTGATCTCCCCAAATTTGAGGTGAAGCTGGCGGAAGGTCAGCGTACCAGTCATAGAAACTAAGTAGTGGCGAGCCGAGTAACGAAAGAAATCTCGATCCAGCAGCATAGCTAATCATGGACATTGCCGGAATTGGTGAGAATCCAAACACACGGTCTGGACCATATTTTTTTATCGTATATAGTAATGATGCACAAATAATTTCATTGACCTGATCCCAGGATGCACGGACCATACCACCCTTGCCTCGGGCAGATTTATATATTAATTTCTTCTCATCATCTTCAACAATAGAGGCCCATGCTTGGACTGGATCAGCATATTGTTGACAAGCTTCCTGCCACAACTGAAGCAGTTTCCCACGAATATATGGATATTTCACCCGAAGTGGACTATAGAGATACCAAGAGAAGCTTGCTCCACGAGGACATCCACGTGGTTCAAACTCTGGCATATCCGGTCCAGTTGTCGGATAGTCTGTTTGTTGCGTTTCCCAAGTAACGATGCCATTTTTAACAAAAATTTTCCAACTACATGATCCTGTACAGTTAACTCCATGCGTTGAGCGAACAACCTTATCATGCTGCCACCGGTTACGGTACATATCTTCCCAAGAACGATCAGCAGTTGATACTTCGCTCCATCCTTCCGCATTTTTTTCTTTTTTGCGGAAAAATGTTAGTTTTTGCAATAGAGGATTATTCTTCTTCATGCGTTCATCTCCTTGCGCCTTTTTCTACTTTTAATTGTAGACTATACTGCTGGCACAAAAGAGTGGGGAAAACCCTCATTCGTTCAAGGGCTTTCCCTAGTTTTGAATCATCTTTCACCTAAATCGACAGATTTTTTATGAATTTTGTGTTTGAGGGGAATAAAGATAGGACGAGGGATTGGATGCTGTTCATTACAACTTCCTCGTCATGTATAGAAATGATGGGGACAGCAATAAGCTGCTGGGTATAAGCTTTATTTGTCGAGAGTTTCTCAGGATTCAACCAACTTATCCATAGACGAACATCAGAGGTCTCTTGAATTAAGGCCTCCATTTGGTCTGATTCACGAATAAGTGCAATTTTGGGATATGACGCATTTTTAAAACCTTCTGCAATGATGATGTCTACTCTTCCGTTCAACATGCTAGAAATTTCGCAAAGTGTGGTTGGATTTTGGCGCATCCAGCGTGTAGCTGTATTGGATGTCAGAACGGTTTCCACAGACCCGTGAGTCAGGTGCTTACTACTATCCGTACCCGGTTCGTCTAACTGAAATCGGTGTGCATCATGTTTCGCTGATCCGACTCTTAAGCCACGAGCCGACAACTCAGCGATAGCTTTACAAGCTAGCGTGGTTTTACCACTATTTTTAAAACCAACGATTTGTAAAACAGGTAAGTGTGAGTAGGTACCACTTTCATTGGAATTCACGGGCATTAGGATATCCCTCCTTTATAACAAAATGACTTCTACAAGGCTGCCCGCTTGATATCCATTCGGCGAACCTGGAAGACAGATTAGACAATTCGCATCACGAAGGGAAACCGTAATACTAGACATATCACGACCCACAGGCGCTGCTTCAAGCCGCCCTTCCTTACTGGATACAATACCACGAACGAAACGCGTAGAACGATCAGATTTCAGATAATCGACAGTTAATGTTGCTGACATACGCCGTTCTGGAACAAGCTCAGCTCCCATCATGCCACGGATGGCTGGACGAAGAAACAACCTACATCCCACATAACATGCTGCTGGATTACCGGAAAGTGCAAAGAGAGCTTTACCATGCCACAAGCCATAAGTTGTTGGACTACCAGGACGCATCAATACTTTGTTAAACAACAGATCGCCATCCCATGCTTGAGTCACATCATAAATAATGTCATGATCCCCCACGGATACGCCGCCAGTAGTCACAACAGCATCGTATGTCGATAAAGCATCGATTACAGTATTTTTAGCTAATTCAGCGTCATCCTGTATTCGCCCTATCATAAAGGGAATACCCCCATAATCCATAATCGCAGCAGCAACCATGTAACCATTGCTATTGCGAATCCTTCCTGGCTCAAGCGGTGCATCAACATCTAATAACTCAGATCCTGTAGTTAGAACAGCAATTCTAGGCTGTCGATATACCTGAACAGAAGCTACACCCATCATCGCAAGCAGTGCAATCTCGCCTTGGCCAATACGAACACCCGAATGAAGTACCATTTCACCTTCGCCAATTTCAATACCGATAGGAGAAACATTCTCTCCGGGAGTTACAGCACCCTTGACTAGGCATGTCTCTATATGATCGAAGTCTCTATCTATACTATCTTCTTCAGTCATCTCGTATTTAATGACAGCGTCTGCCCCATCCGGGACAGCTCCACCAGTCATAATTCTCATACATTCTCCGCTTCGAAGTATCTTTGCTGATACTGTCCCAGCTGGAATGTTATCCACCACTTTTAATGTAATAGGTCCTTTAATCGTGGCACTCGAAGTATCGGCACTTACAACCGCATATCCGTCCATGCCTGCACGGCGGAAATGTGGGAATGGCTGTGGAGCAACAACCTCCGCAGCCAAATATCTGCCAATACTTTGCATGATCGTAACTTCTTCTTTATCCATAAGGCGAACGGTGTCTAGCACCGTTTGTGTCGCTTCCTGAACACTGATCGCTTTTCTCATGAAATTGTGTTGGTCTTTTCTTCCATTCATTTTGATATTCATCCTTTTGTCCAATTCTTGAGCATCTCAAGGGACATCTTATTTAGGAAATCTCTGAGAGGATGGTTCAACTTCAGTGAAGACCCCTACATAATAACTCGTTTCTCCAACATCACTTTGTACGGCATTAATGCTGATATGTTGTAAGAAGATCTCTCCGTTTTTCTTTTTATTCCAGATTTCCCCGCTCCAAGCATTATTTTCTTTCAACTGCTTCCACATCGACTCATAGAAAGCTTTGTCATGACGGCCTGATTTAAGAAACCCAGACTTCTGTCCAATCGCCATTTCTGCTGTATAGCCAGTAACTGCAGTATACGCAGGGTTCACATTAATAATTATTCCCTTTTTATTCGTTACTAGAATCGCCTGAGAAGTACTCTGAATAATTTGTTCTGCTAATTTCACTTTATCCTGCCAGTATAAATAAAGAACAAGAAGCAAGCTACATAATGCGACCATCGCCAATGCCATGAACCCAATCGCATAATGACCTGTGATTCCAAACAATAATGTCAACATTAGAGGTGGGAAGAACCCTCCCAGACCCCCAAGAGCAGAGATAAGCCCATTCGCAATACCTGCTTGCTTCGAGAAATAGAGCGGAACTAATTTAAATATGGTACCATTCCCTATTCCTGCACACAATCCAATAAGTAAACAGCCAACAGTATACAACATAATGGATGGTGAGAATGCGAGCAGAATACCACCGATAGTTAATCCAGAGAATACATAAATCAATATTTTAAATGGATTGAACTTATCGCCAAGTATACCCCCAACTGGACGCATAATTGTTGCCAATACGACGAATACCGCTGTACGTAGTCCAGCATCTACTTTGCTAATGCCAAAGTGTTGAACAAGGAAGTTCGGTAGAAATATCGTGAATGCTACAAACGAACCAAATGTAATAAAATAAAAGAGGCATATGAGCCACAACTTCTCATTTCGATATATTGCCTTAAATTGCTCCATCAGAGGAACTGTCGATTTTTTTTCTTTCTTATCTCCCACAAAAAAGTTAGCTAGTGCAAAAAAGATCAATAAAATCAGGTAAAATTGTACCGTTGTCCGCCATCCAAACTGATTTGCCATTACAGGAGCGAAAAAGGTGCTTACTGCCGATCCGATATTTCCTAATCCATAAATCCCATTAACAAATCCGTGTTTCTCTTGTGGATAATATTTCGGAAGAGAGGTTACACCCACAGAGAATGTTGCACCTGCAACTCCAAGAAATAGTCCACCGATAATGAGATCCGCAAAACTCGTTGCTTTACTAATATAGAAGACTGGAGCTAACAACACTATAAAACTGATCAAAAACATCCATCGTGCACCGAACCTATTCGTCCAGTAACCAAATGGAACACGTAAAATGGATCCAAGCACAATCGGCACTGCCGTAACTAAAGATAGTTGGCTTGGTGTTAATAGAATGCCGTCCTTAATAAATACAATTAACGATGATAAGATTCCCCAAACAGCAAAACCAAGTACAAGGCTCAATGTTTGAAGAGGTAGTATTGCTTTAGATGGTTTCATAGATACGCCTCCGAAATATAATGAACTTAATTACTTTTCATTATCCTAGGAGTCTGTTACGAAACAAAGAGGGAATTCCCTCATTTCATCCAAGGAAATTCCCCAATTCATGCTTTCTAGTGATTCCAGTTCATTTCATCAAGTAGCAAACGAGTTGGCATAGTTAAACGTACAGATTGTTTCTCCTTTTCAATCACGATTTCTAGATCACATTTAAGCGATTTAAGCTCGGTCATTACAGGTAGAAATAGCTCTTGTGACGAAGGGTACAGAAGGTAACCCTCACATTCGATTAATGTATGCCCTAATTCGTCTTGACCAATAACCAACTGAGCACCCTCTTTAGATGTTGTATATTCTTTCACCAAAAGAGTTAGAATTGCCGTAATCTCTTCCTGCCGTTCATCGCTCAATCGTGTTATTCTCTGATCTAATAGTTCACAAGAAATGCCAACCGCTTGAGCTTCATGTAGTAGCTTAACAATGGGTCCAGCTTCCTTCTCCGTTATAGATACGATGTCCTGGGAGACACTCGGAGTATATTTCTGCGTCCAATGTGACATCTCTAAGTCCTCCGAATCCGTTAACTCTAAAGGATATAGATCATATAATTCAGCAAGTACACTTGCACATAATTGCACACGATCAATATCGTTCTCCTGAAACTCCCGTTTACTACGTTGCCCAACGAGAAGCACTCCATTGGATTGCATATCCGTAGGTAAGGGGCTTTTGATCGTTACACCCATCCCCGATTTCAAAGATTCCACAAGAAATATAGGATATTCTAATACATCTTCCTGCACATCCTCTGGGAATTCAGTAACAACATAAGGAGTGAAACCTTGAAGTACCTTTCCAGCCATTCCTTTTCCCATCCGAACCGCAATTTTTTTGTATCGTTCTGAATTTGCTCCGAGAGCAAACCGCCAGTAAATATCGCGATATTGGCCATCCGCCAACGCTACAGCTACGAAATCGAGTCCTAGTTCTTCCTTAAGTTGCTCCAGCTCGATTTGCATCTTTTTCCGCCTTGTCACACTTTCAGTCAAAATCTAGCAACCCCCTTCTGTACGCTAACTTCATTAGCTCTCGGCGGTTATTTAATTGTAATTTATCCATCATATTTGCTTTGTGGTTCTCCACTGTTTTGACGCTAATTAATAATAATTCAGCCACTTCCTTATTGGTATAACCTTTGGCTACTAAGCTAAGGATTTCTCTTTCACGTTCTGTGAGAGTCTCAAATACATCCTTCGTTTCTTTGGTCTGTCCATGTAAATAGCCTTGAATGACCTTTTTAGTCGCTGATGGATGCAAATAAACAAGCCCTTGATGAACCTGCTCAATGGCCAGAACAAGCTCAGACATGGGTGCCGATTTCAATATATAGCCTGATGCTCCAGCTTTAAGTGCACGAAATAGATACTGCTCATCATCATGCATCGTTAGGATAATAACCTTAACCTCCGGCATAGATTGTAAGAGCTCTTTCGTCGTATACAACCCATCTCGACCGTTCGGAAAACTCAGATCCATTAGCACAAGATCCGGTTTCAGCTCCAACGCCTGCTTAATACAAGATGCTCCATCTGCCGCTTCACCAATGACAGTGATGTTCGTTTGCGCATCAAGTACGGCACGTAGACCACTACGCACAACGGCATGATCATCTACAATAAAAACCTTCACTTTCACGTTAAGTCCTCCTCTACTGTCGAACCATGTCCATCATCAATAAATATTTGCACTTGAATCGTTGTACCTTTATCCGGCACGGATTGAATGTCAAATGAACCTCCTAATATTTTGACTCTCTCTTCCATACTGTATAATCCAACCCCTTGTCTCAGCTCAGAAGTGATGACAAAACCTCGACCGTAATCCTTTACTTGTAGCTCTGCGGAAGTTGTAGAATGCTTCAATTGAACATCAATGACATCTGTTTGTGAATACTTAGCCGCATTCGTTAGCGCTTCTTGAACAATCCGGTAAAGAGCTGTTTCTATAGCGGCAGGCATTCGCCCACCTTCTTCTTCCACTTTAAAATGAACTTGAATACCAAACTTCTGACCATAACTTCGAAAGTATTTTCGTAGCGCTGCAATCAATCCGATATCATCCAGTGCTGACGGCCGCAATTCTGCGGATAAATCACGAATATCCTCTATCGTGTTCCGTATGGCTTCTTGCAAAGTATCTAGTTTATCTTCCTGCATACTTTGCAGAGCATCATCCATCTTCAGTAACTCCGAATGAATTAATATGCTATAAAGCGATTGGCCGATCCCATCGTGTAACTCTCGTGATATAAGCTTCCGCTCATTCTCTTGTGCTTGCAGAATGGAGTGCGTAATCATCTTCGCAATTTGATGTTGCTCTTCCAGACGTGTCCCGTCAACTTCATGAATGCGTAATATACTTAAAGGTCCATGCATCGAGTCTACATAATGCGATACGCTCGCATTGATCGATTTAGCACCACCCTTTGGCGTGATAATCTGCAGTTCTATTGGCTGTTGTGTGGAATCACCAATAAAACAGTTTTGGTAGGAACATAACTTATTCAGTCCTGGATAATTGGAACACATGTTACAGAAACTGATGGACACTTCATCCTCATCCAGTTTCAACATTTGTCTTGCAGCAGGATTAATACGTTTAATATTCATAGCGTTATCAAGCACAAGAACCCCATCTGAAATGTGCTGAAATACATTGGCAAGTTGTTCTTGCTCTGATCTGAGTCTACGCCCTTGCGAATAAATGATAAAGAAAAAGACAGTCGTGATCACAAGAACAAAGAAAAACGTTGTGATAAAATATTGCCAATTGCTTTCACTATCCCCAAGCATTATTCGAAGTGAGAATACAATTAAAAAGGTCGTGATAATCGTTAACATTCCATTCCTAAGCATAAATTTTGCTATTCCGAGTGACCTCCGAGTCGATAACATGTAATTACTCCCTTCCTTTTCTTCCGAGAACGTACGCGGTTCAATACACCTGTATATTATTAGCCTACCACTAGACCACATACAATGTGAAATTTTATTACAATCCCGAGCCTAAAACAACCCTTAATGTAAGAAGTATAAATATAAGCTATCTTGACTCGTATTCACCAGAGCGTGGAGGACTTCTCAAATTGATTATCAAAAAATAGACAAAAAAAAGACCACTTTTTTCAAAGTGGTCTCTGCTCAAGACAGAGCAGAAGATATTGGATAGGAGTGGAGAGAAACCATACTGTAAGTTCATTGTAATGTATACGTTTACATTTGTCAATAATTGTTTTAAAAGTTAATGTAATCACTTTAATATCACATGAAGACGGTATAATTCAACTCATGGAGTAATGCTCTTGCACGCTCCATATCCTCTTCTTGACGGAATGAAAGCCGCATCACACCTGGGACATCTTCTCTGCTCTCAATAATTTGAATATTGCTAAGATTAATCTGTTCTGAGCCTAACTCTGTTGCTATTTTACCAATAATCCCGGGATGATCCGGTACATTCAAATACAGATCAAATAAAGGAACAATCATTCCTTTGCGCCCTTCAGGCAGTTCGTTACGGAAAGCATTAGCTTTCTGAAAGGCCTCTTCAATCCCTTGCCCATCATGATTACTTAGCATGTCTATGAAAGAGGAAATACCCATGTTCCAATCTTGAAGTAAGCGCAACATGACATCGTTGTTGTTCAATAGTATGTCTCTCCATATGACGGGATCACTAGAAGCAATTCTAGTGATGTCTCTAAAGCCTCCTGCAGCTAATCTTCGGTATAACGTATTGGATTCATTATATCCACAGATCTGGTTAACCAATGCTACAGCGATAACATGAGGTAAATGACTAATAGCACCTACAATCTCGTCGTGAAGCCTTGGTTCCACTTTCACAACTTGAGCACGAGTATAGGATAATAGACGTTCTAAAGAGTCGCACGCGTCCTTTGGAACATGTGAAGAAGGGCATAACACATAGTAAGCATTCTCGAATAGGAGTACAGAAGCCGCTTCGACACCTGAACGTTCAGATCCAGCCATAGGATGTCCACCAATGAAGTATACATCTTGCAGTTCCAATGACTCCGCTGCTTCAGATATACTTGCCTTGGTACTTCCCACATCTGTAATGATACAACCCTTCTTCAAAGGTAGAACACTCAATTTCTCTAAATATTCTTCTAATTTACCTACAGGTACGCAAAGAAAAATAAAATCAGCATCACATGATGCTTCTTCGATTGAAAGTGTAGCATGATCCACTACTTCTCTGGTCATGTATGTGTCTATTAAGTCAGGGCGGTGAGCATGGCCCACCACCGTAATCCCTGGCTTATCTTTAAAACAAAGTGCTAGCGAACCTCCAATTAAACCTACTCCAAAGATAGCTATTTTTGTTGTGTTCATGATATCTCATTTCTATTCTTAGATTTATTATTTACACTTGAGTTGGGATGTCTTGGAGCACTTCCTCTAATGCATGAATGAAAATGTTATTTTGTTCTTGGGTCCCTACTGTCACTCTGATATAGCTTGGGTACCGCTGATGTCCAGCACGAATGATAACCCCTTTTCGTAGTAACGCTTGAAATATTTCACTAGATGGCTTACGTACATCGACCATAATGAAATTGCCATGTGCAGGTAAATAGGACAGTCCTAAGCGATCAAATTCGCCTTGCAAATACATAATTCCTTGAGCATTTAAGCTACGACATTGATCAACAAACCCCTGATCTTCTAATGCAGCTATGGCAGCAACTTGAGCAATTCGTGACGTATTAAAGGGCTCCCGAACTTGATTGATTAATTTGATCACTTCAGCACTTCCTACGCCATAACCGATACGCATAGAAGCTAAACCATATATTTTGGAGAACGTTCGAAGAACGATGACATTAGGGTATTTATTCAGAAATTTTATACCGTCTGAGTAAGATAAATCCGTAACGAATTCACAATATGCCTCATCAAGTACAACTAACACTTCTGATGGAACTTCATCCAAAAAGGTTGTTAATGCACGGTCCGAAACGATGGTTCCCGTCGGATTATTCGGATTACATACCCACATAATCTTGGTACGCTCATTTACAGCGGCCAACATGGCCTCTAGATCATGTACGCCATCCTTAAGTGGAACTTCAATACTAGTTGCTCCTTCAATGTCTGCATTACTCTTATATACAGAGAAGGTCTGGTCAGCCATGATCGTCTCATCACCTTGCACAAAAAAGGCTCGAGTAATCAATGCAATAATCTCATCTGATCCACACCCAAAAATGATCTGATCCGCATTTACACCCAGATGATTACTTAATGCTGTCGTTAAATTTGCTGCACTACCATCTGGATAAATACTAATATTCTCAAGTTCAGATAAAACTGCATCTTTAATACGAGGTGATGAACCGTATGGATTCTCATTCGAAGCCAGCTTAATGACTTCCGTTAATCCAAATTCCTTCTTCACTTCTTCTGTTGGTTTACCCGGTTGATATACTGGAAGGTTAACAATATGGGATTTAGGTTTCATAATCATATCCACTCACTTTCTATTACATTATCCTTTTAATTGTGTTACAAACTCACGTATTTGTAGTAGTCCCTCTTGTCTAGTATTAACGTCGTTCAATAAAGGAATCACAGATTCAATCTCACGTACGATCGCACTTCCCACGACAACTCCATCACATATTTGAGAGAAGTGAGCTACCTGTTCATGCGTAGAGATCCCAAACCCAACGGCAACCGGAAGATTTGTATACTTCTTAACAGTTTGAATAAATTGTTCTACCCCCTGGTGGAACGAGGAACGTTCCCCTGTCACGCCTAAGGAAGACACGCAGTATACAAAGCCACTAGCATTACTAACTATTTTCTCAATTCGTTCATTTGAAGTAGGTGCTACCAATGGAATTAGACTTACTCCAGCTTCATCCGCACGACGACATATATCACCCGATTCTTCCACTGGAAGGTCCGGGATAATCAATCCGCTGATTTCATGATTTTTTACTTCGTTGAAGAAAAGGTCTAGACCCATCTGCAACACAGGATTGAAATAAGTAAAAAGGATAAATGGCATCTTCACACCTGATTCACGAGCTTTTACAGCCGTCTCCATACATGTACGAATGGTCACACCATGTTTCAATGACCGTTGAGATGCCCGTTGAATAACAGGTCCATCCGCTAGAGGATCGGAATACGGTACTCCTAGTTCTAGAATATCAGCACCCGCTGCCTCTAATTGTAGTATGATCTCTACGGTTGTCGCAACATCAGGATCTCCTACGGTCAAAAAAGGAATCAGTGCCGTGCGATTCTGGCTTCTCAACACTTCAAATGTCTGATCCATCAAATTCATGACTGATTCCCCCCTGTATATGCCATGATAGATTCGACATCTTTGTCTCCTCGTCCAGATAAACAAATAACCACAATATCATCCTTCGTTAACCTAGGAGCTATCTTAATAACTTCTGCAACAGCATGAGCGGATTCAAGCGCTGGGATGATTCCTTCAGTCTGACAGAGCAACTGTAGTGCATCAAGCGCCTCCTGATCTGTAATTGGAACATACTTAACACGTTCAATATCTTTCAGATAAGAGTGTTCTGGCCCAACCCCTGGGTAATCCAGTCCAGCTGATATAGAGTGTGCTTCCTGTACTTGACCGTGCTGATCCTGCAAAAGATAACTCATTGACCCCTGGAACACTCCATGTGTTCCCTTAGTCATCGTAGCTGCATGGAATTGTGTGTCCACACCTTTTCCTGCCGCTTCGACTCCAACCATTGCAACTTCTTTATCTTCTATGAAAGGATAGAACATCCCAATCGCATTACTCCCCCCACCAACGGGTGCAACAAGAATATTCGGAAGGCGACCTTCACTCTCAAGAATCTGACGTCTCGTCTCGTCTCCGATCACTCTCTGGAAATTCCGAACCATCATCGGATACGGATGTGGTCCAACTGCAGAACCTAAGATATAGAATGTATCATCTACATTACTAACCCAATAACGGAGTGCTTCATTTCCTGCATCCTTCAGTGTACGAGACCCCGAAGTAACCGGAATGACTTCCGCACCGAGTAACTTCATTCGGAAGACATTCAGAGCTTGACGTTTCGTATCATCTTCCCCCATGAACACCTTACATTCCATTCCAAGAAGTGCAGCTACCGTAGCTGTTGCGACACCATGTTGGCCCGCACCAGTCTCAGCAATTACTTTCTTCTTTCCCATTCGTTTAGCAAGAATACCTTGCGCGATCGCATTATTAATTTTGTGAGCACCCGTATGATTTAGATCCTCACGCTTTAAGTAAATTTTAGCTTCACCCAAATGTTTGCTTAAACGTTCCGCATAATAAAGGGGTGTCTCACGTCCAGAATATTGCTTCAACAAATAGTCTATTTCCGCTTGGAAACTTGGATCTGCTGCATGTTGTTTATAGGAATGTTCTAATTCTATGAGTGCATTCATTAATGTTTCGGGTACGAAGCGTCCACCGAATGGACCGAAGCGACCGTTCTGATCTGGCATTTGTGTTTGTGTCATATCTGTTTCACCCTTTCAACAAAAGCTATTACTTTATCTATATCTTTCAAACCATTACTTTCTACGCCACTAGAAACATCTACCCCATATGGATGATATTTCGTAATTAACTCACTAACATTTGAAGGTTCAAGACCACCAGCTATAAAAAGAGGGATATTTAGTTTACGACTCTCTTCCTGATAATACGGAATGTGATCCCATGCAAAGGTACGCCCTGAACCACCCCCATAAACAGGGTCGAACGTATCCAGTAACATTGCATCAATAACACCGACATAATCTTTTGGAAGCAATGGATGCTTCGTAGAGTCCGAACCATGATCGGCTACATGACCATTTGAGTTTATTGAAAGAGCTTTAAACACTTTAACACCAAATTGACGTTTGACGTCATGACAGAACTTAGCATCTTCTTGTCCGTGCAATTGAATCACATCTAAGGGTGAACGTTCCATCACTTTAGAGAGATACGCCATCTCAGGATTCACGAAGACACCTACACTCTCAGGATGTGTCACATTCTCCCAATGCTGAAGCTGTTGCAAGAGTACCGATGCATCTTCCATCGTAACTTGTCGGCGACTAGTAGCAAATACGAATCCGATATAATCTACCGGTAAGTGTAACATAGATTTTAGCACTTCAACGTCCTGAAGTCCACATATTTTTACGAATGTTTTATCCATTTTATAACCTTCCTTCCCCTTCAGGAAGAGATCCCATTAGTTCTGTAACAGCTACACCAACATCTTGTTGTCTCATGAAATATTCACCTATGAGGACGCCATCCGCTCCTGAACGCTTGAGGAAATCCATATCATCGGATCCCGCAATACCACTCTCGCTGATGATCGTTATTTCACTAGGAATCATTTGAATCAGTTTAGCAGTCGTTTCTAGAGATGTTTCAAACGTATGTAAATTACGATTGTTAATCCCTATCAATGATGCCTGATCTAAATGTAATACATTCTCTAACTCTTCTGCGTTATGGACTTCAATTAAAGCATCTAGTCCGATCGAAGAAGCTGTCTTGATGAATGAAGATATTTGGGAAGGCTCTAATATGCTAGCGATAAGTAGAACTGCATCTGCCCCCAACAGGCGTGCTTCATAGATTTGACGTTCATCAATAATGAAATCTTTGCGCAGTAGAGGTATCCTTACCGCAGCTTGGACAGCTCTTAGATATTCACCGCTTCCTTGAAAATATTCCACGTCTGTAAGCACAGATAAACAATCTGCACCAGCCCGTTCATAGGCTAAAGCAATCTCCACAGGATCGAAATCCGGTCGAATTAATCCTTTCGATGGAGAAGCCTTCTTGACCTCTGCAATGAGACCCATATCTCGATGGCGATCTGTTGATACAGCTCTTAGAAATCCTCTAGTTGGTGGCAGGTTAGCAATGACTCGTTCCGTTCGTGAGAAATCAAAGTTCTTCGCAAGTTCTTCCACCTCTTTGACTTTGGTGGCTACTATTTTATCAAGATACATAGGACTCTTCTCCTGTCATTTGAATCAATTGATTTAATTTAGCATAGGCACTTCCATTATCTATAGCCTTTGAAGCAAGCTGTACACCTTCATAGATACTCTCGGACAGTCCAGATACATATATACATGCTCCAGCATTAGCTAATACAACATCTCGATACGGACTCTTCTCCCCTTGAAGAACGGAGTGAATAATTCGAGCATTCTCAGCTGCATCGCCACCCAACACCTTTTCTAGAGGATGAACATCAAGACCTAAATCATGAGGGTTAATATCATAAGTAGTTACTTTACCTCCACGTAATTCAGACACTTGTGTGGGCGCTGAGATACTAATCTCATCCAATCCATCTAAGCTTGAGACAACCAAGGCACGCTTCAGTCCCAGTTCGTTCAGAACTTGTGCAATGGTTTCCGTCATGCTGCGATCATAGATGCCCAGTAGCTGACGGTCAGCACCAGCAGGATTGGTCAGTGGGCCTAACATATTGAATACCGTTCGTACACCCAGCTCTTTACGAGGAGCGGCCGCATGTCGCATAGAAGGATGATAGATTTGTGCGAATAAGAAGCAAATCCCAATCTCATCCAAACACCGTCTTGCTTGTTCCGCCGATATATTGATGTTAACACCTAGTGCTTCCAATACATCCGCACTTCCTGCACGTCCAGATGCTGAACGATTGCCATGTTTCGCTACCCGCACAGAAACGGATGACGAAATAATGGCGGAGGTTGTTGATATATTGAATTTGTGAATTCCTGATCCACCCGTCCCACACGTGTCGAGTAAATGGGCACTTTCCGTCAACATTCGGTTCCCCGAACCCCGCATCGCTTCAGCAAACCCTGTGATTTCTTCAACCGTCTCGCCTTTCATACGTAATGCAGTCAATAAGCCGCCTATCTGTGCCTGTGTCGCTTCTCCATCCATGATACTCTGCATAACTTGACGTGCTTCTATACGTGCAAGATCATTACCCATGATCAATTTAGTTAGACTTGATTGAATCATATCTGTATGATCCACATGAACGGATGGATTACCAACCACACTCAACTGTTCTATACTATTCTCCACTATGCTCATCTCCATTATATTCATTTGACAGGTTCAGCTCCCTGAACCCCTATCGTATACTCGAACACTTCTAGAGGTTGTTCAAAAAATCATATTTTGATCACGAAGTATACCAAGAAGCTTATTCGACATCAAATATTGAATTCAGCCGGTCCTTCCGGTGCTCACGTAGGTACTGCCTACGCTCCGCTCCTCACTCCCTATCTTCATCCAATCTTCTAAAGCGTTTTGAAAAAACGCAGCATCGTAAGCATACTCTTGGTGCTGAAAATCTGACTTTTTGAACACTATCTTATGGTGTATATTCATATAAATAATCTTGATTTATCGTATCGATATCCTTCTTCGTAGGGGGGAACATTAACTCCGCTGTCCGAATGGCTTTTAATAACGCTTTTGCTTTATTAACCGTCTCTTCATATTCCTTCTCTGGCACGGAGTCCCATACAATGCCTGCACCTGCTTGGATGTATGCTTTCCCTTTACGAAAGATCAATGTGCGTATTGTAATACAGGAATCCATATTGCCAGTAAATCCTAAGTATCCTATAGCTCCCGCATAGGCACCTCGTGCTTCTTTCTCAAGCTCCGCTATGATCTCCATGGCTCTCAGCTTAGGCGCTCCTGATACCGTCCCTGCAGGTAAACAGGATAGGAACGCATCAAAGAAATCTTTATCTTCATGCAACTGCCCCGAAACATTGGAGACCATATGCATCACATGGGAGTACTTCTCAATTTCCATAAATGTATCGCATGTAACAGTACCGAATTTAGATACTCTGCCTAGATCATTACGGCCAAGATCAACTAGCATTAGATGCTCCGCACGTTCCTTCTCATCGTGCATTAACTCCTCCGTTAAGGCACGATCTTCGCTTTCACTATTCCCACGAGGTCTTGTGCCGGCAATAGGCCGAGTCTCTACACGGTCTCCATCCACCTTCACTAGTGCTTCAGGTGACGTTCCAACGATGATCTCTTCATCCATTTTCAGATAATACATATAAGGTGAAGGATTTAGTGTTCTTAGAACACGATATACATGTAGTGGGGATACTTCGGTTTCTATATGAAAACGCTGGGATAGTACGACTTGAAAAATGTCACCAGCTCGAATATATTCCTTAGCTTGCTCTACGTTCGAAATGTATTGTTCTTTGGTCATGTTGGACTTAATGTCCCCTAGTTCCACATCTTGAGGGATACTATGGCGATTCACATTTTCTCGTGGACCTTGTTCTTGTAATTGTTCCGCGATGTCTTCTAACTTACGACTCACAGCTTCGTATGTTTGTGCAATATCTGAATCTGTATCTCCATCCTTAACATGCACATTGCCTACTAACAGAATTTGTTGCTTTACGTGATCGAACACAATAATGGAGTCGCAGAACATAAATCGAATATCATCCATATGAAGATCATCTACAGCATGTGCAGGTAAATTCTCATAATATTGAAGCAGATCATACCCAAAGAACCCAATAGCTCCACCTGTAAAAGGAGGCATATCTTCTAACTTGGGGCTACGGTAAGTACGTAACAATGCTTTCAGTTCCTCTACCGGCTTACCCTTCATTATTTCTTCCACACCATTTTTTTTAAGAACAATTCGTCCTTGTTTACCTGATATCATTAGAAATGGATCTGTACCAATAAATGAATATCTAGCCCATTGAATCCCACCCTCAACACTTTCCAGAAGAAAAGCATGATCTTGCTTCGCATATCTCTGAAAAACACGGATAGGAGTCTCCATATCTGACAAGAGACGTTTTACTACGGGTATCAGATTATATTGACTTGAAAGTTTAATGATTTGTTCAACATTAGGGGTCATCATGACCATCCCTCCCAGATTAAAATACACAAAAGACCTCTACAAAAGTAGAGGTCTATCGGTCATGAAGTATATGAAAGAGTCCGGTAATTAACCACTTCAATCCAAGAACCTCTCCCCAGAAATAGCTAACGCTAAGGAATAGGTTCAAGAATCAATATGATTCTCTTACCGAATATAAATGCTTATGGACTCTGCTCAACTATACTCATCTCAACTCAACTAGGCTCTACTCAACTGAATTAACTATACATGATGATGCTTGCTTTTGACAACCCATGGAATAAATGAATGAGTTCAACTATACATAAGGTTAAGATTAAGTTTCACTTGAATCGTCCATTTCATAATCGCCGATGCATCTAAATTAGCGTAATTATGACCTACTTGGATGGAGCAGAAAGATCAGGTCTTAACTTACGTGCATCATTCAAGTATACATGTTTCATTTCACGTTGGCTCTTCTCCGTATTCACCTGAATCATGAATCGAATACATTGAGGTAAACTACCCTGAACGGGTATTTCTACCGAGCACATAAGAGGAACTAAGTCCCAACCTTCTAATTGACGAATGGCTCTAGCAGGAAAAGTGGCGTCTAGATCCGATGTCATCGTGATCCATACGCTACAAATATCTTCGGGTTCAATCTCATTACGAATGATTATTTCTTTGAGTAATGTGATCGTCTCTTGTAATATTTCCTGTTCGTCATTCTTGGTAACACTAGTAGCACCACGAATTCCGCGATTATACATGAGATCCTCCTCCTTCTCTAAGTTGATCGATCGTTTCACGCACAAGTTGTTCAGGTATATCCTTCACAATACTTACAGATCCAATCGACTCCGGTATGATAAAGAGCATATGACCCTCTCTAAATTTCTTGTCGTGTTTCATGGCATTCATAATATCATCGGTTGATAAATGGGATGACATCGTAATGGGCAGCCCTAAGGATAGCAGCATGCTCACAGTTTCATCATAAATATGTGGATCCCGTCCTAGTCGAACAGCCAAGCGTGCGGATCCTGCCATTCCGATTGCAATAGCTTCACCATGTAAGTATTCACCATAGCCTGCCACAGCTTCAATCGCATGCCCGATCGTATGACCCAGATTAAGGATAGCTCGTAAGTCATTTTCTCGTTCATCACGGGATACGACATCCGCTTTAATCGAGCAACCACGTTCTAATCCATAACCCAAAGCTTCAGGGTCAAGTGCTAACAATTCAGAAGCATGGTCTCGGCACCATCTTGCGAAATCACCATCACGGATTAGACCATGTTTTACCATTTCAGATAAACCTGCGGATACATCTCGTGGTGGTAACGTCTGTAATGTATCAAGATCATAGAGAACCATCTCAGGTTGATGAAATGCTCCTATCATATTCTTTGCGAGTGGATGATTCACAGCAACCTTACCGCCCACACTACTATCATGTGCTAGAATCGTTGTTGGAATCTGAACGAACTTGACTCCTCTCATATATGTAGCTGCAACAAACCCTGCTAAATCGCCAACTACGCCACCACCAAGGGCAATCACTGTTGAATTACGATCGAGGCCACCTTCAATGGCAGTCGTCATAACTTCTTCAAGAACAGATAACGACTTGGATGTTTCTCCGGCTTTGACTATTTTGGAGACAACTTTATAATCAGAATCTAATAAAAGCTTCTCTACCCTATTTAAATAGTTAGGAGCTATATTCTCATCCGTCACAATCATTAATGGGCTATTGGAAGATATTCCATGATTCTTGAAATATTGACCAATATGACTTAGTAGACCAGATCCGATATAGATAGGATACGAACGTTCACCTAGATCCACATTCACGGTTCTTATCATTAATATCTCTCCAATTGAGCAAGATAATTGTTATAGTTGGCCTTAATCTCGTCCATGGAATCTCCACCGAATTTCTCCAAGAAGGCATTTGCAATTTCCCATGCAACAACATGTTCCATTACGACACTAGCTGCCGGTACAGCACATGCATCGGAACGCTCAACTTGAGCAGTAAAGGCTTCCTTCGTGTCAATATCAACACTTTGTAATGGTTTATACAGTGTTGGAATAGGCTTCATTACGCCGCGAACCACGACAGGCATACCATTGGTCATGCCACCTTCAAATCCGCCTAATCGATTACTTGCGCGGTAATATCCTTGTTCCTCGTTGTACATAATCTCGTCATGTACTTGTGAACCTCTCAGAATCCCTGCTTCGAATCCAATTCCGATCTCCACACCTTTAAATGCATTGATAGACATAACACCCTGTGCAATACGTGCATCTAGCTTACGATCGTATTGTACATAACTACCAAGACCTATTGGCACACCTTCAACAATACATTCGACAATCCCACCGATGGAATCTCCATCTTCTTTAATCTGATCAATGTAGGCTTCCATCTTTTTCTCTGTTTCGGCATCCACTACCCGGACAGAAGAAGCTTCCGTCTTTTCAATTAGCTCATCTATCGATAAGTTATGTGGAGGGGCTTCTATTTCACCAATACGAATCACTTGTCCAGCAACTTTAATGCCGAATTCCGCAAGAAATTGGCGAGCTATCGCACCACATGCCACACGCACCGTTGTCTCTCTTGCGCTAGATCGTTCGAGTACGTTACGTAAATCTTTATGATTATACTTTAGTCCACCATTGAGATCTGCATGTCCAGGACGAGGGCGATGTACACGGCGCTTCTCTTCGTCTGTTCCTTCAATAGGCTCAATATTCATAATATTCCGCCAATGTGTCCAATCATTGTTAGCTACAACCAATGCGACAGGAGCCCCTGTCGTATATCCATGTCGAACGCCACCTACGATTTGAGCTGTATCCTTCTCAATTTGCATACGACGTCCGCGACCATACCCTTTTTGACGACGATGTAGTTGAAAGTTAAGTTCTTCGAAATCTAAAGTTAATTGACTAGGTAAACCTTCAATAATTGCTGTGAGCTGGGGACCGTGAGTCTCCCCTGCAGTTAAATAGCGTAAACTCATGTTGCTTTCCCCCTTATACTTTCGTACTGTGAATGGCTAAAATCCGATAATATCTTTGCTTATTATAGTATAGGTCATGCACTTTGACAAGAAAGGTTATCCCCATATACCTATCACTTAAAAAAAGCGCAGATCCTCATATACACAGGATTCGGCGCTTACGAGACGAAGATTATTTAACTATTAATCGGTTGAATCTTTGGTTCAATACCTGAACGATCTATCAAAAAATCACCCATCAATCGATTGAGTTGTACCTGCTCCAACCCAAGAATCTGCCCACATTCTTGAATGGTAATGAACCCACGTTGATAGGCTGTAATCACTTTTCGTTTATCCATACTATCCTATTCCCTCCACTTATTTCATCCTGTTCTATGAATAGTAGTATCGCAAAGAGGAGAGCATAATATACATTTTTCGAAATAATAAGCCTATATCTTTTTTCGATAGAAAAATGTTTCCGTTGGTTCAAGCCCATACTGCCCAGGTGTAAAGATCTGTTCCGTACTCCCAACAAATAAATATCCACCCGGACGAAGACTATTTGCAAATTTGTGATATAAGTTCGACTTAGCCTCTTCTGTAAAGTAAATCATAACGTTGCGACATACAATAAGATCAAAGGATCCATCGAAGGAATCCAATAATAGATTCTGCTTTTTGAATTGCACAGCCTTCTTCAGAGAGTCATTGATCTTATACAATAGACCATCAGAATTGAAGTGTCTTGCAGCTACGTCTTTCGGGACGTCCTTCAATGAACGTTCTAAATAGTGGCCCTGCTGAGCCTCTTCCAATGCACCGCTATCAATATCTGTAGCTATAAGTGATGTATTCGATAATATTCCCTTATCTGCAAGAATCATGGCTAATGTGTAGGGTTCTTCACCCGTTGAGCAAGCAGCACTCCACACTTTGAGACGCCCCTTATTACTAGAAAGAAGCTCCGATATCACGTTATCTCTTAATACTTCCCAGCGGTTCGGGTTCCGCCAGAACTCCGACACATTGATCGTCATACGATCTAAGAATTCGTAGAATAAGTTCTTATTCTGCATCATGGCTTTGAAGAATAAGTCAAAGGTATCGTAACCATTCTTCACCCGGAGCGTCGTCAAACGACGCTTCATCTGTCCCTCTTTATATTGGGAGAGATCAATTCCGGTCTCTTTTTTGATGGATTCAATAAATTGAATATAATCAGTATCAATAATGACACTTTCTTCCCTCACATTCACGGGCATCCCCATCGTTTTTATATCCATGACGAAATGCTTTTATCATAATTCACAAGCTCATGCTCTGTAAAAAAGTTAGAAATCTCTCTCTTACTGCTCTCTGGTGAATCCGATCCATGAATCAAATTATTAGGTGTATGTGCAGCGAAATCTCCTCGAATCGTACCTGGTTGTGCTTCTTTCACATTTGTCTTACCGATAACTATGCGAGATAACGATATAATATCGTCACCTTCCCATACCATCGCCACAACCGGTCCTGAAGTGATGAAGTTCACTAGGTTTGAATAGAAATCCTTACCCTCATGTTCTGCATAGTGAAATTCAGCTTGTTTCTCAGTCACTTGAACTAATTTACAACCTACCAATTTAAAACCTTTTTCTTCTAGACGAGAAATAATACGACCAATTAATCCGCGTTGCACACCATCAGGTTTAACCATCAAAAAAGTGCGTTCCATGTGCTCACTCTCCATTTCTAATGAATCAATCATATGCAAGTATTTCCTTACCAATATTTGTAGTGTAACAGAAAACTACGAATAGGGTTAATACTTAATATGACCGTCTCGTTACAAAGTGAGCAATATCCTTCAAATGACGTTTTGTTTTGTAATCTGGAAGTTCATTCAAAGCATCTAATGCCTTGTTAATATAACAGGTTGCTAGTTTCTCTGATCTACTTATCCCCGAACTTTTCTTTACCAAAGAAATAGCTCGTGATACATCACACTGTCCATTCATTTGATGGATTAGATTGAGTTCCTCAAGCAAAGGCTCACGAATAGCCTCATCCTGAAGAGCATAAATAACGGGTAATGTGATATTCCCTTGACGGATATCGCTTCCTGGTGGTTTGCCAATCTGCTTCTCTGTACCACAAAGGTCAAGTAAATCATCCTGTATTTGAAAAGCCATCCCCACGTTATAACCATAACGATATAATTGGCGACTAAATGTAGGATCCGCATCTACCGCAACAGCTCCAAGCTGGCAGCTTACAGCGATCAACAACGCAGTCTTACGACGAATGCGAAGCATGTACCGTCTAACACTCTGCCCCGTATTAAAGAAATCACGGATTTGTTCCATTTCTCCAATCGACATCTCAACCATCGCTTTAGAGAGGATCTGATGAATCTCTGGATTGGGAAGTTGCGTCACAATTTCCAATGCCTTCGCATAGATGAAGTCACCGGTATACATTGCAATTTTGTTATCCCATTTCGATTTAACCGTGAGTTGACCACGACGAGTATCCGCATCATCAATGACATCATCATGAACAAGAGAAGCCATATGAATAAGTTCAAGTGGAACGGCCACACGCATAAGCTTCTCTAGATCATACTCGCCGAATTTACCTCCCATTAACACGAAGACCGGGCGAAGCCTCTTGCCCCCCGCCTTAAGGAGATGTAGTGATGTCTCGTTAAGTAGATCATCCCCACTAATACTTCGAGATAGCTCCTGTTCTATGTAATCCATATCCTTTTTTAACAATCCGAACATGTCTAATCTCTTCATTCTTTCACCCGTATTCGCGTATTCTCTTCCCACATGTCCATGTGCACTTCGTGTTGAATAAGTCCAAGTTCATATGCATAACAGAAATATAGTTCTAATCCTTGGCTTTGTCTTTCACCATAGTCATAACATAGGTTCTGAAAGTATTGGTACCAATACTCCTGCGTTCCACCAAAAGCCGTCATCGCGTCATCCACGATGGGAGCTAAATCAGATAAGCTACGACTTTTACTTGCTTGCCATGCTTGAACGATTTCCTGAATGATCTCAGGTTTATTCTCTGCAGCATCTTGATGCACTGCCCACACCGCAAAAGTCATGCTATATCCTGTCCACTGTTTCCACCACTCACTTAAATCAGTCACATATAACCCGTGATCTTCCCATGAAGCCTTAATAGCATTGTCCCCAATTAATAGAGCCGCATCCGCGACTTCCAACATCGTTGTAAGATCTGGTTCTAACGTAAGATACGTCGGATTGCCATGCAACGCTTTTTTCATCAATATTTTCAATAAATTAACCGATGTTGCAGATGTATTTGTTACCGCAATGGTGCTATTGATCAGTTCTTCAATAGGCTTGCGAGAGAATAGTAGAATGGATTGAACCGGTCCATCTGCACTAACAGATAGATTAGGTAGCAGAAGTAGCTTGTTAGATAACAACCCATATGCAAACGAAGATAATGCTCCCACCTCAATGCTACCATCGTTCATACCTTGATTTAGAAACGAAGGGACCTCGGTAATCATATCAACAGGCTCACTCAATGAATCTGGGTCAAAATAATAAAAAATAGGCCATGCATTCGTATATTTTATTTTTCCAATTATCGTCTTATTGTTGCCTTTCACGCGCATTATCATCCCTCCCATCTCTTAAATAATTGATGGTCGATTCGAACCGAGTCGAGTACTTTACCCACAACGAAGTTTATGAGATCATCCATACTTTGGGGTTGGAAATAAAAAGCCGGCATAGCCGGAATTATTTTCACACCAAGTCTAGAAAGCTTCAACATATTCTCCAAATGAATAGCGTGTAATGGTGTTTCACGAGGTACCAATACTAAAGGACGTCCTTCTTTTAGCATAACGTCTGCTGCACGAGTCATTAAATTGTTGGAGGCTCCATTGGCAACGGATGATAAGGTCCCCATTGAACAAGGAACAATCACCATTCCTTCCACCTGAAAGGAACCACTGGCAATCGAGGCTCCTATATCACCAACAGGGTGATATATCCACGATCCCGGTCGCCCGTCAAATTTCTCCTTCAGAATAGCCTCCCGATCGGTACTATTCCAACCTAGTTCCTCATGGAGCACACGCCAACCCGCATTCGAAATAACAATATGTACATCAATATTAGCCATCAATAACGTTTCAATGAGTCTAGTGCCATATATGGAACCACTAGCTCCCGTAATGCCGACTACCCAACTGTGTTTCTTGTCTAATCTATTCAAGCGGTTTGCACCACCAAGTCAACGAGAGTAAAGACGAATACAATAATACTTAGGACACTATTCATCGTAAAGAAAGCCACTTGCAACTTACTCATATCATTAGGAGAAAGAATGAAATGTTCATAGAACAAAATACCGTATGAAATGATCATTCCTGCGAAATACCACCAGCTTAGTGTAGTAGTAAAATAAAGAGCGATAAATCCAATCGCTGTAATGATGTGAAAGACACGGGCAATCATTAAGGATGTATGAATTCCGAAACGTGCTGGGATCGAATAAAGTCCCTCTTTTTTATCAAATTCCATATCTTGAATCGCATAAATAATATCAAAACCTGCTGTCCAAAATGAAAGT
Organism: Paenibacillus sp. Y568; assembly: GCF_059445545.1. NCBI lineage: Bacteria > Bacillati > Bacillota > Bacilli > Caryophanales > Paenibacillaceae > Paenibacillus > Paenibacillus sp. Y568. Next base: position 146,011 of record NZ_JCAIUM010000001.1, read on the forward strand.
GTGATATAAAATATCATTGCACTTAAATCAACGCTGTTCGTTACTGCCACCCAGCCTCCAAGAGCTGCTAGTGATGTAGTCATACCAAGAATTAAATGACAAAGCCATGTAAATCGTTTGGTATAAGAATAAATGACAAGCATAAAGACTGCGATTGGTAACAATTTTACTGCGAGCGGCGTTAACTCAAAGGCTGCCCAGAATAAAAGGATGAACGAGATGATCGTAAACGCGATGACCTCAAGATTCTTCAACAATCCAGCTGGAATGGCCCGATTCGCAGTACGAGGGTTCTTCTTATCAATCACTTGATCAATCATGCGGTTTAATCCGAACGCTGCACTTCGAGCCCCAAATAGTGCCATTACAATCCAACCGATTTGCGCCCACGAGGGAAGTACACCATTAACCGAAACTGACCCAAGTAATGCCCCCATAAATGCAAAAGGAAGTGTAAACAAGGTGTGCTCAATTTTTATCATTTCTAAAAAAATACCAATTTTCTTAAACATCTATGTTCTCCTTAATCCCAATATGTAATGCTGCAATCCCTCCCGTTAAGGGATAGGCTTCAACCTGTTGCAGCCCAATCTGCCGAAATATCCCCGCTAGCTCATCTCTTCCTGGGAATATTGCAAGTGAATCCGGTAACCATTTGTACTGTTCATACCGTGAAGCAAACAATTTACCAAGACTAGGTAATATCTTTTGAAAATAAAAATAATAGATCCCTTTAAATGGTTGCCAAGTTGGCTTAGACAACTCTAGACATACAACCATGCCACCAGGCTTCACGACTCGTTCCATTTCATGAAGCACCTGTACAAGATCTGGAACATTACGTAGCCCGAATCCTATGGTCACATAATCAAAAGAATGATCATCAAATGGAAGGCTCATGGCGTTGCCCTCAATTAGCGTAATGAGATCCTCCTTTTGATGACTCTTAATCTTCTTCCGTCCAACCTCAAGCATTCCCGGACTGAAATCAAGACCAACAATCTTTCCCGTTCCACTAGCATCAGCCATACTGAGAGTCCAGTCACAAGTACCACAACATAAATCCAGAGCATTTTCTCCTGGACTCATGTTCATTTTGGCCATCGTAAATTTACGCCATGCTTTATGCCTACGAAAGCTAAGAATATCATTCATAAGGTCATATTTCGTAGCAATACTCTCAAAGACAGATTGTACGAACTGTTCCTTAGGCTTTTCTTTACCCATGGTATTCATCTTGTCATTGTTGTATGGCTCTGAGGTGTTCTTTTCCATGCCTATCACCCTATCCCTCTCTTAACACAGTTCCAGAAGAATTTAATAAACGTACAAATGGTTCTATGACTTGTCCTATTTCTTCAAAGAATCGCATATCGCCTTCCAAGTTATGAAGTTTATGTTGAACATGATCAACGGATTCACGAAGACTATTCATCATGTATTCGGTAGAATGAAGAGGACTAGTTCCTTGGTTATGACTTAGTTCTTGCACAATCGTCTCACAAAGCGAAATTTCATGAAGGAAAAAATTCCATAGACCCCTTACAGAGTCTTCTAATAAGGGGGTAAAAGAAAGAAACAGCTGCATACTCAGCTGCACCTTTTGCACCAAATATTGTTCTGATGACAGCATTGAACTTTGCATAGAAATGTAAAGGTTCATCTTCATCATATTTAAATCACATATCGCTTTACTCAATAATGTGATAACCTCAATCTGTCCTACATCGGACAACAATTGATAGAATATACTACTGTAATAATCACCAGCTAGTACTTTTAGTTGGCGCGAACGCATAAGATTCTCTGCCTGATTCCCTTGTTCGGTATCAATCGTCTCATGTGTATCAAGCCCAATCTGTATTAAAGAAGTGACAAGAGCGTAGAGCTCAGCCTGATCAAACGATATACGGCTACCCTTATTTAAGAATATATATAATAAATGGACACGGGCATTCGGAAACGTTGGCAATTCCGTGTATTGTTCAATCATGTCATACTCGATATAGCCACTTGCAAGTTGGGGTATGCGGTAAGATTTCATCGTTAGCCTCCGAGCTGATAACTTTGACACGTTATTATTGTTCACAATCTTGACTATTATATCACATGTTAATTCACCACGCACTGTGGTTGTACTAACTTTTTCACACAAACTTCACTTATCAAACTGATTCAGCCAAAGTTTTGTTTCAGTTACATGGAAAGTTTGCTTCAATGGGTCTGGAAGAGGCGCAGCCCCATTATTTCGTAGTTCGTTGGTCCACAACTTACTCCACTGTTCTCGGCTAACATCAACAGCTAACAATAAATGATGCGTATTTACCCAACGATCTTCTGCAACAAGTCTCAGCATCAATCGATTCACATTCGGAGTACCTTCGAAACTGAAATCAATAGCTTCAGCTATGTTCTCATAAATATCTGAAATGGAAGTATCTGAATTCACGACTTTTAAATCCAAAGATAACGTCGTTTCTTTCCATTCCACTTGGCTGATCGGAAGTGTTAAGGGTAGTGTGCTCAAGACATCTACCAGATTATCATCACCGAGCATGATCGTTCCATGAGGATTAAATACGGTTACGTTACCCTTTAATTGCGCATATGAGGTCTGAAGTGAGAATAATTTCGGCAGAAACAATATGATAGCTATACATAGTATCGTAGTGCATCCCATAAGAACCCATCGATTCATACTGTAAGCCTCCTTCACCTTTTTGACTTTACATGTGTTCAACACAAATAGAGTCCATACCTCATTGTACAATTAAAAAAAGCAGGCTATGCCTGCATTTTAACTCTCGCTCTCTACTTTTCCATGTTTTGTTAGCACTTCTGCTTTCCCACGGATCTTTACAGCAGAGGTATGACTTGTGAATTGGGCAATAAGCACTTCACCTTTGTCTAACTTCTCCGTGTGGTGAAACTTCGTATCCTGCCCACGAGTAAGACCAATCACCTGCACACCATTCTCTTTTGCTTTGATGACGATATAGTCTTCATCTCTAGTTGTTTCCATGAGGTGTATCCTCCTAATCTATCTCATTATAGAAAAGAAAAGGCCGTGAACAAACGTCACGACCTCTCTTTTATAAATGTAATCTTGTTCTATGGATTTTGTGAAAGTCTTATTTAATTCCGTCTTTAAGCGCTTTACCTGGTTTGAATGCAGGTATTTTGCTTGCAGCGATTTCGATTTCTTCACCCGTTTGTGGATTGCGTCCTTTACGAGCAGAACGTTCACGAACTTCAAAGTTACCAAATCCTACAAGTTGCACTTTATCACCACTTTGTAGTGCACCAGAAATTGCTTCAAATACAGCGTCTACAGCTTTTGTAGCGTCCTTCTTGGACAATTCCGATGTTTCAGCTACTTGGGAAATCAGTTCCGATTTATTCATTTCATTTCACCTCCCCAGCCAGAAATGAGATCGATTGTTATTCTTTGTTTCCGTTTTGTCGCAAAATATACTTAATAATAGCTTTTTACAGACAGTTTCGCCCTTTTCAACCTAGAAAAACGAGCGCGGAACAAATTTATACTAATACAGCACACTCAGAATATCAAGCGTTTTAGGTCTTTGATCGGTTTAAAACGTAAAATGTGACCGCCAAAGCTAGAACTAAAACGATACCTTTTACAATATCATGTGTAAAATATTGCAAATTCATCATCGTTAATCCATTGACAAGTACACCAATGAGAACGGATCCGATAAACGTCCCAATGACATTAGGTTTACCCGCTCCCAGCACGGAGAATCCTACAAAAACAGCGGCAACAGCTTCCATTAACAAAGGTGAACCGGCATCAATCTGACCAGATCCGACCCGAGAAGCATAAAGAATACCACCGATCGATGCAAATAATCCTGAAGCTACGTAAGCTAATGTTCTAACTTTCTTCACTCTAATACCAGATAAGCGAGCTGCTTCTGCATTTCCACCCGTCACATACATTTGTCTACCATATTTTGTTCTAGTTAAAAATATATGAACTAGAACGACAGTGACCAACAACAAAATAGCCGAAAAGGGTATTCCTAATACTTTTCCCTGTCCTATCCATAGAAAAGCGGAACTCATTTCTCCTGGCGCTTTTGAACCATCTGGAAATTCCATATGATTATATATGGTGTAACCTTCGGTGTAGGTCTTGTGAACCCCACTGACTATGTACATCACTGCTAATGTTGCCAGTAGATCTGGGATTCTTAGCTTAACAATGAGTAGCGCATTTAGCAAGCCTATGATTGCGCCTACCAGTAATGATACAACAATAACGACAACTAGCGGTTGCTCATACCAAATCATAAGAGATGCTGATACAACCGTTGTAATCGATACCGTTGACCCTACCGATAGATCGAACCCGTCGACTATAAGCGAAAGGGTCACTCCTACGGCGACAAACGTCACGATCGTTATAGAACCTAATATGTCAGCCAGATTTCCGTATGTGAAGAAGTAAGGCAGTCTGACAGAGAAAAATACAATCACGCCGATAATTACCACAACCGCACCATAACGAAACAGTAAATTCATTAATTTATCTTTCATGTTCTTCCTCCCGGCCACCACTGGCATAATATAAAAGCTTCTCAGGCGTAGCTTCACCACGCTTGAATTCTTTAATGATTTCGCCATCACACATTACGGAAATCCGGTCACCAATCCCTATTCCCTCTGCTAACTCACATGTGAAGTATAGAATTCCTTTTCCCTGAGCAGCTAAATTTCCAATGATTCGAAAAATATCGCTTTTAGCTCCGATGTCTACCCCTTTGGTCGGTTCATCGAATATAAATAAGCTGGCATCACTTTCTAACCATTTTCCAATGGCTATCTTCTGTTGGTTTCCTCCGCTTAAATATTGTACAAGTTGTTTTCCAGAAGAAGTTTTGATTCCAAGCTTATCGATGACACGACCTGCAACACTTTTTTCTGATTTTCTTGATATAAAACCCAAGTTACTGAGCTTATTTAAGATGGGTAAGCTTAGATTGTGATCAACGGATTCATGTATAAATATACCTTCTTTTCGCCGTTCCTCTGGGATTGAGACGATGCCTGAATGGATCGCATCTGCAGGTTCCTTCATTGTTATTGACTTCCCACGAATACGAATATCTCCTGCTTCCAAAGTGTCTGCACCCGTTAATAGACGAGACGTTTCCGTCTTGCCTGCTCCTACTAATCCAACGACAACGACAATTTCTCCACTCCGAACATTTAAGTTAACTGAACGTACTTTGGTACCTTTACGAAGGCCTGTGGCCTCTAGCATAATGTCTCCAATAGGAGCCTCCACTTTTGGAAATTCCTCGGTAAATGTTCTGCCGAGCATATGCTGAATTATGGCAACTGTATCCGTCTTCGATGTTGGACCTGTAAACACGTTACAACCATCTCGCATGACGGTTACAACATCACAATGGGAGAATACTTCTGGTAACCGATGTGTAATGAAAACACATGCAACACCACTCTCTTTTAGAGCATGTAAAATACGAAAAAAGGCTTCGCTTTCACTATTACTAAGCGGTGCAGTTGGCTCATCGAAGATGATCAGTTTAGCATCTTGAGCCAAGATGCGTGCTAATAGAACCATTTGCTTCTCAGCTAGACTTAGATCGCTTACTTTCTGCTGTACGTTAATCTCCACACCAAGCCGCAGTAGTACTTCTTCTGACTTAGCCGCCATTTGGTTCGGTCTGAGCCAAACATTTGATTCTCGTGAGGATAAAGTATCTAGCATAACATTCTCAGCGACACTAAGCTGTGGAACAAGTGCTGCATCTACCTCTTGGTATACACAATGAATACCACTCGCTTTGGCTTCAGCTGGAGATCCCCACTGAAAGGCTACACCATTCCCCATAATCTTCCCATGGTCAGGAAGTAACGCCCCAGATAGTATTTTCATTAGTGTGCTTTTCCCAGCCCCATTCGCCCCTAGGAGTCCATGGATTTGTCCACCGCTTACTATAAAATCAACGGATTGCAGCGCCGGTACACCTGTGAAGTTCTTGTTGATACCCTTCATTTCGAGAAGAAACGGTGATGCTGCCATAGTGTCACTCCTAACCTATCTTATGTTATTTGCTATATTCATTCATCCAGTCTTGAACGCCTTGTTGACTATTTCCCCATTCCTTAACGTACTTGGATAGCTCCGTCGTTGAGATTTGCTCTTTAGGTAATAGTTCCTTCGATACATACACAGGACTTAGTACAACGTCATCCTCCGTCTTGTCACCATGTAGTTTCTGATAAGCATATCTCACTTGGATTCGCCCAATATCCTTCGGATCTACTGCAGCAGATGCAATCCAAGGATTATTAGGATCCTGTATCATTTGAAGGTCTTCGTCACTCATATCAATCCCGTATACCTTAATTTCCGTACGCCCAGCTTGTTGTATCGCACGAGAAGCACCTTTGGCGAACTCGTCCCATGCAGTCCACACGGCAGATATCTCGCCTTTGGGATATTGCTTCAAGATGGCTTCCATCTGTGTCTGAGTATCAAGTGCAGGGTTCTGTGCATTTCCGAAGGCAGTAATTTCTTTAATATCCGGATTGTCTGTGAGGAATTTAGCATATGAGATTTGGCGACGTTCCATAGGAGCGAACCCAGCAACCCATACCTTAACGATATTGCCTTTGCCTCCTATATCCTTTTTCAATTGATCTAATGTGAGTTGTGCCATTTGTTGATCGTCCTGTGAAAGTACTGTTACACCTGGCTCTTCAACATCAGCATCAAATACAATAACAGGTATATTCTGTGCAACGGCCTTCTTAATACCTGCTTGAAGAATATCCGAGTCTCCATGATCCGTTAAGATTGCATCGAATCTTTGAGTAACAGCGGAGTCAAGTAAAGAAGCCATTTTGGCTTTGTCATTATTGGCTACAAACTTGGTTAATTTTCCGCCAAACTTCTCAACTTCTTCTGTTACGCCCTGTACATATTGCTGAGAGAAAGTTCCCGTATTAAATTCCATAATAAGTGCAATCCGTTTACCATTTAAAGGCTTATCTGACGTGTTCCCATTTGTATCACCTGAGGATGCTGAGTTAGTGCTGCATGCACTTGTAAACATTGCAATAACGATGAGTAATGTGAGTAGTAATAGTTGTTTCTTTCTCCATTTGAATACCATGATTGGTTTCTCCCTTCAGATCTGTGTGATATTTGATATAGATTTTATTTATCTAATATAAATCTTAATCCCTAGTATGTAAATTGGTTTTATATAATTAATCTAAAAATATACATAAAAATGAATTTTTATAAGTATTTCAAGACAAAAAAACCATAAACAGGGAGTTCATCCCTGCTTATGGTTCTTATTAGCTAGTGATTGTTTTAATTAGAGTATGATGGCAATTAATCCACCAGATCCCTCATTAATAATTCTGCCCAACGTTTCTTGGAGTTTATATCGTGCATTATCTGGCATCATAGCAATCTTACCTTGGATACCCTCGCGGACAATGGAGTGGAGCGAGCGTCCGAAGATGTCTGAATCCCAGATCTTTATCGGGTCATTCTCGAAATCTTGAATGAGGTAGCGGACAAGTTCTTCACTTTGCTTCTCCGTCCCTATGATTGGCGAGAATTCCGATTCAACATCCACACGGATCATATGGATCGAAGGTGCAGTCGCTTTCAATCGAACACCAAACCTAGATCCTTGACGAATCAATTCCGGTTCATCAAGCGTCATTTCGGCAAGCGAAGGCGCTGCGATTCCGTACCCCGTCGTCTTGACCATTTCCAAGGCTTCTGCAAATCGATCATATTCACGCTTCGCATGAGAGAATTCTTGCATCAGTTGCAGTAAATGATCCTTACCTCGGATCTCCACACCTACAACTTCCATTAGAATCTGATCATACATCTCATCTGGTGCGAATAAGTCAATCTCAGCAACACCTTGACCCATGTTCATTCCACTAAGGGCAGCTCTGTCAATGAATTCATAATCCATAAACTGAGATACCACGCGATCCACATCTCGTAATCTACGAATATCCTTCACGGTATCGCGAACTGAATTCTCGTAATTATTACGCAACCAATGCTTCTCGTTCAATACCATAACCCAGCTTGGAAGATTCACATTCACTTCATGAACTGGGAATTCATACAGAACTTCACGTAGAACGCCTGTTACATCATCTTCAGTCATCGTAGCAGCACTTAATGACATGACTGGAATGTCATATTTCACTGCAAGTTCACTACGTAATTGAAGTACTTCTTCACTGCGAGGGCGAGTTGAGTTAATGACAAGTACGAAAGGTTTACCTACCTCTTTCAGTTCTGCAATGACCCGTTCCTCAGCCTCAACATATGAACTTCTTGAAATCTCCGCAATGGAACCATCTGTTGTTACGACGACACCCAATGTGGAGTGCTCCTGAATTACTTTTCTTGTTCCGATCTCAGCCGCTTCCTGAAATGGAATCGGTTCTTCGAACCACGGTGTGGAGATCATCCGTGGACCATTCTCATCTTCGTAACCTTTGGCACCCTCTACAGCATATCCTACACAATCCACAAGACGTACATTCACTTCCAACCCTTCGGCCACATTAATTTGGACCGCGTTGTTTGGCACAAACTTGGGTTCTGTTGTCATAATTGTTTTTCCTGCAGCACTCTGTGGAAGTTCATCTACTGCCCGAACTCGATCTGCTTCACTAGAGATGTTCGGGAGAACAATTGTTTCCATAAATCGTTTGATGAATGTTGATTTTCCTGTGCGAACCGCACCGACGACACCCAGGTATATATCACCACCTGTTCGCTCGGCAATATCCTTAAAAATATCCACCTTTTCCAAGAGAGATCCCCTCCTCATATTACTCCGAAGGAAAAATGCTTTTAAGAGCATCCGCTTCGTGTTCCATCTGAGGCCTCAACCATTGCAACGGATGAGCAGCCTTTTCATGTCGTTAGTAGTCCGCCGCCGAAAGTGTTACGAATTGAGTCAGAACGGCAAAGCGGCGTTACTCGTTCGGGCATTTGGACTAGTATCATAATATGTACCTTAACAAAACAATATGACCGGTATTTAATAAATATGGACAACAATATTTAGACTCACTTCTCTATCCAAATCAGTTATATGCGTTGAACCTTTAGGTTATGCCCCTTTTGTGTAGATAAACTTATCTTTCTATAACACAAATAGCCGATCAAGGTAGTATCCTTGACCGGCTAGTGATTTCAAATTCTAAGGCTGTACTACCACAGGCGCGCCATTCACCCATGTATAAGGCAGAGATTTAACTGGGACATAATACGAATTAGTCAGAAGATAAGCTCTCAAATCTTCATGGTCTTGCGGCTTCTGATCCCCTTGATCAATAGCTTGCATGATATCATAAGCATAGTCGACATAGACCTGTCCCTTGGGATCCATAATAAAACTTACTTCCTCATCAGAATATACACTTGAAAGTTTGATAGAGGGTACTCCAGCTTTTTTTAAATCAACCGTAAACATGTTAGGGTATAATTCAACACCCATAGGTTGTTCATTAGCATGTGCACGCTTGTACTTATCCACAGCTTGTTGTACATCGTTCGCTTTTTGGACGGTCACCAGGTCCATTACCTTAACCGTTGGATCGGTTTCTTCATTCTGAATAAGAAAGTAACCGCTCCCTCCCATTTCAAAGGCGGTGCTCGGGATCTCATCCATATACCCTAAATTCTTCAACTTCTCTAAATCCACTCTAAATTTCTCATATTGGGGTGTAGCTTGATCGGCATTTAGAATGGGTAAGATTCCATTTTCCTTTTGGTAATCATCCACCGCCATTTGAATTCGATTGACACTCTCCCGATAAGAAACTCTGCTAGCTTTGTTCTCTTCAGGGTACAAACAACCTGTCGTTACCAACATGAGTAGCATCATCATGAACAATAAGAAACCTATTCTGAAACGATTGTTACGTATATATTGTACTTCCGGCTTTATCACCAACATCATCCTTTACCATAACTCATCATCGAGATCTTTATTTTTTGCAGCCTCAAGCTGTTTGCGAATGGCAGCTTTCAACCGATCTTCCGGGATGTTAACCTCTACATCACCCTGTATGGTCGCTTGACATGATAGACGAACGCCCTTGTCGACTAATGATCCTAACTTGCGTCTCTCTATATCTCCAATGGGTGATAGAGCTTGTACATGTTCGCTACTCACGTCAATTTTACACATCAAACAACCCGCTTTGCCTCCACACCGAGTTGGAATATGTTCCGAAGCGCTCCGTGCAGCCTGAAGTACGCTAGTTCCCTGTCTAACCTTAATATGTTTACCTGATGGCTTAAATGTTATCGTATAATCCATAGCAGTCGTCTCCTATGCTCAATTACGATGGTTAGCCATATACTGGCTTAAGCTTGGTGCATCCAATAGCGAAGATATTTGTTGGATATGGTTATCTTCAAACTTATTATTCTTCAATAACTGTTCTAATAATGGTAAATGAGCTTCCGGATTCTGTCTTATCACTAAAGCGATGGCTTCATACCGATCTACACGTTCTCTGAGCAGATTGAACAACAATTCATGACTAAGAGGCGTCAGAGTCATAGGTACACCCTCAATTTCGATCTTAGGTGCCACTAGGTGGAGCCTTTCATCCACTTCAACCCTATATTGTGATCCTTTCGCGCTGACTCTGAAATCGCCTACTAACTCGATCTGTGCTCCATTCAACTCATAATGACTCAGAATCGATGAATATAGACCACTTTTATTTAGTTCTTGTTTATCTGTAGACCATTGCTCTAAGGCTGTATGTAATATCATTACCGAGTTCATATCAGCATACAAATCAATATCCCGCGGACTAAGGACTTCCACGCCCTGCAGTAACAAGCTACAACTTCCCCCGACTAACCAGTGTTGATCGGTTGAATTCAAGCATTTTGCAGCTGTTTGTAGCGCATTTTGCATTCCGATGATGAGTTGATGCATTGATGTCACTTCCCTTGTTCATATAAGACCTTCATTTGTTGAACACGCACTTTTAGAAATAGGTTTTATTTCGAGCTATAATGTTGCCATCGCTTTTCACAACAGCTTGACAACCTAGACGAAACCCTTCTTCCATTTCCTCTGGATCCAGACGATCATGTTCTGCTTGAGTCGGCTCCTCCAAGTGCTCCATTCCTTCTTCAATAAAACAACGACAACGTGCACAAGTACCACGAGTACATAAATGCTGCCAATCAATATCATGATGAAGAGCATGTTGCAGAAGAGATACTCCTAATTTCGGTTCAACACTTTTAGTAACTGTTCTACCCATAAGTTGTACAGATGATCCCATCGTAAATCTCCCCAATCCAGTGTAAAAGTTCACTATATTATTTACATTACATCAAGGAGACTACCCCACCCAGAAAGCCAACCAACATAAATACAAAAGCGATAAGAGATAGTAATCCTTTTAACAAACCCTTTGTTTTACTACGGGCAAGCGTAATTAGAAAAACAGAACATCCCATAATTAACATGGCGATCAGGGATACCCACATTTTAGTCATCGGATCCATTGAATATAACGCTCCATTCTCTCTAAGGTCATATTCCGTTATTATAACATGAAACTTCTCCTTATTCGCAAAAATAGGGCAAAACATTGTTGTAGCCCAAGGCTCCAACAATGTTCTGTCCCTATAATAAAATACTCATATCATTTCATTACTAACTATTATTTCTTGATCATCATTTGCATTAAGGTTTCCATACTTTGGGAATTCATGCCACTTTTTTTAACAGCACTTACGATATCCCTTATAGTACTTTCACTAACAGGTACATTCGCCATCGCTGAGACTTGCTTGATCAATTGACGGAGCTGATCCTCATTCTGCATAGTCGTTGGTTTGACAGTACTTGCAAGTTTCTTAACTGCACTTTCAGTAATGTTTTTACCCGTCTTTTTGTTGATTGCATTTAGTGCATCCTTGGGTATATTCTTGCTCAAATGTTATCCCTCCTCCGGCAATATCCTCACATCATCATATGAGGATAGGCCGTAAAAGGTGATTGTTACTTAAGTATGCCACTGCTCCCAAGTCTCCAACCGCATGTTCTCCATTTCCGTCTTTGGATCACGACCCATAAGGTTTTCCACCGCAGTACGTGTGTCTCCTTCTTTGAAAAGCACCTGATAGATCTGGTCTGTTATAGGCATTTGCACACCATGCTTAATAGAAAGTTTATGAGCAGCCTGGGTAGTGCGAATCCCTTCCACAACCATCCCCATCGACTCTAGAACTTCATTCAGCTTGTTACCCTTACCTATTAATGACCCTGCACGCCAATTACGACTGTGCTGACTTGTTGCGGTTACAACAAGATCACCTATCCCTGCAAGTCCGGAGAACGTAAGAGGATTAGCTCCTAGTTCCACACCAATTCGAGAAATTTCGGCAAGACCTCTCGTTAAGAGAGCAGCTTTCGCATTATCCCCAAATCCTAATCCATCTGACATACCAGCACCAAGAGCAATAATATTCTTAAGCGCACCTGCAAGCTCCACACCAATCATGTCCCGATTCGTATATACACGAAAGTAGGAATTCCGAAATAATTCCTGTGCAGCTTCAGCCTTTTCTTTATTCAATGAGGCCACTACAACCGTAGTTGGACAGAGACGAATAACTTCTTCAGCATGACTAGGACCAGATAAGACAACAATGTCACCTTCATCACAGTTAAGCTCTTCGGCAATGACTGTCGACATCCGATGTAACGTGTCTGTCTCAAACCCCTTAGTAGCATGAATACACAACATATCTTTCTTCCAATACTTCTTAAGTTCTCGAGTGACTTCTCTCATAGCAGATGAAGGAGCAACAACGACTACTGCATTAGAATCTTCTACTGCTTCTTTCATACTAGAAGTCGCTCGAATATTGGATGCAAGGGTTACACCGGGTAAGTATCGACTGTTCGTATGAAATTCGTTAATTTCATTGACCTGTTCAGCGTTATGACTCCATATCGAAACATCTAGGTCATTTGCAGCCAACACGCTAGCTAGTGCGGTCCCCCAGCTTCCTGCGACAAGTACGGAAACTTTGTTAGACAACGCGTTTTCCTCCTTTGCTGGATCCCCCTGAGCCAATTTTATTCTCTCGATGTTGAACGATCTTCACGATATTACTTCTGTGTCTCCAGAAAACGAATAAAGCTATGACGATACTACTCCAGAAAACAGGCCATGAATAACCACCCAACACTAATAGGAAAACAGGAGTAAGTGCCACAAAAATCAAAGAACCTAACGAAACATATCTAGTAATCACAATAGATAATATTGCGATTATTCCAGCATATAGAGCAGGTAGGAAGCTTAAAGTGACCATAACTCCGATCGTCGTTGCCACACCCTTACCTCCACGAAAGTGAAAATAAATGGGCCAGTTATGACCGATGATTGCAGCAATCCCGCACAATGCTGGAATCCATGCCCCGTCTCCTCCGAGCCATTTTCCAATCCATATTGCGATGATTCCTTTTAGTACATCGAGAATAAGAACCAGTATTGCCGGTCCTTTTCCCAATATACGTAAAGTATTGGTTGCCCCTGCATTTCCACTACCATATTGACGAATATCAATTCCTTTAAGCATTTTAGCCAAGAGCATACTAAAGCTAATGGAGCCTATTAGATAACTAATGATGAGTGAAACAATTTGCAATAACAAACCTTCTTCACCTAACTTTCATCGGACTTACGTCGCGTGAATATCCGGATTGGTGTTCCTTCAAAATTAAATGCTCCACGTATTTTGTTCTCTAGATAACGTTCATAAGAGAAATGCATTAACTCAGGATCATTCGCAAAAATAACGAATGTTGGCGGTTTGGTTGCCACTTGAGTTGCATAGTTAATACGTAGTCTGCGTCCTTTATCTGTCGGAGGCGCATTTGAAGCTACTGCATCCGATACTACGTCATTTAATACGTGTGTTTGAACACGTAACGCGTGTTGATGTGCCACATGTTGTACGACAGGTAGTAATTTTTGAAGGCGCTGTTTTGTCTTCGCTGATAAGAAGACAATTGGAGCGTATGTCATAAACAAGAAGTGATCTCTGATCTTCGTTTCGAAGTTCTTCATAGTCTTATCGTCTTTTTCAACGACATCCCATTTATTCACGACAAAGACCGATGCTTTACCGGCTTCATATGCATAACCAGCAATATGCTTGTCCTGATCAATGATACCCTCTTCTATATTAACAACCACAAGCACAACGTCAGCTCGTTCAATAGCTCTCATGGCTCTCATTACGCTGTATTTCTCTGTATTTTCATACACTTTTCCACGTTTACGCATACCAGCGGTATCGATAATAACATAACGTTGTCCATCACGTTCAAATGGCGTATCAATCGCATCGCGAGTCGTACCTGGCACATCACTTACAATGACACGTTCTTCTCCTAAAATAGCATTAACTAATGATGACTTCCCAACGTTCGGTCGGCCAATTAATGCTACCTTAATGACATCAGCATCATATTCTTCTTCTACAAGTTCAGGTAAATTATTGACGATCGCATCAAGTAAATCACCAATACCCGTACCATGACTTCCAGAAATCCCAATAGGATCACCGAAACCAAGGCTGTAGAATTCGTAAGTGTCTTCTATTTTTTTGATATTATCTACTTTGTTAACGGCTACAACAATGGGTTTACCCGAACGGAATAACATTTGAGCAACTTCCTCATCTGCCAACGTCACACCTGTCTTAGCATCGCACATAAATACGATAACATCTGCTTCTTCTATTGCAAGTTCAGCTTGCATACGGATTGATTTCAACATCATATCATCACCGTTTATTTCTATACCTCCAGTGTCAATAACACTGAAACTTTTACCATTCCAATCTGAGATACCATATATCCGGTCACGCGTAATCCCAGGCTTGTCTTCTACAATAGCCATACGATCACCAATTAACCGGTTAAATATCGTTGATTTACCTACATTAGGTCTGCCCACGATCGCAACTACGGGTCTTGCCATATACATTCCTCCTGTCAACTCTTACGATTATCATCATAGCAAAAAACATCAAACTTGGCTAACGTTTCAGGAACCCTTCATTTCTTTAGAAGGATTACACCAGACTACCTAGTTTATCCATTGATAAAAAAATATCGGCGAACCCACGGGAGGGTTCGCCGATTTCCTAAAACATCAGATCCCGATCATTTAAATTTATCAAGCTTATCGCCGAATAAATCGCCAAGTGTAAAACTTAATCCCTCATTTGAAAGTGATACGTTAGGGTTATTAAATTCAACTTTAGGCTCTCTTGAAGATCTAGGCGCTCTTGGTTTGTCAGATCTTTGTTCTTGAGCAGGAGCTTCTTCCGTTTCTTTAATACTTAGGCTAACACGTCTTTCATCTGGGTTTAGGTCCAGAATCTTCACTTGCACTTGTTGACCTTCTTGTAGTACTTCTTGTGGTGTAGCGATATGATTGTGTGAAATTTGGGAAATATGAACCAAACCTTCAACACCAGGAGCAAGCTCCACAAATGCACCAAATGCTACAAGACGTTTAACTTCTCCAGTCACAACATCACCAATGTTGAATTGGCTTGCTGCACTTTCCCAAGGTCCTGGTTGAGTAGCTTTAATACTAAGGCTGATTTTACCTTTTTCAGAATCAACCTTTAGTACCTTAACTTTAACTTGTTCGCCTTCAGATACAACATCAGAAGGTTTCTCAACGCGGCTCCATGCGATTTCAGATACGTGAACTAGACCATCCACGCCACCGATATCTACAAATGCACCAAATTGAGTAAGACGTTGAACTGTACCTTCAATCACTTGACCTTCTTTAAGGTTACCCATGATTTCAAGTTTCTTAGCTTCAAATTCTTCTTCAAGAACATCTTTCGCAGACAAGATTACTTTATTGTTCTCACGATCAAGTTCTTTCACTTTCACGCGCAATGTACGACCTTTATATTCGCTGAAATCTTCAACGAAGTGGCGTTCAACCATAGAAGCAGGGATAAATCCACGTACGCCTACGTCTGCTACTAAACCACCCTTAACCACATCAGAAACGATAACTTCAATGATTTCTTGGCTTTCAAGATTCTTCTCCAAGTTATCCCATGCTTTCTTGATATCGTCTGCACCACTTTTCAATATGGCTTGTTCCAATTCATCTTGGTTTGATACTTCTACCACTTCTTCATTCTTAATTTCTTCCGACATATCAATACCCTCCTCAATTCAAAACCCCATTTATTTAAACCTGCTAAAGCAGTGTTCAAAACACATTATGCTGTAGTATCTTTCCATAAAAGATCAACCTTCATGCATAGATTAACTCATAGATGACTTTCCTGTCTTTTGCATTTCATAAATACGAGACATAATGACTTCTGTTGCAGCTTCAAGCTGATCGCCTGAACCCTCTCCCATAAACTCAGTTAAGTCTACAGGTGCACCATATATGACCTTCATTTTTCGAAAAAGTTTGTACTCCCCAATAATAGCGGCAGGAATAACCGTAGCTTGAGAGCGAAGTGCAAAACTTGCTGCTCCTTTTTTAGCAACTCCTGTTGTAGAGTTACGAGTCCCTTCTGGGAAAATACCCATCAGTTCCCCACCACGTAAAATGTTGATAGACATACGAATCGACTCTTTACTGACCCCACCACGTTTAACCGGGAAAGCCCCTAATTGTCGAAGCAACCAACCAAACCCTGGAATATCAAACAATTCCGCCTTGGCCATATATTTCACTTGTCTTTTCAACTTAATTCCTATCGTTATAGGATCCATCACACTAATGTGATTTGCGCAAAGTAATACTCCGCCTTCACTAGGAACATGTTCCTTACCCACGGACTCTAACCGATAAAGAATAGAAAATATGAATCGTAGTAGTCCTCTGCAAAAAACATAAATCATCGTATTTTCTCTCCATCCCTCTGACTTCTGCAAAAAGAAACAATCGTGTTCACTACTTGATGGATATTCATATTCGTAGAGTCGAGAACAGTAGCATCCTCAGCACAACGAAGAGGTGAAATTTCTCTTTGTTCATCCAAAGCATCTCGCTTTGCAATGTCCTTCTCAAGTTGTTCTAGTGAAATATTGTCTGCATCACTCAGTTCACTAAATCGACGAAGAGCTCGTTCCTTCACGCTAGCCGTCAAGAAAACCTTAACTTCAGCATCAGGAAGCACCGTTGTTCCGATATCTCGTCCATCCATTACGACGCCTTTACGCAAAGCCATTTGCCGCTGTAAATGTACTAAATGAGTACGCAGCCCCTCGATTTGCGCATATCGGGACACCATACTATTCACTTGTGTTGAACGAATGTACGGTGTAACATCTTCACCATTAACATAGACTTTCTGTCCTTCGGTTCCTGGAATTAACTCAAGAACCATGTTACATGTGTGTTGGAGTACTCCATCTGGAAGTTCTGGTCCTACCTCATGTTTCATCATATACCATGTGACGGCTCTATACATAGCACCCGTATCAACATAGACGTATGACAATTCATTTGCTACCAAACGTGCAACTGTACTCTTTCCTGCCCCAGCAGGACCATCAATTGCAATGTTAATTCTGTCATTCGATTCTGCCTCTTGCCTAACCAATGGGGTATTCCTCCCATAACATCAACTCAAGAAAAAAGCAGGCATTGCCTGCGACGTAAGAATTATACCACATATAAGAAATTCATGCAAAAGGAACAGCATAAATTTTATTACCAATCTTTCACATCCTGTTCTACCATAGGAACACCGTCATGATTATACACAAATGATACGTGTGTTCGTAACTGTGGAATATGAACGCAGATTTGAAAACAGATCAACATACAGAGTAGAATCCAGAAAATATATTTGATCACTTTTGTACTCGATTGAAACAAATTCTCGAAAAGTAAAACGTAGTAATGACTATGCTTTTGATCTTCTTCCATTTTCAAATCTCCCTAAATTTTTCCGTTAGTGTTCCTATTATGGAGATAAAACATTCATATATGTTCAAACAATTATCGATTACGAAAATCCAATTGACGTTCAAAACAAAACTTAATTATTTTCTGCCGTTCTGTTGCTGTAATGTCAACAAATTGCAACATCGCAATATTACGATTAATTTCTTGTTCTTTGATTCTCACGACTTCTGCAATGACTGGAACATGTTCTACTGAACCATTCTTGTAATTAACTAATACCCAGCAAGATAATACATCACCTTCTTTAAGATTAAACTTAGACTCTGAAAAAAATGACAACCCACCGCCACTTATATCTTCTGTACGAGTAATAAATCGTGACGAATCATTCTTTTTAACTGCTACTTCTAAATCTGCAAAAACACGTAGAAATGTTCTTCTTTGAATTTTAGTAACCGTCACTTGCTCAGGTCTTCTAACCTTAACCATGCGAATAACATCTTCCTTAAATCCCATGACATATGTATTGAAATATTTAACACCACTCTTGTCCACATAATGCACATATAATTCATCGCCTAAATGTAATTTCTTCAATCGACCTGATTGTTCTTCCATTGGAACCTCAATGAGTATGGATACTTCATCCATGTCTGTCATTCTAGACTTATAAAGAATACTTGCTTCTTCTTCGTCAGCTGAGTCTACGTTCATAAATAAAACATCATTTACATTAGGGTACAAGACTTTTCACCGCCGTCGTTAGATTATCATTCGTTTGTAATTATAGCATGCTAACATTGATATTAAAGTCATTTTTTTCAAAAAAAATAAAAACAAAATGACATTTGAAGGATAGAACCCCCCAAATGCCATTCTATTTACTGTAAGCCGTTTATTTGGACTTAATCGGTGTCTTTATCTCTTCTACAGTTACTTCTGAACCATCTTCAGCACTAATATAGATTCGGTAATTGCCACCATTGATCTTCCCACCAAACTCATAGCACAACACTTCATTGGAAAGGTCGTCTTCAATCAGCGCCTTCCGGTTATAATCCTCTTCGAACGTTTTATTTAATTTTTTTCTAGCTTCGTTTAGACTAAGCTTGGCTTTGGGAATAGGTCTTTGATCCTGATGCTCATATACGTAATCACTAGATTGAAAACCTGTTACCTCACCATTGTCTAAACCTACACGTACAGTCATTTTCTCAGGATATACGAGAACTTCATCCTGTTTGTAGACATAAGTGAGTGTACCCATGTTGCCATACTCATCAGCCATAACCGCAGTCATGTTGCTATAACCTTTATTTTCGAGGAACTGGTCTGCTTTTTGTCTGGCCTGATCCATATTCACTTTTTTATCCCCAATGGTTCGTTCGTCCGTGTAGGAGATTAGAATTCCACCTTTTTGCGTGAAATCCATAGCTATGGCAGCAGCGCTTTTATTTTTCTTCACTTTAGCTGTATAGGATGCCCACTCTGTTCCTTTACCGTTCTCGGTAATTTGAACTTGTGCGTTGGACCCAAGATCAGCAAATTTAATGGCTTTGCGATGAATATCCTCTTTCGTTACAGGTACACCATCTAGCTTTTTAACGGATCGTTTGTCGTTAATGGATGCCACTGAAGGACCCCAATCAATTTCAGGATACTCTCCAACAATTTTGTCCACCGTCTTAAATCCATCAATAATGCTATTCTCAGTCATTGTTGATTGATTTGCTAATGCAGTCTCTACGTCCATCCAACGTAAGCGGCTATTAATAACTTTATCCTGCACTCCCTGCAAATCCTTTGAAATCTGTCCTGAATCTTTATAGAGTACCTGTAGTGTTTTAAATTCCTTATCACTCAAGGGTTCTTTATCTAGATCGCGTATCGATGTTTGATATGCTAATTTAGATATTTTAGATAAAAATTCTTCTGTTTTGTTAAAGGGAAGCATCGTTAGCGGCAGTTGGTTTATTTCATTCTGTGCTTCACTTGTCATCCGCCACACATTAACTAGACCTTTACGATGCATGGAGCGTGAATCAGAGTTTACAGCTAATGTATTTCCTATTTCACCATGTAGTTTATCCATATGAAAAGACAAATCATGAAACGCTCGTTGATATTGATTTTCTGCCTTGATGAGGATCGCATTCTTTTCCATGTTCTCTTGATACCCCCACACAATAGCCCCAATCAACAATAGCGTCATGACTGGAAATAACACTGCACTTAATCGCTTATACATATGTCTCCAAGTCTCCTTTCTTGTAATCCTTGCCGTTAGTGTGACAAGAAGGAAGACGTCTTATGCATGATGGTTACTCTTTCTTTTATGAACTACTTATCCATTCGAAGACAATTGGACTTCATTTCGCTTCATACCTAATATAATTGTTCTTCTATTTCAAAGTTTTGATCGTTGTCACATATACAACGCTTAAAACCAGTCTCAATTTTCCCCGATTCCTTCCGGCCAGCCAATACAAAATGTTCACCACATTGTTGGCATACGATTTTTACTTTTACACGCAAAAAAGGACACCTCCATCTTAGAATGACGTAAAATCTCTTCCATCATTTCATTAGATAAAGTGTGTCCAACAAATTTAGGTATTAATCTTTTCTTCTCTTTTAAGAAAACGAAAAGGTGAGCGACTATTCGCTCGAGTTACTTTTCCCATTCCCCCATACCATAAAATAACCATCAGTGGAATAATGAGCCATACCCAGTAATCCGTAACCATTGTTAATATAAGATCATACGTACCATGAAAGAGCCAAGGAATCACAAATGATAATAAAAGGTAGCTCTTGGTATGCATCCCGTTCGAGAAACGAGCACGTCCAAAATAATAGCCCATAATGACCCCAAACAAAGCATGACCTGAAACAGGGAGCAAAGCTCTAATAAACATGGTTCCAATTGAAGCCTGACTATACCAAGCGTACATGAGATTCTCTACGGTTGCAAAGCCCAAAGAGACAGTTACCGCATATACAATACCATCATATGGCTCATCAAATTCTACATGATTATAAATAATGTAATAAAGAACAATCCATTTCAACAATTCCTCAACACCAGATGAAATAAAAAATGACTGAACAAAAGGTGAATCACCCAGTCCCAATGTCATCCCCCGCTGTATGAAGATAACTGGAATGACAATCAGAAGTCCGAGCAGGAATATTCGAATGACCATATGGATGGGTTCTGCATCATATTTATCTTTTAGATAAAAAAACGTTAGCAGAGCAATTCCTGGCGCCACTGCAGACGCAATTACTGAAAACAATAGCACCATTACTCCCCCGTCTCAAATCTAAAATATGTGTAGTTACACCTGACGAGCGAAATGATGACATATAACTTGGACTGCATCTACTGGGATTATGACCTTCCCATATTCCTCAAGAACTGCCTCAGTTGTCGAAATAGACTCTCCAAACTCCGCTAGAACAGCTATTAGAGAAGGATGCTTAACCTCGTCTAAATCTTCTGGATCCAGATATAGAACCCACTTGTCTTTATAGTTATACAGCTTTCCAGCCTCTGTAATATTTCCTCGAAGTACGTGAGCCGCTTCAATTAGCACCTCAAAATCGTTGAAAGCATATACAATGGAATCACTTTGTTCAAGCGTAACTTCCATTTCATAAACTTCCTCTGGAATTTCATCTTCACCCATACTGGCGTATTGATGTGAATCGTATTTCCCTCTAGTTACGATGACGACCATACCCTGAGCAGGTAAGGCAAAAACTTCGACAGCCAAAGGACCTGTTGCATCGAAACCAACTTCATTATAGGCTTGATCCATCATATCAGTAAACAGGTCATGCACTTTCGGTATTTCTTGCCACATGTCTTCCTTTTGGATGCCACGCTCGCTTAAATCATCAAACGTAAGGAAAATCCGTATCTTATCTGGACTTAAACGTTCTATTTTCATGACAGGGATCCTCCTTTGCAAGCAATGAGATATTACAACTTATGATGTCTCATTTTAAATGTGCTAAAAATGGTTCTTATGTAAGTATCGTATCATTTTCTATCCATAAATGCACGAAATAATAAAGACAAAAAAAGAATCATTTAAATCAGACAAACTTGCCTGATAAATGATTCTAATGTAGGCATTTAAGTTTAAAAACCAGGTATTACCGTATTTGTTTCTTTTAGAATCATATCCACTTCATGTTTAACATCTGGATTCTGCTTGATAAAATCCTTTAACATGCTCATACTGGATTCCTTCGAATGGGTCTGCGTTTGACTTCCTGATGATCCGTTTGATTCATGAGATGAATGTTGTGTGGAGCCCATCGTGGGACTTTCACTATCAAGATCCCCATTCATATTCATACCGAATCCTGCAAAATCCATCATCTTATCTTTAGCTTTGTCTGCAACCTGACTCATAGAACCATTCCGACTGTTTTTGGACATCATATTGGTAGCTGCTGCACCAATCACAATTCCGGTTAAAAGTGACGAAATATTCACACGTATAACCTCCTTTTATGATAGAATCATCGCTAGTATTTGCAATTATTTAAGTACTCATACGGTAAATTACAGGAAAGTGAGATGGAATTATGACAAAACAAACAACAACACTATTCCTGATTTGTGCTTTGTTACTGAGCGCCTGCGGAAATTCGACGACAAAGAACTCCGATTCAAATTCAGACACAAATCAAGTTCAACAGCAATCCCAAGAAGGAGGTATAACTTCATCTAATCCAGCGGCGAACCAACCAAAAGTTGAATCGTCGAATGAACCTGCGGCAATAGAAGAAGAAAACAACCAACCCACATCAGATGCATCTCCACAAGAAACACCCATCGAATTGAAGTACCACATGAACAAAAATTATGACATCATTCCAAACGATGAAGGTACACCTAAGAAGGTCGTTCTACTTACCTTTGATGACGGCCCAAAAGAAGCAGATATGATTAATAGTTTAATTGATACTCTGGACAAGCATCATGCGAAGGCTATTTTCTTCGTGAATGGGTATAAAGTAAAAGAAAATCCAGATCTACTCAAACTTATTCATGACCGTGAACAAATAATCGGCAATCATAGCTGGGATCATATCGTACTCAAATCCGAGTCCGAAACTGAAGTGAAGAAACAAATTGAAGATGTTCAAAAAGCGGTAAAAGATATCACTGGTGAAGTTCCTGTATTCTTCCGTCCACCCCATGGTGCTGGTGGGGATGTTGGCAAGAAAGTTGCCAAAGAGAATGGCCTGTTGTACATGACTTGGTCAAACGGATCTTTGGACTGGGAAATGAAGGAATCAGACGCTAATAAAACAACCAAGATCATCAAGAACGTAACCGACCAACTCCATTCAGGAAGCAACATTCTAATGCACGAATTACCTTGGACGGTTGAAGCTCTAGAAACATTATTAGTCGAACTTGAAGGAAGAGGATACACTTTCGTAGATCCGAGAAGTATTGAATTGGAAATGCGTTAGAAACGCGATACTCATTCGACATGAAAAAAAGGAATTATTCTTCGAAGTTTCATTCATTAATGAACTTCATTGAATAATTCCTTTTTATGTTACTTATCACCTTTAACAACCAGCATTACTTGAGCGTAATGTAATAAGATGCATCTCTGCCGGACAACGCAATCTCAAAGGTAAATGGCGATATCCGAAGCCACGACTCACAAACATAGTTGCTTTTTTAATAAGAGCATTCGACTGTTTCCATTGGAACAATCCACTCGCCATATTCCGATACTCCTTATCTAAATAGACGGGTCCCACGAGAGGTAGAATGATCTGACCCCCATGTGTATGCCCTGCTAAGATAAGGTCTGCCGGTTTAACGGAGTATCGATTAATCCACGCAGGATCATGAACTAAGACCATTCGGCAAGTCTCCATTTCATGTGCAGGCAGTTTCGGTAAAGATGGATAAGACCTTTTGCGGAGGGGTGGGTAATCCATACCCGTTAACCATACATGAGCTCCATTTTTATATAACTTAACATTACTGTTCATCAGCAATCTTACGTCGCATTGTTCAAGTATATGATCAAGTGAGGCCGTATTTGCCTTGTAATCGTGGTTACCATGCACAGCAAATACAGGAGCTACTAACCTTAAAAGACTCATGTTACTTTTCACTCGTTTGATGGGAACGTTCTTCTCCATGATATCTCCTGCAAGAAACACCCAGTCGACTTTATCTACTTGTGACATGATGAGACGTTTAGGTAGTCTTCTTCTGTGAATATCAGTAATCAATAGAATCTTACTACCATCAAATGAGCTCGGAAGACGATCCAGCACCAATTCAATAGGCAATATCCTTCTACATAGCCCTTCATTCATCATCCTCAGAATAACAGTTAACCCTACCACACTCACGAATAACGAGGCCCATATTAGTGCATCCATCGCCAGATCTCCTTCCAAGGAGGAGCCCCTTCTATTCCCCACCATACTAAAGCTCCAGTTAGTATAATGAATAACCTAATTAATGTATTTAAAAAGATTTTGCTAAATTTAACATTTAAGGATGAGTATGTATTAGATCTTAGAGGTACTTGATCGCTTTCAATGTCCCTCTCTTTATCCTCTTTATCTTTTACCACGCTTCTTCTCAAGGGATCCATCTTTTGGGAAGACACAGGATGTTCTGAGCCATTGATATCTTTTTCTTCACTTAAATCTTTGCGCAATAGTGGTGGCTTCTTTTTCTCCTCTAACCGACGTCTTTTATGCGATTCTACTCTACTTAATCCGCTACTCATGTTTCCCTCCGAAACGAATCATTAATCCTGATACCAAATCTATAACAAAATGGCACAAGATTGGAGCCCATAGGCTTCCTGTGTGGAGATAGATAAACCCTAGACCGTAACTACTGAGAAAAACCCAACCCGTAGGAATCCAATGTTTTAAATAGCGAATATGAATAACGGCAAATATAATACTCGTCCAATAAGGTCCTACAGCGTATTGAATAGCTCCTCGAAATAATAATTCTTCACACACGGCGACCATAGCAGCTATACAGACAATGTGCCATACCGGGCGATCACTGAACAACATGTGATTTATACCACCGTCGTCCATTGCATCCTCTGGCATAATTCTAGTTACTATGAAATCAACAATAAGCATTGTTCCCGCTAAACCAAGACCCCAAGCCACAAAATTGTCGGTATTATCTAAAGAAAAGAGTTCGAATGGATTTCTCTTCTGAAATAAAACCCATATAATGCCGATAACCAATGTAAGGGCTTGTGTGAAATATAGATTGAGAAGTAGTAGACGGCTATTTAATTGATCTGCAGACACCTGTTTAATTTTTATCTTTGGAATTTTCAATTTAATTTTTTTCATCGTGTCCAACCTGTTCTAGTTTAGTTTTATATGAATTTTGAAGGAGATAATAATAATGAAGAAAAAAGGTTCCTCTCGCATTGAATTGTATTTCAGTTTAACCTTAATTTTCGTCATCATCATATCAACAGCCGCATTCTTCTCAGGTGTAAAAGTCGGTGCAGATAAGATGGAAGATAAATATGATTACTTAAAAACTAAACCTTCCGATCCTGAGTTCATTGATTCGTATCAACAACAAGATTTAGTTAACTTCTATCATACCGTATTTTTACCTTACAGAGAATTTAAATCAGAATGGGTCGCTAAGACCGATACGATCAATCAAACTGAAAATGCTGCTCAGACAAGTAAATTACTGAAGCAATTAAGTCAACTTGCAGAAGACAAATATAGTGCAATATCTAACACTACCATGTATTCTACATCTCCACTACTACAGGAATCACAGACAGAACTTCTTAGTAGCATACGCCTTCTTGGTGATGCAGCAGATAAGATCTCTTCGTCCTCGAATTTAAATAGTGGTGAACAATTAATGAAAGAGTTCAGAAATAATAAATTATACAAGAATGGTATCAATTATGGACTTACAGCTCAAAAAAAATATTATTGTTCCATGGTAAACTGGAGTTCTAAGGTTAATCCTTCGATATCTCTTACGTATGACTTCACTAAGGATATTTCCTTCGCTTCATGGAGAAGTTATTCTTTAATTATCAAGAATGCCGCAGTGTCAACCATTTTGACAAAGGACTCAATCTTCAGAGCATATGATCCTCAGGATATGACTGCCAGAATCGATAATTTAATTAAATCTGGAAATGTGAAATCTATGAATCTTCATTCTGTAAATGATGTCATTCATCTACTGAGCACAACAGATGCAGTTAAAGAAAATGATTTCAAGAAATGGAAAAATAAATATTACAGTGAGGAACTTCTTCCTCAGTTACCGTTCTTTTATGAGTGAGCAGTCCTCAAGCCCTTATCAGTATAAAGAATCATAGCGAATTATAAGACGAAATTCAAGTTCACATGGCTACACGATTATAATTTGTATTTAATGCTATTGACATCTCTTACGTGACCATGATACATTATGAAAAATTAAGTACGAATAAGTCGATGACGGAAAACAGACAGATCTATAGTCTACAGAGAGTCGGTGGCTGGTGTAAACCGATGTCTAATATTTGTCTAAGCATTCCTGAGGTATTGCATTGAACGTAAGTAGGTGCAATCGGATAATCTCCGTTAACAGATATGATCATAATGATGATCATTTGAGGCTGCTGATATGATGGCAGTGAATTAGGGTGGTACCACGATAACTTTCGTCCCTTACTACGCAAGTAGTATGCGGATTGGAAGTTTTTTTGTTACTCTTTCACCATCATACCTTTAAAGTGGCTACTTTTTTACAATTTCAGTCTTTGTTGCGACAACGCGTTGCATTGACGAATACTGGTTTTACGGTCATATGTCGACCTATAGACATATGACTAAATATAATAGCTATTGATTATTAAGGGGGAAAGAAACCATGTTTAAAGTGTTGGTATCGGATCCAATCAGTGATTTAGGAATTCAGCAATTAATGGACGCAGAAGACGTAACCGTTGTGAAACAAACAGGTCTTAGTGAAGATGAATTAGTAGCAATCATCGGAGAATACGACGGTTTGTTAGTTCGTAGCCAGACTCGCGTAACCGAGCGGATCTTGACTGCGGGCAAGAATCTGAAAGCTGTAGGACGTGCAGGCGTTGGTGTAGATAATATCGATTTAGAAGCTGCGACGAAACGCGGTGTGGTCGTTATTAATGCACCTGATGGAAACACAATCACAACTTGTGAGCATACCTTTGCAATGATGATGGCATTAGCTCGTCATATTCCACAAGCGTATGCCAAGACAATCGGTGGAACATGGGATCGTAAAACCTTTATCGGTGTAGAGCTTCGCAACAAAACATTAGGTGTACTCGGTATGGGCCGTATTGGTAGTGAAGTAGCTAAGCGTGCAAAAGCTTTTGGTATGAATATTCTTGCGTACGATCCATTCTTGACAGCAGAACGTGCAGAGAAAATGGAAGTGACACTAGCTTCTGTTAACGATATTATTCTTAATGCGGATTTCATGACTGTACACACACCTTTAACACCTGAAACACGCAATATGATTTCACGTCCACAGTTCGAAGTTATGAAAAAAGGAATGCGGATCATCAACTGTGCCCGTGGTGGTGTTATTGATGAAATGGCATTAGTGGAAGCTATTGATCAAGGTATTGTAGCAGGTGCAGCCTTCGACGTCTTTGAACATGAACCACCACAAAGTGATCATCCATTCTTAAGCCATCCTCAAATTATCGTTACACCTCACTTAGGTGCATCTACAATTGAGGCTCAAGAGAATGTTGCTATTGATGTATCGGAAGAAATATTGCATATATTACGTAATGAGCCTTTCAAGAACGCTGTTAATATTCCACCGGTATCCGCTAGTGTTATGAAGAAACTTCAACCTTACTTCTCTCTCGGCGAGAACCTAGGTAGTTTCGCAGCACAAATTACGACACAAGCTGTAAGCGAAATTCATATTGACTATGCAGGAGATCTGTCTGATGTTGATACGTTACCACTTACACGTTATATCATAAAAGGTGTGTTATCTTATCACTTAGGAAATGATGTAAATATCGTGAACTGTTCTCATCTTGCTAAATCCCGTGATATCAACGTTGTGGTATCTAAGGCTGCAAGAACAAAAGGGTTCACGAACCTCATTTCTGTTACGCTCAAAACACAAACTGATCAAGATCGCCTTGTAGCTGGTACACTACTTCAGGGATATGGTGAACGTATCGTATTACTTGATAAGTTCCCAGTTGATATTGCTCCAGAAGGACATCAAATCTTGATCTCTCACAACGATAAACCAGGTATCATTGGACTTGTAGGTACTTTACTTGGTAAGAATGAAGTCAATATTGCATCGATGCAAGTTGGACGTACACTTGTTGGTGGCTCTGCCCTTATGATATTAACCGTAGATAAAGCAGTACCTAAAGATGTCTTAATTCAGCTTGTAGCTCTACAAGAAATTAATACAGCTCAAGAAATTATTCTAAATTAATAAAATCTCTAATCTATCAAATAAAGGCGTTGATCCATGGATCGACGCCTTTATTAATATATTAATCGAAATGGTGTTGTTCCCAACCCATGGTTCGTTTAACTGCATCCTGCCAAATGTGATATAATTTTTCCTTTTTTTCATCAGCCATTAACGGTTGAAATGTTCTCTCTGCGGAATTAAACTGTTTCAATTCCTCCTTACTCCATAACCCACTAACTAATCCTGCTAAGAGCGCCGCTCCAAGTGATGTTGTTTCTCCATTCTCTGTTCGTGTCACCTCTACTCCAAGAATGTCTGCTTGGAATTGCATCAACAAATTATTAGAGACTGCACCACCATCTACACGAAGCTCTCGTAGAGGCATCCCGGCGTCCTTCTCCATCGCATTAATGACATCACGAGACTGATAAGCCAATGACTCTATGGTAGCTCGTACAATATGATTAGATGTTGTTCCTCGTGTCAGCCCAAATATAGCCCCACGAGCATACATATCCCAATAAGGTGCCCCTAATCCAGTAAAAGCTGGAACCACGACAACGCCATCGCTTGAGGATACCTCAGTAGCCATTAATTCTGATTGAGCTGGTTCACTAATCCATCCTAGGCCTTCTTCAAGCCATTGTACGGCAGCTCCTGCCACGAAGACACTACCTTCCAGAGCATAATACATCTCATCTTCTATACCCCATGCAACGGTTGTCAGCAATCCATGGGAGGACGTTACCCGCTCACTACCGGTGTTCATTAGAATGAAACAACCTGTTCCATAAGTATTCTTGGCACTTCCCGCCTCTAAACAGGTATGTCCGAATAAAGCTGCTTGCTGATCACCTAGGACCGAATGTATTGGAATCGAAACACCATTTAACCATTTAGGGTCTGTCATACCATAAAAGTGACCCGACATACATATCGTCGGAAGAATGGATCTGGGAATACGTAATTCAGATAATAAATCGTCGTCCCAAGTTCTGGTATCTAGATTAAATAACATCGTTCTAGATGCATTCGTTACATCAGTAGCATGCACCTGACCACTTGTAAGCTTCCATATCATCCAAGTATCCATCGTTCCGGTAATCAACTGACCTTTTTCTGCCTTCTCTCTAGCACCCTCCACATGATCCAGAATCCAAGAAATTTTGGTAGCGGAGAAATAAGCATCAATGACAAGTCCCGTTTTCGTTGTTATTAATTCTGTAAGCCCACGTTCTTTCAAATCCTCACAAAGAGATGCTGTTCGTCGATCCTGCCAGACTATGGCTGGATGGATAGGTTTACCGCTGATTCGATCCCAGACTAACACAGTTTCTCTTTGATTAGTAATACCTATAGAACGGATATGTTCCGCATTAATTTGGCCTTGGGTCAAGGCTTCATGGACTGCCTCAAGTTGTGACATCCAAATTTCTTCCCCATCATGTTCCACCCAGCCAGGCTCTGGATAACTTTGTTTGATTGCCCTCTGAGCTCGCGCTACTGGACGAGCTTGATCATCATATACGATAGCCCTTGAACTTGTTGTCCCTTGATCAAGGGCTAATATATAGTCATTGCTCATGAAATATCAAGCCTCCTATTACTTCCATTCACATTTATATATCTTCTTCATTTGTTCCACGACGAACAAGATTAATCTTTCTTCTTCTACAAAAAAAACCTCCAATAGAGGTGTTTTTTGATTCTATATCATTATTTCTGATTTTCGACAGGAAGTCGTATCGTGAAAGTGGTACCCTCCCCCACTTCACTTGTAACTTTGACAGTCCCATGATGTGCCTCAACAATACTCATAACGATAGCGAGCCCAAGCCCAGTACCCGCAGATTCACCTCGAACACGAGCCTTGTCTGCCTTATAGAATCGTTCAAAGATAAAAGGTACATCTTCCTTTGGAACTCCGACACCTTCATCTTTCACTTCGATTTGAATAAATGAATTATGTTGATCCCCCTGAACAAATTCAGCTATAATATATATATTTTTGCCTGTTGGCGTATGGCGGAAAGCATTGTCGAGTAAATTCGTCATCACTTGTTCTAACTGGTCTTCATCCCCAGACTGAATGATCAATTCATCTGAACGTTTCTCATAATGGAGCTGTAGATCACAATCCTTAGAACGGACGAAAAATTTACGATAGATCCGTTCAAGTAACTCATGAATATTAACGTACCCCATGACCATGTCCGAATGTCCTGCTTCCATACGAGCTAGAACTAACAAGTCTTTCACAAGCCTACCCATTCGGAGAGATTCGTCATGAATAACTTGAATCAATTCTTTACTTTCTTCAGGTGAAGTAGCCATGCCATCTAACAAAGCTTCGCTATAACCCTGCATCATCGAGAGTGGCGTTCTAATCTCATGTGACACATTGGCAACGAAATCCGTACGCATCTTCTCTAAGCGCACTTCCTCCGTCACGTCGCGCATAACCGCTACAGCTCCACGAATATCATTCTCCGAATATAGAGGTGTCATAATCACAGACCATACATCTTGCTTCACATGCACTGAGGTACTAGAATCTCCACTTCCATTGATAGTCATATTAAATAGATCATCTAAAGGTTCTGGTACTTCTGATATACGTTTTCCCCGAGTTTCCGTCGATTCGAAATTCCAATCAATACTCTGCCATAATTCAAGAACACGATGACCCGGTGGATTGGTAAGAATGACTTTACCCTCATTATCAAAGGTGATTACCGCATCACTCATACTTCGAAGTACACTTGCTAAATGTTCTTTCTCCTGATTCAAATTACGAATGTTATCTTCGAGTTCTGCAGCCATATGATTGAAAGTGTTTGCTAACGCGCCAATTTCATCACTAGTCACAACCGATAACCGGGTTCCGTATTCCCCTTTGCGAATCGCATCTGCCGCATGAATTAACTTCTGCATCGGTTGCGTGATCCTAGATAGGAGGAATAATCCGAAGAAAGTTGTCATTGAGAATCCAATAATGGATGTGTAAGTAAATAGACGTTTGATGGCGCCAGAATTCGCGAAATTCGTGTCAATATAAGGCAACAAGAATAATCCCAGAGTAATCAATACAACAGCGACCAGACAAATAATAGTTAGCCATATTTTACCGACAAGTGTTTTCCAGAAATTCACGTTATTTCGAGACCTCTAACTTGTAACCCACGCCCCATACGGTAGTAATCATCGTCGCTGACTCTGGTGATACTTTATTTAATTTCTCACGCAAACGTTTCACATGGGTATCCACGGTACGTAAATCTCCGAAAAACTCATAATTCCAAACATCCTTTAAGAGTTCCTCTCTCGAGAAAACCTTATCTGGCGATACTGCCAAATAATGTAATAACTCATATTCCTTCGGTGTTAGTCCAACTTCCTCACCACTAGCGGTCACACGGTGTGCATCATGTTCAATAACCAAATGAGGGAACACAATATCATTACTAGAATTACCATCCTTAGATAAGTACGCAGTCGTCGAAGATCTCCGTAAAATCGCCTTCACCCGATAAATAACTTCTCGCGGACTAAAAGGTTTAACGACATAATCATCTGCTCCAACTTCAAAACCTTGCACTCGGTTAATTTCTTCCCCTTTAGCTGTAAGCATGAGGACAGGAGTCGATTTCACTTGTCTCAGACGCGTGCAGACTTCAACACCATCTATACCAGGAAGCATAAGGTCCAGAATCACTAGACCATAATCATTTGATATCGCTTTCTGAAGAGCTGTTTCTCCATCTTCAGCTTCATCAATTTGGTATCCTTCTTTTTCCAAATACATTTTTAATAATCGTCGAATGCGTTCCTCATCATCCACGACCAATATCCGATTTAATTCCTCTGACATCGTCAACAACCCCTTAATTATCCTACGTAGGACCCATGGTGAAAGTCCGATTCTCGGATAGATAGTCTATGTATTACCCAAGATTCTCTCCTAAATATCAATTATAGCGAAAATCCGTTTCAACATTCAACATCAAATGTGAAACGGATAGCCAAATACCTAAAAAAACGAATTCAAACTTATTCAGTTCCCGCATAGGAATGTAGACCAGCTATGATTAAATTAACCCCAACAAGCGTAAACATAACAATAACAAAGCCTAGTACCGCAAGCCATGCCGATTTCTTCCCTTGCCATCCACGCGACAATCTTAAATGCAAATAGGCACTATAGAATAACCACGTAATAAGAGCCCAGACTTCTTTAGGATCCCAACCCCAGAAACGCCCCCAAGCGATCTGAGCCCACATCATGGCAAAAATAAGTGCGCCTAAAGTGAATATTGGGAATCCAATTGCAATGGATCGATACGTAATCTCATCAAGATCATCAGCATCTAACCCTTTTAATAAAGGATGTACAGCCTTACCAATAGGTTTGCGTATAATAAGACGAATAATAGCATAAAGAATGAGTCCCGCTAATAGCGACCAAATAATAGTATTCAGTTTTCTTCCTGCATTAATACCTGTCATCCACGATGGAGCCTCGAATAAAGGTTCTTTCATCCCAAGGAAAGGTTGAAAGCTTTCTACCTCACTTTGATACGGTGCTACAATAGGTGGCAAATTATACTCCACTTTAGAAGTTTTCATCGTTGTATCCGTATCACTAACCATCTGTTCCTGTGTGAATACGGATTGATATCCATCTATACGGAAGGCAAAGACAGAGATAATAAATCCAAGGAGCACAACGATTGTTATGAATACGAACTCTACTCCTCGCTGTTGACGACGTTCTCTCTTGTCTTTACTGCTGAAATCAACAGATCGAAGGAGATACATAAATCCTGCTGCAAAACCAATAGCAAAGAATGATTCACCTAATGCTGCCATAGTCACATGAACTTGTAACCACCATGATTGAAGTGATGGTATCAAGGGTTGTGCTTCTTGAGGAAACACTGCCGCATAAGCCATAATAATAATTACGATAGGAACTGCGAATAGTCCTAATAGTGTCTTTTTATAAATGAGATATACCACTGTGAATGCGATCATAATCATCATGGACAAACTACTCATGAACTCAAACATATTACTAACGGGAATATGTCCAGAACTAATCCAACGCGTGAAGAAATAGATTAAATGAGAGATCAAGCCTAGAGAGGATAGGAAGAATGATATACTTCCCCATCGCTTCATATGTTGATCGGGATCACGATTTCTCCAAATACGTCCCATAATAGCTACTCCATACAAGATGAAGGCTACACAGTAGACCAAGAAGGCGATCGTAAAAAACATACTACTGAAATCCATTAAATTCATACTTGATTTCCTCCGTTATCTAGGGACTTTTCATCCACTTCCATATTCACTTTTTGTAATATTACTACGATTTCCTTTCGGATCCCGAACCAATTTTTGTTGGTGTGAGCAGCTAGAGTTAAACTTCCATCATCAATACGTATCCATATCCGGCGATGTTGCCAATAGAATCCTAGAATAAGACCGAGCATAACAATGGCCGCCCCAACCCATATGAATGGCATGACTTTATCGATTCGAATATTTAGATAACTCGTAGACATAGAGAAGTCAACACGTTCCATCCCCTGAACATCCAACTCAAACCAATCATTATCGCCAGCTAGTTTCTCATTAATCACGTCCTGCTGAAAACGCTCTTTATCCACTTGTTTAGGGAAATAAAAGTATTGTACACCCGCTTCAGGTAGATTTGGGCCCTTTAATAAAAATAAAAAGGAAGGTGCGTTTGGATTCGGTGATATAGAAACAGGCTCACCTTGATCATTCAATCCAAAATCCATATATTTCTCTACTAGATTCAGGGTGTAATTTCCTACTTTATACGTTCGCTCAGGATTACGAATATCCAGCTTGAATTGGCCATAATCTTTACCCGTATTCTTGTCTACTAGTGAAGGTGTAACTGATCTCAATATAGGCGTTGTATCGAAATCGAATTGATATGCTTTAAGTCCTTTATAATTTAATGGCTTATTTACCTCGATCGGATGACGGTATACTTCAGTAAGCTTAGGTTCCTTTGAAGGATCATCACAATTCTCAGTACATTCATAAAGTGTTGCTTCCGTACGGAAAAGCTTGGGGAGTATTTTCCCTTTTCCCTTGAATTCCTCTGGCATATCATCTTCTGTATAGTACTCTACGGTAAACTTATCATTCTTTAGATAATAAGAAGTATCAGGAATAGGCTTAGCTTCCCCTTCAGGAAAGGACAAATGTTGATCCATATTTAAACCTGGCAACCCCCGTGCAAGTACTGCAAGTAAGAAAATGATTAATCCAATATGAATAACATATGGACCCCAGCGACTAAAACGATATTTTTCTGCAAGTAATGCACTTCCATCCGTATGTACACGGTACCCCTTTTTCTTAAGCGGAGCCACTATTGTCTTGATCCATTCTTCTTCATCATCGACTAGTTGTGTCTGATATACGACTTTCTGACGAGTCAGGAACTGCATATGTTTGCGAATCTTTCTTTTCGAGAGTGCTTTATATAAAGGCAATACCCGATCTAGACTACAAATAATAAGCGAAGCTCCAATCATCACGAGTAATAAGACAAACCACCAAGATTCATAGGTATGTGACAATCCTAGCTTGTAATAAATTGAACCTGCTGTCCCATAAGTCTCAGGATAATAGCTTGCAGCATCAATATTTAAGAATGTACTTTCTTGAGGAAAGATCGTCCCCAACATTGAACCCAGCAAGGTAAGAATAATCATGTACACAGCAATCTTTACTGAACTAAAAAAGTTCCATATACGGTCAATTACATTTGGGGTACTTCGTTGTGAACGACGGGCCATCCCGTCATATCTCATTTCTAATAATTCTTTAGATTCTTGATCTTCTTTACTTAATGGGTTACCACAAGCTTCACATAGCACCGTTCCCACAGGGTTCTGATGACCACATTCACATTTCGTATTTTGAAAAGCTAATAAATCTTGGATCATTTGGTTGTCACCAACTGTTCAATTTCGTAATCCAACGTCCCTAGATCAAGTTCTCCCAAATGAATCTCTTTGATCTTCCCATTGGGTGCTACGAACAAGGTCGTCGGCAACGGTGATATACCATATTGTTGTACAGCTTCTTTGTTGGGATCTAGCAGGATTTGAAAGTTAATATTGGCCTGTTTCGCGAAATTCTCGACAGACATGACATCTTCACCCGCATTAATACCGATCACAACCACACCTTTGTCCTTCCACTTCTCCGATTGTTGTTGAAGTGCCGGCATTTCTTTGACACAAGGTTTACACCAAGTACCCCAGAAATTAATAACCATAGCTTTGCCCTTATATTCGCTAAGGTTATGAACCTCCCCATCCAATCCTAAAAGATTAAAGGAGGGCGTCTTATCTCCAACCACAGGCTTTCCTCCTGATCCATACACGTTAGAGATAATGGCATACCCTCCTAATAAGACAATGAGCAACAAAATAACAATCTGGACTTTTTTTCTGGATTTACCCAATTTCAAAGCCTCCCTCTATGACATATGTCATAATGAATTCACATTTAATTCACACAGTGTGAACATCCTATGAACAATTATAACTAATATTGCCATAAATATTTCGGTAGTTTTTGAAATTTATGTGACCTTTACAGTTACTTTTTGGGTAATTTGGGAGATTTAGCTAATTTAATCAAATCTTCAATCTCATCTTTCGTTAAATGACGGAATAATCCACGTTTTAGGTTCTGCAATAAAAGATCACCGAAAGAGATTCTCTTCAACTTAATAACAGGATGAGAAATCGCTTCAAACATTCTACGAACCTGACGATTACGTCCCTCATGTATGGTAATGGAGATTGTAGCTTCATTTTTGGCTGTATCGATATCTTTATACTCCACTTCTGCTGGAGAGGTCATTCCGTCATCAAGCATGATTCCTGCCTTCAGCTTGTCTAAGTCGGAACCGTGAGGCACCCCTTTCACTGTTGCCATATATGTTTTTGGCACATGGTGTTTGGGATGCGTAAGAAGATTAGCGAACTCTCCGTCATTGGTGAGAAGAAGTAAACCTTCCGTGTCGTAATCAAGTCTACCCACGGGATATACTCTTTCTTTAATACCTCTTAAATAATCGGATACAATCTTACGACCTTCAGGGTCTGAAGCACTTGTAATTACCCCTTTAGGTTTGTTCATTACGAGATATACCTTCTTTTCGTTACTAATAGGTCTACCACTTACCGTAATGATATCTTGGTCGGGGTCCGCCTTTGTTCCTAGGGTAGTTACGACCTCCCCGTTAACTTCCACTTTACCTGCTACGATCAAATCCTCGCATTTGCGTCTGGATGCAATCCCAGCTTGAGCTAATATTTTCTGTAATCTTTCCATTATCGTTAATTCACCTCAGACTAATGATACCCATCAGCAGGATAAATCACAAGCTCATTCCACGGAAAATGTGAACCTGGACAAACCTGGGAATGTGGGTGGAGGTATAGGGGAGAGATATCGTACCGTCTAGAGAGCTCCATAATTAACTTACTAGCGGTAAAAAGTTGTTGTTTCGACCGGAGTGACATTAGATCATATGCGCGATTAAAATGGCCTTCGAGACAAATATGAATATATTCAGGATCAGTTAGTACGGGGGCGGAAATAATGGAGGAATCTAAACTAATCCAGAAATCATATCCTTTTCCATTAATCGAGGAGCACGCAGAGTGATGAATTATAAACCCTTCATATAACATATACTCACCTCATCCTTGGGCAGCTTGGCTTGTATAGAATATGAAAGATACATACGGTTGGTATAGGCAATCTTCTTAGTCAGCCAAAGAAAATTAAACAAACCGCAATTGCGGCAACAAAACCAACCACATCTGAGAATAAGCCCACCTTCAGGGCATAACGCCCATTTCGGATCCCAACAGCGCCCATATAGACGGTAAGAACATAGAGCGTAGTGTCTGTACTACCTTGTATCGTAGAAGCCATTCTTCCAATCATGGAATCAGGTCCATAGACTCGAATAAGATCTGTCGCAAAAGCCAGAGACCCTGTTCCAGTTAACG
Organism: Paenibacillus sp. Y568; assembly: GCF_059445545.1. Taxonomy (NCBI): domain Bacteria; kingdom Bacillati; phylum Bacillota; class Bacilli; order Caryophanales; family Paenibacillaceae; genus Paenibacillus; species Paenibacillus sp. Y568. Next base: position 183,616 of record NZ_JCAIUM010000001.1, read on the forward strand.
GCCGCAGTAGCCCTAACGGGAGAATCTCACTGGGAACACCTAACGATTGAAGGAAAGAACCTGTCCAACCGACAAAGAAATCAAGAGCACCTGATGCTCTAAATACACTAATGGCAACCATCATCCCCACGAGATGTGGAATAATCTGAACGGCTGTCGAGAAGCCATCTTTAGCACCATCAATGAAAGATTCGTAGACAGGTACCTTTTTAGTGAAGGCAAATAAGGGAATAAAGACAATGATAATGGGTATTGCCCAAGTAGAAATGAGATTAATGAGTGCATACACAGAGAATCATCCTTTCATGCTAGGCTTTGATGAGATGCTTTTAGCAGGTGGCTTATGATCTCTATGAAGATTCCATCTTCTACACCAACGATCTGCCAAGATTGCAGCTACTGTTGCAATGAATGTGGCAACCAATGTAGTACCTACGATTTCCGTCGGACTCGCAGAATTGTAATTGATCCGAATTGCGATAAGCGTCGTTGGAATTAAAGTAATGCTTGCTGTATTTAGAGCAAGGAGCGTACACATCGCTGGACTTGCAACCTCTTTATCGGGATTAAGGGTTTGCAACTCCTGCATCGCTTTGATTCCCATGGGTGTCGCCGCATTTCCTAAACCAAGGAGGTTAGCACTCATATTGGATAGAATATAACCGATAGCAGGATGATCACGAGGTACATCAGGGAATAAGAACCTAACAACTGGGCTTAATACCTTAGCAATTTTTCTCAAGAGACCTGAGTCTTCTGCAATGCGCATCATTCCCATCCAGAAAACAAGTACGCTGATGAGTCCAAAACAAACAGTCACTCCTGTCTTAGCACCATCAAATGCTGCTGTTGTCACTGACTCAATATTTCCTGAAATAGCTGCAAATACAAACCCAATTACAAGTAACGCAAGCCAAATTACATTGATCATCCCCATGACCTCCCACACCGTTGTTTCATAATCAATTTCAATCAATTCAAAATCATGTCTATCATTCCTTGTTCCTTAACCATTCCGGTTACAGCATTAGCAATTCCGTTTACACCATTAGCAATTTATTTATTAGTCGTTCAATAATAGTCATCTTAGAATTCGGTTGTGTATAGTCATCTTGCTCTATAGTTTCCTTGTTCGGTATGGCGTGCTCAGGAAGAAGACTTCCTGGAGAATACACAGGAACTTTACCGACGAGTTTACCCTCATGTAGAATCTCGATCCTACCTTTTAATCCAAAAGAAGTATCCGGGCTTTTATCTTGATTTACATTTCTTGGTGTCATTAGAATTAGCCGGTTGGTAATTGCACTTTGTTCTCCTTCGGCTAAAGGATAAGCAAATGCCTGACTAGTAACTAGGTCATGTCCTTCAACCTTTTGTCCACGTTCAATCAGGGAAACAAGCGGATAATACGCAAATCCATAGTCCAACATTTTGCCATGATCATTCCAGTCATCCCCATCATTAATCGTAACACTTACAAGTTGTTGTCCATTTCTTGTTGCTGAACTCACTAGACATCGAAAGGCCTTTTTCGTATAACCTGTCTTCACACCGTCTGCTCCATCATAGAAACGCAGCATTTTATTTTTGTTATCCCATTTGTAATCCCAGGCTTCATTAGGATTGGGGACTTTCTTCGTAGGTGTCTTGACAATTTCCTTAAAAGTCGGATTATGCATTGCATAGGTAGTCATCGTAGCTAAGTCGTTTGCAGAAGAATAATGTCCATCCGCATCCAACCCATGAGGATTCATAAAATGAGTATGTTTGAGCCCTAATTCATTAGCTTTAGCATTCATTAAATAGACGAATCCTTCTTCAGACCCTCCAACATGCTCTGCAATAGCTGTTGCTGCATCATTCCCTGAGCGCAACATAAGCCCATACAGCATATTCTCTAGACTCATTTGTTCTCCGAGCTTTAAGTAAATCGATGAACCTTCTTTGGCATAAGCATTTTTACTTACCTTAACCGGTTTGTTCATCGGTCCATATTCAATGGCCACGATCGCGGTCATAATTTTGGTCAGACTAGCAATTCGAAGCTCATCATCACCATGGTTAGAGTAGAGTATACGGCCCGACGTAACATCCATTAATGAAGCAGCTTGAGCATGTGTAGCTACACCATGGTGAGTGGATCTTGCATGAGTTGGTATGGCAGAACTAATGGATAGACATAAACATATCCATAGAACGATCTTCAATTTATTCTTCATGTTCATGTTTATCTTTCCTCCGGCGAAATTCTTGGGGTCTAGTACAAGTATATGCTTGGCTATAAACAGGTATGTCCTTTCATTGGCAAAGAACATACCGGAAACACGGCTAGTCCTTGATAGGGATGGAACTGCTGGCAGTTACTAATTTCAGTTAGCAGGACAAACTACTGTTAAATAGTTGATATATCCCCGTAATACATGTATAGCAGGAAATTATCCTGTTAAATTAACCTGTTATGAGCAAATCGTTTTCTAAAGACCAAATTAGATGGAGAAATTCCAGTTGGTGGAAATCTCATCTTCAGGTACAGAATGTATAGAAATGAAAAACCCCTTCCGTTATCCAGCGGAAGGGGCGTAATCATCTTTAAAACACAATGTTATCTGATTTTTCCCCAGTGGGTGAAGTTGTAGAAGAATAATTCGCTTTATTTTGTTGGTTAGGATTTTTCTTCTGGAACATCTCTTGGATCTTCTCCATCACATACGGTACCGTATCAATCATTTTCTCATAAATATGTGTCTGACAGTCGAGTGGTAAGATGTATACGCCATCTTTACCAACAACAAGAAATGCAATTGGACGGATGGATACCCCTCCACCTGTACCTCCTCCAAATGGAGGATTCTTCTTTTCTTGTTGATCATTCGTCCCCGATGTCTTCGTAGAGCCTTCCACACGAAAATCACTTCCACCAGCAGCAAACCCAAAAGCCACTTTACTTATAGGCAGAATCACACTACCATCAGGTGTCTGAACAGGATCACCAACGATCGTGTTCACATCCACCATTCCTTTAATGTTCTCCATTGCCGTCTGCATCAACCCTTGAATGGGATGGTCTGACATTGTTATTTCCTCCTTCATGCGATATTGATAAGGACTTCCCTTCGCTTTTTGTATTATGCGCACTAAGAAGGAGGAGTATGTACTGATCGAATTAAAGGGCAAAATTAAAAGGACTCTCCATAGGAGAATCCTTTTTAAACTCATGAATTATATTGACACTTCTAAATTGAAGAGCGTATTTGGGGTAAAATATTTATCAATTATTTCCGTTTATCGTAAATTAAATTTTGGATTTCATAAAAATAAACCATCGTTTTACACAAATCAATTGTGAAAAGGATGGCTTTGCCTCATTTAAAAATATTGATTTTTATATGACACTTCAGAAAATTAAAGCATGCATGTTCTCCATTACTTTTTAGACATAATCTTCTTCCAACTCTTCAAGCCACCTTTTATTTTAAGCACCCGCACCATCAGAACCATTCCTGCATAGATGGCATATCCGCAAGAGATATGTGCTGTACAAGACATCTCCGTTGAGAATTGAGGACGATCATCAAACACAGGAACGACAAGTAATTGGGGATAATTCTTCATCTGTACCTGATATGATAACCATCCAACAATGAATGTCTTAGTACTCCATATCAGTCCCGTAACTACACCTGTACTAGCAGCATCCCCTACGCAAAAGGCCGTAGACCATGTAAGCTTTACAATAGACAGTCGAGATAACGTACGTTTCAGCCATATTTTAAATGATTCCGTCGCTTCAAGAATTTCCTGAATCTCTCGCATCCAGATGTCGATTTTACGTTTATTCACATGTGTTTCAGTATCTTCCGCTTTTTTCGTCGATCCCACGTTTTTTCGTTTTTCAACTTTAATCATTATTCCTTTCTTCATATTCTCAAATTTCATCATAGGTAACTCATAATGGAAACGGATCAAACCATATAACATTCTAATTTTGAATACCACTTCGTCGTTCTTCCCTTGCTTACTCAGCCATATATCCATATGAATCTTTGAGAGAAGAACCGCAGTAACAAGCAACACGAGTACAAAGACAATGATTATAAAAATCCACACATGTAAACCCCCATGCTTGTTTAAAATGAACCTCTATAACTAGTATGGCAATTCTACTTGGAAAAAATTCGGCAAATCAGATAAAGACAATAAAAAAACCGTCATTTCTTATTGAAATGACGGTTTTTGAATGAATGATAGCCATTATGAATCTTTCACATCATCAAATGTTAGCTGACGTCCATCAAGGCGATCAAATAGCATTTGAGTCTCTTCCTCTAGGTTGTCCTTATTTTCAAAAAGAGAAGGTTCAGGTAAATCTTTGATACCTGCCAGACCAAAATAATCTAAGAATGGCTTCGTTGTACCATACAGGATCGGTCGGCCAATCGCTTCTGCACGACCTTTCTCTTCAATAAGATCTTTATTTACCAGGGTATGAATGGCGCGTTCCGACTTCACTCCGCGTATTTCTTCAATCTCTACACGGGTGATAGGTTGGCGATATGCCACAATGGCAAGTGTCTCAAGCGCAGCCTGTGATAATGATGCCCGAGATGGAGAGTATGCCAATCGTTCGAAATAAATAGCATGGTCTTGGTGCGTAGCCAACTGGTAGCTACCTGCAATCTGTATAATCTGAAGTCCACGCTGTTCTTTCACGAAGTCTTCCTTCATTTCTTCCAGTGCGTCACTAACTAACTCGTTACGTTGTTCCACAATCTCAGCAATCTGCTTCACACTTAATCCTTCATCACCTGCTAGAAACAGCAGTCCTTCAATAATCGATTTCAACATCGGGTATTCCATGTAATTCTTCTTCTCCTCTCCATTCCATGACGATGTCATCGAATAGTCTTTCCTGATAACACAATATTTGCTTCATCTTCATGAGCTCGAGAATAGCTAGAAAGGTCACCACAATCTCATGGCGAACCATATCCTCATGTAATAACTTTGAGAATAGCAATTTCCCGCCTTTACCTCCACGTTGCAGAGCTTCCACAACATCCCTAATACGATCTTTAACAGATATTTCATCCCTCTGAATTCGTGCATATGCATTACGTTTGACTACTTTGCGTAATGCTTTCTGGAAAGCTGCAACCAGATCTGCTGCATGTAGACCTTGAACAGGGTTCTCCGAAATGGTAGGCATCCATGAAGCTAAATCCTCTGGCTCTTTTGAGAAAATAAGACTTCGTTCCCACTCACGTTCATGGAGATGCTGAGCAATCCCTTTGTACTTACGATATTCTATGAGCTTCTGCACCAAATCCGCCCGTGGATCATAATCATCATCTTCATAGAAATCGAAATCTTCCATTTCAATGATCGGTGGTTTGGGAAGCAACAGCTTGCTCTTAATAGATAATAAAGTAGCTGCCATCACAAGAAATTCGCTCGTAACTTCCAGTTCGAGTTCCTGCATATTCTGCAAATAAACCATATACTGTTCTGTAATCTCAGTGACGGGGATATCCTGGATGTTAATTTCCGCTTTATCAATGAGATGTAGAAGTAGATCCAGCGGTCCTTCAAATGTTTCCAGCTTATATTGTACAGGTTCAGACACGGTAAATCCTCCCGCCAGCAAAAATAAAAAATGTAGTACCCGATTAAAGGGTACTACATTAAATAAGCACTATTTAAACAGTTTCGTCAAGTTTGCCATCTCAATTGCTGAAATAGCTGAATCGTATCCTTTATTACCTGCCTTCGTTCCAGCACGTTCTATGGCCTGCTCAATATTCTCCGTCGTAACGATTCCAAATATCGTAGGGATTCCACTTTTTAGGTTAATTGCTGCTACCCCTTTAGCTACTTCATTACATACATAATCATAATGGGACGTTGATCCTCGGATAACCGTGCCTAATGTGATTACTGCATCGTACTTACCACTTTCGGCCATTTTTTGAGCAATCAGAGGGATTTCAAACGCTCCAGGAACCCAAGCTACATCGACCTCATCCTCTTGTACACCATGACGTTTCAGCGCATCCAGTGCACCACCAAGTAGTTTACTCGTAATAAATTCATTGAACCGTCCAACAACTATCCCGTATTTCAAACCTTCGGATACTAAATTACCTTCAAAATAGTGTGTCATATTAAATCATCTTCCTCTCATTTTCCATTATTTATTAGGATCTTCGTTCTGTTCAATATCGTCAAACTCCATTAAATGGCCCAGTTTCACTTGTTTGGTATGCAAATAACGCGTATTATCCTCATTCTCTTTCATTTGAATAGGTACCCGCTCAACAACTTCTAATCCATAACCTTCCAGACCCTTAATCTTGCGCGGGTTATTTGTAAGAAGCCTGATTTGCCCTACACCTAGATCTTTTAGAATTTGTGCCCCTATACCATAGTCTCGTAAATCTGCTGCAAACCCCAGTTTTAAATTCGCATCTACGGTATCTAGACCTTCTTCTTGTAACTTATAAGCTTTCAATTTATTAATAAGACCAATACCGCGTCCTTCTTGCCGCATATACAGTAGAATGCCACTTCCTGCTGCATCAATCTGACGAAGTGCGGCAGCAAATTGTGGACCGCAATCACAACGGTGAGAGTGAAATACATCTCCTGTCAGACACTCAGAGTGTACGCGTACAAGCAATGGTTTTTCAGGGTCAATCTCTCCTTTTACTAAGGCAAGATGCTCTTTATCATCCACTTCATTCGTATAAGCGATCGCTTGAAACTCGCCAAAGTCTGTTGGCATACGAACGGAGACTTCCCGTTTAATTAATCTTTCTTTTTCATTACGGTAATGAATTAAATCTTTAATACTAATTAATTTCAATTCCTGCTTCCGAGAAATTTCGAATAGATCGGGTAAGCGAGCCATCGTTCCGTCTTCCTTAATGATCTCACAGATAACCGCTGCTGGATAAGAACCACACATCCGCGCCAAATCTACCGCTGCCTCTGTATGACCTGCCCTACGAAGGATACCACCTTTCTTAGCAATCAGCGGGAACATATGTCCCGGTCTACGAAAGTCACTAGCAGTTGCCTTCGGGTCCATGATGGCCTTGATTGTTAAGGAACGTTCATAAGCAGAAATACCCGTTGTTGTGTCTTTATGATCAATCGATACTGTAAAAGCGGTCCCGTGGTTATCTGTATTATGTGCAACCATCGGTCTCAGATCTAGTTCATCTGCACGCTCTTGAGTGATAGGTAGACATACCAATCCACGCCCTTGACTAATCATAAAGTTAATAACTTCTGGACTTGCCTTTTCTGCCAAAGCTATGAAATCCCCTTCATTCTCACGATCCTCGTCATCAACGACGATAATTACCTTACCACGCATCAGATCATATATGGCTTCTTCAATAGGATCAAAAATGATTTCGTTCTCCATGATCGTTTCCTCCTAAAAGTTTTGGAGCATTACTTGCAGTCATCACTTCATCAAAACTTACTTCGGAAGCATATGCTTAGTTTTGGAGCTGTACTTCGTAGATTCACTTCGTCAATACGTACTTCCGAAGCATTAGCTACAGCTATCGAATATCACGCAAATCCGTTCTTTGCTAGATACTCCATATTAATTCCTGAGGATTTCTCCTCATTTGACTGTCTAGATGAGCCATAGTTAAGTAAGTGCTCCACGTATTTACCAAGTACATCACATTCAATGTTCACGGTATCTCCAGCTTTTTTTGAATAAAGGACGGTTTGGGCTAATGTATGTGGTATGACGGATACTTGAAATTTACTCTCTTGTACATTAACTACTGTCAGGCTTATGCCATCAAGTGTAATTGAGCCTTTGTGGATAATATATTTAAACACGTTCTGATTCTCAGGTGTTATCTCATACACAACCGCATTTTGATTTCTAGTAACATGGTTGATCTTACCCACTCCATCTACATGTCCTTGCACCATGTGTCCGCCAAAACGTCCGTTAGCAATCATTGCGCGCTCCAGGTTTACCTTACTTCCCATTTGAAGATCCTTCAGATTCGACTTGCGAAAAGTTTCTGGCATAACATCTGCCGCAAAGGAGTGAGCATCTAATAAGGTGGCTGTCAGACACACGCCATTTACAGAGATACTATCTCCAATCTTCAAGTCACTCATAATAGTTGATGCAGCAATGTGAAGAACCATGGCTTCTCCATTTCGAGTTAGCGCTCGCAATGTACCTATCTCCTCGACTAACCCTGTAAACATAAATATCACCGCCCTTCTCGTGAATTAAGACCATACAGGAATGCCACTAATACACAGATTATCTCCCAACTTTTCAACTTCTAACGAATCTAATCTAACAGCATCATCCATCTTTTCGCTTCCATCAAAAGAGAAACTACTCGGAGCTCCGGTTCCCCCAACAATCTTCGGCGCTAGGTAGATCACGATTCGATCAATGAGTCTCGCCTCTACCATTGCACCATTTAAATTCCCACCGCCCTCAAGAAGAATGGAACCTATTTGCATCGCACCTAATTTCTCCATAGCTAGGGTGAGATTCACACGCGGGCCATCTCCACACACAATTACGTTCACACCAGCTTGTTTTAGTTGTTCTGCTTTTTGAACATCCATCTTTTCAGTCGTTAATATAATGGATTGGGCTAATCCGTCTTGAACTACGTTGGATTCTAAGGTGATACGCAGTTTGGAATCCACAATAATACGAATTGGATGAAGTCCGTCTACCGATAATCTAGTGGTTAGGTGTGGATTATCCATCAGAACTGTCTCTATTCCGACCATGATCCCTTGATGACGATGACGTAATGTATGCACCTGCTCACGGGCCATCTCATTCGAAATCCATTTACTATCTCCTGTTTTAGTAGCGATTCTGCCATCCAATGTACTGGCAGTCTTTAAGGTGACGAATGGAATACCGGTCGTAATATACTTAATGAATTTCTCATTTAATTTCAGAGCTCTTTCTTGAAGTAATCCGACTTCTACCTCAATTCCATGTTCACGCAACATCGTAACGCCTTTACCCGCTACTTGGGCATTAGGATCTGTGCATGCTACTACAACTCGTTTAACCCGCTCTTTGATGAGACGTTCACTACAAGGTGGTGTGGTTCCATAATGACTGCAAGGTTCCAAGGTAACATAGACAGTGCTTCCTGCTGCCTTATCACCAGCCATATTTAAAGCATGAACTTCAGCATGCGGTGTCCCTCGCTCTAAATGAGTTCCCAATCCAACCAAGTTGCCATCCTTAACAACCACACAACCAACGACTGGATTAATATGTGTCTGCCCTTGCGCACGTTCTGCCATATCGATCGCTAGCGACATATAGAACGCATCATTCATCACTTCCACTTTCTAATTCACCTCAACTTTCCTTGAAAATATACATAACAGAAAACCCCTTACCGGATGATATAGATTCATCTGATAAGGGGTTGGAATTGTGAGAGTCAAATAGAATACACAAATACAAAGTCTATGAACAATTACCCAAATAGACCCCAGCAAATGCACAGAAAATTTGCTTGTGGAACTATTGTGAATATTGTCACAACCTGCTGTATTTTATCTTTGAACTGTCACGTAACCACTTGAAGTGATATACGTAAGCTGCTCTCCTTCTCCCATCCAGACTTTACTGTCGGTCCCGGAATTACACCAGGTCAGCCATACGCACCATTCACAAGCGTACAGGTCACGGACTAAGTCTAACCGAGTATATAAATATACTCTAACGATCAGACATCACCGTCGGTAGGGAATTTCACCCAACCCCGAAGTAGATAACACATGCTATTTAGTTATTTTCAATACAATTACGTGGTAAAAAGGCTATAGATATAGGGTTACAATTAAGTGAAAATACATACGTTATAAAGTCTAATTATACCTAATACAACCTAATTTCCATTTCATCCTACCAATATCCTACCGATTTTTGAAGTTAGGGTGAAATGCCTTTAAATCCATAATTCATTGATACGGAGATGATAACATTAGACAAAAATAAAAGCAAGATAATTGGGTATTAACAACTTCCTGTTTACTATCTGCCTTTAATCCAATCAAAGAATGAATCTTTTGGTATTTTGAGCAACCTGCCAACTCTTTTTATGTGAAACTCTGGTTTTCTTTTCAATACAACTCTAGTCTCAACTTCGCTTAAAAAGTCATATGCCTTTTTTCTGCTTATTCTTAAAATTTCTTGAACATGGATAGGATCCAACATAATAGGATAGTCCTTTTTTTCTTTGATGATGCTCTTCTCATTGATCAACGTTTCATTCTCTTCATTAGCTACCGCTTCCATATGTATATCTAACGCCTCCATTAAAGTTTTTTAGTATGTATTTTCTTGCTTATTAAATCTTCAGAAAAAAATAGCCCATGCATTATCTGCATGAGCCTGTTTTATAACTACTATATATGTACTTACTTCCTAGCTAAAACAATCAGATTAAGCCAACTTATCTCTCTGACTGTCAATGTTCTCTTCTCTGCCTTCTCAATCCAACTCTTATCTGTGATCAGCTTTTTAACATACCATCCCTGTATGGCATCCTTAGCCATCAACCATTGGCTACTTGTTAATTCTAGTCCTAGCCCCAATTTAACCTCATCCTTTCTCCCCAACTCTTCATACAATCGATCCCATGGAAAGAGTTTGCCCGGACATAATGGTTTCCTAATTGGATCGACTTGAAAATGTCCAATCACGTCATATTTGTCGAGCTTCATTTGATAGTTCCATTTTCGCTTAATCTCATCTTGGATATATCGATGCAACCACACAGTAGCTTGAAATTGTGCTTCAGTCAGATTACCATCTGTTCCTTCATGCTCAATAGAGACTGAATACTTGTTAGGATTGATTCCTTTATTAGACTTAACGATAGGTGTATTATGCTTGGCGATATCCTCAGCCTTAATCCCATTTGCCCATGCCATACGATCGATTGGCACAAAACAAGCAATCTCACCTTGTTTACTAACCCATAGTTAGATGAAGAAACTTTATTCCCTGATGATGTAAACCAAGACAATAAACTTGACCATGAACCTGAAGAAATATGATCTACTATTAATGAAGGAACATGCCTATCTCTACTACTTGAGTTTGTGTATGTATTTCCAACAAATTTGATATCGTATGTCATTTCTTATCTCCTTTATCCTTGATAATTGCTATGACCTTCTTCAATTGATCAGGGAACGGTAGATCCATTCGAGTATAGTTTTCAGCAAGACTGACCATCTCGTTTGCTATCCAAAACCAAATTGAACCGATCAAAATCCAGTCTGTTCCTATTGCAATATCAGCATGATGAGCAACCCAAAGACTTAGAATCATAAAGCATTTCTTGCTTAGCCCCTTAAATCCAACTGAACTACTTAATCCTTTTCCTTCATATATACTAGCTGCACAACCAGATACATAATCAACAGCCATACATATGAACATAAAATGTAACATTGGGGTCATACCTCCAAACGCATATGTAGTTGTTGAAGCTACTGCTGCAAATATAAATTTATATACATTTTCCAATTCTATACCTCCAATCTAATAAAATAAATTCCTCAGATCGGCTCCGAGGGCAAAATAAAAACACCTCAATGGGTGCTGTGTTTATGCTACATATTCAACATCTGTGATCAGTTCATATTGCGCTTCAGTTATCATGCAAGGTCTAGTGAGTTGGCATAGTTTTGGATTTGCTTCATTTCACTCTCAGATGTATCGAAGATATTAAGGTTGATGTAACTGGAGTAACTTGCTGTAAACTTTTTGCTTGGGTAAGTTTTAGACAATGTGCTTAGTAATGATTCCATCGATTGCTTCACGGTGAGGTATTTTGTCATTATGTATCGTCTCCCTTTGGTTTGTTTCCTTTGTTGTTCCTTACCTGATAATTACAGTATACATTAGTGTTTAATGTTTTGCAACTAGTATTTAGTATATTTTTTGATTATAATTTGTTATAATACTTTTAAGGGGGTTATTACATGCTAAAAGTAACACCAAGACTCGATGAAGTATTGAAAGAAAAAGGTTATACGAGTCAATTGGCTTTCTCTAAAGAATCTGGAGTAAATCAAAGAGCCATAAACAGTTTTGATAAAAGTGTTCAACATAAAAGTACTACACTCTTTACAATAGCTCGTGCATTAAACATCTCAATTGAAGATTTGTTCATCGTTGAAGAAATTCCAGATAAAGAAGTTATTCAATTAAGTGTTAAAAAAAGAGAAGATGAATAACCAACAAAAAAAGCCTTGAGATAATTACTCTCAGGGCTTTTTTGTAGCAAATTATTATTCTCATGTTTCAAATTGACTCAATTCGAAGCAGCCTATACTTTTCAATCTAAAAAGGCGATTCGCTTTAGGCTTTGCGGGTGGGTTTGCAACCTTTACTACAATTTATCCGTCTTATAGATATTATTAGGATAGGGGGTAACACATTGAAATATATATTGTCGTTCTTGATTTCCATTTTTGCAATCACTGGTTGCAGCGGTACCGGTAAAGAATTTAACAATTCAAAACAGCATACAGGCTCACTCCTTACGTCTGAAGCTATCGTTCTTGCAAAACAAGATTTGAAAGGACGAAAGAAATTTTTGCTTGCATTAGACATAAAGAATCCTGAGTTACTGTCAAAATTAGAAAACATCGTTGGTCAAACAGCTGAGGACATTCTAAGAGCTAATAAATATGATTTACGCTGGCTAGATGTTAAGAACATTTCCGCAGATGAATTTGATTTTGACTCTTTAAAAGTCGGATCAAAAATTCGTTTTGTCACCGAAAATGAACATCTGGACACTCAGCCCCCGACTTCGATTGCCAAAGAAGTAGAAATAATTTACTAGTGCAAGAATAAAAGTGACCCAATGGAATCGCTTTTATTCTTGCTGTTTTATTACAATGAGTATTGGATGTATACGGTATCCATTCCCCACTGTAAGCTTTTGCATTTGATATATGGGAGAATATTCCAACCGAGGCGCTATCACCTGATCTGTGAATGCCAATCAGCACTCCATTATACCACCAAGTTCCTCCGCTATCACCACCTAGCGAAACCACATCAGCTTCCATGTATCCACTATCTCCGACAGAAGTAATGTTTTTTGCTGTAACCGATCCACAGTTGAAGCCACTAGTTGAGCCAGACAAACATATATTATCTCCGACAGAGAGTGAACTTGTGCTAGTTTGATAAGAGGTTATGCTGCTATCCGTCCAAGAATATTTATAAACGTAATTGGAAATTTTTTTGTTGGATGATACTTTAATAACACCAATATCGGCATAGTTTCCATTATAAGAAAAATGCTCAGTTCCAACCAGTTCTCCACCTTGGTAGACGTTATTGCTCGTCCATCCTTCCAGACAGTGTGCTGCTGTTATGATAAACCGCTCACTATTTTTCGTTGCTAAAGTTCCTATTGTACAATAGCCTATTGATTGTGTGGAATTTGTAGCGGTATTAGCGATAAGTAAGCCACCAGCCATCGTATTGAGCGTAGTGGTTCTCGCATCCAATCTTTCATTCGACTTACCAGTCACTACTTTGAAAATATCAGGACCTTGCGTTTTTAATGAGTTTACTTTTAGTAGCTGGCTTGCTTTTGCATCATCTGCAACTTGTACTTCTACTACATTTTCTTTAATTCTCACAGCTACCGTTTCAAAAGGAACTCCAAGTTGTTTACTTTCATTTATCACTGACTCATACGCACTGACTAGTTCAGCCTCTGAGAAATCTACCTTCTTAATCTCTAAATATTCTGATGGGACAAGCACTTCGATAGCTTTCCTAATTTGATTTGCTTTTTCATTCTCTACTGAAAAACCTACATCGAGCAAGCATTTCACGTTTAACCATATCCTCTGATGTCACAGCGTAACGTATAGATGTCTTGAACACAGGTAAATTACGTTTATTCTTTGTCATGACCGATAAGTCACCATTAACAAGTAACTGAGCACGATCAGGATTAGGCAGTTTGGGACGTTCTTGTTTAGTTTTTGGAGTTGCTCCATGATAGAAAGTTCGCTCTATCCCAATCATTAAATCATCAATTAATGACTTGGCTTCAAAGAATACATAGGACGCTCCTTCAGCTAAATGACGCATTAGACGTAATGGATCAAACGAAGGGCGATAAGCAATACTTCCCTTATCCCATTTTTCCCATGAGTAATCACTAAGCTTCTTCCATTTCTGTCTCCCTATAGTTTCAGTCCTGATATATAGATCAATTCGTTCTCCCTCTGACAGTTCATTTGTTACCCCTAATAAATCTCTAACAGGTGTATTCTGTTCGTTATAACGAAAGTCTAATGAGAACATGTCATGACGTTGGTATTTTAGAGCGTATAAATCAGTGTTATCTTCAAATGTCATTTCAAAATCATCTGCGATTTCTAATGTAGATTTTCTCCACTGTTCATGATTTCTAAATTTAGTCTTAAAGGAATCAGCAAACTCTATAGGCATGGCACAATAGTATTCGATTAGATCATGAGCTAGTGAGGTAATCCACCAGAAGTCTGGTGAAGGCTTGATGACAACTCTCATACCTTCACGTATTGGACGATAGCGGACACTAAATAATTCATATAGGGATCGTTGGAAGTTGCGGGAAGAGGAATTGAGTGCTGTGTGGTGTGGGATGATACGGTATACGATGTATTCAGGTTGTATTTTCTCATATAACATTGGGATCACCACTTACTTACAAAAATAAGTGGCTAATCTCCTAAGAGATTTAGCCACTTATTTGAAATTAATTTTTACGCTTCGTCCCAAACTTTTACTTCTTTCATCTTGTCGTTAGGTTTGATGCTATCAACAAGTTCCATACCACTTGTTACTGCACCAAAGACAGTATGAACGCCATCTAAGTGTGGTTGTGGAGCGTACACGATGAAGAATTGGCTTCCACCCGTATCTTTACCTGCGTGAGCCATAGATAATACGCCTCTTGCATGTTTAGTTGTATTATTTGCAGCTTCACATTTGATTGTATATCCAGGACCGCCAGTACCGTTTCCAGTTGGGCAGCCACCCTGTGCTACAAAGTTAGGGATAACACGGTGAAAACTTAACCCGTTATAAAATCCACTGTTAGCCAATTTTTCAAAGTTAGCTACTGTGTTTGGAGCTTCTTCTGTTAGAAAATCAATTGCTACTACGCCACCGTTTTCTAATTCAATTGTTCCTTTTTTCATTACATTTCCATCTCCTTAAAAATATTTTGTGGTTCAAGTTAAACGCTAGACTAATTAAATCATTGCTTGAAGGTACTCTGTCCTATTACAGACATCCTATAGTTTACTATGAATCTATACCTTAAAGCAAAATAAAAACAGAATTCAACAAGTAGACACTTCAAAGCCGTCCTTTTTCAAAGACGGCACCGTTCAGTGGAAATATAAGGAATAGCGTATCAAGAATATGTTTTATCTCAAGACGGCTTGCTTACGAATTCGTTCAGGAACAAGATCATTCCCAATCAAGTCTTGGAAACTTTCACGTTTCACTACGAGATCACTTTGACCCTCTTTTACGAATACAACACCTGGACGACGGATCCGATTATAGTTACTTGCCATAGAGTAATTGTATGCTCCTGTACAAGCTACCGCTAATAAATCGCCACTCTTCACCTCAGGAAGTTTGACATCCCAGATCAGCATGTCGCCACTTTCGCAACATTTACCTGCAATCGAGACAAGCTCTACCTCTTCGTCATTTGCCCGATTAGCAAGTACTGCATCATATTGGGATTGATACAATGCTGGACGAGGATTATCTGTCATCCCTCCATCGACTGCAACATATTTACGCACCCCTGGAATATTCTTCTGAGTACCAATCGTATATAGCGTTGTTCCAGCGTCCCCTACAATGCTACGTCCCGGTTCTACCCATATCTCAGGTAACTGACTGTAGATCCCTGTGAAATACTCTTTAACTGAATCTGTAATGGCTTTGACGTATTGAGATACTTGTAGAGGTGTATCTCCATTGACGTAACGGATCCCAAATCCCCCGCCTAGATTAACCACTTTAAATTCAACACTCATTTGTTTCTTCACTTCATTGGCAAATTCAGCTATTTTCTGAACAGCCATTTGAAAGCCTTCCACTTCAAAAATTTGTGATCCAATATGGGAATGAACACCAAGTAATTCGATGTTTGATTGTTTGGAAGCCACCTCTACACCTTCAAATGCTGAACCATTTCCTATGTCAAAACCAAATTTAGAGTCGGTCTGTCCGGTAGAAATATATTCATGGGTGTGAGCTTCGACACCTGGAGTAACACGAAGTAGAACTTTAACACGCTCATTCTTCTCAGAGGCAATGGCCTGCAACAAGTACAACTCAACCAGATTATCTACTACAAAACAACCAATCCCTGCATCAATCGCCATTTCGATCTCTTCTGGTGTTTTGTTGTTGCCATGGAAATGAATGCGTTCCGCTGGAAAATCTGCTTGAAGTGCTGTGTACAATTCACCTTCGGAAACGACGTCTAAAGACATTCCCTCTTGCTCTACAACCGCGCACATAGCCATCACACAAAAAGCTTTACTAGCGTAAGCCACCTGAAATTGAAGACCTGAAGATTTAAATGCTTCAATATACTCCTTACAACGATCTCGAACCAACTGTTCATCGACAATATAGAGTGGTGTGCCGTATTCCTTTTTCAAATTAACGACATCGCAGCCCCCAATTTCTAAGTGTCCACTCGCATTTATTTTACTAGTACCATGTAAAAACATTTCAGCAGTCCTCCACTTATTATGGAATTAAACATTCCATCTGAATTTTCATCAGTATATCAAACTCCTGAAATAATAGTAATGGATTAATATGCAGATCATTTGTGTTAATCTGCGCTGATCATTCGTCTCCTTGATCTGCTGGCATGCGTGTATTATCCCTAGGTTTGTTGAAGGAAGGGCGTTTTTTATTAGCCAATACCGGCATACGGAATATGACTTCAGCCATTGCCTTTGCATTAAAAGGTATAAATGGCCACAGATATGAGGAGTTATATGATCGGTGAAGCGTCAATAGAATAACTAGTAACGTCGTACCAATCACAAATCCTGGAACTTGGAAAATAGCCACTGCAACAAGTAAAACGATCCGTACAATTCGATTCGCGAGTCCTAATTCATAGCTCGGTGTAGCAAACATCCCAATCGCAGCAACAGCCATATAGAGCACTACTTCATTTACGAAAAGCCCTGTTTTGACTGCGATATCCCCTACGAGGATCGCTGCGATCAATCCCATTGCCGATGCAATGGAAGTGGGGGTATGAACAGCTGCAAGTCGGAGTAAATCCACACCAAATTCCACCATGATAAACTGGGCAATCAAAGGTATTTTGGCTGTGTCATGGGGACCAATAAACTCCAAAGCTGCTGGTTTCAATTCAGGGTTCAGCACAAGAAGCATCCATAGTGGTAGTAAGAACATCGAGAAGAAAATCCCGAGAAACCTTACCCAGCGTAAATATGTACCGATAAAAGGTGTCTGTCGATTCTCTTCGGCATGCTGGCACAAATCAAAAAAGGTGGTCGGCATAATCATTACACTTGGTGAGGTATCCACGAACACAACAACTCTACCTTCCAGTATATGTGATGCTACAACATCTGGGCGTTCTGAGTATCTCACTAACGGATAAGGGTTCCATCCTTTATTAATAATGGCTTCCTCTAGTTGTTTATCCCCAAGGGGTATTCCATCAATCTTAACGGCTTTGATCTTCTCCCGTATGGAATCGACTTGAACTTTATCCACGATATCATCAATATATGCAATACATACATCCGTGCGTGTTCTTCGACCCACTTGAACAACCTCGTATTTCAGTCCTGGGTCTCTGATACGACGTCGTACCAATGATACGTTCGTCAGCATCGACTCTGTGAATCCATCTCTTGCTCCCCTAACCACACGTTCGATGGATGGTTCATCAGTGTTACGCGAGGGATACGTGCGTGTATCTACCAAGATCACAGTGCTATCCCCATCAATGAAAAATGCACTCATCCCTGTAAGCACCTTATTAATAACTTGACTTAACTTCTCTATTTTTTCCACTTGAACGTGAGGTATGTATTTATCAAAGAAAGACTTCATGGCATCTGCACGAACTTCACCTTGTTCAATAAAAGTCAATCTCATGAGAATCTCTGTCATAATATCACTGTCTGTAAAACCATTTATAAATAGTATTCCTGATTCAATCCCACCAAAGGTCATTTCACGAAATACAACGTCAAATGAAGAGCCTAACCCCATGACCTCATTTAACACCTTTTGAACTTGTTTTAGATCACCCGAGAATACATCATCATCCTGCCAATAGATAATGGATTCTTCAATTGAATCCGATTCCTCTTGCTCTCGTTTGTGCTGAAGTTGTTTTTCCTCCGGATTCCCCTTCTTCTCGTTCTCCTTATTATTGTTTTCCGATTCTTCTTTGGGCATATGAACTCACTCCTTCTACGATATCTATCTCCTGAACACATACCAATCAAAAAGTGAACCTGCTACTTTCCCAACAATCATCGCCATTAACAAACCTAACAAGTAGTTCTTCATGTGGAGACGTTTAGCAAGAATAGGTAATACATTTAATACTTCTGTTAATGCTGCTGCAAGAAGTCCTATAAATACACCAAAGAACGAGCCTATAATCAGACCCACTAACGGATTAAATGACCCTTTCCAGTTCCAGAAATCACTTACTGTTCCAACTAAAGAACCTACGATTAAAGCACCTTCATACCAATGAACTCTGTTATAGGACAATGTTAATTGCGCAAGTCTAGGAACAATATCTAGAACCAGAATAAACGCAATAACTCCACTACCAACTGCTATGCCACCTGCGATCCCTAACAATATTTCTATAAACCAAGTCATGATGATCATGATGGGCCTTCATCCTGCTTCTGCTCTATCGTTCTAACTTTCTTGTACTCTTCAGCCACGACAAATTGATCAATATTCTCCTGATAAAGAAACATTTCAACTTCTAGTGGAGTAGGTTCCTCATTCCATTTTTTCTTAAACAAATGATTGAAAAATACCGTCATTCCGAACCCTATCCCTAGTGAATATGCGGTTTGAAAAAGATACGGATGTTCATCGCGTTCACCCGTTACCATCTCAACAACCCTAATCTGGACTTCCA
The DNA here is from genome assembly GCF_059445545.1 of Paenibacillus sp. Y568. Taxonomy (NCBI): domain Bacteria; kingdom Bacillati; phylum Bacillota; class Bacilli; order Caryophanales; family Paenibacillaceae; genus Paenibacillus; species Paenibacillus sp. Y568. The sequence goes on from NZ_JCAIUM010000001.1 coordinate 202,878, forward strand.
TCATATTCACGTCCGCATGAAAATTCATAATCGTAAGTGCGGAGCCAAAAAACAATAATAGCCATACAAGAATGAACAGCGGAATCGATGGCTTTCTAGGGTTCTGTACAATTTCAACAATGACATGTTGTAATCCGATGGATTCAATAAATACATTTGGGATAACCTTCTTTATTTGAGGTATGATTTGCATTAAATCCATCACAAGCATGTTTCCATCCTTTGAAAGAGGAAGAACTAATTCTAAAGTAGATAGTACCTTTTCCCATTCTGGCTCACACAGAATATGAGCAATATCTCCAAGTCTTATCATCTTACCCCGTGGGATCTGGACACGCTTTTTCAGTTGAAGATAGACCGTGGGAGCGGAATTCTGCGTCATCACAAATCACTCCTATATCTGCTAAATTATCGTTAGTATGGTAAATAACTGCGATTTTTAGTCAAGATGAATTGGGATTGTGCATTCTTTATAATCAACTTCGTCTTAACAAACCAAAGAGCACACCATAATTGGCGTGCTCCTTGTATTTAAACATTATGGTTATCAAACCTAATCTAGGTTTACTACCATGTCCAAGCTTGGATCACTGTATTTATAAAACCCCGGATTCAACTCAAGTATTCCCTCCATCGCATCTATTTTGTAACGATCTATTCTTGTGCTAGTAGTTACCATTCCTCTCACGGCCGAATCCGGATAGACCTCATTGCCGTCAACACGCATCATGCTTTGGTCGATGCCCTTAAATTGGGATGAATCAGATTCTGATTGGACAATTAGATCTTTACCATCCATATGGTAAGTAAACCGGATCTCAAAACCCTCTAGTTTTAAACCAGCGGACTGCTTCTTCTTACTCGGTTTACTGAGCGTGATCCAATTTGTGGTCTTATCTCGTTTCGTAACTACAGCATCTTTCAAGACTAGCTTCATCGGTACTGGAGACCAGTCTTTATACCATTCGGGTGATTCGAATTGATACACATATGGATACCTCTTCGGGTCTATACTCTTTTTCGGATCAACCCTAATCAAGTCAAACTCTCCTTTTATCTCTTTTTTACCTATAGCTAGTTGAACTGATTTATAGAATACTGATCCTTCTTCTTTCTCACGCTCCAGCGATATGTCTTGCTGAATATTAACAATAATTTTTAGCGGCGTAATGGTGAGTTTTTCCAACGTGATTCCTGCCTTTTGTTGCAATACGACGCTTGATTGCAGTTTTCGTGAATAAATCGCTTCGCTTGCCTTTTTACCATCTACTGTAAAATCAAAATTCCAGGTACTATCAACCCGCTTAGCTTCCTCAATATAATTGAAATGAAGATCTGCCGTTTCCCATTCTTCTTCAGTCAGTTTGAAAATCTGCTCGATGAGTAAATCTGATCCTTCGTGAGGGAGTTGGGTTACCATGCCTTGAATATTCCCGTTATTTTTCGTCTTAATAACCAAGTGCGGATCCCCCTTGCTCCCATCTAGCGTTGACGCTGAAACCTTGTAGCGAACCATCAGTTGGTTCTTGGACTCTGTTACCGATTGAATCTGAATGTTGGGGTATTGCTTAGTTCCGGTAGAAATAACATCCCCCACTTGATGGCTTGATTTCAGAAGAACTTCTTTAAATTTATAAAAGACAAGATTCTCCGCCTCAAGTGTATACTTTTTCTTATTTGTTTGGAGTTCATCCTTGGTTTCATAAATACCAAGGAGTTTTCCACTTGTTTTATCATATTTTAGATAACCGCTGACTTTCTCACTTGTCCCTGATTCATCGATAATAGAGGTTCTTTCCAAAACAACTGCATCATAAAGGGTAGAACCCTCTTCAGAGTCAAGTGAAACAATCATTTTCATCTTCTCTCCGTCAGTTACAACACCATTAAGGCTCATCGTAACACCCTCGTTGGATACACTTAGGTCATATCGCTGGCCAAAACCGTTATTTAGAGCAGTAGTTACGTCTTTCCCACCGATGAGGCTATCCCAATTCAACGATACACCTGCGAAGGCAGGAACGGCAATAACCATAAAACAAAGGATAACGATGGTTGCAGGCACGAACTTTTTTCTGCGATATGTAGAGTTCTGCTCCATCACTGATTTCCGCTTGGACACTTCCTGTTCAATTGCGGTCCACATCGTATCATAATTCGGTTGTGAGTTTACATCTACTTCGCATTCATGTCTTCGATCCATTTCCAATCATCTCCTTTACTTGGGCAGCAGTTATGCTTTGTAAAAGCTTCAGACCCCGATTCAATCTAGACTTCACTGTACCTTCAGGAACGTTAATTACGGCAGAAATCTCCGGCACCGTCAATTCGTTCACATAACGTAGCGTAAATACCATCCGTACCTTATTAGGGAGCATGCTGTATAACTTATAGAACTCCACTTTGGTTTCTCGTTGATCATAACTCTCTTCTACTGGATTGGATAAGAAGGGACGTGAGCGTAAATACGCACTCAATTCTTTAGCCCAGCCATTCTTGCGTCTTCTGAGTACACTACTACACTCATTAGAGGCGATCCTCAACAGCCACGGTTTGATCTCTCTTACTTGCGATCTGTCCGTTAGTATCGCTTTGACAAATACCTCCTGACACATGTCCTCAGCATCTGAACGGTTATGCATCATGTAATAACAGAGACTGTATACCAGTTCCTTGTATGTCTCGAATAGTTCGCGGTCGTTCATTTCCGAAATACACCTCCCTCATAATCTTCTCGACTATATGACGTTTAACAACCAATAATCGTTCATTATACATTACAAATCGTTATTAGGCTGTCTATGAGCAACTTCTTGCCCTCATTTTTGTGCAGCCAATATATTAGTAGATATGCAAAAAGGAGGTGCCCCTAGCTAGGTCAATAGCCAATGGGACAACCTCCTGTAAATGAATCTATTTATTTAAATGATACGGGACTGTTGTAATCACAATATCCTTCTGATTAACCAAAAAAGTACGAATCAGCAAACTTGATTGATTGTGTAAAATATTTTGCCACCAATGCTTGGTAATAAACTGCGGAATCACAATTGTAATATGATCGGTTGCCGCTGTTTTCCATTCAACTGTTTCTATAAACCGAAGAAGGGGTTTAATCACACTTCTATACCGTGAACGCAGAACAATTAACCGTACACCTGGATTCCATTCGGCCCATTTCTGTTCCATCTTGTGAATCTCTTCTTCATCGAAGCCAATATATACTGCAACGACATTGTCCGATAAAGAACGCGCATAACTGATAGAATTAAGTACGACACGCGTAACGCCAGAGACGGGAACCAAAAATGTGCTACCTTTGATAACCGGTTTATCCACATCAAGCCGAATACGTAGTTGATCTGCTATATTCATATAATGCCGATGGATTCGTTTGAAGAGAAGCATAACTAACGGTAGGAATATGAACACCATCCATATATGCGAGAATTTGGTGAAAATAAAAATAAGCGTGATCGATAACGTTGTAATCATACCCACCGTATTTACAATAAAGCGATGTATCCATCCAGAGGGCTTCTTTTTAAGCCAATGAATCATCATCCCCAGTTGAGAAAGTGTAAACGGAATAAATACGCCAACCGCATATAACGGAATCAAACTTCCTGTATCACCATGGAAAGCCGCTACAAGTACAGAAGCCATAACGCCAAGAATAATAATCCCATTTGAGAACCCCAGACGATCCCCACGAACCATAAACATATGAGGCATGAACTTGTCCTTAGCTAACATAAATGAGAGTAGTGGAAACGCAGAATATGCCGTATTCGCAGCAAGGAAGAGAATGACTGCTGTAATCCCTTGTATTCCGTAATACAGAACACCACGACCAAATACGGATTGTGAAATCTGCGATACAACTGTCGCTTTAAGATCAGGGGTTATACCATACCAGTACGCCAACAGACTTATTCCGGTAAACATCGCTGCCAGAATAACGCCCATCATTACCAACGTCTTAGCTGCATTCTTCTCAGCGGGTTGTTTGAAATTCGGAATGGCATTGGATACCGCTTCGACCCCGGTTAGTGCCGAACACCCTGAACTGAAGGCTTTTAAAAGTATAAATAAACTTATATTAGATACCGCCGAACCTAGTTCCGGAATCGCAGCATGAACATTGCCTGTTGCATACTTAATCACACCAGAAATTATTAGAACAAATATCGAAATGACAAACAAGTATACGGGAAAAGCTATAAATGAAGCTGCCTCTGTAACACCTCGTAAATTTATAAGCGTTAGAATTAATATGACCGAAATAGCAATAACGACGCTATAATCATGAAGATATGGAAACGCTGATGTAAGGGCATCCGTTCCAGCCGATGCACTTACTGCTACGGTAAGAATATAGTCGACAAGTAATGATCCACCTGCCATGAGTCCCATAGGAACACCCAAGTTTTCTTTTGCGACAATATATGCTCCTCCACCCATAGGGTAAGCAAATATGGTCTGTCTGTAAGAAAAAATAAGAATAGCTAAAAGTCCTAGTACAGCTAATGAAATTGGAATGGAGTACCAAGCAGCGGAGAAACCAGCTACCATTAGTACGATTAGAATCTGTTCCGTACCATAAGCAACGGATGACAAAGCATCTGATGACAGAACAGCTAGTGCTTTAAATTTACTTAATTTCTCATGATCAAGTTCATTTGATTTCATGGGACGTCCGATCAGGACACGTTTAACCTTGCTAACCATCTTAAAGACCCCTTCATAAGCAACTTGTAACATCTATGTTGTACGCTACTTTAGGGAAGGTTAGCTTTGCGGTTTTTGTACACACATAATACCCTTACAGAAGAATTCCGTAAAGTTAAAAGTATGATCAAACCCACCAAAGCTTACGAGGTTAGCTGTCGGATTCGGACTGTGGAATAGCCCTACATATCAAACTTATTTTAGTCTGATTACGATTCACCCCATTGGTATATTTCCAATGTTTTGGTTCCCCCGCTTTTCCTTTTCAGAAAATTCAGCGCTCGAACAAATCCTATTACGAGAGCTAATTATAATCCGCTCGAACCAAACTGTATATATGAAATCATATGAAAACCAATGAAATTTTTGTGAATTATTTCGAAATATTTCTTTTCTTATTTTTTTCAATAAAAATCAAAAAAACCTGAGACAACTATCTCAGGTTTCTTGATCATTACATGGTTGGCTATTGAGCAATCTGGTCACGGATGAGCTGAAGGATCTTCTTCTCCAATCGAGATACCTGCACTTGGGAGATTCCCAGTCTACCAGCGACCTCAGACTGTGTCTGATCTCGATAATAACGTAGGTAGACGATGAGCTTCTCTCGTTCAGATAGTCCCTCTATTGCCTCATTAAGTGCCAGTTTATCAAACCATTTATCTTGAGATTCATCTGCAATCTGATCCATTAAGGTAATGGGATCTCCATCATTCTCGTAGACAGTCTCATGAATTGAAGTTGGAGGCTTGTTAGCTTCCTGTGCAAATACAACTTCTTCTGGTGTAACTCCAAGATCGTCTGCTACTTCTTTAATCGTCGGCAGTCGATTTAATACCTTTGAGAGCTCGTCCTTCTTTTTACGAACCTTATTCGCCATTTCTTTCAGAGAACGGCTCACTTTAATAGTTCCGTCATCACGTAAGAAACGTTGGATTTCTCCAATAATCATAGGAACGGCATAGGTAGAGAATTTAACGTCATAACTCAGATCAAATTTATCAACGGATTTCAAAAGTCCGATACACCCAATTTGAAATAAGTCCTCCGGCTCATATCCGCGGTTCATAAACCGCTGTACTACCGACCAGACGAGACGAATGTTACAGTTCACCAGTGTATCCCGGGCAACATTATCCCCCGATTGACTAAGTGCAATAAGGCGTTTGACTTCCGAATCTTCCAAGTAGGTTTGCGAAGCTTTCTTAACATCAGCATCCATACGTCCAACCCCTAATTATATAAAGCTTTCTTGGATTCAATCCTCTTCTTCATCCTAATCGACGTGCCAAATCCGGATTCACTAGAGACTTCAAATTCATCCATGAAATTCTCCATAATGGTAAATCCCATTCCTGATCTTTCTAACTCAGGCTTAGAAGTATATAGTGGTTGCTTAGCAAGATCTAGATCTTCTATGCCTTGTCCACGATCTTCCACCGTTATTGTCACTGTGTCCCCTTTGATCTCAGCTGTAATGGTCACGATTCCTGTAGCATCAGAATCATATCCATGAATGATACAGTTGGTTACTGCTTCCGATACGACTGTCTTCAAATCACTAAGCTCGTCCATTGTAGGATCAAGTTGTGATATAAATGCGGCGACGGTAACTCGAGCAAATGATTCATTCTCCGACTTGGCAGCAAACTGCAACGTCATGAAATTATGAGCTAGAGTCTGTTCTTCACTCATGACACAACCTCCAGACTTGAGAGCGCATGGCTCTCGCTTTCATAGATAGGCATAATCTTGAACATTCCCGACATCTCCAGCAAACGATACACGGGTGGAGTGACATCACATACAGCCATCTTGCCACCCTTGCTCTTAATCAACTTATACCTTCCAAGAATAACGCCTATACCTGAACTATCCATAAACTGCAGATCTTTCAGACTTAGAACAATATGATCGGTCTGCTTACTATGAATCGCTTCATCTAGCTTCATACGAACATGATCTGCAGTATGATGATCAAGTTCTCCTGTGAAACGGACGATGAGTACTTGACGGTGATGTTCCATTTCCATTTGAAGATTCATATTTTCCTCACTCTCCTCCCTGTCATAAACAAAGAGTTCTAGAAGTGAAAATCATATTCCTGCATCACGACAAAACTAGAAGAAAACTGCTATCAATCTACAAAAAATAATTTTGCTGTCGTACGCTTGAACATCGTCCACCAACCAGCTTTATCAACTTTCGTTGGAGCCTTTAATTCAAACTTCTTAATGACCTGATCTCCTTGATATACCACGAGATTTCCAAGTACCTGACCTTGCTCAATCGGAGCTCTTAATTCAGGTTCAATCTGTAGTTCATGTTTAATATTTGAGGTGTTTCCGACTTTCTTCATCAGAACACTATATTGTTGACCTGCAACAAGTTGCAGCTCTTTACTCTTTCCTTTGTTAATCTCCACTTTTCCAATGACATCACCCTGTTTATAGATGGTATGTTTCGTATATTGAGAGAACATGTAATCGAACATCTTAGATACTTCGCTATTCCGCGTCTTCGTATTAGGTTCACCCAACACAACAGATATAGCTCTTAGATCTCCACGTACAGCGGTGGCGGCTAAGCAGAACTTAGCTTCTGACGTATAACCCGTCTTCAATCCATCTGCTCCCGTATAGAATCTCACTAGTTTATTCGTATTTACTAACCAGAATGGACTCTTTGAATCTTTACGTAAGTAGTCCTGGTAAGCACCCGTATATTTAGTGACATCTTTATGTTTCAGTAGCTCACGGCTAATGACCGCAATATCATAAGCTGATGAATAGTGGTTCTCTGCTGGAAGCCCATTACAATTGGCGAAATGAGTATCTTTTAGACCAAGCTCTGCAGCGCGATTATTCATCATACCTACAAAGGCTTCTTCTGAGCCTGCAATATGTTCCGCCATGGCTACGGATGCATCGTTACCAGATGCCATAGCTATGCCCTTAAGCATCTCATCTACAGACATCTCCTCACCAGGTTCAAGAAATATTTGCGACCCGCCCATGGAAGCGGCATACTCGCTAGTACGAACTTTGTCTGTTAGTTTAAGCTTTCCTGAATCCAACGCCTCTAGTGTTAGTAACATCGTCATGATTTTCGTGATACTAGCAGGTGGAAGCTTATCATGACTATTCTTTTCATAAATAATCGTACCGGTGTCCGCATCCATAAGTACAGCTGACATAGCGCTCGCAGCAAGATCTGGTTCAATCGCCTTCTTTTCTTCAGCTGCATACCCATACGCTGGAAAACTAAGTGATACGAGACATAACACGGTTGTAACGATCAGTAACATTTTTTTCAAATTAGTCCCCTCCTGACGTGAGATTAGTAATTACAAGACTTATATATCGTTGTAATAACGTACCTTCCATTCAGTGTCGTCAGGTTAAGAGTAAAATATTCCATTCACATCCTATTTTGATATGAAATATTTTAAAGAAGCAGAAATCCACAGGAAATATTCCTGTGGATTGATATTTTAACCATTTAGTTTCGCAAAAAACTCTCATAGGAGGGCCCTATGAATTACATTTGTGGAATAATGTCCAATACTAATCCTAGAAACTTCTCACGTACACGTTCGGTAGTCTCCATGACTTCATCATGAGATAACGGTTGACCAAGAATACCTGCTGCCATGTTGCTAATGCAAGAGATTCCTAGTACTTCCATTCCAGAATGACGTGCAACGATAACCTCAGACACGGTAGACATCCCTACTGCATCAGCACCTAGTACACGTAACATAACAATTTCTGCGGGTGTCTCATAAGTAGGACCTAGAAGTCCAGCATAGACACCTTTCTTCACTTTGAAACCTCTTGCCTTCGCTGTTTTCTTAGCTATTGTGCGTAGACGAAGACTATAAGCTTCAGACATATCCGGGAAACGTACGCCAAGTGCCGCATCATTTGGTCCAATTAGTGGATTCGTACCCTGCATATTCAAATGATCAGATATAATCATCAAATCCCCAGGTTCGAACTCTGTGTTCACTCCACCAGCTGCATTCGTTACGAGTAGACTCTTCACACCTAACTCTTTCATCACTCGTACAGGAAAAGCAGTAACTTCTGGTCCATAACCTTCATACATATGGAACCGACCCTTCATCATGACTACCGGACGACCTTTAATCGTTCCTAATAACAGCTCCCCTTCATGTCCCTCTACAGTAGACACTGGAAAGTGTGGGATATCCTGATAAGGAATTGATACGCCATCCTCAATCAGATTTGCCAACACGCCAAGCCCAGAACCTAGAATAAGTCCAATCTCAGGTTTAATACTACTTTTACTAGAAATATATTGTGCAGCCTCTTGAATCGTTGCTTGATTAATATTACTCATTCATCAACACTCCCTATTTTATATTAATTCATGTAAAAAACTTGTACCATACTTAGGAGCTTGTGCTCCAAAATTATCTGCTATTGTTGCACCTACATCGGAGAAGGTTCCGCGAATACCTAGACTTGATGTGTCCTTCAGACGAGGACTATAGACTAACAAAGGTACGTACTCCCGAGTGTGATCTGTTCCACTATGAATAGGGTCATTCCCGTGGTCTGCAGAAATAATCAATAGATCATCTTCCGTTAATTGTGAGATCAATTCTGGTAGTGCTTGATCAAATACTTCAAGGGCATGTCCATACCCCTCAGGGTCACGACGATGTCCATACAAGGAATCGAAATCAACTAGATTAACAAATAAGAAGCCATTGAAATCGTTAGATAATTGGTCAATGGTCACTTGAATCCCATGTTCATTACTTTTGGTTGGATAGGATTCCGTTATACCTTCACCTGTAAAAATATCATGTATCTTCCCTACGGAAATAACGTCCTTACCTGTAGCTTGTACAGCATTCATTACCGTTGCTTCTGGAGGCTTCACAGCATAATCATGGCGATTCGGCGTACGAACAAATTTTCCAGGTTCCCCCACATAAGGACGAGCAATAACTCTACCTACTGAGAACTCTGGTGCCATCGTTAATTTCCGGGCAATTTTACAAGCTTCATATAGTTCGTCTAAAGGTATGATATCTTCATGCGCAGCAATCTGAAATACACTGTCTGCAGATGTATAGATAATCCAAGCCCCTGTCTTCATCTGCTCTTCCCCATACTCCACAAGAATATCTGTACCAGAAGCAGGTTTGTTCCCAATGACCTTACGACCTGTTTCTTCTTCAAATTTGTTAATTAATTCCTCTGGAAATCCATCGGGATATGTATTAAAAGGGACGTTAATCTTTAGACCCATAAGCTCCCAATGACCTGTCATGGTATCCTTACCAACCGAGACTTCCTGCATTTTTCCATAATAGGCCGTTGGTTTCTCAACAGAATTCAAAGGCGGAATAGAGGCTATATTTCCTAGACCCATCTGTTGTAAATGGGGTAGCTTGATATCCACTCTATCTAAAATATGTCCTAACGTATGCGAACCAAGATCCCCGAATTCTGCAGCATCTGGTGCCTCACCAATACCTACACTGTCTAATACGATGAAACAGACTCTTTTAAAAGGCTTCATGTTAGCGTTATTCATGTCATTGTCACTCCTTCTTCTTGTATCCCTTGTCTCTCCGAAACACCCTTTTATTGATTTCACATATCATTCTAACATCCCTGGATGTCTCATAGAGCGAGGATGATGATCATCATATTGTTCTTTCAGATTCTTCTTAATCAAAGAACTATATACTTGCGTCGTTGAAATATCAGAATGCCCTAGCATTTCCTGTACGGATCTAAGATCTGCACCATTATCCAGCAAATGAGTAGCAAAAGAATGGCGTAATGTATATGGCGTAATATCCATGTGTATTCCTGTTTCTTTGGCGTGTTTCTTCAACATCTTCCAGAACCCTTGTCGTGTCAGACGGCTTCCTAGACTGTTCAGAAACAGCGCAGTCTCTTCCTTATTTCCCTTCGCAAGCTTGTCCCGACTTTCTTTCAAATACATATCCAAGCAGTCCGCAGACACTCTATTCATAGGAAGAATTCTTTCCTTACGTGAAGTACCCATACAATGTAAGTATCTAAGATCTGTATGAACATGTTCTGTATCCAGGGATACGATTTCAGAGACCTTCATTCCTGTCGCATACAGTAGCTCTAACATCGCCTTGTCTCTCAATCCTTGATAGGTTGTAGTATCTGGCGCTGATAGTAATAACTCTACCTCTTCAACAGTGAGTACGTTGGGTGGTGTCTTCACAATCTTAGGGGTTTCCATTTGTAGGGAAGGATCTTGTCCCACTAAAGATTCTCTTACTAAATATTGAAAAAAAGAGCGAATAGAGACCGTCTTACGTGTGACCGTCGCAGCAGCACGACCTTGTTGTTTCACAGCTCCCAAAAAAAGAAGGATGTGGCTTCGATTGATCTCTTGTAGAGAAGTAATTCCACGACTATCGACAAATTCCAGAAACTGTGTCAAATCTCGTTCATAGCTCTCTAACGTATTCAGAGACAGTCCTTTTTCTTCATCCATATAGCGAATAAAGGGTGCCAGATAGTTCTTCATCGATCATTGCACTCCTTTGTAGGCATATAGGAAGCTTCATTTCACTATGCCTTAAATAAATTATATCTGTTAATTCGACAAAATCATATAAAATCCTTCTTTGTGATTTAGCATCTTTATTCACCGTACCAGTAATAAAAACGGAGGCGTTCACCCATACTGGTATCCACACTCGTCTGTCCACCAACATCCCCAAAAGCTTTAACAGCATACCCTTTAGGAATTTTGTAATGATCCACAGGCGTGATCCATTCTCCAAAAATACCTAAAAGATTGTACAATAAATAAGTTAATGCTATAAAAACAATGACAGATCTTAAAAATGCAAGGCATTTACGCAAAGAAATAACCATAGAATCCCTCCTCTTACCTTGAAGATATGAGAGAGCCGTAGGTATTATGACAAGCACTTAGATTCATGAACTTCAGTATACAGCAAAAAGCTCCCTCCAAACAAATCTTATGCTGGCGAGAGCTTGGTTACACTATTCATCTATTCATTACGAATGTATACGTTAAGATTCCTTGTTGTTACCCGTGTTTTTCTCGTTGCAGCGACTACAAATACCATGGAAATCAAGTCTATGATCCGACACAGTGAAATTATATTCCCTGTCTAAACGTTCCTCCAACGGACCAAGCCAATCTTCACGAATTTCATCCATACGTCCACACTGGACACAAATAAGATGGTGATGATGATGTTTCGCCGTGTCTGTCCGCAAGTCATATCGAGCTACACCGTCACCGAAATTGATCTTCTCCACAACATGAAGTTCACTCAATAGTTCAAGTGTACGGTACACTGTAGCTAATCCAATCTCAGGTGCTATTTCTTTCACTAGCATAAAGACATCTTCTGCACTGAGGTGGTCTTCTTCATTCTCTAATAGAATTCTGACGGTGGCTTCCCGCTGGGGTGTCAGCTTATAGCCCTGGGATTGTAATTGTTGTTTGATTTTATCGATCCGAGCCTGCATACTCTCCCCCCTAGGAAATACTGCCTAATTAATCACTTCCTTCATTATAGGGTGAGATTATTCATAAAGTCAAACGCATTTCTAATATAAAAAGGAGAGTGTCGTTGGATTAACTAGCATAGGTGTCACCCAGCGCATCATCGCTGGCGTTACCCATGTTTCAAACGATGAAATCCCCAACATAAGTGCACCCATCACCACAGTCAACATAACATAATTAACAAAAGGACGTGTTATATTCCCATGACGATGCATCATAACTCTATTTTTAATAATATGAAGGGAAAAGCTAATGGCAGCCACGCTACAAAGTACTAATACAGGAATAACAAATAAATTATGAGGGGCAACGGATACTAACGCAAATAGAAGTCCTTTCCATGAGAACTGTCCTACTAAATAACCAACAGTGAATCCTATGAGAACTCCCTTTAAGAAATCAAGAATTAATATACCTGGTAGACCAATAACCGATAGCCCACAAATCCAGATTAATCCTACCCACTTCAAATGCAACATAGCAATATTCCAATAAGTAGCCTGTTCAGTTCCAGTACTACCTTGGTCCAAAGTCACAAAATAATTACCCAAATATCTTGCCAGATCCTGTTGTTGCTCTAAAGAAAGTGCATTAACCATCAGAGCCCCAAATATGACTCCAACGAGGAACAATACAGCTACAAAAATAAAAAGCATAGTCTGGTCTTTAAAGGAATGACGTATCGATTGCATTTTTAAAAGAGTCTCCCTTCCTATCACATACTTATAGGTTATGAGAGACTCATCCAAACTATGACTTGTCCTTAGATCGGATTCACTTTACCGTATGTTCCTCCGCCACCAGATGTAAGATTCAGCTCACCATTCCGTGCCATAATGATGTGCTTCGCCATGTCCATTCCTACTACTTCAGCAATCGATTGTTCATTTGCTTGGTGAAGAATGTTCATTTCCGTTCCAAAAACTCGAAGTAACGAAGCCATCTTGGCTTTGCCGAGGCCAGGTATGAATTCTAATGGAATTTGAAAATGATAGGGTGGACGATGTTCTGGGATATGAGCTGTGTCCCGATCCGAAATGGTATGGATACGTTCCATCACGCCTTGTACAATTTTGGCCACTCCACAATAGGGACATAAATGGTTATTCGTAGTGGGTACATCCTCTTCAATGATGCTGTGACAAGCATTACAGAACGTCCGATGATACTTACCTAGACGGGGATTCAATCCATAATTAGCGATCACTTGTCGTCCATCTTCTCTCTTCAAAGCTTTCCGAAACTCATCAAATGAAGGAGTTGCCATACGAATCCGATTATATTCTCGTCCTATTTTGCCAAGGGAATGCGCGTCTGAATTACTTAGAAAAGTAACGTTATCCAACTCACTGAGCAAACCTGCCATCGTAGAATCTGCACTTAATCCAAGCTCAATACCACTTATTAAATCCAGATCCAATACGTCAGCCATTCTGTCGGTTACATTCCCGTAAATCCCCTTATGCGGTGTAAATACATGTGCTGGAATAACAATCCCACCACGTTGAACTACCTCTTCTTGTAGTTCACGTACAGGTACATAAATCCGTTGTGTACTCAAGTTAATATTCGTCATATGATGGCTCATCCACGCACTAAATTGCTGCATTACAGACAAATTAGGGAAATACGTTAATAGATGTGCTGCTCCCTTACCAGGTTCATTGAATTCAATCTCACAACCTAGCAAGATGGTCGTTCCTTGATATTCAATCCCACCACCGTCAATCTCATTCATTTCTCCAGAATACAGACAAGATAGAATATCGCTCTGTACGGATGGGGAATGACAATCAATGATCCCTATAAGTTCTATTCCTTTACGCTCAGCTGCCTCTTTAGCGATATTAGCAAACGTGAGATTCCTACTTCCTGTAATCTTGACAGCTTGCCCATTGGTCGCCCTACCAATATGAATATGTAAATCAGCATAATAATCTTGGAGGGAGTCTTGGGTTATTAACGACTTCACAGTCATGACCCAAATTCCCCTGTGAGCGTAAATAGATGCCAAGCATAGACGGCCATGATGGTCTTGGCATCACTAATCCGTCCTTCTTTGATATAAAGGTACGCTTCTTCAAGCGTGATTTCGGATAACTCAAGAAATTCATCCTCATCTGGAGACATCTCACCTATCTCCAAATCTTGCGTCACATACAAATGGATAATCTCATCAGCAAATCCAGGGGATGTGTAGAACGATTGTAGCAGCTTAATATCCCCACAACGATACCCCGTTTCTTCCTCTAATTCACGAGTTGCAGCTTCCATCGGATCTTCACCAGGTTCAAGTTTCCCTGCTGGAATCTCCACTTCACACCGGCCCATAGGTTGACGGAATTGGTCAACAACCAACATCTTTCCATTATGTAATGCAAGGACTGCAACAGCTCCAGGGTGTCGAACCACTTCCCGTGTTGCTGTTTTCCCGTCTGGCAAACGCACGGTATCCACTTGTAAAGTTATTATTTTGCCTTCAAATATTGGCTTCGTTGATATCGTTACTTCATCCAATGCAGATGATCGGTTCAGACTATTATCTTTCAAAATGAAACCTCCTAATTATATAAATAAGCATGAAAGGACAAGCTGATACATATGGTGTTTATTATACCAAACTTCATTTGAAAGAAGGAAAACCTATGAAAAGCTATCGATCAACGAATTCATTTCACATGGTGGGACAAGCATGGCAGATCAGAATCATGCTCCAACAATGGCAGAAGCAATGGGGTTCACACATTACGGTTAAAGAACTGCTGGAAAAGACAAAATAACTTCAATTCATTGCTATTATGTTCAATATTCATACTTTTATAATAAATTATTTACTCCTCCTCCAAACAAATAGTATATTATAGCGTTATAGAAATAAGTGGAGGTGTTTGTAATGACTATAAATGAATTGAATGAATATCTATTAAGTGACCCTTTTCCCCCATCACTTCAATTCAAGATAGGTATGTGGTATAAATCACGAGGTCTACATACTGAAGCTTTAGACAGCTTAAAAAAGGCATTACAAAGCACCCATGAGTTCAAAGGGGTATTTTCTACCGATGGTTTCGACAAGTCCTTAGTATGGCTAGAATATGGCAAGATTAACAAAGTAGTAGGAAATAAAACCGAAGCCGTTCTCGCATTTCAGCAATGTCTAAAATCTGGTAAATTTAAGTTGGAAGGGTTAGTTGAATGGGGTGATCTGCTTCATTCGATGGGCAAACAAGACCACGAAATAGCTTCCATTCTATATAAGAAGTGCTCCAAGAACAAGCTTAATTCTAAGTTGCTAGCCGATGCTTTATTCCTTTTAGGATGCTATAAGGAAGCTTCTAATCTTTACTCTTCCATCCGCAACTCATTACATAAGATCGAATACATTCAATATATTCAATGCTGTCTTCATACAGGTGAATTCTTAGAAGCTTTTCGTTTGTTGGAGAGACTGGAAGAACTCCACCATATTGAAATAGATATCGGACCGTTCGCCTCTTCTGTTGAGACCCTTTGTAATCTCTGCCGGTGGTTAGCTCACGATGGCTCATCCTTTAATTTCACACGCTCAGAACGCTTAGATATGGCTAAGTTAGCTATTTGCCACAGTCAGCCCGATGTATGTTCGACTATTCTGGTTGATCCCTCTGAAGATGAGTTGAAGCAGTTGATCCACGTATTATATACCGAGGGCTATCGTCGTAAAGCTCTGGATCTTCTCTCTACTTTACCCCAACTTCCTATGGATCCGAAGGGAACTAGCAATCATCATATATGCTTTATGATTGGTGAAATGATGTATGATGAAGGTCAATTTCAATCGGCTGCTGAATATTTCGAACAACTGTATATGAATGATCCTAGCTATACTAATGCACAATTCGCAACAGCATCATGCTATTTAACTAAATCACTAAAATCGTTAATAGATAGAAATGATCATCTTTTAGAAGAAGGGGACTCTGCTAAGCTTTTAGACCAATATATACATAATGTTCACCAATCCCTGCATCTTATTCAGGATACCCATTGGCATACCGTGTGGAACCATGCACAAGAGCGACGTATTGCAGCAGATGCATTGGGTGGGCCGATCTACTTCCCTCAATTCAAGTTCAAGTCATACTAAAGAGTAGACTTAGAAACTAAAAGACACACTAAAAAATCCTGACCATCAGATCGCAGTCTGATGGTCAGGATTTTATCAATTCATATCATAAAGAAAAGTATTACCCCTTCTTAGCTATCTCTTTACCAGATTCTTGAATGATCGCTACGACCATTTCGGAAGCTTTTAGCATATCTGCTGCTCTAATCCGTTCTTTCGTTGTATGAATGTTCTCATATCCAAGAGCCAGGTTAACGGTAGGAATGCCGAACCCATTAAATATATTAGCATCGCTTCCTCCACCGGAATGGAATGTTCTACTCGATAACCCCAGATTAGCGATTGCACGCTGAGCGAGCTTAACGACAGCATCGTTCTCATTGAAATTAAACGCAGGATATACAATTTCACTACGGAATTCGCACTCTGCATTATATTCACGAACTGTAGTCTCAAGCGCTTCTCTCATCTGTGCAATCTGTTTATCTACTTTGTCTTGAACAATACTACGGGCTTCAGCATCTAATTGAACGCGATCACATACGACATTTGTTGGTCCACCGCCAAAGAATTTACCAATATTAGCAGTTGTCTCATGGTCAATGCGACCCAGATTCATACGTGAAATGGCTTTCGAAGCCACTTGAATGGCGCTGATTCCATCTTCGGGATTGACACCAGCATGCGCTGATTTGCCAATGATTGTCATCGTAATTTTAGCTTGTGTAGGTGCCGCAACAGCAATTGCACCGATCTCACCATTAGAATCTATGGCATAACCGTATTCTGCATCCATAAGCGTAGGATCAAATGCTCTTGCTCCACGAAGTCCTGATTCCTCACCAGCAGTAATGATAAATTGAATCTGTCCGTGAGGTATCTTCTGTTCCTGAATGACACGAATAGCCTCTAGAATAGCTGCAATCCCAGCCTTGTCATCTGCACCTAGAATTGTCGTTCCGTCACTTGTGATCCATCCATCTTCACCAAGTGACGGTTTAATGCCAACACCAGGTGTAACAGTATCCATATGGCATGTGAAAAAGATATGCGGAGCATCGATAAGTTGATCTGCTTCCCAAGTAATAATTAGGTTCCCCGCTCCATGACCCGTCCGCTCTTTACTATCATCTTCCACAACATTCAATCCAAGTTCAGTGAACTTTTTCTTGAGTACAACACATATTTCCTCTTCATGCATAGTTTCGCTGTCTACCTGTACCAATTCTATAAATTCCTGCACAATACGCTCTTGTAATGTCATTGGACTTCCCTCTCTCTCGTAGATACGTTACAATAAGTGAATAGTAATAGACCTAGTCTATGACTTCTAAATCAACCTAAATTAAAGGAGTTTCATCATGCAACGAAAAAAAGTATTTCGTGTTTTCATTTATCTTATGCTCATCGCCATGCTTGGCTCTACTTTACTCATGGTCGTTGAACCTTTCCTTGCCCGCTAGAAATCAGCGGGCTTCACTTAATGTATCCGATACGTACCCTTCATAATCAAATATGGAAGTAAATATTGGGGCGATCTCATTAGCAACTTGCATGATATCAAATGATTCCCCGGTGCAATCCTCAAGTGATGTCACACCGAATTCATTAATCCCACATGGAACAATTCCTAGAAATCCTTCATTCTGAATACCAGAAGTTATATTAAAAGCGAATCCATGACTTGTTACAAAACCTCGATGGTGGCGACACTTATTAAACTTCACACCGATCGCACAAATCTTGTCTTCACCTACCCACACACCTGTATATTTCGGTTTCCGGCTTCCAACAACACCATAAAGATGCAGATAATCAATAATGACTTGTTCTAGATTGCGTAAATATCCATGTAAGTCTAACCCCTGTCCATTTAATAAAAGTAGGGGATATCCTACCAGTTGCCCTGGACCATGATAAGTAATATCTCCACCTCTATCAATTTGAAACAAAGCAATTCCACGTTCCTTTAACTGATCTTCACTGAGAAGAAGATGTTCTGGATGTTTTTGTGATCCCATGGTATACGTAGGTGGGTGTTGCAGAAGCAAGAGACTTTCCTCTTGCTCTCCAAGATCTATACGACGAACGATTTCTTTTTGTAGATCCCAAGCTTCACCATAGTCCATAAATGGGGTATACGAAATATCAAGCATTTTGCGCAAATCCATCCTCACCCTTCCGTAAAAGAAACGAAGTTAACCTATTTGTTTCACATTGTGGTTCTAATACAACTTCGTATCCAAGGTGTAGCCTTCCAAGTTTTCTTTTACACGTTGGAGAAAGCGACCACAGATCACACCATCCAGAATTCGATGATCTAACGATAAGCATAAATTAGCCATTGAACGAACGGCGATCATATCGTTAATAACAACCGGTCTTTTAACAATCGATTCGAATGTGAGAATAGCCGCTTGTGGATAATTTATAATCGGATACGATAACACGGAACCAAAGGACCCTGTATTGTTTACTGTAAACGTACCACCCTGCATATCATCCAACTTTAATTTCCCTTGTCTAGTCTTAGTTGCAAGCTCTTCAATTTCTCTAGCAAGACCCGCAATATTCTTCTGATCTGCTCTTTGAATAACAGGCGTCATTACCGTATCTTCCGTTCCTACAGCCAAAGAGATGTTAATGTCACGTTTGACAATAATTTTGTCTACTGCCCATACAGAGTTCATGATTGGGTAATCTTTTATTGCATTAACAACAGCTTTCAAAAGAAAGGCTAAATACGTTAAATTAAAACCTTCATTACGCTTAAACTCGTCCTTGAGCTTATTTCGTAACAAGACTAAATTCGTTACATCCACTTCAATCATTGTCCAAGCATGAGGGATTTCAGATACACTTTGTCGCATACGTGTGGCAATAGTATTGCGAATCGGCGTGATATCAATAAGTGTCTCCGTTCTTCCTGATTGTCCTTCAATCACATTGTTTGGAATGGGTGGAGTTGCATTCAAATGGAGTCCTGAATTCCGAGAAGCTGGCGCAGTATTCTCCACATACTGAGAAGGAGTCACAGCAGGGTTAATATGATTTAATCCATCGAAGGGTGATGCTCCTCCCGTATCCTGCGAGGAGATAACGGATGATGAATTACCTTGTCCTGAAGATCCTTGCTCTACATGTGCTAGAACATCTTTTCGAGTGATTCTTCCACCCATACCTGTTCCTTTAATATCATTAAGATTCAAGTGGTGCTCCGCTGCTAAAGTTTGAACAGCTGGTGAATATCGACTACGCATAGATTGATCAGTAGATGCAGTTGCTGAAGCTTCATGTGTAGTTGTATTCGCTACTACATTCACGTGCGCCGAATTATTCGTAGAAGCAACAGCGATTCTACAAATAACCTCCCCAACAGCAATAACTTGACCCTCTTCAGCTATAAGTTCTCCCATTACACCATCCAATGTGGATGGAATTTCAGCATTCACCTTATCTGTAATCACTTCACAGATCGGTTCATACTGTTCAATTCTATCTCCAGGTTGTTTAAGCCATTTGCCAATCGTTGCAGAGACAAGCGATTCGGCGAGCTGTGGCATAAACACATCGGTTAATTGTTCAGACATATTCTTCACTCCTAAGCTTCCTAGTAGTTCGCCAATTGGATCATGGCTTCTTTCACTTTATCCTTGCTAAGCATGTAGAATTTCTCCATAGGAGGGCTAATTGGCATCGCTGGTACATCTGGGCTACACAATCTCATAATCGGTGCATCAAGATCATACAAACACTCTTCTGAGATAATGGCAGATACTTCGGCACCAATACCGCCTGTCTTGTTATCTTCATGAACAATAAGGACTTTACCTGTTTTACGGACTGCAGCAATGATAGCGTCTCTATCTAGTGGCTGTAATGTACGCAAATCTAGGACATGTGCAGTAATCCCTGATTCTTTCTCCAGCTCTTCAGCAGCCTGCATGCAGAAATGAAGTGGCATACTGTACCCGATAACCGTGATATCTTCGCCCTCGCGCAACAGATTAGCTTCGCCGAGCGGTACAATATAATCATCTAATGGAACGTCTTCTTTAATGAGTTTATAACATTTCTTGTTCTCGAAAAAGAGTACCGGATCTGGGTCACGAATAGCTGCTTTTAATAAACCTTTGGCATCATATGCAGAATAAGGTGCAACAATTTTTAGACCCGGTGTGCCGAAGAATATCGATTCTGGACACTGAGAGTGGTACAACCCTCCGAAGATTCCTCCGCCAATAGGTGCGCGAACGACAATCGGACAATTCCAGTCATTATTTGAACGATAACGGATTTTGGCCGCTTCACTAATAATTTGATTCGTTGCGGGTAGCATGAAATCTGAGTATTGCATCTCAGCAATAGGCTTCATCCCATACATTGCAGCTCCAATAGCTACACCCGCGATAGCTGATTCAGCCAACGGCGTATCCATCACGCGCTCTTCACCGAACTGATCCAACAATCCTTTGGTCGTCGTAAATACGCCGCCCTTAACTCCCACGTCTTCCCCAAGTACAAATACGTTCTCATCGCGTTCCATCTCTTCCTTAATGGCAAGACGAATCGCATCAATATATTCCATTACTGGCATGACTTATCCTCCTCAGACATGGCATAGACATGCAGAAGCGTGTCCTCTGGTTTCGGGAACGGTGCCCGATCAGCATATTCCGTAGCTTCTTTAATCTCCATATTTAACTGATCCACTAGATCTGCATCTTTAGCATCATCCCAAATACCAAGATTTATTAAATAGGATTTCATCCGAGCTACGCCATCTTTCTTCCAGTTCTCATCGATTTCTTCCTGTGTACGATACGCAAGATCATTATCCGATGTAGAATGTGGTGAGAGTCGATACATCATCGCTTCTATAAGCGTTGGACCTTCCCCACGAATTGCGCGTTCTCTTGCTTCTTTAACTACACGGTACACTTCTAACGCGTCGTTACCATCCACACGAATTCCAGGGAATCCATATCCCAGCGCACGATCACTAATTTTCCCACTAATTTGCTTGTGGATAGGAACAGAAATCGCATACTGATTGTTCTCACACATAATGATCACTGGCAACTTATGTACCCCAGCAAAGTTACAACCTTCGTGGAAGTCCCCTTGATTGCTTGATCCCTCGCCAAAAGTAACAAAAGAAACAAAGTCTTTTTTCTTCATTTTTGCAGCAAGTGCAAAACCAACGGCATGAGGAACTTGAGTCGTCACCGGACTAGATCCCGTAACAATTCGTAATTTTTTGCTACCAAAGTGACCTGGCATTTGACGCCCACCACTATTAGGATCTTCTGCTTTTGCGAAGGCAGATAACATCAATTCTCTAGGAGTCATTCCTACAGCTAGTACAAAACCGTAGTCTCTATAATACGGAAGGAAATAATCCTTCTCGCGATCTAGAGCAAACGCTGCTGCAACCTGAGCTGTTTCTTGCCCTACACCTGAAACGTGGAAATTAATTTTCCCTGCTCGTTGTAACAATAAATTACGTTCATCAAATTTGCGTGCTAGTAGCATATATCTGTACATGTCAATCACTTGACCATCACTCAGTCCAAGTTGCTCATGCTGATTATTCCCTTTAACATTTTCTTTATCATTCATGGTAGGTACCTCCTTGTTCATAGAGCTAAATCCTCATATCTGATCTTAAAACCAGGTACTAAGACTAGGCTAAACCTATTATAATCCTTTTACCCCTAAAAAGAAAAGGCGGTTTGATTACATTTCACATAAGAATTTTAAACTTATAGATTACAAATCCCATTCAACCTTACATTCCGATTGCATTTCCATCGACTGCAAGCATAGCTTCTCCAAGCACTTCAGACAAAGTAGGATGTGGATGGATAGTCTGACTCACTTCCCAAGGTGTTGCATTCAGTACTTGTGCCAATGCAGCTTCGCTAATTAAATCCGTTACATGAACGCCAATCATCTGTACCCCTAGAATATCATTTGTCTTGCGGTCAGCTATCACTTTGACGAAACCTTCTTTGTTTCCATGCACTAATGCTTTTCCAATCGCTTGGAAAGGGAACTTCCCAACTTTAACTTCCAATCCTAATGCCTTGGATTCCTTCTCCGTATAGCCAACACTCGCTACCTCAGGACGCGTATATACACAACGCGGTATAAGTTGTGATTCATACGGATGTACTGTTTCTCCAGTCATGTGATTCACAGCTGCAATTCCTTCATGGCTTGCTGCATGGGCCAATTGAACGCCACCGATCACATCTCCTATAGCATAGATGTGTGCTTCACCAGTCTGTAAGTACTTATTAACCGCAATATATCCTTTTTCAGTACGCACGTCCGTATTTTCAATACCAATGTTCTCTACATTGGCTTGCCGTCCAATCGATACAAGCAACTTCTCAGCGGTTAGACTATGGGTGCTACCCCCTTGTTCTACATTGATTGTAACTACTCCACCACTCACCTGGTATGTATCCGCTAGCACTTTACTACCTGTCATTACCGTAATGCCACGACGATTAAAGATTCGTGTTAGCTCTTTGGAGACTTCCTCATCTTCTTGTGGAAGTAGTTGATTGGCCGTTTCTACGATCGTAACCTCGACTCCAAAATCATTCAGCATAGAGGCCCATTCCACTCCAATGGCTCCACCACCGATAATAACTATAGATTTAGGTAGCTGCTCCATTAATAGTGCCTCATCGCTACTCAGAATATGAACACCATCTGGTTCAAGACCTGCCAGTATCCGAGGACGGGAACCTGTTGCAATAATTAAATGTGTTGGTACTATAGTCTCCATTTCACCGTTTGCTAATTCCACAGCTACTGCCCCACTCTTAGGTGAGAATATAGAAGGTCCAGTCACACGCCCTTTGCCGTGTAGCACTTTAATTTTATTTTTACGCATTAAATATTGAACGCCTTGATGCAATTGTTCTACAATATCCGTCTTTCTCTGTTGCACTTTAGGGAAGACCACTTTGGCTCCACTTGTTTCAATACCATAGCTGTCGCTTTCTTTAATCTCCGCAAATACCTCCGCACTACGTAATAAAGATTTGCTTGGAATACAGCCTCGATGGAGACATGTCCCACCAAGCTTGTCCTCTTCAATAATCACGACATCTTTACCTAACTGCGCGGCACGAATTGCAGCCACATAACCACCGGTACCTCCGCCGAGTATTGCAATATCACATGTAATAGTCATATATATCCTCCACCTATTTGGTTTTCACCTAATGGAATGTCACAATCATCTTGCTTAGATTGACATTCCGTCACTCTCTTATATTCTACTCTTTTTCATTCATATTACAAAGTTTAGCCTTTTATTCAAATAGACATCCTTCCATGAAAACGGTATTATACAAGGAGATAAATATTCCAAGAAATAGGAAGGATTTAACCATGAAATTACTCATTACCCGCTTCATCGCCATTCTAATATTGGTTATTCCAGGTTTGATGGCTATGACAGGATTTCTAATGATGAAAGATAGCCTATTCGATTATCTCTCCATACATGGTGATGCGTCTGTAGCGGATCCATCCTTCCAATGGCTTCATTTTGGAGGAGGACTTGTCCTCTTTGTTGCTGGTATGGCTTTTCTGGGAGGTTGGATTCTCACTCGAGATCGGAAACGTAATTATGTCGGTCCTCGCTTCAAAGAAAAAAGGAAACCGACTCCACCCAAAGCTCCTACTCAATCGAAAATGTGAGGGTGGAATGAATCAACCCAAAGAGACCCCGTTTGTTTAACGCTAACGGAGTCTTTTTTTCTATTTCCAGATTTCAAAAGGTTCCTTGATCACTCGCAATGATATTAATCGTATCCTGAATATCTGCTTGCGACTTATTAGCATTCGTTGGTGGACCCAATATAGGTAACTCCGTTAGCTTATCTGTTGTCAGTAATACTTGTAATATATTATCACGAGTGTAGATCACAGAATCTATATTAAAGAAGCCAGCCAGAAGGGCACCAATAAGAGAAATTTGTTGTGGAGTTAAATTTGGGGTAGAGCCATTCGTACTTTGCCCCTTGTTAGAAATTTGAACTCTTTTTCTCCGTCGTCGCTTTTTATTGGAAGAAAGACTCACCATCACCCCACCCTTCAACAGAAGCTATCCAACTCTCCTTCCTATAACATATATCAAGAAGTCTGAATTGGTGTGATGGTTAGGCCCATTTATGCATACATAAAGATATAAACTTTTATTCGTATAAAGCGTCACGAAGCTTTGTCGACATCCTTGATTCCTTAGAATTGGATTTCAAAATGGTCTTTCTTAGTGAGAGATTCAACTGAATACACTTATCTAAATCCTCCACAAGATCCTTCACAAGTTTGTGGGTTTCTGAATCAACTGACCCTGTTCTTTCTAAATCTGCAATTCGTTGTTTGTATTGTTCAATCGATTCCATATTTTTTCTCCTTTAAAAGTACTGTTTATGTGTTTCTAGTTTTGTTAATATAAATAAATGTACAGGAAATCAAAAATTCCTCACATCATACTTAGAGGCAAGTTGAAAGGAAGAGGTAAGGTTGGCACAGTTATTTTTTAAATATGGGGCTATGAATAGTGGTAAATCCATTGAAATTCTTAAAGTCGCCCATAACTATGAAGAACAGAACAAACACGTATTAATCTTCACATCAGCGATCGATGACAGGGACGAAGTAGGTTACGTTTCCTCAAGAATTGGTTTACGTAAAGAAGCAATCCCTATCTATGAGGATACTAATCTTTTTCGAATCGTACAAGAGCATCAACCGAAACCATCATGTGTACTCATCGATGAATGTCAGTTCATGACTGAAAAAGGGATCCTTCAACTAGTCCAAATTGTGGACGAACTTCATGTTCCCGTCATGGCATTTGGTCTTAAAAATGACTTTCAAAACAACCTGTTCGAGGGAAGTAAATACATGCTGATTTACGCGGACAAAATTGAAGAGTTGAAAACCATCTGTTGGTTCTGTGAACGTAAGGCTACCATGACATTGCGTGTAGAAAACGGCAAACCTATCTATACAGGACAACAAATCCAGATTGGTGGTAATGAAACCTATTATCCCGTATGCCGTAAGTGCCATGCCAACCCACCGTTATAGATCACAAAACAAACCGCTTCTGTATCCATTATTTGAATATAACGGATTGTACAACTAACAGCGAGATAACTTAACAATCCATCATATATAAGGAGTGTTCTTATGGAAGCAGCTATTATTGGAAGTTTTATTTCGGCAATGGCTACCGTTTTGGGAGCCGTTCCTTTATTCTTTGTCAAGAACCTATCTGAAAAGTGGAAGGATATCCTAATCGCCTTTACCGCAGGCATCATGGTATCCGCTTCCACCTTTGGATTGATGCCACAAGCTGTCAATGAATCTGGCATTGTAGCTCTAACCATTGGATTGTTGTTAGGTATTGTTGTTCTTGACTTAATTGAGAAGAATATACCTCATATTGATGTTGAGAATGACTCTGGTATTAGTACGTTTGATTCCAAATCGCTACTCGTCATTATCGCTCTATTCATACATAACATTCCAGAAGGTCTTAGTACCGGGTTTAGCTTTGCAAGTGACAACGAGAGTTTGGGTCCCATGGTTGCCATCTCAATTGGTGCTCAGAATATGCCCGAAGGATTGATCTTGGCAGTATTCTTAATGAATTCTAACCTTACAAAACTCAATGCCTTTCTACTCGTTGCACTCACTGGTTTTATGGAAGTCATTGCGGCGATTGTAGGTTACTTCACCGCAAGTTACATCGAATCTTTAATAGGCTACGGTCTGGCTTTCGCTGCTGGTGCGATGATGTTTATCGTGTATAAGGAACTCATTCCTGAGAGTCATGGTCACGGTTATGAGAGACCCTCCACATACTCATTCATCATAGGTTTACTTGCAATGGTCTATATCAGTTACATGTTCAGTTAAATTATCCTTCAGTCATAAGGCTATTCTTCGTCTTGAGAGAAGATAGCCTCCCCTGCTATATAGACTCCATTCTTAACCCTATATTCAATCTCTAACTCCCCAATGAAATCACCTGGAGAAACTTGTACAGCCGCAGAAGCCTTTATGATATTGTCTTCAACATAATAATGAATAATATTACCGATTACAGGCTCTTTGAACCAGTGCTCCCTCTCTGTGCTCAACTTATCATTCGTAGTCAAGGTCTGATGACCATTTACAACCAATTCAATGCCTTTACTTGTCACATTTCCTGTGAACTGTTTTTTGATAGCAATGATCGCATCCTCGACAGGAATATTCGAGCCTGAATCACCATTAATTAAGTGAAGTTCGCTTATGTAGACTCCTGTTCCATATCCTTTAGTTAAAATAATCGCAATTTCCTTATTTCCATCTCCGTTCAAATCAACCGTATGAATCTCTGGAACATAGTTTGGGTTCGTTACAGTGTACCCTTCTAAGGCTCTACTGAATTGATCAGTAGTGATTTCTAATTCTTCATAATCCCCACTCTCCCCTTCCTTTCCAGTGATTACAATATGATCTAATTCAGAAATGACCTTTTTTTCGTAATCCTTGATTTCAACTTCTTTTGAATTCGCGTTATAAGAACCTATTTTATTGAACGCTTCTGTAATGGTCGTTAAAGGTACCATAACTCGTCCATTTATAATTTGTGGTGGTGTTTCTGTTACTTGTTCATTTCCATTTATAATTAATTTAATTGGATTCGATGCGAAAGCTATGACAGAAGTTCCAAGTAATACACAAGCAGCCGTGGTCACAATGACCCACTTCTTAGATTTCAATGTCAATCCACCTTTCATGGTGTAGGGATTTAATATATCTTATCGTATGCTCATTTTAGCAAAGTTTCCAGAAAAAAGATTGTAACTTTTTTATTTTGTCTCTATTCAAGAAAAAAACACCCTTAGCGAGGTGCTTATCCATACTTTACATATAAAATATGCTAATCTCTTGTTGGTGTAGCACTTAGCCCTTCAATATCTGAAGAACCAAAAACAAATAACACAACCAATATAATAACAACTACACTCTCGGCGAAAAAAGTACCATCAAAATTCTGATCACTCATTGACTTTACCTCTTTCCTTGTGGTCATCAAGTATTTCCACCCATGGCCTGAACAAGCTCAGCTACAGTTAAGTTGGCATTATTGTTAATGAAATCAATTAAATTATTCATATTGGCGTTATTCGTGTTATTCATTTTTTTCAACGTATTATATTGACCTACTAAACTCACAATCATGGTTGCTTCTCTAAATATTTGAACTGCATCGACTCTTAATTTCCCTGTTACAAGTAACGCAGCCACAATAAATTCTAAGTTATGTCCCTGCAATGAGTCCAAGACCGTCGAGTTCGATGTTTTATTTTTTTTGGATGAATTATTTTGCTGTTTTTTATTTTTCCCCACGGGAGTCATTCATTCTTCCTCCCACCCTATATTGTATTTTCAAAGTATGCACAACACTGACAATAATCCTTATTTAATAATCTATTCACCAACAATGTTCCCCGTTACTCTAAAGCTCCTTAAACATCGCCCTATTTAAGATTACAATATTCGATTTCATTCATATCTTCACTACGCCACAGGTAACTTAGCCGACACAAGCTAGTCATATAACTCATAAAATGACCTATGACATGAAAGGAGGCTGACAACAGTGGAGGCATATTATAACTGTTTGAGTTGTATGAATCGTAGAGTGCGTATTCTTACGACAAATGGATACACGCATGAAGGAGTAGTAACCGGCGTAGATAGCCAAAATGTTTATTTGAGAACGGACTCTCCTAGAAATAAAGTACACACATCTGCCTTTTATTACCCAGGCAATCAAATATTGACCTTAAGTTTATTCACTTTATTAGCCATTGCATTAATATAACAAGCAATTACTGTCCACAATGGCTTCTGATATTTGTCAGCAGTCATTTTTTCCATGAAGTTAGGTATACCAAATACCACTTCTTTTGGGGGTTACGAATAATCCAAAAAGAAGTGGTATTTATAGGTTATGCTTAAAATCAAACTTAATGTCGCTCTTAAATTCCTTTGGTTCCTAGTCTTATGGAAAGATCCGTCAAATCCTGCCCCTTCAATGCTCCCTCTACTAGCTGAGGAAGAAGTGCTGGGGTACAAGCAAAGGTTGGAGTACCGTCACGGGAGAAAGCCTTCGCAACCTGTTCATCATAAAATGGTTTTCCTTCATCCGACAAGGCTAGCAAACAAAGCGTTTTGACACCGGACTCCTTCATCTCCCGCATACGCCGAATGAGCTTCGACTGGTTGCCACCTTCATAGAGATCCGAAATAAGGATAAACAGTGTTTTTTTCGGTTCCTCTATAAATTGCTCACAATAGGCTACTGATTTATGAATATCAGTTCCACCACCAAGCTGAATGCCGAAAAGCATATCCACGGGATCATTGGCACATTGCTCAGTCAAATCAACGACTTCTGTATCAAATACAACGACACGGGTCTCCAGTGCCGGAATACTTGCAAAAATGGACCCAATGATCGATGCCCAAATCACTGATTCTGCCATAGAACCACTCTGATCGATATCGATGATGACAGTCCACTCTTTGTTCTTCCTTGCTCGGTCATAGAAATAAAATCTCTCAGGAATGATCCTCTGCAAGCTGACATCATAGTTTTTCAGGTTGCGTTGAATCGTCCGCTTCCAATCAATGCCGCTTAATGAAGAGAGTGGTGTATGTTGTCTTCGGTTTAGTGCTCCAGTCACTGCCCTTTGAATATTTTGTTCCATTCGCTTGATCAGCTCATCTACGACAGACTTTACAAGCATACGGGCCGTTTCTTTGGTTTGTTCAGGTATTTGCCCCTTCAATGACAATAAGGTGCCTACAAGCTGAATATCTGGTTTAATACTAGCTAATACTTCAGGTTCTAACAACAGTTGTTTCCAACCCTTACGCTCCATCGCATCGTTCTGGATCACAGACACTACATCCTCGGGGAAAAGGCTACGTACATCTCCGAGCCACTGCGCTAACCGTGGTGCAGATTGTCCCTTCCCCGCTCCTCTAGAGCTCGAAAATGGAGCACCACCTATATCGCTAACTTGATTGGTCTGATCATAGATAGCTGCCAGGGCACGATCCATGATTAGTTCTTCATCCGATAATACCATCTGCTCAACTTGACCAAATTCAGACAGTTGATCTTCCGCATCCTGACCTAGAATAAGTCTCCAACGGGACAACATACGACGATCTACAGAACTTACCATCGTCAAAAGTCCTCAAAATCAAATTCGTTCAAATCATCTAGCATTTTAATTTCTTCCTCCTTCAAGTCATCCATCAGTATCTCCGCAGTTTGCTCGCTGTTAACGCCCCATAATTCTCCGAGAAGCTCAGCAATCATACTCTTCTCTTTGGGACTAAAGAAACTGAAGGCTCGTCGTAAAAACACGAGAGCACGCACAAACTCTTCATCCTTAAGTGAGGTGATATATACGTTTAATTGTTCCCAGAGACTCATTCGAGACAAGAGAGCATAACGGTTGCGCATAGCTAAGCCTTCAAACCATCCGGCACCCAAGTCAGCTGGTATACCAGGAGATAGCCGACGCGATACTTCTTGCGCACATTGTTGAGCAGATATAGCATTTCTCTCTAACAAAATCGCACAAGCGAGGCCAGACAGGCGTGGATGACAATCATCCCGATCGGACAGACGAGTAAGTTCCTGAATCCACAATGATTCATCTACTTCTTCACTATGTTCGCCCGAAATATTATTCATTTCATTCATCGCCATAATCATAGAATCCGACACTTCATCGTTGCATTGACTGGCGTCGTATAAGAAAAGACAACCACGCATAAACAGTTGTTGCAAAAGTGGTACCAAAGGGGCCGTATCTATCAGGCGAACACCCCCATAACGGATCAACCCGGATAACTCTCTACCTGCAGCTGCAATTCGAACAACATCCTGACTCTCTACCGAAAGACGCTGAAGCGCCTTCCTTCCTGCTTCCATCTGATGGATCAGCCCACACTCATAGGCGGTACGGATCAGTACAGAGGCTTCATCCATAGTATTACAGCTTTCCAAACGTTGGTGTAGCACATAACCTGTAGCTACCTCTACTGTTTCGCCAAGTAACGTCGATTCAACCACTTGAATCTCCACCTCGGGTGACCACTGTACTACCCAATGTTCCGCCCATATTGCCTGTTCTAAGGACTTCGATTTTTCCTTCACAAAGTGAATACCGAGTAACTTCAAGCGATGAAACAAAAACGAACGATTCAAATCTAGATATGCGGCTTCTTCTGATGAAACTCTTCGATTCTCACGCAAGTCTAGTACTAGATCGTTCGCGATCGTAGACTTATATTTGTCCAGCTTCAGTCTTTTCAACTGCCGGTTCATGTCATCCTGAATGGGAGTCTGACTTATGCCTTCCGCCAGTTCCCCCATAGCGGTTCCGATATCCGTGCGTGCAAGTGACTCCGCCACAGGTGACAATTCTCCTCGCCCGAGCAACGTCTTCGCTGCATCACGCAGATCTTGAAGTGTTGGTGCGCTACCTCCATGCAATGCTGTCAAAGACTCAGCCAGACGAACCGCTTCGATGATCTCAGCTGTAGAGCGGTATGTTCCGCTGTTTCTCATATCGCTTGCAATACTTGATAAATAGTGATGTGGAAGGTCACTTAGCGTACCATTAACCATCCGATTCCACATCATTTCAAAATAATGGGGGGCGATGTTGCCAGCCCCATACCCCGAAAGAGAGGACAACTTATAGTACGAATAGGGCATAAGCGTCAGTTTAGTTTTGCGCGATGGTAAACATCGTATTTCTTCATCATTCATCCATCTGGAAAGATCAGTTAATGCAGATGCATGATACGCACCGCAGATCACGACAATGTTACCCGGTTCATGTCCTGCTGCAATGGTGTCCACAATTTGCCGACGCATATAGGACTCCCGTACAGTATTGTACGCGTATTCCAGTCTTTCCTCACTTCGCTCTTTCTCTTCAGTCAACTCACGCATATGATTGGAAAAAGCGAGGATTGCTTCGCGGTAGGCATCTACATTCAAATTATGTTCAAAGTTTCGTTCCCAGTAAGCATCATAATCAGACTCTCCAGAAAGCTGTACAATACGATCATATACGGATTCTCTAGTGTAATCGACCTCTTTTACATCTTCAACATCTACAGATTCCTTTTCACGTTTTTCTTCACTGTCCTCAACTTTCTCATCCACATCCAATGTTGCGCCACGTACATCCTGCAAACAGACGGTGGAAGAAGAAGGTAGGTCGATAAAAGCACAATAAGCTCCCTGCTTGCGCGCCCACAGCATTGCTTGATACTCTGGTGAGTACACCGCAAATGGCCAAAGCACCGTTCGCACGGGCAGTTCCTCTGTAAAAGCGAGAATGGCAACGGGTGGCTTCGTTGTACCACTGGTTAAATGGATTATTTCCGGCGTTGCGTCAGAAGGACCCTCGATAAGTACTGCCGTAGGTTGGATATGCGATAGATAGTCTATGACATGCTTGGCCCCGGCCGGGGACAGGTGCCGCACACCAAATATATGTACGCCATCTCCGCTTACGCCATTCACGAATTAATCTCCTTACAGGCTGTGTACAGCCCTCGCCAACTAGCCCCACGTTTTTTCATAATATTGTCTAGGTATTCTTTCCATACGAGCCGATCCTTGTCGTCATCTTTTACAATCGCCCCTTGCAATCCTGCTGCCAAATCTTCATCTGTCATTTCTCCATTACCGAAGCTCGCAGCAAGTGCCATACTATTCGTTAGTAGCGAAATAGCTTCTGCCGTCGAAATTACACCGGCTGGTGATTTGATCTTCTCTTTCTTGTCGAGCGTCATGCCACTTCGCAACTCCCTAAAGATCGTAACGACCTTCTGAAGTGCCTCATCTGCGGGTACGGCTGCCTGTAAATCGTAGGATGATGCGATTTCTGCAACACGTTTTTTCACAATTTCAATTTCCATTTCCAGATCTGCTGGTGCTGGCAAGACGATAATGTTGAATCGTCGTTTCAGTGCTGTGGACATCTCATTAACCCCACGGTCCCTTGTATTGGCTGTAGCAATGATTGAAAATCCCTTGCGCGCATTCATTTCCTTACCAAGCTCAGGTACCGATATCGTCTTTTCCGATAAAATAGATATTAAAGCATCCTGCACTTCTGAAGCACAGCGCGAGATTTCCTCAAATCGGGCAATACCTCCGGCTTCCATCGCACGCATAATCGGACTTTGCACAATTGCTTCCGGTGTAGGCCCTTGAGCCAACAACATAGCATAGTTCCAAGAATAACGGACTTGTTCTTCCGTTGTGCCTGCAGTTCCCTGCACGACCAGACCGGAATTACCGTAAATGGCTGCAGTAAGGTTCTCAGAAAGCCAAGATTTTGCTGTCCCAGGCTCCCCGATCAGTAACAAAGCCCGATCCGTGACAAGCGTTGCAATTGCCATCTCGATAAGTCGTTGATTACCGATATATTTCGGAGAGATAACTTGTTTACCCGCTATTCCACCTACGATAAATTTCAGAACGGATTGAGGTGACATCTGCCATCCTGCTGGAACCTTACCTTTATCTTCACGAATTAACGCTTTCAGTTCTTCATGATAAAGTAGCTCCGATGGTTGACGCATTACATCCTGCATAGCTTGTTCAGTGCTCACTTGTACCACTCCTTTATGAATGAATAGACTGCATGTTGTTCAGGATATAATGAAGCTGTTCTTCGGCTCTGTGTAGAAATTTAGGAAGTACGGCTTGAATGCGTTCAGCGAAACTTACAGGAAGTTGACACAGCTGTTCGAAAAGGAAAGGCTCTATTTCGTGGCAATCGATATTACGTTCGTCTTCCATGGCTTGCATGAGAGCTTCATGAAGTACGTAGTCTCTCGTCTCTGCACGCACAAGTCCCATAACCGTCAGATTAGCATACCGATTGCGAAACTCTGGAGAGGTCTGAAGCTTGCCAAGCAAGTAATTCACCACTTGTTCATCCCCTGGTCGAGCAAAGGCGCATACCAACGCAAGTACATCCTGCTCAACAAAGTGTTGCAACCATCGGACATCCCAGGCATTCGACATCGAGATTTGTGGCAACATTTCGACATGATAGGTATACGAATTCTCTTCGTTGTAAGCCCATATTTGTTCATAGACCCTATATTTACGGAAAATGACGAGATCTTCGATCGTTTCCAGAAGCCGTTTTCGCCGTTTCGCAACTCGGCTAACTGGAGTAGCTTCGAATCCTTCAAGTAGTAAACTCACATACTCTTCATACACTCGATTTGGTGCCAATATAGATTGTGCTTTACTGAACACTTCATTAGCATAAGAACTGCTGTTTACCGTTCGTTTTAAATCTTGCTCTACATTATCTATCAGAAGCTGACGGGCTTCTTCGGAGTCTACTTTTTTCATATACAACGTTGCTTCATTGACGAGGAATGTCCAGCCTAAAGTATACATATACAGTTCATACTGCTCTAAGACCCCACGGTATAACACTTCAAGCGCTGGGATTTCTTTATGGTGGAGTGCCCATAAATATCGTTTTACCTTCGTCCAAATGTCCTCAGTCCTATTTTTATCATTACTTACTTCATGAAGCGATTGAAGCTCCCTAGCGAAATCGTGGACCAGATGCTCGGTGAGTACAACCGAATGGCTTCGAGCCAAGGCTGGATTGACGAGCTCACAGTCTTTCCCAGTGGATGCTTCATAAAGACGATCGATTGCGCTCTCCCAATCACTAGCAGACAGGGCATCATAAGCTGCCTCTCGTATCCCCTTTTTCTTGTCACGGCTCCAATCAAGCACGGCCTTCTCGTACGTATCATGACCAGCTAACAGACGTATCGCTGTCGTACGTACTTCATCTGAACCCGAAGACGCCGATTCGAAGATCACTTCAAGTACTTCCACACCGCCATTCTTCGCGATCACCTTCAGCTTCCGCGACTCTACCTTGCCCCCTGCCGGATCAAAGGCTTGTTGCAAATAAGGTACAATCTCTGCACCATAGGAAGGCAAAATATCCGTCATCGCAAACTCTGCGATCTCTACATAAGGATCATTCAACGCCTCTATAGCAAGCGGAAGTAGCCGGAGATCCTGAAACACTCCTTCTTGATAAGCTTCTTTTATAATCTCATAGCGTCCACCGCCTCTTGTCGTTAAGGCGGCTCTAACAGCCGATAACTTCCGATAAGACAAGCGGGCATGTAAGTGGATTGGTTGGTTTCTTATTGCCGTCAGCTCTCCATCCAATGACGTCGTGCCTTGAGTGTGCAGCACAGAGAGAAGTAATACGTTCAAATCCTGAAGTTGTCTGGCAGATTCCGCCGTGCGCTTCGAATCAGGTTCGATCAGCGCCTGAATCCCTTCACCCAATTTTTTAATAACCGGTGCGCGCTCCCCTAACTGTTGAAATTGGGGGAGGATTCGTTTCAAACGAAAATCACCCGTAGCCAGCTCGCTTCCTGCGATATAAATACGTCTGAGTTCCTCGTTTAGCTCTTGCAGAAGTGCGGTACTCATGTCCTTTCCTCCTCTGAATCAAAACATCTAGTATAGTAATCGAATGATTTCCTGATTGGTAATGATGCTGAGCGGCTGTGCGAGTAAGCGTCCGCTGTCTAGTTGATGTTCAAACATCACAAGCATAGCTACATTATGCAGTACCTCATCTGACATATATCTTAAGAGCGACACCGTTGGCTCCGTATAGTGATCATGTAATCCAAGCATTTGTCCGGACTCATCGCGAATGGCATATTGCCCTTCTTCGTTTTGACATACTTCACGCACGTATAATAACATCACCGGATTCGGATCGCTGAGTGGATTTTTAATCTGATTTTTCACTTTTTTAATGGCCTCAGCATAGGAAGGTGCTACAAATTCACGAATACGTGACATATCATACTCTGATACCGGTCTTGCTCTCATCTCTTCAAAACGCACACGACAGTTCATTTCTCCGGGATAGCGATACAATATCGGGATTTCTGCAACATCGAAAAAGCTGTCCTCCTCGCGCATCAGCTTCGCGGCTTTATAAGGACGGTAGTGGACGGTGCGGTGGATCTCACCACTATCCATCTGGATCCAATAACCACTGTCTACATATTCTTGGCGAGCCTGCTCATCATAGCTGAGGAAGGAGAGCTGGATTAACTCCGTTTGCCCGCTTACAAGCCCTGCTTCCTTCAAGTCCGTCAGCTGCCAGGCATGCCCAAGCCATTCCTCAATTGTTGTCTCATGATCAAGCGTATGATCAGGATCTTCCAACTTATTATTCAAATGAATCCGGCCCTTCTTGATAAAAGCATGAATAATGGCTAATTGTTCAGAGGCATACGTGTATGTATCTTCGATATTTTCTTTCGCAGCCAATAGCAGATATAGCCTGCGTAATTGTGTCTGCGCACCTGCTAAATAATAGCTTCCCATCTGCTTGATGTGATCCTGAATCACTTTCAAATCTTTCGCATCCATCGTTCCTAGACCACGGCGGATTAGCGTATCTGTCAGCTTTTCGAGCACATCCAATCCTTCTAACTGTGATATAATTTTCTTCTTCAATGCAGATTTATTCACTTTCTTCGGCTTAGAAGAGGTCCCTTCCACTGCTTCCTTTGCCTTTTTCTCTTCTCTTTTCTCTGCTTTATCACGCTTAGCAGCAAGGTCCTCCGGCACGTCCGCTACTGTAAAGACTGTTCCTTCAACATGAGCATACAACAGGCCCAGCACATGCTTACAGGGAATCTGTCGGCTCGGACAGGTACATCGCATGACAGGTTTGTCAGGTATGGCGAAGTCAGCAGAAGGTAAATAAGGCGTTTTCCCGCTACCCGCACATGTCCCAAACAGCACCTCCTTGTTCTGTGATTGATGTAGTTGCAGGAATTTTCCCTTTCTTACCAGATCATGCCCATTCTTAATGGCTGCGCTATTAGGCGCAAGCGAATCTATCCAAGACTCCGTTATTTCTATCATGTCATTCCTCCTACTTCCAAGCTAAACATACTGATTGTCATAAAGCCTACCGCCATTCTATAATAACACCTAGGATTTGGCATGGTAAATACCTTCTAAATTCCTAATTAGGAACAAACATTCTCGTTTTAAGGTAGATCCTAATACACTATCACGAGACGAGCTTTAATCCTATGGCGGAAATGAGAACTATACCTATCAAAACAATTCTTCTCCAATCTTTTGATTCACCATAAAGCAGCATTCCTAATATTGCTCCACCAGACGCTCCAATTCCTGTCCAAATGGCATACGTTGTCCCCATCGGTAGGGTTTGCATGGCATATGCTAGAAATAGAAAACTTGCGCCGAATCCGAGTAGTAACCCACTGAATGATCGCCAGTTACGCTCCTTATGAAATTTGCTAATCATAGCAACACCAGACATTTCAAATAACCCCGCTAAGATTAAAGATATCCACGCCATTATGACCCATCCCCTTCTTGGTCTTGATCTTTTGTAACTAATTTCAAACCAATGACCCCTGATAATAAGAGTACAATCCAAAATGCTTTGACCACCTGAAAAGATTCACCAAAGAATATGACTTCGGAAATGACTGTTCCGGCAGTACCCATCCCAACAAAAACGGCATATACCGTCCCAACAGGAAGTTTTCGTCCAGCTATGATCATAAAATAAAAGCTAATGATGATTGACATAACCGTCCCTGTCCAAGTCCAAAAGTCATATGCATGTTTCAAGCCAATCACCCAAAAGACTTCGAAAAAAGCGGCAACAAATACTTTAATCCAGGTTGTATTCATTACTAAAACACCTCCAGTTTTATTTACTTCCTTGAATAACAAAAAAAAGCCTAGGAGATAACTGTTAAACAGTTTCTCCCAGGCTTTTATCCTTCCGTGACACAGCTCTCGCTGTGAGTCTTCTCTCGGTCCAGACCAACCACATGGATGCGGAACCCTAGAAAACATTTTAAATATATAATTCCTTTGAATTATACACACTTATAAATTTTATTCAAGATTAAAATATTTACATAAAATACCAGAATTAATAATTGCCACTTTTAATAATAAAATTGCGTACTTTCATCCATTTACCAGATATAAATTCATCAATAGTTCCCGTTTTGGGTCTAACACAAAATCGATGCTCAGTCCCTCGATCAAAACCCAACGCTTCATAAATTAAACTTTCACCGATCTGTTCCTTAAAAAACACCTTCTTTAATCCCAATCTATTCATGATCTCAATCTTCACATTCTCAATATACGTACGTGAATAAGTCTTAGACATATTTGTTCCTCCTAGTAGTCGTAATAAAATTATAGAATCAAAAAACTAGAAGTCAAGAAAAGTCTCTATAACTTACATGATTATACTCATAAGTGTCATCGCCTTTCTTTTCCCCACGCCATAAGGTATCCTATTGTCTACAGTCAACGATATCTTAAAGGGGTTATAACATGTCTAAGCAATCTAATAAAAAGCAAAATAATCAAAAAAAATCTAATCCACTCCAATCACGTACTAAACGTGAAGGTATCATTCGCATCCTCCTATTCATTGTCTTATCCTCTCTCACATTTATTGTCCAAGATTATGCATGGGCTGTTACACTCATCACATTATTCGCCATATATTTACTCATCACAGGAGTACAGAAGCTCTTTCTTAAAAAATGAGTGGGTAGCGTCAAGAAGAATACTGCTAATTATTGGTTTTTTTATCTCAAACCCAATAATTAGCGGTATTTGTTTAATTGTCCTATAGAAATCACTTTAATTAACAGGATTAAGTGAATATTTCAATCTTACGAAAAATGGGTACGATGTCATATAGAATGAATTTTGGTTATAATAATTTTATATGGCAACATTTACCTAATTCTGATAAACTAAAGCCAAATCTATTTATGGAGGGGTTATTCTTGACTAAGATCCTCAATGCTCTTGGTATCATATCTATTCTTGGTGGGATAATTTTAGGGATTATGTATGGAATGCAAGGCAATCCAGTAGCTAATTTGATTAAGGGTAATGAAGAATTCCACTTTATACTCGCTTTGACATGGTGGATCAGTGGAACTATCTCAGGGTTATTGTTTTTTGCCTTCGCATCAATGCTCAAATATTTAAAATTCAACAATGCTATGTTAGTGGAACTTATACATAAAACACGTGTGGACGCACCACTAACTCCACGTAAAACATTAGTTAGTAAAACTTCGCTGGATTCAGCACCTGACTATAAAATGAAATGGAAGAACTAAGAAGGATTTACATAAAGGATGAATGCATAGAAGAGCTAATGCATGATCTTAAAATCCCGTCATGATGATGTAATCTGACTCAGCTGGAATGGATTGAAGCGATGTTTGAAATGACTTATTAAGGAAAAAGTGAGGGCAAGGATGAGGCATACGAAAAAGCTAAAAGTGCAGAAGAGAATAAAAAAGCCCTGCCAACCAATTAAGGTGAGGGGTATTTTTGCACGTTCAGTGGATGCTAATTGTAGTATTTACTCAGATACATTTGTTAAATGAATAAGACGCTCATCCGCTATTCAACGGACAAACGTCCCACTTATCTTTACTAACCCTGATGGGGGTTTTGCATAAATTCATCCTTCCGTCTTATGATTAAATACACCACTAAGTCAAACGTAATATACTCTTAAGACACCTTGTGCTCAATTCTAAGCTTATCCGCTACCATCGCGATGAATTCTGAGTTCGTTGGCTTAGACTTGCTAATATTGATCGTGTAGCCGAACAGGTGACTGATAGAGTCGATGTTGCCGCGTGTCCAAGCTACTTCAATGGCATGACGAATGGCACGTTCTACGCGTGATGGTGTTGTTTTGAACTTCTCAGCAATAGCCGGGTAAAGAGTTTTTGTAATGGCTCCCAAAATTTCTATGTTGTTATACACCATGGTGATGGCTTCCCGTAAATATTGATATCCTTTAATATGTGCAGGAACGCCGATTTCATGAATGATGGATGTAATGTTTGCATCTAAATTTTTTCCTTTTCCTAAAGGAAGTACATTAGATTTGTTGTTAGACATCGACATGCTTGGCGAATTCACATTCTGTTGACCCACCAATTGGCGAACACGGTTCGCAAGAACTTCCATATCGAATGGTTTCAAAATGTAATACGATGCTCCTAGCTGTACAGCTCTTTGAGTGATGTTCTCTTGGCCGAATGCTATCAGCATAACTATCTTTGGTTGTGGAGAGATATTCATCTCACGCAGGCGTTCAAGTACCCCAAGGCCATCCAGATGCGGCATGATGATATCCAAGATGAGAACGTCTGGTGCTTTTCGAGATTCATTGATCATATTAAGCACTTCCTCACCATTATAGGCGATTCCGGTAACAACCATGTCCTCTTGCTCCGATATGTATTCGGCAAGCAAATTTGTAAATTCTCTGTTATCATCCGCTAACATTATTTCAATTTTCTGCACTGTTGGTTCCTCCTTAGTTTCTGTTGGATAATTGGCAAGCTGTGATCTTTATCCTCTCTTAACATAACTTTCGACATCCAAATTCCAATTCCTCCTGTCGAATATTATTTTTGTTTATTTTTTTATTGACTTGATTTATAATTAAATATTTATTACACATATAGACCTCATTCGCTCATTTATGACAAAAAAACCCTAAGGCTAACTCGCCTTAAGATCTGTTTGTTGATTTTTATTTTTTTGCATAACACCCGAATCTTGAAGCATCCATTCGATGAAACAGCCATAACCTGATTTAGGATCATTCACAAAGACATGGGTAACAGCACCAATAAGCTTGCCATTCTGGACGATAGGACTTCCACTCATACCTTGAACAATACCACCAGTTTTACTAATCAGCTTCGGATCCGTGATCTTTAATACGAGACCTTTTGTAGCAGGTGCATCTTGACGTGCAACATGAACAATATCTACTTTGAAACGTTCTACTTGCTGGCCATCAACTACCGTCAATATTTCTGCAGGACCCTCTTTTACTTCTTCAGCAAATGCAACAGGAATGGGTTCTTTATATAGACTATGCTCGGGGTTCTGCGTCATTTTACCAAAAATGCCGAAATGCGTATTGCTTACAATACTACCTAAAATGTGGCTTTCTTTCAGGAAATGAGCTCTTTTCTCACCAGGTTCCCCATCTTGGCTTTTGGAAATGGAGGTTACATTAGATTGTACAATTTCGCCACTTCCAACGACGATAGGGGTCTGTGTATTCATATCTGTAATAACATGTCCAAGTGCACCATACACGCCCTGATCGGGAGCATAGAAGGTTAGCGTTCCTACACCCGCAGCAGAATCACGAATATATAGACCAAGGCGCCAAGCTTTATCTTCCTCGTCGTAGGCAGGTGTTAACTTCGTTGTTAACGTTTTATCTCCTCTTTTAAAGGAAATTTCAAGATTTTTCTTTTTCAACCCAGCTTCATCAACCATGTTAGCCACTTTACTAATATCCGTTAGGGGAACACCATCCATATGTGTCATTAAATCACCCAACTGAATACCAGCATTCTCACCAGGGGATACTCGATTGTCTTTACTGACATTAACTAAATGATGCCCTACTACCAAAATACCGGCTGATTTCACCTTGACACCAATGGTCTGACCACCAGGTATTACTTTTAATCCTGGAACAACCTGAATTCGTACCGTTTTAATAGGAATCGTTCCGAATAATTTCAGGGTAAGACGTGCATTGCCAATTTGTTTTGAGCTAAGCTGTAAAGGATGGCCCGGAGACACTTGTAACGTTGGACGTACCGATCCGTTCAATTGCAGAACATCGGGTCGGTCCACGGATACCTGAGCGTTAACGGGAACTGCCAGTTGAAGCATGGATGAATCACCGGTAAAAAGTCTTACGTCATTGGGTAATGCTGCATAACTCTGAACGGTTTCACTTGTACCAAGGAAACACAGAAAGAAGGCAGTTAATACACCTAGTAATTTCTTCCTGAGATTGGAGTTCAATGGCTGTCACACTCCCTTTTGCTTCTTTCGCTTGACGAAAGGTGGTCGCCAATTGCGTACCTTTAAGATAACCCCGCCCTCAGGCTTTTATTACTGTCAATCATTACTCCGTCCCCTCATCTGACAGCTTTTCTCGCTTCAGCCAAGTTCAGCATCTCTTGGGCATGATGTCGGGTTTTTTCCGTAATTTCAACTCCACCCAACATGCGGGCAAGTTCTTCAATCCGTCCATGATCAGACAGATTCTCTACTTGTGTCATTGTTCTTCCATCCGAAATATTCTTTTCGATCAAATATTGATGATCTGCCATACAAGCAACTTGCGGCAAATGAGTGATGGAGAACACTTGGCACGTCCCAGATAATTTAAATAATTTTTCTGCTATGGATTGAGCAGCTCTACCGCTGACACCTGTATCAACTTCATCAAATATAAGGACTGGAATGCGATCATGACGAGCAAATATACTCTTCATCGCAAGCATAATTCTTGAAAGTTCTCCACCTGAAGCAATTTTGCCAAGGGGTCTTAATGGTTCTCCCGGATTTGGAGAGATCATAAATTCCACATTATCCATTCCCTGCTTCGTTAATCGCACCTTGTGGCCTTCTACTTCATACCCACGTGGATCCTCAAGCAGATCCAGTTTAACTTCGAGGGATGTTCGTTCCATTTGAAGATCTTTAAGCTCACTTTCAACTTGGGTTGCCAATTCAACAGAACATTGTCGTCTAGCCTGACTTAATTCATAGGCTGTGCGGAGTACACTCTCAAGCATGCCATCGCGCATCTGAATAAGACTTTCTATACGTTCATCTTTATGTTCCAACAAATCCGTTTCTTGCTTAATATTCTCGTAATAATCAAGAATTTGTTCTACACTATCGCCATATTTACGACGAAGCGTAATAATTGAATCCAGACGTTGTTCAACCTCTTCTAACCGTTCAGGATTAAATTCAATGTTCTCACGATAATCCCTTAATTGAAAGGCTGAATCTTCAAGTTGAAAAAATGCTGACTGTAACTGCTCAAGTAAAGGCTTAAGACCATCTTCATCATAATTTATGACATCTTTTAACTGCGATATGGCGTTGCTAATAGAAGCTACACCATTGTGTCCATTAAGGATCTCATAAGCTCCTGTGACAGCATCCATCATTTTCTCACTATGGGATAGCTTGACCCTTTCATTGGATAACCATTCATCTTCTCCCGGTTTTAATTGCGCAGTCGCAATTTCCTCCAATTGAAAGCGATACAAATCCAACATTTGATACGCTTTTTGGCTAGAATTCTGTAGTTCCCGAAGTTCCTTCTCTACTTTAATGAAATCTGAATATTTACTTTGATAACTTTGCTTCAAAGGGCCAATCACGTGTTCACCATATGTATCTAGAAGATATAAATGTTTTTCTGGACGTAGCAAATTCTGATGCTCATGTTGGCCATGAATATTTACCAGTTGCTCACCTACTTCACGTAGCATCGTAAGATTCACAAGTTGGCCATTGATTCGAGAAGTACTTTTCCCTTGAGTCGTGATTTCACGACGAATGACTAAATGCTCATCATGTTCGCCTGCTATACCGTTCTTACTTAGGATGTCCCACACTGGATGGCCCTCTTGTAGCTCAAATAAAGCCTCAATTTCCGCTTTATCACATCCATACCGAATAAGGTCAGCAGAGCCTCTAGCACCTGACAACAAACCTAGTGCATCAATAATAATGGACTTACCTGCTCCTGTCTCCCCAGTAAGTACATGAAATCCCGGATAAAAATGAACGTCAATTGCTTCAATTACGGCTAAATTTCGAATGGATAACGTAACCAACATGAATAATCCCACCTTTGGCTCTTTACTGAGATTAAGAAATGAACCCTAGAATTTGCTTAATAACATACTGACTATCTTCTTCTGTTCGACAGATCATTAGAATGGTATCGTCACCACAAATCGTACCCAGAATCTGATTCCATTCCATATTGTCCAGCAGGACGGCCACAGAATTCGCTGTTCCTGGAAGACACTTCATAACCACAAGGTTACCCGTATGATCAATTTGAACATAGTTGTCAACAAGTGCTCGTTTTAATTTTTGAATTGGATTGTATCGTTGATCCGTCGGAATTGAATATTTATATCTTCCATCATCCGTCGGTACTTTAATCAGAAATAATTCTTTAATGTCTCGAGATACGGTTGCTTGTGTAACTTGAAATCCCGATTCCCTTAAAGCTTCCACCAATTCATCCTGTGTTTCAATATCACGATGCGTGATAATATCACGAATCCTAATGTGTCGCTGTCCTTTCATAAAAGCCTCCTATGACTGTTAATAATTATCCATCATGTCCATTCCATTCTTCTTCATCCCATTCGAAGTAAATATGTCTTATTTCTCGTTCACTCACATCAACATACAATACTCCTGCACAATCAGGATAAAGTAAGAAATAGGGTAATAGACGATCTCGAAGTGAACTACCTGTCCATTCTTGTGGCATCCGCTTCCGTGCAGTCTTGACCAGATATATCGCACCTTCATCATCTGTCGCTACAT
This sequence comes from Paenibacillus sp. Y568, assembly GCF_059445545.1. Classification (NCBI taxonomy): domain Bacteria; kingdom Bacillati; phylum Bacillota; class Bacilli; order Caryophanales; family Paenibacillaceae; genus Paenibacillus; species Paenibacillus sp. Y568. The sequence continues at coordinate 246,965 of NZ_JCAIUM010000001.1, forward strand.
AATCAATAAATAACCTACTATAATAATCTTCTCGATCGACTTCGAAATAAAGGGGGATCTTAATTCGTCCACCCACTACTTCAAACCCATTACTTTGCAACAAATCTACGGCTGGATGATCAGGTATGTAATCACTAAATGGAATATTCAAGCTGCGACCGATCACTGGGTTCTGTAACCACTTCTTTATAAGAGAAAAAATACCTATAACAAGAAGAATGCCCATTATAGCCATTATGAATAAATCACCGCGTCCCGCCATCCGAATCACCTCGTAGATGTATTCGTGAACCCTTTAAAAAAACCCTTTTTCAAGTGAAATGGCTACACCAAAGAAACCCATCTACTTAGATGAGTTCCCTTTAAACGTATGGGTTGCTTCTTTGATCACGTCATCGATGAGATTGTTCATCCTTAAGTTATCCAATAGAAGTCCCTCACGATCAGAAGACTCTAGCTTCCAATGAGCTAGAAATTCAATATTACCTTCTCCACCCGTAATAGGAGAAAAAGTTAATCCTTGAAGACGATAGCCTAATTCTTCAGCAAACGTAAGAACCGTCTCTAGTACTTCACGATGCACTGCAGAATCACGAATTACACCTGACTTACCTACTTTATCTCGACCTGCTTCGAACTGCGGCTTAATCAAAGCCACAATGTTTGCGGGCTGACTTAATAATGCCATTAGAGGTGGTAATATGATTCGTAGTGATATGAATGAGACATCTATGCTTGCGAAATTCGGAATGTCCCCTTTTAAATCATCGGGTGTCATATATCGAAAGTTAGTCTTTTCCATAACGCATACCCGATCATCGCTTCGAAGAGACCAATCTAATTGATTGGTTCCCACATCAATGGCATATACGTATTTAGCTCCATGCTTTAATGCGCAGTCTGTAAACCCGCCTGTTGAAGAACCAATATCCAGCATTACCGCATCTTGAAGATCAATTCCAAAACTGTCGAGGGCCTTCTTTAACTTCAGCCCCCCGCGGCTTACATAAGGATGAACGGCACCTTTAACTCTAATCTCAGCATCTCTTGGAACTTTCATTCCTGGTTTCTCAATTCGTTCTTCTGCAGCAAAAACAAGTCCAGCCATAATCGCTGCCTTCGCCTTTTCACGACTATCATATAACCCTTGCTCTACAAGAAGAACATCGATACGCTCTTTTTCCATATATTCACCTGATTCTGTCTTTTACGTCTTAAGACGTAAAGCCTCTTTTACCATATTCGAAAGGTTGAAGAGCCATGAGTTTATGAATCTCCTCACATACTGCATTAACCGTTAAGTTTGTTTCTTCGCGTTGTTCCTTAATACTTCCATGTTCAATAAATCGATCGGGAACACCCATAATAGATACCTTCGTATCAAATATGTGTTCACTTGCATAGAACTCAAGAACAGCGCTGCCTAAGCTACCCGCTTCACTTGCTTCTTCTAATACGATCATATTCTTTTTTGAAAGCGCAAGAGACCGTAGCATATCTCCATCCACAGGCTTAAGGAAGCGTGCATTTACAACTTGCAGTTGTATACCTTCACGTTTCAGCTGTTCTGCAGCTTCAAGAGCAATTTGAACCATAGGTCCAACAGCAAGGACTGCATAACCCTCGCCTTCACGAACCGTTTCCCATGTCCCAATTGGAATAGGTACTAACGTTTCATCCAGATCCACACCAAGACCGTTTATACGCGGATAACGATAAGCAATAGGACCCTCATTATATTCTAACGCTGTCAACATCATATGACGGAGCTCATTTTCATCTTTAGGCATCATTAATACCATATTTGGAATATGGCGCATAAAGGCAATGTCGTATACCCCTTGATGTGTTTCTCCATCTGCTCCCACATATCCAGCACGATCAATCGCAAACATGACGTTGGCGTTATGACGGCAAATATCGTGAACAATCTGATCATATGCCCGTTGCATAAAGGTAGAGTACACTGCAAATACAGGCTTCATACCTTCCATCGCTAATGCAGCACACATTGTTGCAGCATGTTGTTCAGCAATCCCCACATCAATCATACGATCTGGAAATCTCTTACCAAATGGAATTAGTCCGGATCCTCCTGGCATTGCTGGTGTGACAGCTACAACTCTTGAATCACGTTCTCCAAGCTCAATTAATGTTTGTGCAAACACATCTGTATACATTGGATTTCCTACTGATTTCAACACTTGACCTGATTCAATCTTATATGGGCTAATACCATGCCATTTATAGGAATCCGCTTCCGCTGGTGTGTAGCCTTTACCCTTTGTTGTAAGGATATGAACAAACACAGGGCCGTCTACATTATCCGCTTGATGAAATGCATCGATTAGTTTCTCCAAGTCATGTCCATCTACTGGACCAAGATAAGTAAAGCCTAATTCCTCAAAAAGAATGCCTGGTACAACCATATATTTAAGGCTATCCTTTAATTTCTCAACTGTCTTGGCGAGCTTACCACCAATAGCTGGGATTTTTTTGAGCATACCTTCAACTTCATCTTTTGCTCGTAAATAGTGACGATCTGAACGTAACTTAAGTAAGTAATTGTGCATAGCCCCTACATTGGGAGCGATGGACATCTCATTGTCATTAAGAACGACCATCAACTTCTTCTGTTCATGACCAATATGATTCAGTGCTTCAAATGCCATACCACCCGTTAAGGCACCATCTCCAATGACAGCAACAACCTTGTTATCTTCGCCTTTAAGATCTCTGGCAAGAGCCATTCCCATCGCCGCAGATAAAGAGGTGCTACTATGTCCAGCTTCCCAGACATCATGTTCACTTTCTGCTCTCTTAACGAATCCACACAAACCATTATATTTACGTAAAGTATCGAATCGATCCATACGACCTGTCAGGATTTTATGAACATAAGCTTGATGACCTACATCAAATATAAATTTATCTGTTGGGCTATTGTAACAGTAGTGTAGGGCAAGTGTAAGTTCAACCACTCCCAAATTCGATGCTAAATGCCCTCCCGTTACAGACAATTTCTCAATCAGAAACTGACGAATTTCAGTCGCTAGAGAAGCCAGTTCGTCAACGGATAGTTTTTTCAATTGTTGAGGCTCATTCATTTGTGGAAGCTTCACTTAAATCTCCCCACTTTTCTTCTATAGGATTTGTTAATGTTACGTACTTGGGAATCTTTCCGCTCATTATATCACAAATGAACCTTACTAATAAAACTCACTATTTTTAATGATCTCGGTTAACCAAATAATCGGCAATCTCTAAAAGACGTTCAGGATAAGGAAATCCTGCCTCGATAATCGTATTCTTAGCTTTCTCAGTCAGCCTTGCCACTTCCATCTTCGATTCTTCAAGGCCAATAAAATAGGGATACGTTACTTTATCTTGTTTGACGTCACTTTGCGTCTTCTTGCCAAGTTTAGCCTCATCTCCAATGAGATCAAGGATGTCATCTTGAATCTGGAAAGCAAGTCCAAGATGATGACCAAATGTACGAAGTGCTGTAATCTTAGCTTCGTCCGTGCCAGCAATTCGTCCACCTGCAATAAGAGAGAATATAATGAGATCGCTGGTCTTGTGGGTATGTATATATTCCAGTTGGGCAAGACCCGTAAGTCCCTGCTCGCCTTCCATATCCGCAACTTGTCCGCCAACCATTCCTCTAGGTCCCGCCATTTCAGCCAGATCTTCCACGATAGCGAGCACACGATCGGTAGGTATACCATGTTTACGTGAAATCTGCGCTAAATTAAAAAAAGCATGTGTAAGTAGCCCATCCCCTGCAAGAATGGCCATAGCTTCACCGTATACCTTATGATTCGTCAACTTACCACGGCGATAATCATCATTGTCCATTGCTGGAAGATCGTCATGGATCAGTGAATACGTATGAACCATTTCGACCGAACAGGCTGCTTCTATCGCAGCTTCACGTTGCCCTCCGAGTGCTTCACAAGCTGTAATGACCAAGAGTGGCCGTAAACGTTTACCACCTGCAAGAAGGGAATATGTCATGGATTCCTTTAAATTTGAAGGCACATCCCAGGTGGAAGGGAAAATATCCAACAAGGATGTTGTCATCAAATCTGCTATATCATCAATGTAATCTTTTAATGGAGGTTGATTATTCAAGAGATTCACCACTTTCTGAATCGAGTGAAGAACCAAATGGTTTTTTACGAAGCTCGCCATCTTCCTCCACAATCATTTCAATTTTACGCTCTACCTGTTCCAACTTCTGACTACATAACTGGGAGAGACCCATTCCTTTTTGAAATAATTCTATCGCCTTCTCCAAAGGAACATCCCCATGCTCAAGCTCGTCAACAATCTCTTCCAATTGGCTCATTGCTTGTTCAAAATTAAGCTCAGTGACCTTCGCCATGACTTTGCTCATCCTCCTTCATTGCCCAAACCTGACAATCGAATTGACCATCATTAACTCTTATTTTCACCAAATCACCAAGCTGAACATCACTTATTGATTTAATTAAGCGTTTTTCCTGTTCGTCATAAACGAGACTATAACCCCTAGACATAACTTTCAATGGACTAAGAGCATCCAACTGCCTGATTGCAGAACCTAGCTGTGTCTGGTGCCCCTTTAAAATAGAGATCATCGCTTGGTTAAGCTGGCGCTGACTTTTCTCTCTGTTCTTTTTAGCAGAGGATACTTGCTCTGTTGGATTAAATCGTAACAGGCTATGGTGTATGCGAGATTTTTGTTCTTTGTTAAGTTTGACACCAGAACGAATCGATCGTGTAAGTTGTTGCTGAAGCCGATCAAGACGCTCTGTGTGTTCTTGTAATGTTCTACGTGGATGAACCAAAACAGGTGAACGTTGTAACGCAGCAAGACGCTCACGTCCCTGTTGCACTCGTTGCTTCAATGCATGGCGTAACTGACGCTCTCTAAGCTGAAGAGTCGCCTTAATTTCCTCTATTTGGGGCACGGCTAGCTCCGCTGCTGCCGTAGGGGTTGCTGCTCTAAGATCTGCTACGAAATCTGCAATCGTGAAATCAGTCTCATGGCCAACAGCTGAGATAATAGGAATCGAGGATTTGAAAATAGCCCTTGCAACCATTTCCTCATTGAAAGCCCATAGTTCTTCTAATGAGCCCCCGCCTCTGCCAACAATGATTACATCAGCTTCTCCCATGCTATTCAACGCTTCAATTGCTTTTACAATAGAAGGTGCAGCACCTTTACCCTGCACCAGCACTGGATATAGGACAATATTCGCTTGAGGATAACGCCGCTTCAACGTAATAATAATATCTCTAACAGCTGCGCCCGTAGGAGATGTAATAACACCGATGGTCTTAGGATAAGTAGGTGTTATCCTTTTTCGATCAGATGCAAATAACCCTTCTGTCTCCAACTTTTTCTTCAGTTGTTCAAATGCTAGATACAAACTACCTATCCCATCAGGTTGCATATGAGTCGCATAGAATTGGTACTGTCCATCACGTTCATAGACAGTAACATTTCCTCTAGCGATAACCCGCGAACCTTCCTTCGGGATGAAAGGTAATTTTTGATTGTGAGATCCGAACATAATAGCCCGAATACGGCTACTCTCATCTTTTAATGTGAAATACATATGTCCACTGGAATGGTGAGTAAAATTAGAAATTTCCCCACGAATCCATACATCAGACAATAATGAATCCGAATCCAGCTTCATTCGGATGTATTTGTTCAGATCTTTAATGGATAAGACATTCTGCTGGTCCATAAGAAGCCCCTTTATGACAATCCGTGATGCCGTTTGGTGGCAATCAACGTATTCTGCATCAGCATAGTAATCGTCATTGGACCAACGCCTCCTGGAACGGGCGTAATCGGTCCTGACACTTCTTTAACACTTTCAAAATCAACGTCACCCGCTAGTTTACCATTAGCCAGTCTATTCATACCAACATCAATAACAACTGCTCCAGGCTTCACATAACTCGCATCTATAAAATTAGCTCGTCCAATGGCTACCACTAGGATATCCCCTTGTCTCGCAATCTCAGCCATGTTAGCTGTACGAGAGTGACACATCGTCACGGTTGCATTTTCTCTTTGAAGTAACAATGATACCGGCTTGCCAACAATGTTACTTCTACCAATAACCACGGCATGTTTGCCTGACATTTCAATTCCAGCACGCTTGATGAGTTCAATAACACCCGCTGGTGTACAAGGAAGGAGGCTATCATCGCCGATCACCAGATTACCTACGTTGACTGGATGGAAACCATCCACGTCTTTCTCCACAGAGATTGCATTAATGACAGCTTTCTCTTCAATATGCCCCGGAAGAGGGAGTTGTACAAGTATTCCATTAATATTATCTTGAAGATTAAGCTTCTCCACTAATGTTAACAACTCTTCTTGTGTAGTCATCTCCGATAAACGATGTACTTCAGAATAATAACCTAGATCATGACAAGCCTTCTCTTTATTCCGAACATAGACTTGAGAGGCAGGATCTTCCCCTACCAATACGACAGCAAGTCCTGGAACAACGCCTTTACTTGCAAGTTCCTGTACCTCTTCTGCTAAGAAACCACGGATTTCACCCGATACTTGTTTACCGCTTATAATCGTTGCTGTCATCATACTCTCCCCTTATGTTGTATAATTTACAAAGAATTTTATGAGCGCTTTTCTTTCAATTCATCTAAATCACCAATCATTTTTCCAAGAACTCCATTTACGAATTTACCTGAATCTTCTGTACCGAAATGTTTTGCAAGATCAATGGCTTCATTGACAACAACTTTTGCCGGTACGTCTTCTTGATATACCATTTCATAAGTTGCTAGGCGTAATACTTGACGATCCACACGGGATAAGCGACTAATTTGCCACCCAACGAGATAATGACCTAACAATTCATCGATAGCTACTTTATTGTTCCATGTCCCATTCACAAGTTCAAGAACGTATTCCTTTAACTTGAGTTCATCTTTGATAACTCTTTCTGTCTCATTCTCTTCAGAAGCTTCCTCTAATAGGATTGATATAGCTTCTTCACTTTCAACTAAGTTCATTTCCATTTGATACAAGCTTTGTACCACGATTTCTCTCGCTACACGTCTTTTCATAATTATCCGTTCCTCCTGAATTATCTTGTATTGCGTTCATTTATCTCATAACAGAACCTAACCATGTTGTCATTTTCAGGCCATACATGTGCTTCTTCGTGAAATATTAACAAAGTATAACGTGAAACTTATACTTTCTTAATATTCACAAAAAAAACCCCGGAAAACTTCCTCCAAAAATTGGGCCTGGTGAAGCTGCAGCTCTTTTCCCGGAGAAAGCATATCACAGGGTTCATTTAAAAGGGCGCCAACGTTCCGATAACCATTGCATAGCTTCTCTCATAGGAATCAAGAAACCTTGATGCAAATCTTTTCTTTTACCGAAGGTGTACCCAATGAACACAACCAATGCAAAGAACAACATATCCCAAAAACCCGAAATCAAATATATTATACCAAATAAAACCCCTGCTATACTACCGACAATGCGACCTCTGTGACTCTCCCACATCTCTTTCCAAAGCATCGGGAAATCCACCTCTATTCCACTCTACTCTTAAAGCTTGGTGACTGCGCAACGTTCGCAATAAAGACCGATACATCAGATACCGGGATCCCTGTCGTTTCTTGCAGATAATCGTGAACTTGTTTCTGTATATCAGATGATAAACTAGGGATAGATGAATCACCGTCTACAACAGCACGAATTTCAATGTTAATCCCTGCTTGATCCACTTTAACACGTGCCTTCAAGTCTCTTGTTCCCCGAACTTTAGTCGCTGCCTTGAGACATAAGTTCTCAATGGTTTCTACCGAAATTTGAATATCTCCAAACTCTGTTCGCTGATCAATAGATGGTATGCTGTTCCGATCCCTACGAATAGAGATGTAGAAGAACCGAAGACTAAGAAGTAATAATATCGACATCACAATAATGGCAGTGACGAATATACGATCATCTGAGTCATCAATCCAGTTAGAAGGTAATACACCACTTAGGTGGAGGATGGCAGCTACAGAGAGAATTGCGATACTCAAGCTATATATAAATAGCAAGAATCTATCAAGGATTTTAGCCACGAAACAACCCAACCTCCTTAAATTATAGTAAACCCTCGACATATACTGTCGGGGGTTTGAATGCCTATCGTAGTCTATTATTTAACACGTTGGCTGAAATCAACGTCTTCGTTCTTATCCACTTGTTTAAAAATAACATCGTGAATGTGTACGTTTACTTCAATGACAGTCAGACCTGTCATGTTCTCAATCGAACGTTTAACATTGCTTTGAATTTGAGTAGCCACTTCCGGTAGACGATAGCCATATTCTACAATGACAGATACATCAATAGCTGCTTCGCGTTGTCCCACCTCAACTTTTACCCCTTTAGATTGATTCTTTCGGCCAAGAAGTTCCGCAATTCCACCTGCGAATCCACCGCTCATTCCTGCTACACCTTTAATTTCAACTGTAGCTAAACCAGCAATAACTTCAATAACTTCAGGAGCAATCTGAATCTCACCGATATCCGTACGTTCATATTCAGTCGGTAATGTACTCATAGTGATCTGTTCACACCCTTCAGTAAGTTCTTTTCAATACTTGATAATTGTCTACATACACTAACTAGGCATGTAAATTTTGTTATTCATACTATATCATTTAGGATTCATTAAGACAAACAAAGGTTCATGAATTTAGATCTCATTTTCTTCTAAGAACATGATGTCGAAATCACCTTCGATGAACGTAGGATGTTTCAGTAGTTTTTGATGAAAAGGGATCGTTGTATGAATTCCCTCTACCGCAAATTCTGATAACGCACGTTTCATTTTGGCAATCGCCTCAGCCCGTGTTGGAGCCCATACAATCAACTTAGCAATCATAGAATCATAATACGGTGGAATTGTGTAACCTTGGTAAGCTGCACTATCGACCCGTACCCCAGGTCCCCCAGGAGGTAGATAAAAGACAATTTTACCAGGTGCAGGCATAAAGTTTCTAGCTGGATCTTCTGCATTAATACGGCATTCAATCGCCCATCCGTTTATAACAATATCTTCTTGGGTAAAGGATAGGGAATGGCCCTCAGCTACTGAAATCATTTCCTTAATGAGATCTACACCTGTCACTAATTCCGTTACTGGATGTTCTACCTGAATACGTGTATTCATCTCCATGAAATAGAATTGACCGTCAGATCCAAGCAGAAATTCAAGTGTTCCCGCTCCGGAGTAATTCACTGATTTGGCTGCACGTATAGCTGCTTCACCCATACGCTCCCGAATTTCCGAAGAAAGTACAGGACACGGTGCTTCTTCTATCAACTTTTGTCTACGTCGTTGTACGGAACAATCACGTTCTCCCAAATGAACCACATGACCATAATTGTCAGCAATAATCTGGATTTCAACGTGTTTCATTCCTGTTAGATATTTCTCTAAATATACACCTGCATTGCCAAAAGCCTTCTGAGCTTCCTGTTGCGCTGCAGTTATTTGTTTAATTAATGACTCTTCATCGTCCGCAATACGAATCCCTTTACCTCCACCACCAGCGGTTGCTTTGATAATGAGTGGATATCCAATATCGCGGCCGAGAATAATAGCTTCTTCAAGACTATCAATAAGACCATCAGAACCAGGTATTACAGGCACACCTGCCTCTATCATAGTCAATTTAGCAACAGCTTTATCACCCATTCTTGTAATCGCATCTGCAGAAGGGCCGATAAAAGTAATGTTGCATGATTCACAGATTTCAGCGAAATCTGCATTCTCAGCTAAAAATCCATACCCTGGGTGAATCGCATCACACCCCGTTAGTGTGGCGACACTCATAATATTAGTAACATTCAGGTAGCTATCTTTGGATAATGTGGGTCCAATACAATATGCTTCATCGGCTAGACGAACATGTAAGGATTCCTTATCTGCCTCTGAATAGACTGCTACGGTTGATATGTCAAGTTCTCGACAGGCCCGGATAATACGAACCGCGATTTCTCCTCGGTTCGCAATGAGCACTTTGTGAAATTTCATTGCTGGTATCATCCTCCTCAAAGTTTTCCGCAGGAAAACTCTCTTCGTAAGCATTAACTCAAAGTTTTCCGCAGGAAAACTCTCTTCGTAAGCTTCTTGATGTTGTATTCATTGTCTTACTCAGGTCGCACCAAGAATAAAGGTTGACCGTAATCTACCAGTTGCCCGTTCTCAACTAGTACTTCTACAATCTGCCCCTTAACTTCCGCTTCCAATTCATTCATTAACTTCATAGCTTCTATGATACACACCGTCGACTTCGAGTCTATTTTATCTCCACTACTTACAAATGGAGCGTCATCAGGAGAAGCCGATCTGTAGAAAGTCCCCACCATAGGGGAAACAATTTTATGTAATGATGATGAATCCGCAGATGCCGACTGATTAGTCGTCGAACCTAGATCAGACCCCTGATTTGTCGATTGCAGCACTGGTTGAACCTGTAATGGTGCCATTGGATATGCTTGTGGGATAGATTGTTGGAATTGTGCAACTTCCGGTTTCCCAGGTTTACGAATGGATACGCGAGTGCCCTCCATTTCAATTTCCAACTCTTGAACAGTTGATTGGTCTACTAACTTGATCAATTCCTTAATCTCACTCAACTTAAACATTGTCAATTCACTCCTTCAACTTTCAGAACCGCTTTACATACTGATATGCATACACATACCGATATGTATTATATCACAACCGTCAGAAATGGAAAGAGTCCAGACTCCCCTGGACTCTTTCCACCTATGTCTAATAATGACGTAAAATAGCGTTTATCATGGTGCTACGTATTGTACGCTTACTTTATCTTGAGATACATTAAGCTCCTTCATGACAAGTTCTACTATAGAAACGGCTTGCTTCACATCAAGTTTTTCACTAAGAACAAGTACTTTATACTTATCATTTTCCTCTTTTACAACGACCTCATCAAATTGATTAGTAAGTTCTTCTTCAATTCCAGTGATTTTGGATTCTTTCTCATCTAAACTTCTCAAATCATCATTGGCTTTCGCCACTTCTTCAGGTGTGTTCGTCTCATTTAATTTCACATACAAATCATTTTCTTTCTTCATGCTACTTTCTTTGCGCTCCAATTGATACGTATCAAGAATACTTCTACCGGAAGTAGCTTGGGATGCGACTTCTTTAAGAATCTCTTCATCATTTTTAGGTTCAGTTGATGGCGTTGTTTCAGCTTGTGCAGTCTCGCTCGACTTATCTGTAGCTGATCCCGTCTTATCTGTGTCCTTTGTTGCTGTGTCGGTAACTACAGTAGTTGTATCCGTTTCTTTTGCAGTATTCTTCGTATCGGTTGTATCTGCTGTAGCTGTAAGATCTGTCGTCTCGCCATCCACTTTCACTTCTGACACAATAGCCTCATTATTGTCACCTGTCTTTTGATCAACAACCTGCTGACTATCTGCTACAGGAATTTTAGAGGTACCTGAATCCTCTGTAAAAAGGTAATATGCCGAAAGTACGACCATCAAACTCAACATGGACACTAACCAAATGGTTTGTCTTTTATTATTCATTCCTAATTTCCTCCTTCGTATTCTCATAAAATAGTGGAATATTATTCCTGTTTGCGTGGAACAACTGAAATTCTATAACTTGGTACATTTAAACCTTTAGCTATTGCATCTATCACAAGGTTTCGAACCACCTGATTCTCTGCCCCTTTGGCTACAATTAGTACGCCTCGAATTTGAGGTTTGACCTTTTTCGTTATGATCGGTGTCTCACTACCTGATGAATCATAGGTTACGATTTCACCATCACGGGTGTATTGAGTCGTAGTCCGTTTACCTCCGTTAGCATCGCTTTCTTCTGAGTTTTGTTGGGAATCTTTAACGTTTCGTTGGATGACTATTTCTTCTGTTGAGTCTACTGTAACCAACACATCAACCGTGCCTACACCCACTATTTTCTCCAAAATCCCTTTAATATTGTTCTCAAACACCTCTTCAATACTGCCGAATGTATCTGGTTGAGCGGATGTGTTTTGGAAAGTTTCCTGGGTTGGAGTATTCGTTGGTGGCTCTCTTCCTATATTCTCATTATCAACTTTCTTCACATTGACAAAGGAACTAAATAACACAATGGCTACTCCCACTAGCCCAAGAATAATGAGCCAACGAAAGACAGATATTTTTTTGGCCCCACCATTTCCTCCACCAATCCACTGCTCTAATCTCTTAAACCAGTTCCCCAATTTCAGTCACCCCCTTTACATTTTGCTGTCTTCCGCATTTCCAATAATCTGGATTTGCTCAGAATGTATATTCCACTGTTTACTAAGTAACTTTACGATGTCTGCTGTTTTTTCGTCGTTGGAAGCCAGCGTTGCGTTGGAACTTTTATCCGAGTTACTATCTTCTGATGATTTACCTTTGGTCTCCACTGGCTCTACTTTTACTTCAACCTGTACAGGAGCGATTGGAGTTATAGCTATTTGTTGTGAAGGATTGCCATCGCTATCCCATTGTTCTTGAAGATCCTGTGGTTCTTCCTGTAACACAACCTCAACGGATGCAATGGACGGTGTTGCTTGTTCATACTCATTTGTAGCAGGAAGAAGACTTAACTGAACCTGAACTTCTTGAATTCGAGTCCCAGTCTGCTCTTGAATTTGTTGCTTCATTTGTCTTGCAACTTCTTCTCCAGCCCACTGAAGACTCTGATTTAATTGCTGATGTTTCAATTCCTCTGCTTTCGACAAAATTTGTTGCAACGTCGTTTCTTTACCATTCGTGAAATTGGCTGAGTTCATGTCTTGGGTTTGAAAAGCTTCACTTAACTTCATTTCAGGCCTATCCGTAAAGAGTTTAATTATAGGTTGTAATAATGTGAGAAGAATAAGGAGGCTTAGTACCAGCTTGACATAACGTTCCATCGAACGACTGGGTAGAATGAGATCTACAAAAGTAGCCAGTAGCACTACCATAATTACTTCCCTCATCCATTCGTTTAACCAGCTCATAGAAAGCCTCCTTCGTCACCTCATCATGACCGTTACATTACCAGCCATCAGTAGAATGGTTATGGCTAGGAAGAACATCAACCCTACAACAGCCATCGCAGCAAAAGCGTAGATCATACTTTTACCAATCGTCTGCAAGCAAGAAACAATGGGTGTATCTCCTAGTGGTTGCATTACTGCTGCTGCGACATGATAAATGAGTGCAAGTGTTAATATTTTGATAGCCGGAAAAGCACAGAGGAACAAAATAATGATTACGCCCGCTAGACCGATCGAATTTTTCACTAATAATGAAGCAGATATGACCGTATCTGTCGCATCTGCGAACATCTTTCCAACGACAGGAATGAAGCTACCAGAAATATATTTGGCTGTACGAATCGTCACTCCGTCGGTCACAGAACTTGTAATTCCTTGAACTGAAATGACTCCAAGAAAGACAGTTAGTAGTATTCCAAGTAGACCCACACTGATTTTTTGCAACAAATTAGCCATTTGTGTTAGTTTATATTTTTCTGACAACGAGCTTACAATGTGTAATACGGCCGAGAAGAATAGGAGTGGGAACACCGTAGTACGAACAATTACTCCAACTGTATGAATCATAAAGACAATCAATGGATGCGTGACGGATACCGTGACGATATTACCCATAGATGCTAAGAGTGAGAATAGGAGGGGTACCATCGCCATCATGAAATCAATCATGCTATCGATTGCCCCTTTGGCATAGCCAATAGCAACCGAAAAGCTATTAATCGCTATAACCATAACGATCATGTAGCATAAAGAATAAGCAACTTTACTAACATTATTGCGTTCAAATGCTGTCTGTAGTGTCTCTAGAATTAGACTCAAGATACTTAACATCACAATAGTTACTAAGAGTTTGCCATTGTAGAGTACTTCATGCCAGAAGAACGAGGTTAGCCCACTCATCACATTCTTGATTCCAAGTCCTTCTCCACCTGGAAGTAACATATCCATAAAGGAAGGTGTCTTCTGATCCGGAAAGAATCCACCGTAATCTTTCATCAGCTTATCCCAATAATTCTCCACCTCATCGGTAGGTAAATTACTGGCTTGTTGTTGTATAAGTTGGTTAGCTGGAGCGTCTGCATAAACACTGCCTCCCCATATCAACATTAGGAGGATAATAAATATATATTTATATTTCACGTCTGGATAACGATGTCGTCCTAACATGGTAATATCCTACTTTCTTAGGCTGGCAGAAGCTTCATGACGGTTTCGATGATGATGCCAATGATCGGGATAGCAAGCACCATAATCAACACCTTACCTGCTAATTCGATCTTGGTCGCAATGCTATCCTGGCCAGCATCCCTTACTATTTGGGACCCGAACTCGGCAATATAAGCAATACCGATAATTTTGAGAATGGTCTTCAAATAAATCATCTGAACACCTGCTGATTCTGCCATTCGTTCTAATTCAGTAATAACTGCACTCATTTTCCCAATTAGGAAAAGAAAGATTAGAATACTTGTAGAAGCTGCTATTAGAAAAGCAAACAGCGGTTTCTGCTCTTTAATAATTAGAATTAGAATTGTAGAAATGAGTCCCAATCCAACGACTTGAATGATTTCCATGATAGACTCCTACTGGAACAGAAAAATGGATTTGATCTCTTGCAGCAGGGTGTCGAGCATTCGAACAACCATAAACAGCACCACGACAAAACCGATGAGCGTCACCCAATGAGCCATATCCTCTTTTCCCATCTGTTTAAGTACCGTGTGAATCATGGCAATGATGATCCCGATCCCCGCAATCTGAAAGATGGCGTTCACGTCAATGTTCATTTCCTGCACCTCTCTAAAAGATCAAAATGACGATCAGTATTCCCACTAGAAGCCCCAGATTTTTACTTAATTTGCCGTACTTATCTAGATCCTCTCTTGCTGAAAGCTCTTCATGTTTTAGCTGCTGTGTAGCTAATGCAATATGTTTAATCTGATCCTGACGATCACTTGTGCCTAATGTGAAGCTCAATTGGTGAAGGACGTCTTTCTCAGCTGATTTCATCGAGGTACGTTTCCAATGTAAGGATAATGCTCGTTGTATACTCTCTTGCGCCGTCATCCCTTGGGGTGGGTTCATATTATCTGCGGCACTTATAAAAAAAGATTTCAACGGTTCACGCATCTGCGATCCCAGTTTGCTTAGTGCCTCTGGCAGTGGCGTAAATCCATAAGATATTTCTGTCTCTAATCGTTGCATCACTAGAATGAGTTCGCGAATCTGTTTAGGTCTACTTTCGAATTGCCTTGCTTTATTGAAGCCGGCTAACGTTCCTGACAATACAATAATCAGCATCCCTAGCAGTTTAACCATAGACATCAACTCCCTTTTGGATCGGTAATGAGAGTTGTATGGAGCGTTGCTGTCGATCGAGTATGCGATAGGTTAGTTTACCAGCTGTCCGATGGAGAATGACGTATACCTCAAACAACTGATTCTCCACCAGGCTAGCCATAGCTGGGCGTTGTGAGAGTTCATCCACTGAGAATCCATGAGCTGTCGCAATCACGCTTATACCCGCATGCAGTGCTTCTGTGATGGCGTCTGTATCTTCTGGACGACCGATCTCATCTACCAACAAAACTTCAGGAGACATCGATCGAATCATCATCATCATGCCTTCGGCTTTAGGACAACCATCCATGACATCCGTTCTCGGGCCAACATCGAAGCTTGGCACTCCACGTATACTTCCGGCAATTTCAGATCTTTCATCGATTATTCCAACTTTCATTCCTGAACACTTTACTTGGGAATGCCCATAAATACCGCTACTTATTTGCCTAGCCATATCTCGTATTAGTGTCGTCTTCCCTTGCTGCGGAGGAGAAATAATCAGCGTATGCTTCATTCTCTTCTCTTTCTTATCTAGTAAATGAGGTAGTATGGCATCTGCTGCTCCAAGAATTTCTTTAGCGATTCGAACGTTAAATCCACTTATATCGCGTAAGTGTTCAACTTTCCCACCACTAAGGACCGTCCTTCCAGCTAAGCCGATGCGATGACCTCCAGGGATCGTAATAAAGCCTCTACGTAGCTCTTCTTCTAATGTATATAGAGAATGATTACTAATCCTGTCTAAGAGGCGATGAGTGTCCTCTCTTGCCGGCTTGTACGATTCCTCAACACGGTGCGTCAATTTTCCACCGGGTGTGAGGAAATGATGCTCTCCAGAGGCATTAATTTCAAGAGGTCTTCCTTCTCGAATTCGAATCTCTTCCAATCGATCTAATATGGAGGAAGGCAATTGTTCAAGGAGCGATTTGATCGGTTCAGGAAATAGCTCCAACCAACTCATTTTCATGAATGCTACCCCCTAAATTTTTGTGAAACAAAAATCACTTCGTAAGCATGTAGTTAAACTTGTGTATCGTTCACTTTGTCGTATGTGGTCGATAGAGTCTTCTCATTGTTTTCTTACCTCATATGTATGCCTGTACTCCATTTTTATGACCATAAATCTATCATTTTTTCAAAATACCAATTAAGAGACACGATACCCCTAGCAAAATCCAAATCATCTTACCCCATGATAATTTATCAGCCATTCCTAACAAACCAATGGAAGTTGTAACAACTAACACAGTTGGTCCTACAAAAGCTAATGCTGTGTTGATCGTCAGCGCCTTGTCTACTTGTCCCACTTTGAGCATGAACAAAGCTGCAGCGATCTCAATACTTCCTGATAGAAGCCTCAGCGTAGCCATACTGACTACGAACTTATCCAAGATCAATGACCTCCTTTTATTTCACTACTATTATTTAGGATATGCATGAATCTCTCTTTTTAGATGTGAATTTTGGAAGAATCCTTTTTTAGACAACAAAAAAAAGACCCGAAATATATTCGAGTCTTTTTTCTATTCCATTCTCTATTATAAATAATATGAACTTGTCATTTCAGTTGATGCTTTAACGACGATCCTGGGGACCCCCAATAAAAACCTGCTGATCCGCATCTAAATGGTATGCCGTATGAAGTGCTTTAAT
Source organism: Paenibacillus sp. Y568 (assembly GCF_059445545.1). Lineage (NCBI taxonomy): Bacteria > Bacillati > Bacillota > Bacilli > Caryophanales > Paenibacillaceae > Paenibacillus > Paenibacillus sp. Y568. The sequence goes on from NZ_JCAIUM010000001.1 coordinate 264,065, forward strand.
TACATTCTCTAAGTTACTACCATCAATGACACATGATGTTTTGATTTCGGATGTACTAACCATCTTAATACTTACGCCTTGTTTAGAGATTACATCGAACATTTGGGCGGCTACACCTGGATGACTAATCATGCCGGCACCAACAATCGATACCTTCACTAAGTGGTCTTCAGAAGTAACTTCACGGTATGGAAGATCGTCTTTAAGATTTTCGATGACGTTTAGTGCACGATTACATTCTGATACCGTAAATGAGAAATCGGCTTCGCCATTTTTCACACCACTTTGTACAATAATATCAACATTAATACCTTCTTGTGCCAATGCACCAAATACCTGTGCAAGAACTCCTGGCGTATCGGATACGCCCAAAATACTGATACGTGCGACATTTTTATCAAAAGCAATCCCGCTTACGACAACTCCCTGTTCCATACTAGCTTCCTCCTTCACAACCGTACCTTCATTATTATTAAAACTAGACCGTACCACTAGACGGACATTATATAATTTCGCATATTCTACCGCACGAGGATGAAGGACTGCTGCTCCAAGACTAGCAAGTTCCAGCATTTCATCATAAGATATTTCCGCAAGCTTCGTTGCACATTTTACAATACGAGGATCTGTTGAGTAAATACCATCTACATCGGTATATATTTCACATACATCCGCTTTAATTGCGGCAGCCAATGCTACAGCTGTTGTATCAGAACCCCCACGACCGAATGTCGTGATCTCGCCATCTTCCGTCATCCCTTGGAATCCAGCCACAACAATAATTTTGCCTTGATTCAGTGCTGCTTGGATCCGATCTGGGATGATATCCATAATACGTGCTTTACCATGTACAGGTTCTGTGCGGAATCCCGCTTGCCACCCTGTAAAGGAAATAGCCTCTCTACCCAGTTGGTTAACAGCCATACATAACAGAGCCATCGACATCTGCTCTCCAGTTGTCATTAACATATCCATTTCCCGAGCTGGTGGATCTGGATTCAAAAGCTTAGCCTGGTCGATTAATTCATCTGTGGTATCTCCCATTGCAGAGACTACGACCACACACTGATGACCCTCATCTTGTTTCTCAACGATTCGTCTTGCTACGCGCTGCATTCGCTCCGTATTACCAACGGAACTGCCTCCGAATTTCATGACGTACAGTGACAACTTAGATTCACTCCCCACTCATTTTGAACATCTATCTTTCTGTTGTGCTTTAAACCAGTATAATACGAAAGCGAGCATCGTCAATGTTTTTTAGCTAATTTCAACAAAAGTCCTTCCCCGCAACGAGCGGTGAAGGACAATATAGGACATATTACCAATTATATGCAATTAAATTAAGCGCGTGAAATGTATTTACCATCACGAGTATCAATCAACAATACATCTTCCTCGTTAATAAATAGAGGAACTTGAACAACAAGACCCGTTTCAAGAGTTGCATTCTTCGTAGCACCTTGAGCCGTGTTACCTTTAACTCCAGGTTCAGTCTCTGTCACTTTCAACTCAACGCTGTGAGGCAAATTAATACCTAGAATTTCTCCTTTGTAACTAATAATGTTAACATTCATGTTTTCTCTAATGAAGTTCAATTCCCATTTAAGTTGATCACTTGTCAACGTAAATTGGTCATATGTTTCATTATCCATGAACGCATGTTCTTGACCACTAGCATACAAATATTGTACAGGACGGTTCTCGATAATAGCACGTCCAATTGTTTCACCAGCACGGAAAGTACGCTCAACTGTGTTACCATTGCGCAAGTTTTTCAATTTAGAACGGACAAATGCCGCACCTTTACCTGGTTTAACGTGTTGGAAATCAATAACTGTAAAGATATCACCCTCAACCTCAACTGTTAACCCTGTTTTAAAATCATTTACTGATATCATAAATATTTCCTCCTAAAGTTTTTTATAAGCGTTACTTCTTGATTATTCTTCGATAAAAAACTCGCATCGTAAGCATAATCTTAAGTTTTTTATTAGCGTTACTTTTTGAAAATACTTCGATAAAAAACTCGCTTCGAAAGCATAACCTTAAGTTTTTTATTAGTGTTACTAGTTCAACACCGTGTAATCTTTGCTGCAATGCGTCAATATAACAATACCCGTCTCTGTAATGAGAATATCATCCTCAATACGAACTCCACCGATCCCCGGCAAATAAATACCAGGTTCAACCGTAACAACCATACCTGGTTGCAGAATATCATCACTTAACTTAGATAAACGTGGGGATTCATGTACTTCCATACCCAATCCATGGCCAGTACTATGACCGAATTGTTCTCCGTATCCGTATTTTGTAATAATATCACGTGCAAGCGCATCAGCTTCACGACCCGTCATACCTGCTTTAATGTTCGCCAGTGTATGGAGTTGCGCTTCCAGTACAATATCATAAATTTCTTTCAATACAGGTTGAGGATTACCTAGGGCAATCGTACGTGTTAAATCGGAGCAATACCCATCAAGTAAAGCACCAAAGTCAAAAGTAATGAATTCATTTCCTTGAATAACACGTTCACTCGCAACACCATGAGGCATGGAAGAGCGTTCTCCAGAAGCAACAATAGTATCAAATGAAGACGATGTAGCTCCATGATTACGCATATAGAATTCCATCGCAAGATCGACTTCACGTTCCGTCATACCCGGCTTCACTACATTCAAAATATAATTGAATGTTTCGTCAGCGAGATCGGCTGCACGTTGCATAACCTTTATTTCTTCCTCATCCTTAAATATACGCAATTGTTCTACTAGACCCTTTACAGGGATAAGTTCAATCTCGGGTACCAACTGTTCCTTATAGGTAGTATATGCGCTATAAGACACATCATCCTGTTCGAAACCAAGCTGGTTAATCTTACTGCTTATAAGCAGTTCCTTCACATTATCCATCACTCGAGTGCCATGTTCCACAACTGTGAAGCCTTTTGCTTGTTGTGGCGCCTGTGTCATATAACGAAAATCTGTTAGCAAATATGCATTAGTCATGGTCACTAATACATACCCTGAGGATCCAGTGAATCCCGTTAAATAACGACGATTAATTGGACTAGTGATAAAAATAGCTTCCACATTCTTCTCTTGCATACCCTCACGTAACTTAAGTACCCGTAAATTTTCCATTATGTTATCTCCCTTTCTAATACTTCAAGGAGAGCGACGCTACTGCCCCTGATCTTCCAAATGACGTACCAGTGCATGTAAACCAAGTTCATAGCTTAATGCACCGAAACCGGCAATTTGCCCGATGGCAACTGGAGCAATCACGGACGTATGTCGAAAAGGCTCCCTAGAATGAATATTGGATAAGTGTACCTCTACCACTGGAATGCGTACAGAACTAATCGCATCGCGTATCGCATAGCTGTAATGAGTCAGAGCTCCTGGATTAAGAATAATTCCATCTGCTTTCTCCATTGCATCATGAATCCAGTCAATCATGACACCCTCATGATTAGATTGATAGAAAGAAATATCAACACCCAGAATACTTGCTTGCTTCCGAATATTGTCTTCAATAGATTGTAAGTTTTGTGACCCATAAATTCCTGGTTCTCTTACCCCCAAAAGATTGAGGTTCGGTCCATTGATCACCCATATGGTATTCATATTGATATTCCCACCCTCATAATCAAATAACCATCTGCTATTTTACCATAGGGAATGTATTTTTGAGAAGCTATTTCGAGATCAACCCTTTACTTTTACAGGTTCTCTCTTTCTTTCGTCCGTAAATTCCATCGTAATCGTATATCCAATAAACAATCCCCACAATAGAAACAAGCAAAATTCACTAATAATGGTTGTTACAGACAACTCCGATAACGGCTTTATCATATCTAACAACGGACCTACTACGATGAAGATCACAATCCACCACAGAATACCATAAATGATTCCTGGCCAAGGTCCATTCAATTTTCGACAAAGAACAGCATAGATCAGAGATACCAGAATCGAGAATACGATAAAGAACAATAATCCCACAAGGTGACCTGCGCCAGTTTTCAGAAAGACATGTTTAAAAAAAGGTTCTGCTAAATAAGCTGGAAAGACCTGCGTAAATTTCAATATATAGAATATCCAATGGATAACTCCCCAAATTAGACCCGCAAAAAAACCAAGTTCCAACGCAAATGTAAAGACATTGGTATAGGTTTGTTGTGATTGTTGATGCTGATTCATTTGTTGATGCAAAAGCTATTCCTCCTCATTTTCATGTTCGTATCCTAAATTATTCTATGCCTAGTATGTTCAATTCGATAGTTAGTAAACCACATTTGTTGCATGAACACGTCACTGAAAAATAATTGTATCTCCCTTATGTTAAGGTGAACTAGATATTGAAGAGAAAATTCGATACAATAGAGTTGAAGAAACACAAAAATATACCATCTTAGGGAAGGTGAAATGATTGCCTCAAGAATCTAAGTCTGTCAGCTATGGTGGTCAGGCCGTCATTGAAGGAGTTATGTTTGGCGGAAAGAACATCAACGTTACTGCTGTAAGACGTAAAAACAACGAAATAACATTTTTAGAAGTGCCACGTGAAGATAAGTCATGGGTAAAGAAACTCCGTAAGATCCCGCTAATTCGTGGCATTGTCAGTCTTATAGATTCCAGTGCAAAGGGTTCCAAGCATCTGAACTACTCAGCTGATGCTTATGCGGATGATGAGATAGAACCTGAAGAACGTGCCCAACAGAAGAAGAAGGAAGACTCTGGCCTAAGTCTTTCGATGATGATTGGTGTTGCAGCAGTTGGTGTTTTATCATTTGTTGTAAGTAAACTGATCTTCACACTCGTACCCGTATTCCTTGAAAGCTTCATATTTGGAGACATGTTTAAGAACTACATTCTCCATAACTTAATAGAAGGTGTAATCAAAATAACACTTCTCCTTGTGTACTTGTGGGCGATCACCTTAACACCAGTTGTTAAACGATTGTTCCAGTATCATGGTGCAGAACACAAAGTCATTACGACCTATGAAGCAGGAGAAGAATTAACGGTTGCAAACGTTCAGAAACATAGTCGTCTTCATTATCGCTGTGGTAGTAGCTTTATGATGTTAACGGTTATATTGGGTGTTATCATATATTCATTAGTACCTTGGGATAACATGCTGGATCGAGTTGTACAACGCATTATTCTATTACCTGTTGTAATGGCGGTTTCCTTTGAGTTTCTGAAGCTAACGAATGCTTTGAGAGAAACTCCAGTCTTACGTTATCTAGGATACCCTGGACTCTGGTTACAGTTGCTAACAACGAGAGAACCACTAGACGAACATGTTGAAGTATCCATCGCTTCCTTTAACCGGATGAGAGAACTAGACGTAGAACTTGAGAACTCCAAGGTTGATTCATCCCTCAGAAATGGAGTTTTAGATGCTGTGAAAGGATGAGGATACGATGAAGAGACAATTTATTTTCACTTGGGCAATAATCATATTAGCCGTTTTAGGTTTATTAAACGATGTCTTGAATGGCTTCATTTTACTACAAAGTCTGTTTATACCCGTCCTTGTGTTCGTTGTCGTATTTCTACTATTCAAATTTTATCAGCCTGGACGTATGAAACAAAAAACCAAAGTTATCCCATCTCGAAAGACTATGGATAAGGTTGCTGGAATCAAAAAAGGTCCCACGAGTTCATCTTCCAAAAAGAATAAAAATTATCCTTTTCAAGTTATCGAAGGCAAAAAAGGTAAAGATGATGATAAAATGCCTAAATATCATTAATCGAAAATGAATAACAAAAGAAGGTAATATTTAACACCCCTAAAGGATGCTAAATATTACCTTCTTTCTATTTCTCAACCAAGCTCAATTTTTCCAAGTACCAAAGAAAAGCTTCCCCGCCTCAAATCCAGAGTTGAACAACGCGGTACTCTCTTCATTCGTAATTCGAAAATGTGTAGTACTCACGCCTAGTGTTGGAATTTTAATAGTTCGAAAGCTTGTGTCCTTCTCAATATATCTTTCATCATGGGCAGACAATATCGTCATAAATAACGCTTGCAACATACTAAACGGTCCTCGAATATGATGAGGGACTCCCTCTTGCTTTCCAACCATCTGGAATCCAATCGTAGGAATGGGTAAACCTGTACTTCTCGATTTTTCATTATTAAACAACCACAATGGAAAATTGCTTAGTACAGCTCCATCTACGATATAGACAAATTGTTCTGCGAACGACTTCCCTTTAGCAGCAAGTCCCGTTTGTCTAAGCATAACCGGATCGAAGAAATAAGGAATACTTGTGCTCATTCTCACGGCCTTAGCTACCTCAAACTTATCCGGATTAATCCCAAATTTCCTTAGCCCATCAGGTAAGATTAATACCTTACCATTGCTGATATCTGAAGCAACGATCTGTAATTTCCCAGGCGGAAGATCTGAGAACGTCGATATATTCTTTTCTAATAAAATACGTCGCATCCATTGTTCTAGGGCTTCTCCTGAGTACAATCCCTTTTTCAACATTACTCGCAGTGGAGGACCTACAAATTTGGTATTAAAGATGGGAGACCTCCTTAGAAACGATACAAAAGGTGTCTCGTGGATGATCTGTTTCATTTCATCCGCATTAAACCCTGCAGCCAATAACGATGCTACGATGGCACCAGAAGATGTTCCAGCCAGCCTATGAAGGGATACCCCTGCCTGCTCGGCAGACTTCACAGCACCAACAAGGGAGATCCCCTTTACCCCGCCTCCCTCAAACACAGCATTCATTAGCATAAACAAATCCCCCGTCTACTCATCATATTCTTATCTATGAGTACAGGGGATCTTTCATGACTAATGCAATTATCTTTTCATTTACTGATTATAATAAGAGGTCAATGCCGGAATTAAACCAAGTGGATTCTTTAATATATCTTTTGCACTGAAAAAGATACTACCTCCCACAGTAGGTTGAATAGCATTGTATTTCAATTGATCTATTATTTCTTGTGCGCTCTGCCACCCAATCTCTGGGGAACCGAGTTTATAGGGTGCATGACCAATATAAAGATCTACATCTGTTCCTTTCACTTCATCAGACCACCAATCCACCAAAGTGTCATACTTCACATTGGAATTAGAAAGGCTCCAATAAATTTGAGGAGCTACATAGTCAACCCATCCATTCTCAATCCAAGTCCGTACATCCGCATAATAGTTATCGTAAGAAGTAATCCCTGCTTTGGTGTCTGAGCCCGTAATATCTGAAGCCTTATTACGCCACACTCCAAATGGACTCACTCCAAATGAAACCTCTGGTTTAGCACCATGAATCTCTCCATCTAGTTGTTGTATAAATTGATTCACATTATCACGACGCCAATTATCCCTCGTCAATATTTTCTTGGAATTATAGGTTTTGTATGTGCTGTCATCCTTAAACGTAACCCCTGTTGGGTAAAAATAGTCATCGAGATGAACACCATCAATATTATAATTCGTTACAACTTCCATGATCGCGTCGATCACATGCTCACGTGCAGCTGGAATGCCCGGGTTAATAATTAGCTGGCTCCCAGTATTTACAATCCAATCCGGATGTTCTATTGCTACATGATTACTTGCTAATTTGGTTGTTACTGTATCTGTGTTCGCTCGAAATGGATTAAACCAAGCATGGAATACCATTCCTCTTTCATGTGCCTCATCTATCATATATTGAAGAGGGTCATATCCCGGATCTTTACCTTGAGTTCCTGTTAGTGTTTTCGACCATGGAACTAATGTGGAAGGATATAACGCATCACCCGATGGACGTACTTGAACGAATACTGCATTCAATCCGATAGCCTGCAAACGATCTAGTAATTGGCTATACTCTACTTTTTGTTTCTCAACTTTTCCATAGGATGCTGTTGAAGGCCAATCTAGATTGTAGATAGTAGAAATCCATGCTCCTCGAAGCAAAGATTGATCTGTTTCGTTATCTGTACCTTGATCAGGTATGTTACCTGGCACTGTCGTACCACTAAGTAGTGTTACAGTCTGCTGTGTCTGATTCCAATTCACCTGTAATCCTAGTGACTCTCCCACGAAACGCAGAGGTACCATGATACGATTATTCTTAGTTTGTACAGAAGCATCTAGTGATACTGTGGAACCATTCACTTCTGCTGTTGTATTACCACTCATCAGTTTAATTGTTGCGGCATTACTCTCGATAATGACCGTCTTATTGCTCTGTGACCATGCAACAGATGCTCCCAATCCTTCACTAATAACACGCAAAGGAACTAGGGTTACATTCACTTTGGGCAACACATAAGGAGGTGTGTCACTTGTGAGTTCAACCCCATCTAACATAATGCTTATACTTTTGGTTGTCTTCGCTTGAGCTGTAAGGCTTGTTATCGGTAACATAAGAATAAGGATAAGAGCCATGGTGATCCATCTACTAAACTTCATTTCTATTTCCCTCCATTCATAGATGACAACTTATGACAAAACACAATAAAAAAAGCACCTGTCGCTGATTGAGGTACAGATGCGATGTTTACGAATCACTAACCAATTCCGTGTGAATATCACGTAATTCTTGAAGACGCTTTTCGTCCCGACGAAAATATTCTACGAGCGTCTCAATCTGTGTTATGGAGTCCCAACTTAAGTGGTGTTCAATACCCTCAACATCTTTATATATATTTTCATGTTGAACGCCGATAAGTGTTAAAAACTGTTCCAAGAGTTGATGACGATCTACAAGACGCTTTCCTATTTTTTTCCCTTTTGTTGTTAGAATAAGGCCACGATATTTCTCGTAAATGAGATATTCATCTTTGTCTAATTTTTGAATCATCTTGGTTACGGATGAAGGATGCACCTCTAATCCTTCGGCAATATCCGAAACACGCGCATAACCTTTCTCATCGATCAGCTTATAGATGCGCTCTAAGTAATCCTCCATACTTGGCGTTGGCATCTTCTTCCCTCTTTTCTCTTCACAGATTATTAAGTCTAGTTATCGTACCTAGCTTGACAATCCATCTCTAATAACAAATTTCTTACTCCGATTACCCTGCTTATGTAATGATACATGTTTCGCAAGACACTTGGCAAGTCCTATTGAAGGTTGACAACTCGGAGCCTAATATTTACTCGTTTATAACGATTAACTTTGACATAGACTATCCTTTACAATAAAGGAGGAATGATTTATGGGATCTGGATTAAAGGAACGTCCAAAGAAAGTGAAAGTTCCTCAACCAACAAAGCCATTTATACCAGACCTTGTTTATTTTGAACCAGATTCGCTGAATTATCCAAAAGGTGAGGCCATCATGAAGTGGGTTAAGGAGCAGAATATTCCTTATCGGATGACAACATCACACAATCGTATCACGAATTTCCCTGGAGACAACGATACACAGAAATATAAAAATGCAAAACGAACACTTGTCGTAGGTATCCGCAAAACACTTAAATTTGATCAGTCTAAACCTTCTGCTGAATATGCTATTCCTATATCTACAGGATGTATGGGGCATTGCCATTATTGTTATTTACAAACAACACTTGGTGCGAAACCCTATATTCGAGTTTATGTCAATACTAATGATATTCTCACGGCTGCTAAACAATATATAGACGAAAGAGCTCCTGAAATCACCCGATTCGAAGCTGCTTGTACATCGGATCCTGTTGGTCTCGAGCATATTACGGGGTCTCTCGCCGAATTAATTACGTTTATGGCTGATGAAGAATTAGGCCGGCTTCGATTTGTGACCAAGTTTCATCATGTCGATTCATTGCTTCCATTACGTCATAACGGGCATACACGCATTCGGTTTAGTATTAATTCTGATTATGTTATTCGTCAATTCGAACCAGCCACATCGCACTTCCATGAACGAATTGAAGCCGCAGGTAAAATTGCACATGCTGGATATCCGTTAGGCTTCATTATTGCCCCCATTATATGGTATGAAGGTTGGCAAGAAGGCTATGCCGATTTATTAAAACGACTTGGAGAAACACTTCCTAAAGACGCAACCGAAGATCTAACCTTTGAATTGATCCAACATCGTTTCACCAAGACAGCTAAAACAATTATCGAACAACGTTATCCCAAATCCAAACTTGAAATGGATATCGAAAAACGCAAATCAAAATGGGGTAAATGGGGACAATATAAGTATGTATATCCTGACGAACAGCAACATGCCCTAAGGGAGTTCATTACAGAACGCATATTTGAGTATTTCCCAAAAGCAAAAATCGAATATTTCACTTAGAATTTTAACCATTCAGGCGTGATTTGTTGAAGCCAAATGGTAATTCGAAACATCTGGTCTGTAAATAACAGAATTCCCATTAATAACATCAATGCCCCACCAATCTTCATCATGGCATTTGAATATTTCAGGATCCATTTCGTTGAGCCTATAAAAAAAGCAAGAATAAAAAATGGAATTGCAAACCCCACGGTATACGCAGTAATTAAAGCTAACCATGTTCCTGGTTCACTTACAGCCATTGCAATAATTGCTGCAAGTATCGGTCCTACACAAGGAGACCATCCTGCGGAGAAGCCTATACCGAATATGAAAGAACCTATGTAACCTGCTGGCTTAAATTTCAAATCCATTTTACGTTCTTTTAACAAAAACTTCGGTTGGAAAATACCTAATAAAAAAAGGCCCATTAGAATGATCAAAACCGCTGATAATTGTCTGATGAGCCCTCTATAATCGGAGAAGAATTGACCAAAAAAGCCGGCCCCTAATCCAAGGGAATAAAATACACATGAGAACCCAAGAATAAAGGCTAATGTATGTGTGAGAGTCCGGAATCGGACCTCTTTTTTGTTCTGTTCGGTCTTCAGTTGATGCACTGACATCCCTGTAATATAAGAGATATAAGAAGGATAAAGAGGTAGGCAACATGGTGAAATAAATGAAGCTAATCCTGCCATAAGGGCTAGGGTTATATTAATTTCCAAGCTCACACCTCCTAATTAGGTAGACCCTTTTTTCCGATCATCGTTATAATTAACATCGCTATCAACAATAGTACGATCGTCGCCCCCGGAGCTAGATTCCATATTCCAGCCACCATCAATCCAATAACAACCGCTGTTTCCGCAAAGACAACAGACAATATAACAGAAGTCTTAAAACTACGTGCAAGTAGTAAACTAATTGCCACTGGAATAGTTAATAAAGCCGATACCAGTAAAGCCCCTACAATTTTGATAGCCGTACTAACCACCAACGCAGTAAGAAGAGTAATTAGCATGTTCAGCAACTTAACAGGTAATCCACTTACACTCGCAGCATCTTCTTCGAAACTTAGTAGAAAGAACTCTTTGAAGAAAAAGGTTACTACAAGTACCACAATCACAGTAACGCCACCTACAACATACAAATCCGTTGTGTCCAATGTATAGATGCTACCGAACAAATAGCTCATCACATCTGTATTGTACCCCATTCCTAGCGTAAAAAAGAGCGAGGCTAAGGCCACGCCACCAGACATAATAATCGCAATGGATAGCTCTGCATAGCTTTTATAGGCTTTTCGCAACTTCTCAATCGCGAATGATGCAAGTATGGCAAACACCAAGCCTGCTCCTAATGGATATACATTAATAAGAAACCCTAGCGCTACCCCAGCAATCGTGACATGGGCAATAGTATCTCCGATCATGGACAGCCTACGTAGAACAAGAAATACGCCAATAAGAGGAGCGGTAATTCCAATAAGTATTCCCCCGACAAGCGCTCGTTGAAAAAAATCACTTAACAATATTTCGAATGGCAATAATAACGTCTCCTTAATCTAATTCCATCAAGTAAAAGATAATGAATGTTCTAAATTACGTTCATTACAATTTTGTAAGTCATGAGAATGTCTAACAAAAAAATTAATATTACCATTCTTATGTTTAGGTGTTGTACCTAAGTACCCTTCAATCATATCCAGATCATGTGATACCATTAAAAAAGTCATATCATGGTGTGCATGCATATGAGTAATAAGTTCAAAAAAACTGGCTTGTGTCTGAGCATCGATCCCTACGGTAGGCTCATCCAACACAAGTAAGTCAGGATGGTTTATGAGAGCACGAGCTAGAAATACACGTTGCTGTTGTCCCCCAGAGAGTTCTCCTACACGTTTACTCGCAATATCTTGAATACGCATTACTTCTAATGCATCATCACACTGTTGGTGCATGGCACGACTCACTCGGCGAAAGAGTGATTTATTATTGTACATTCCCGAGAGGACTACTTCACGTACCGTTGCTGGAAAGAGCGGATTGAAATTATTTTTTTGAGGAACGTAACCAATTCTCTCCCAATCTTTAAACTTTTCAATGGGTTGACCGAATAGATTGATACTTCCTTTTTCCGTAGGCAGTAAACCCACAATCATTTTCATTAAGGTTGACTTGCCGGCTCCATTAGATCCAATGATGCCAACAAAATCGCGTTCTTTCACGACAAAATTGACGTCTGATAATACTTTCTGATTTCTATATGAGAAAGATACGTTATCAATTTCAATAATATGCTGATGACAATCTTGGGCCGCCAGTGACTGCATAAGTACTCCGCCCTTCTAAATTAAATTATACCTTTATTCTAAGGCTAACTTTAAATTTTGTAAATTTTTCTCCATTAAAGTAAAGTAATTGTCTTTGTTCTTTTCCTGTTCCTTGGTCAAGCCCTCAATGGGATTAAGAACCATCGTCTTTATCTTAGCTTCACCAGCTAACGTCTTCGCTAATCGATCTGAGACCAATTCTTCAAAAAAGATATATTTAATACCCTCTTCTTTTACAAGCTTCGCTAACTCAATCAGGTCCTGTGCACGCGGCTCTGCATCAGGAGATAACCCCATAATAGAATGCTGAGTAAGACCATAATCACGTGTTAAGTAACCAAAAGCTTGATGAGAGACGACAATTTCTTTATTGGGCATCTTCGCAAGCTCCGATTCAAATTTAGAATCCAATTCCACCAATTTATCATTTAAATCTTGAGATCTTTGTTCATACTGACTTTGATGGGTTGGATCAACCTCGATGAAGCTATTCTTGATATTCTCAGCCATTATAATGGCTGATTTAGGGCTTACCCAAGTATGTGGATCAATATGATGTTGGTCAGAATCTGTCTTCGTACTAGCTTCTTCACCCTCATGTTCATGATCAGTATCGGATTCAATGAGGTTCACACCTTTACTTACTTCCACAGCTTTAACTTCACTATCTTTATCAAGAGCCTTTAAGAAGCCAGGAGCCCATCCTTCTAATCCGGCACCATTATACATAAATAACTGAGCCTTCGACGTATTTACAATTTCTTGACTTCTCGGCGTCCAATCATGAGGCTCTACACCAACCGGAAGAAGATTTACCACATGGGCATTATCTCCACCAATGAATTGAGCAAATTCATAGATAGGGTAGAATGTGGTCACCACATTTACTTTGCCTTCCTCCATGCCTCCATTTGATGTTTTACCACAACCGGTTATCATCAAAATTAAGATCAAACCTACAATGAAGGGTGTCATTCTATAGTTCATTTTCTTCAAGTTACTATTCAACTCCATTTGTTTAATCGTAATGATTACCATTGAATTATAGAATAGGCGCGATTCAATTGTCAACCAAAGCTTTCCCAAATAAAACGGTATCCTCATTAGAGGATACCGTTCGTGTATTCTAGAAGCAGCCGTTTTATTTCACAATAGCACCATTAGGCATATTGTCTGGAACAGTCGCTAATGTTAATTGGTCTCCATGAGAAGCAGCAAGTATCATCCCTTGTGATAATTCGCCACGCAACTTCACGGGTTTCAAATTTATAACACATATCACTTTACGTCCTACTAATTCCTCAGGAGTGTAAAATTTAGCAATACCTGAAACTACCTGTCGTTGCTCAAATCCTAGATCCAATTGAAGTTTTAGTAACTTATCAGCCTTCTTAACTGGTTCTGCTGAAATGACCTGAGCGACACGAAGCTCAACTTTAGCAAAATCTTCTATCCCAATTTCTTCACAATGTTCGATAGGTTCTTGATCGCTTGCTTGTTGAACAGCTGCTTCTGCCGCTTTCACTCCACCTGACATTGCCTCAGCAATATAAGCAACTTCTTGCTCCACATCGAGACGAGGGAATATTGGGTCCCCCTTCACTAACTTCGTTCCGCTAGGAAATAATCCGAATGTCTTACCACTATCCCAAGCCGTAAGCTCTCCTTGTTGTAAGCCTAGTTGCTCCCATATTTTAAGAGGAGCTTGAGTTAAGAAAGGTTGTAAGAGAATCGATGCAATCCGTAGGCTTTCAACAAGATGTGTCATGACTGACGCAAGTTCATTGACTTTAGATTCATCTTTGGCAAGAACCCAAGGTTGAGTCTCATCAATATATTTGTTACAACGACTTACGAATTGTCCAATGACAGTCAAGGCAACCGAGAACTCCATGTTTTCCATAGATTCTTCCACTTTTTGATAAGTTGCTACTGCAGCTTCTTCCACTGCTTGGTCATATGGTGTTACTCCAGCTTGATATGCTGGAACAATTCCGTCGAAATATTTATCTACCATAGCCACTGTACGATTCAACAAATTCCCTAGATCATTGGCCAGATCCGAATTCACACGTTCTACGAAGCTCTCAGGAGTGAATGTTCCGTCTGCACCAAAGGGTACTTCACGAAGTAAGTAGTAACGAAGAGAGTCCAACCCATAGCGACTAATCAACGTGACAGGATCTACGACATTCCCTTTCGATTTGGACATTTTACCATCTTTCATTAGTAACCATCCATGTGCAAATACTTTCGTAGGCAACGGTAAATCTAATGCCATCAACATAATCGGCCAATAAATCGTATGGAACCGTACAATCTCTTTACTCATTAAGTGAACATCCGCTGGCCAATACTTGTCGAATAATTCCGTATTATCTGAGCCATATCCTAGAGCTGTAATGTAGTTGAGCAGTGCATCAATCCATACATAGATGACATGTTTAGGATCACTTTTAACTTTAATTCCCCATTCATACGTCGTACGAGACACAGCCAAATCTTCAAGACCTGGCTTAATGAAGTTGTTGATCATCTCATTCTTACGAGACACAGGCTGAATAAAGTCAGGATGATCTTCGTAATGCTTCAATAGACGATCAACATACTTACTCATCCGGAAGAAATAACTCTCTTCTTTCACGCGTTCTACAGGTCTGCCACAGTCAGGACAATTTCCATTTACAAGTTGACGTTCTAAGAAAAAGGATTCATCAGGTGTACAGTACCAACCTTCATATTCACCTTTGTAAATATCACCTTGTTGTAGTAAACGTTCAAATACATCCTGTACGACCTTTTTATGTCGTTCTTCTGTTGTACGAATGAAATCATCATTGGAGATATCTAGCGTCCCCCATAATTCCTTGATTCCAGCTACGATATCGTCAACAAATTGTTGAGGTGTCTTGCCTGCTTCTGCCGCTTTACGTTCAATCTTCTGTCCGTGTTCATCTGTTCCCGTCAAATAGCGAACATCGTACCCACGAAGCTTCTTATATCGAACCAATGCATCCCCCGCTACTGTTGTATACGCATGCCCGATATGTAGCTTGTCACTTGGATAATATATCGGAGTTGTTAAATAAAATGTTTTCTTCTCAGTCATTTGTCATCATCCTTTCACATTATAGTTAGAGCGTCTGATCTTATTGACCAAAAAACACAAAAAACTCCCATCCCAATATGGGACGAGAGTTATCTCACGTGTTACCACCCAAATTCCTTACACCCTCACAGGTGAAAGGCTCCATCAGTTCCTAATAAACCAGAACTGTCCATTAACGCTGGCACACGTTGTCCCCTTACGAAGAATAACCCGTAGGTTTCCTTCAAGCTCGAAAACAATTCCTCCCGGACCATATTCTGAGATATCCATTAGACCGGTTTACAGCTACCCCGGCTCTCTGTACTAAACGATATTCTCATACTCATCCGTTCCTCGGAAATCAACATATATTGTTTAATATACTTAAGACCGTAGCTATTTGTCAAGTCAACCGATTACCCACTCTTGATAACATCCTGATCCCTAGTCATTCCTTTCGTGGAGGCACTAGATCGACTCCTCCGGCATGGAAGGGTTGACATTTAGCTATTCTTCTTACAGCAAGCCAAGTCCCCTTAGCGGCACCATGGACCTCTATAGCTTCAAGGGCATAGGCAGAGCAGGTAGGATAGAATCGGCAAGTTGGTGGTGTTAATGGTGAAATGACTTTACGATAAAATATAATTGGTCCTTTCATTACCATACGTGGTAATTTCCTCATCACAATTCACCATTCATCCATTTAATTATCCGTTCAGTGGATAGCATTACGCCATCCTCCTAGTGTTACATGAAGCACAACAATTGCTTATTCAGGATTCCTACTATTAATAATGCAACAGAATGACAACTTCGTCAATTATGCACCGATTTCTTAAACAATAAAAAAGAACCTCACATATTCGTGAGATTCTCTATTTAGAAAAATATGAATGTATAAGTGCTTTATTTACGTTCAGGCATTGGTGTAAAAATAAAGTTTACAGGTAAGTTACTACCTGGTGCTGCTGTGAACCAAATCTCAACCTTTTGTTCATAATTACCTGTGCGGTAAATTACACTTGTATCATTTGGTGTAGAGAGAGAACCGGCAATACCACTTCCATCAGGTACAGCTACAATCTCACCATTCACTAGGACCATACCAGAATATTCTCCTCCACGCGGATTAAACGTGATGAGTGTATTAGCAGCGACACGATTCATACTAATCTTATACATCACTCCGAAATTACCAAGATTGGATTCAGGTAGACCTGTCATACCATCTACACCGATAAGATTAGCATCTCCTCTGTTATCACCCAAAGAGATCCGCTGAGGTGATGTACCCACAACTTCATTATATTCAATCAGACGTGTCGCATCAGGATACGTTCCACGATTGTGAACACCATCTCTTCCTATATCTTGTAGATACGGAAGACTTGTAAGAGCATCTTGGTTAGCATCAATCATAATAACTGTATATTCTACAGGTAAATTATTAAACACATCTGCCAATAAAGAAATAACCTGTGTAGGCTTCATCTTCAACTCGTTCAATTCGTTAAAGATAACCTTACTCTCACCTGGGGCAAGTGAAACGTCCTCTCTATCGGAATAGTTCTGCATTGATTGGAAGTAACGTTCTACAGACAACTTACCTACTAAAGTTGCATATATATTGGGTCCCGCAAATCCAGAGTCCTGAATATTGATGTTCACAGATTCTGTATTCTTATTGGTAGCAATTACATACATTCTTACATCTTTATCTAATGCATTTACATGATGGACCATAAAACGAGCGGAACCTACAGCAGTCTCACGATAAACCACACCTTCAGAATAGACTGTTTCTGGGCTATTACTGCGTATTAGCATACTAGGTTCTGAAGTCATACTATATGGAACTTGAGCCATACCCGGAACTAAAGAACCATCGAATCTGTATTGGCTACCGATAGGTGCAAATAACTTATTGAAGTCCGTTTCATTGTACAATGTTTCTCCAGTAATCGTAATCATTTTTTCAACAATATCCACTGCCCCTCGACCATCCGTTACTTTCAGTTGAATTGTCACTGGACCTGGTTTAAAAAATGCTAGTTGATTATTCATCCACTCGCGTTTCACAATGTTATTCTCATCATCTGTACTTAGATCTGTAATGGTAACTAATTCACCCATTTTATATTCTTGCTTATCTGTAGTGAACACAGCTACTGGCGGCAAGTTTGGCGCCTTCACTTCAATCGTTAACGAATAGGGATCACTCCAATTGCCACTGCTATCAAGAACAGAATACGTTACTACGTGTGATCCAGCCTCTTGGAATATCTCTTGATTCCCTTCCCATCGTTCTTCAATAACGGGTAGACCCGTTGGGGAATAAGAATACGTTTGATAAGTAACTGTTGTTTCTCCTGCAACGATCTCTTTCTGTGGAACCGTAAATGAAGCAACTGGTTTAGTAGAAAGATTAAGTACTACTCTTTTTTGTACAGCATCATAGGTATATGGAATGTTAAGGGCTTGTGTAATCGATGTCACAGGAACCATAAATATATTATTCTGCTGGAAAGATGCTCCCTTCATCACTTTCGGTACACCATTGACTGTATATTTATTACTGTTGAGCTTGAAGCGTAATTCATTGCTACCACTTATAATAATAGTTTCTTTAGTCTTAGCATCATATGTAAGTTTTAGGCCCACACGATCAACCATTGAGCGAACCGCCACATAGGAAACACCTTGTTTCACCATCATAGGTTGACTCGCTGTATATAACTTACCGTTCTGATACATTTTGTTACTGTTCATCATCAAAATCAAATCACTTGATTTAATGGATTCTGTAGGTATATCAGTTTCATCCACAATCGGTGTGATGATCTCGTTGCCACTACTTCCGTACACATCTTCCGTTACAACCGGACTCGTTACTACCGCATTCGTTTCTGTCGCATTCGTTTCTACTGCTTCAGAATTATCTGCACTTGCTGTATTCATCCATGCGGTCTGAGATAATGTAAATACTGCCAATAAAGCTAACACTGTTATTTTCTTAAAATTCATTCGTAAGCTCCTCTATCTCCTAATTTCTCAACTCTCTTATCTTACAGTTAATAGACGCAAATAAACATAAAAAGTTGCTTCTCCAGAAAAAAAACCCCCTCTTATAAATAATGATTAAATTTTGGGTTGTTATCCAATACAATTTTTCCCAATGAAATAGCTGCTCAAGGATTAAACACCTTGAACCACTAATTTTTGGGGGAACCACTATTATATTGAATGAAAAATGGACTGCCTCATCAGTAGATTAGCCTACATCTGAGACAGCCCATTAAAATTATTTAACTATAATAGATTGCTTGCGTCCCTCTTCAATAAGTCGATAGGCTCGCTGTACTTCTTCTTCGGAAGGAGATGAAACACCCTCTAGTGGATAATCAATTCCAAGCTCTTTCCATTTGTAGATACCCATCTGATGATAAGGTAAAATCTCAAATTTCTCTACACCTTGTAAGGTGCCAATAAACTGACCTAACCGGACAAGATCTTCTTCTTCGTTATGAATACCTGGTACATATACATGTCGGATCCACATCTTGTGACCGTGTTCTGATAACCATTCTGCCGTTTTTAGCGTTCGTTCATTACTCTTCGCAGTTAGTTTAATATGTTTCTCATCATCAATGTGTTTGATATCTAACAATACCAAGTCTGTAACATCCAATAGATCTCTAATTTTATCTGCATCATTGAAGCCGTTGCTATCTAATGTGGTATGAAGATTCCAGCGACTCTTGACTTCCTTAAATAGTTCCGCAACAAATCGAGCTTGTAAACTAGGCTCGCCTCCTGAAACCGTAAGTCCGCCTCCTGAAGAACGATAATAGTTAATATATGGCTCAATCTCTGACAGTACATCTTCTACTGTCATTTCTTTGCCCTCATTCAGTCCCCATGTATCGGGATTATGACAGTATTGGCACCGCATTAGGCAACCCTGCATGAATAGGACAAAGCGGATTCCTGGTCCATCTACTGTTCCGAAGGTCTCCATAGAGTGTACATGTCCTTTAATCATATGAAGTCACCCTTTCCGCATCCGCTGTCTTAAAAGTATAGTAATATTTACCCGTTTCCGTTACATCGAACCATGGAATGTACGATTGATAACATCCAATTGTTGTTCACGAGATAATTTAATGAAGTTAACTGCATATCCAGATACACGAATCGTCAACTGTGGATATTCTTCTGGATGTTCCATCGCATCAATCAACTGTTCACGATTAAAGACGTTGACATTAAGATGATGAGCACCACTACCAAAGTATCCATCCATCATGGAAACAAGATTAGATTTACGAGTTTCTTCTTCTTTACCCAATGCTTTAGGTACGATTGAGAATGTATTAGAAATTCCATCCAAGCTATCTTCATATGGAAGTTTAGCAACAGAACTTAATGAAGCCAAAGCACCCTTCTTGTCACGTCCGTGCATTGGGTTAGCCCCTGGTGCAAACGGCTCGCCTGCTTTACGTCCATCAGGTGTAGTACCTGTTTTCTTACCATATACGACGTTAGAAGTAATCGTCAAGATAGATTGTGTAGGTAACGCATTACGATACGCTTTATTCTGACGGATCATTCCCATGAATGTTTCAACCAATTCAATAGCAATGTTATCTACGCGATCATCATTGTTACCATAACAAGGATATTCACCTTCAATGATAAAGTCAACAGCGATTCCTTGTTCGTTACGAATCGGTTTAACAGTAGCATATTTAATTGCACTAAGTGAGTCAGCTGCTACAGATAGACCGGCAATTCCGCAAGCCATAGTCCGAAGAATATCACGGTCATGTAGAGCCATTTCAATTCTTTCATAAGCATATTTATCATGCATGTAATGGATGACGTTCAAAGAGTTCATATAAAGTTTAGACAACCATTTCATCATAGGTTTGAAACGTTTCAGCACTTCATCGTAGTTCAGAACTTCCCCTGTAACAGCTGGGTATTCTGGTCCAACTTGTGCTCCTGATTTCTCATCTACCCCACCATTGATTGCATACAACAAACATTTAGCAAGGTTGGCACGAGCACCAAAGAATTGCATTTGTTTACCAATTTTCATAGCAGATACACAACAAGCTATGCCATAATCATCACCGTAGATTGGACGCATAAGATCGTCATTCTCATACTGAATTGCACTAGTCTCAATTGATACTTTCGAACAATATTTCTTGAATGCTTCTGGAAGTTGCTCTGACCACAATACAGTTAAGTTAGGTTCAGGAGCTGCTCCAAGGTTATATAGCGTATGAAGGAAACGGAAGCTACTCTTTGTTACGCGAGTCTGACCATTAACGGACATACCTCCGATGGATTCTGTAACCCATGTAGGATCTCCACTAAACAATTCATTATAGTCAGGTGTACGTAGGAATTTAACCATACGCAATTTCATAACGAAATGATCGACCATTTCTTGTGCTTGTTCTTCTGTCAAAGTACCTTCAGCTATATCACGTTGTACATATATGTCAAGGAATGAAGATACGCGTCCAAGGGACATCGCAGCACCATTTTGTTCTTTAATTGCAGCTAGGTAACCAAAATATACCCATTGGAATGCTTCTTTAGCTGTTTTCGCAGGTTCAGAAATATCGAAGCCATGCATATCAGCCATTTTCTTAAGTTCAGCTAGAGCACGAATTTGTTCTGAAAGTTCTTCACGAAGGCGAATAACATCTTCGTCAATAACATCTACTTCCATTTCATTCAATTCGTTCTTCTTATCTTTAATTAGGAAGTTAATACCATAGAGTGCTACACGACGATAATCACCAATGATACGACCACGACCGTATGCATCAGGTAGTCCTGTAATAATACCCGCTTTACGAGCAGCTCTCATGTCTGAAGTATAGGCATCAAAAACACCTTGGTTATGCGTTTTACGAATATCAGTAAATGTTTTAATAACATCTTCGGATAATTTAAATCCATATGCTTCACAAGCGTCAATCATCATCCGAATGCCGCCTTGTGGTTGAATGGAACGTTTAAAAGGTGCATCTGTTTGCACACCCACAATTTGTTCTTTGTCTTTATCTAGATATCCTGGATTATGAGAAACAATTGTAGCAGGTGTATTAACATCTACATCTAACACGCCACCGTTATCTCTTTCTTGCTTCGTTAAGTCTGATACGATTTTCCATAAATCGGTTGTGTTCTGTGTAGGACCAACTAGGAAAGCTTCATCGCCTAGGTAAGGAGTAATGTTGTTGATAATAAAGTCATTAACATTAACCTTCTTAGACCATTTACCTTTCTTGAACTCTCTCCAACCAGACTGTACTTCTTTCATTTCTTTTTCTGTAACCGACATTTAAAATCCCTCCATCTATATATTTTTATTTTATTTAGAGAAGTGAGCTTGAAGGTTATCTCAAATCTCTTGGATCCTAGAATAAATTCGACATTGTAACTTTTTTCACATTTATTATCGCGTCGTTGCCACATGAAACGAAATCCCTGTATCTACTATTACCCTAGGAACTCTATCCATAACCAATTATACTTCAAATCTTGGAAAATAACTGTGACAAATATCACTTTGGAGGTGATATTTGTCACGTTGGTTTAGAGCAGGTTCCTCTTATTCAAATCTACCGTAGAATGCATCTCTATATACATCTGCAAGTTCAGTTACTAATGGTAGTTTAGGGTTCGCTGTTGTACATTGGTCTTCGAATGCACGATCTGCTAAGTAGTCAACACCTGATTCGAATTCCTTAGGATCGAATCCTAGTTGTTGGAATGATTCTTCGATTCCCAATGTTTTATTCATTTTACGGATTGCATTAATTAAGCTATTTACGCCTTCTTCTGTTGTGCGTGCAGGTAATCCTAGGATACGAGCAATTTCAGCATAACGTTCGTCAGCTACAAAGTGTGAATATTTAGGGAACGAAGCGAACTTCGTTGGTTTTTTCGCATTGTAACGAATAACGTGAGGCAATAGAATTGCATTCGTACGACCATGTGCTGTGTGGTATTTACCACCCCACTTATGAGCTAAGCTGTGGTTAATTCCTAAGAACGCGTTAGCGAAGGCCATCCCTGCAATCGTCGATGCGTTATGCATTTTCTCACGAGCCAATTTGTCGCCTTCCAATGCTGACTTCTCAAGATATTGAAATACCAATTGGATCGCTTTGATCGCAAGACCATCCGTATAATCGTTAGCCATAACGGATACATAAGCTTCAATCGCATGTGTTAGTACATCCATACCTGTATCTGCTACAGCAACGCGAGGTAGAGAGTAAACAAACTCAGGATCTACGATAGCAACATCTGGAGTTAACTCATAATCTGCTAAAGGATATTTCGTATGTCCATTATTCTTATCTGTGATAACTGCAAAAGATGTAACTTCAGAACCCGTACCTGATGTTGTTGGGATAGCTACAAACTTCGCTTTTTTGCCTAGTGATGGATATTTATATATACGTTTGCGAATATCCAAGAATTTTTGTTTCAAACCGTTGAAATCAGCATCTGGGTATTCATAAAATAACCACATTGCTTTGGCAGCATCCATCGGTGAACCACCACCAAGTGCAATAATACAGTCAGGATTAAATCTATTCATCATAGCTGTACCACGACTTACTGTATCTGTAGATGGATCTGGTTCTACTTCTGAGAACACTTCAATAGCAACAGGAACTCGACGTTGACGAAGGTAGTGTTCAACTTTCTCAACATAGCCTAGTTTTACCATCATAGGGTCAGTGATAATAGCTACACGAGTGATATCAGGCATTTGGGCAAGATACTGAGTTGAACCTTTTTCAAAATAGACCTTGTTCGGAATTTTGAACCATTGCATATTCACAGTACGACGAGCCACCCTTTTCACATTGATCAAATTAAGTGCTCCTACGTTAGATGAAACCGAGTTTTTACCGTAAGATCCACAACCTAATGTCAATGATGCTAAATTTGTATTATAAAGATCACCAATTGCTCCATGTGTCGAAGGTGAGTTGACTAGGATCCGGCATGTTTGCAAGCGAGCCGAGAACTTCATAATAACTTCTTCATTATTAGAATGAATAACAGATGAATGTCCCATGCCGCCAAATTCAACGATTTCAGCTGCACGTGCAATTCCTTGTTCAGCATTCTTCACTTTATAGCAAGCAAGTACTGGACTTAATTTTTCAGCAGACAATGGATACTTAGTACCCACACCTTCAATTTCAGCAACCAGAATCTTCGTTCCAGCTGGAACTTGAATGCCAGACATTTCAGCAATCTTCACTGCAGATTGACCAACAATTACTGGGTTAACAGCACATTTCTCTGTGATCATTGCACCTGCAGTTAACTTCACAACTTCTTCTTTATTTAAAAAGTAACAATTATTAGCGATCATCTTTTTCTTCACTTGATCGAAAATAGGTTCTTCTATTATAACAGCCTGTTCAGAAGCACAAATCATACCATTATCGAATGATTTAGAAAGAATAAGATCCGTTACCGCTTGATCGATATCAGCACTCTTTTCGATAAAGCAAGGAACATTACCAGGTCCTACACCAAGTGCTGGCTTACCGCAACTATAAGCTGCTTTAACCATTGCTGAACCACCGGTTGCTAAGATCATTGAAACACCAGGATGATTCATTAGGATGTTTGTTTTGTCCATTGTAGGTTCTTCAATCCATTGAATACAGTTAGCAGGAGCTCCGGCTTTCACTGCAGCTTCTACAAGGATTCTTGCTGCTTCACTACTACACTTTTGAGCGGATGGATGAAAACCAAAGATAATTGGGTTACGAGTCTTAATAGAGATGAGAGCTTTAAACATCGTTGTTGAAGTTGGATTAGTTACAGGAGTGATACCCATGATCGTTCCGACTGGCTCAGCAATTTTTTGGAAACTTTCATATGCATTATCTTCGATAACGCCCACTGTTTTTTCATTCTTTATTCCGTGGTAAACATATTCTGTTGCGAACATATTCTTAATGATCTTGTCTTCATAAACACCTCTACCTGTTTCTTCCACTGCTAATTTTGCAAGATACATATGTTGGTCTGAACCCGCAATAGCCATAGCCTGAACAATTTTATCAATCTGTTCTTGATCCATTTCCATGAATGCTGCTTGAGCGACATTAGCTTTGTCAATCAAGGACTGAATGTATTCCTCTGTTCCTTGTTTCTTATCTTGGACTACTTCATTTTTAACTGCCATTTCTCTCAGCTCCCCTGAAAAATTTGTTTATCTATTTCTTGAATTCATCATAACATAACTGTCGAATGATTCATAGTGAAAACTTTCACAATCTTTAATTTTTATTTGATTTGTTTTCAAAAACGCTTACATTTATATTTATAACTTATTATTCATCTTTATGTATTTATTGGTTTTTATTTGTTCCTTCTACTATTTAAACAATTTAAGCCTAGATAAATCAGGCATCTCTTCTATGTTTCATCATAAAATAAGCTTCAAAAAGTGAAATTTATCACAAAGTTTTTAAATTCGCCACTTTTTAATGCTTTAATACTCCCACAAATGTGATTTTTAACGGTATAATTAGTTTAAAATTTACTGAAAATTAAAGACAAGGGGATAACGAATATGAAAGAACATCTTAATGTTATCGAAGCCCATGGAAATACGAGCTGCTTTTCCGAATCGAATTTTAATCGTCTATTAGTTAGTATGAAAGACCGCATCGTTCCTGAAGGATCTCATCTTTTCTGGGAAGGTGATTTCTCGGATAAGCTCTATTACATTAAACGTGGCCGCATCAAATTAACTAAATCTACTGACGAAGGTAAAGAACTTATCCTATATATGTATCAAGCAGGCGATATGGTAGGTCAGGCTGATCCATTCTTTAGCACCAAACACAGCTTTAACGCTGAAGTACTTGAAGAGAGTGAGATCGGTGTTATTGAACATAAAGATTTAGAAATACTAATCTGTCAGCATTGTGAATTCGCTATTGATTTCATGAAGTGGATGGGGATTCATCATCGTTTAACACAAACGAAATTCCGTGATTTAATGCTATACGGTAAACCAGGAGCTCTCTGCTCTACCCTTATCCGACTTGGTAACACTTACGGAGAAGAACAAGGGGATAATGTTATTATCAACAAGAAAATTACCCATACCGATCTTTCCAATATGATTGGTGCCACTCGTGAGAGTGTCAATCGGATGCTAAGCGATCTGCGTAAAAAAGATGCGATCGAATATGACAGCGGCATGATTGTTATTAAGAATCTTTCTATGCTTCAAGAAATTTGCCACTGTGAGCTATGTCCAGACGAAATTTGCCGGATTTAGTTCTCATGTTAAAGAAAGTCCTTCCTCTACAAGAAACCTCTTGTGGAGTAAGGACTTTCTTTCTTCATAAGAACACTTCAGATAGATAACCATCATAACAAAAACGACAACCGATACGGAGCAATTAAGACTCCCTTCGACTGTCGTTTTTGTGATATCTAATATAATTAGACCACTTGCTTAATAATATTATTTCTTTTTATTCCGAACAGGTGAAATGAACCAATAAGCCATGCCCACGAACAGTCCACCACCAACAATATTTCCTAAAGTAACCGGGATCATATTATGTAACCATCCAGCTATAGATATTGTTTCAGGATGATTCGGTAATAAAGTAGCTATACTCAATAACGTCATATTAGCCACGCTATGCTCATAACCACTTGCGATAAAGGCAAATAGACACCACCAGATGAGAATTAATTTAGCGACTTCCTCTTTTGCTCGCATCGACATCCAGATAGCTAGACATACTAGCCAGTTACAAAGAATTCCTCGGAAAAATAACTCCATGACGGGGAGATTCATCTTTTTAGCTACAGCTGTAAAAATAAGGTGTTCCGCAGGGATATCTTTAAATAGGCCGGCTCCTAAAACCAATAAACAAAGTACCAAAGCACCTAGTAAATTACCTATAAATACGATGCTCCAGTTCTTAAGGGTATCCTTCACCGTTGTCTTCCCTGCTAATGTACTCATCGTAAAGAGCATATTATTCCCAGTAAATAACTCTGAACCCGCAAAGATGACCAAAGTCAGTGCAATTCCGAACGAGCCTCCCATAATGAGTGATTGGAATGGAGACTTTATTGCAGCTAGTGGGGCACCTAATGAGAAAATAAGGATAATCCCTATTCCCACATAGGCGCCAGCTAATGCAGCAGCTATTATATAACGAACTAAACTTTCATTCATCTTTTCTTTTTTCTTAACCGCTGTCTCCACCATGGTCTCTACACTTTGTGTATATATGTGGACCACCTCCTGGTATATCTAATGTCTATAGTAGTTACTTATAAAATCCAATTTGAATATCTCTATTATTTACAATAACAGGATAGGTCACAACTTGCCCAGAGTCTGGAGCTTGCACAGCTCCAGTCGTTAGGTCAATCTTCCAGTCATACAAAGGGTCATATATATAATGACCCGATATAATTCCTTCCGCTAATGGTCCGCCCTTAGGATGTGGAGATTTATTTGCCAATGCGTAAATGTTCCCATCCGAAGTCCGGAATATAGCAATCTCCTGACCTTCAATAATAACAACTCGACCTACCTGTACTAAACACTCATCTAGCGAACCAACAGAATAATATTGTGTTGTCATTTCCATTTGATCCATCTCCATTTCTTTCAAAAGCTCATGTGTGTTATTGTACAGAAATTATTGATTTTTGGTTTTCATACAAAGCTTTACGTGTTTTTTCATCATGAAGCATTTTTGCCCATGGTTCTTCTACTTGTTGTAGTGCAAGTTCAATTCGTTTAACGAGCTCTTTACGGTTATCAAGATTATCCAATACCGCTGACTGAATCTGTGCAAGTCCTACCCGTTCTACCCACTCTGATGTTCTCTCCAAGTAGTTGCCAGTTTCACGATAATATTGCATAATTGCTCCACAAATTTCAATTAATTCTTCATCACTCTTAACTTTACAGAAGCTATCCGCAATACGAGGTTTGATACCTCCATTACCACCGACAAAGATTTCCCATCCTCCATCATTTCCGACGATACCGATATCTTTCGTACACGATTCCGCACAGTTCCGCGGACAACCATTCACAGCGTATTTAAATTTAGCAGGTAAATCGAGTCTCTCGAATTTACGTTCTAACAGAGCACCCATAGCCATAGAATCCTGTGTTCCGAATCGGCAGAATTGAGAACCTACACATGTCTTCACCGTACGTAGTGACTTGGCATAAGCATAGCCTGAAGGCATATCAAGTTCTTCCCATACGCTAGGCAAGTCTTCTTTCTTAACCCCAATTAGATCCAAGCGTTGTCCACCTGTCACTTTTACTACCTTAACATCATATTTTAAGGAAACATCAGCAATCTTCTTGAGTTCCTCTGGTGTTGTTACGCCGCCGTACATCCGTGGAACAACGGTATACGTACCATCCTTTTGGATATTTGCATTCATACGCTCATTCACAAAGCGTGATTCTTTCTCATCTTCATGAGTCTCAGGGTTCAACATCCCTAGATAATAATTAATTGCGGGACGGCACTTAGAGCATCCTTCTTGATTACTCCAACCCAGTACATTCATTACTTCACGCGTTGTAGATAACCCTTTAGCGGTAATCTGTGCTACAACTTCATCTCTATCGAGAGTCGTACAACCACAAATTCCTTGTTTGGCTGCTGTCTTGAATCCATCTCCAAGAACATACTGCAATATTTGCTCAACGACTGGTTTACAGCCACCACATGATCGGGTTGCACCAGTACAAGCTTTAATCTCATCTACTGTTGTTAGACCCTGATCCGTTATAACATCAACAATTGTTTTTTTAGTTACACCATTACATCCACAAACAATTTCATCGTCAGCCATAGTCTCTACCGATGACTGTTTATTAGCGCCACCACCACAACATCCTGTTCCCATAATCGTGCTGTAAATTTCATCTGTCATTTCAGACTGTTGTTTAATCAATTTTTGTAGATTGGAAGACTCCGTTACATCCCCGAATAATACTGCTCCCACAATGACGTTATCACATAGAAGGACTTTCTTATATGTTCTTTTCCACTCGTCTTTAGCAGAGATCACCGTATGTTTGGGCTCTTCAACAAACTCTCCTGCTGAGAATACGTCGACACCAGAGATCTTTAGCTTAGTTGCCACGATAGAACCCTCATATGGATTCGTATCTACTCCGCAAATATGCTTAGCCAATACATTTCCTTGTTCAAATAATGGTGCTACAAGCCCATAACATATTCCTCTATGCTCTGTACACTCACCAACAGAATATACACCATCACATGAAGTAAGCATGTAATCATCTACAATAATACCTCGTCCTACTTCCATGTTACTAGCTTTGGCAAGAGCTATGTTCGGTTTAATACCTACAGCCATAACCACAAGTTCTGCATCCAAAATACTACCGTCGCTGAAACGCAACCCACTTACTCGATCTTCCCCAATAAGTTCAGAAGTTTGTTTTCCCATAGCGAATTTAATGCCTTGACGTTCCAATTCCGCTTGTAACATCGAAGAAGCGCTGTGATCTAGTTGACGCTCCATAATATCTTCCATAAGATGAACGACAGTTACATCCATTCCCAAATTCACAAGTCCTTTGGCTGCTTCTAACCCTAACAGCCCCCCACCAATAACCGCAGCTTTTTTATATTTCTTAGCAGCTTCAAGCATTTGGTTACAGTCACTAATATCTCGGAAGCCTACTACGCCCTCTTTGTCGCTGCCAGGAATAGGTAGAATGAACGGATTAGAACCTGTAGCAATGATAAGTTTGTCGTAACTTTCCGTCATACCCTTATCAGTTGTTATCTGTTTATTTGTTGTATCAATATGTGTCACTGTTGTCGTCGTATGCAATGTAATGTTATTGTCCTTGTACCAATTCCAATCGTTCAGAACGATATCGTCAACCGTTTTGCTACCCTCTAGAACGTAGGAGAGCATTATACGGTTATAGTTAGGATGTGGTTCACTACCAAATACCGTAATATCAAATGAATCACTTAATTTTAGAATTTGTTCAACTGTACTTATGCCAGCCATACCATTACCAATAACGATTAATTTTTCTCTTTTAGATGATACCATGTTCGATTGCCTCCCTCTCTGCCTTGCTTATAAAAATATTATAACATGGGAATGAACACTGGTTGTGATTTCATTCACATGAATTGTGAATAATATCACAAATATGTTCACAATTTAAAATACATGTGAACATATTCCATGATAAATGACCTTGCTGTTTCGACATATCCGTTTGTCACAAGGTTAATATTTGCAAATATATTTTGAATACGCTTATAAGCTATGCTGAATTCCTACCTGTTATGTTTGGACTAGTAAATGGTAACATAGCAGAGTTCAGCACAGCTTAAAAACCAATTCCAACCAAATTCCATTCCCTTAGGAGGATTGCATTCCTACTATCTCAGGACTGAACCCGTCGCATGATAAGGAATTACCACAGTATCAGGCTTGAAAACGCGGAAACAATATATTGTTCTCTAAATGCACATGTTCATATGTCATTCGTTCAAGTTCAGCAAGTCTTTCGTACGTTAAACGATACGTAGTGCAAGCATGGATCGGAGGTGTGAAATCATTCGTGATTTCTCTGATCTCTTTTAGAATATCACCTGCTTTGTCAT
Organism: Paenibacillus sp. Y568; assembly: GCF_059445545.1. NCBI lineage: Bacteria > Bacillati > Bacillota > Bacilli > Caryophanales > Paenibacillaceae > Paenibacillus > Paenibacillus sp. Y568. The sequence goes on from NZ_JCAIUM010000001.1 coordinate 294,471, forward strand.
GCTCCTCCTCCAATGTCCCAATAGCATTGTTAAGCTCTTGGTTAGCAGATCCATCAAGTGATTGATCTAGGGCAACCATCTTAGGAAAGATTTGCTCTTCTTCATTAGATGTATGTTCAAGCAATTCATCCTTTAGCTGTGTGAACAGAACGTATAATTGTGCCAAATGAAGATCATGATCACCATGAACTCGATTAACTCTCGCCACATTCTTATATATAGCAGGAAGTTCCTCGCGTAAATAATCGTGATGTTTACTTACAATATAATGAATTAAAGCTTCTGAACTCATTTCAGTAAAATAGTTAGCTCCTTCATGATCTTCATTTAAGCCGGCATGGTTGTCTGCAAGATTGCGTAACTCCTCTAATACTTGATTAATATCCAAGCCTTTCTCCTCAACCGCTTCGATTAGTGGCCGTTTGCCACCACAACAGAAGTCAATTTTGTGATCCCGGAAATAATCGCTGGCTTTCGGAAATTGTATAACAATATCACTTACTATGTTATCACTACTGAAAAGGGGTTTAGTTGACATTATGAATTCCTCCTAGGGTTGCTTTCTTTCTTACCTTTTTAGGCTACACCTAGGAGAGAAGGAGGATTGTGATTGTACTCACAAGAATCATATTACTTTCAAATTAGTTGATAGAAGCTTCCATAAAGGTTCTGCATCCATTACTATTTTTAAGATATGGACCAATGCCTTGAAAGTTGGAACGGTTAATGTATACCCCTGTCATCCAAGTACCCTTCAAAGGAGTTCCTTCTGTTTGGATCAGTAAAGAGGGAGCTGGGATTAATTCTTGGTAGATCGGGAGCTTGGTCTTATGCTTCTTATAAGGTTTGCCAAGTTCAATAAGAGGATTAACACTCATATAGGTAGGTACAAAATACGAAGAGATCGTCTCTAGTTCTTCACTATTATAAAAGGCATCTTGCCCCAAAAAGGGATGCAGCAAAATGATTTTTTCAAATTGGGACCATATCATCATTTGTAGAATCATACTTTGCAATTTGGCATTAGGTAGGCTTCTTTGTTCCTTATTCCCATCTATCTTTGTCTGCCACTCATAACCGATGCATTTCCAACCCTTTGGACCTTGAATCCATTTCTGAAATACACCCTCTTGATTGTGATTTGTTATCCTATGAGTAACAGTAGAATGAGTTGAAGGTGGGTCAGTACACACCAACTGAGGCAAATACCGACCAAGCAACTCTAGTGCCTTATCGTAGACATATTGCACTTTTATCGAGGCGTTTTCAAGTTCAGCAATGTCCTCTTTACCATATACGACTTCTTGGGTGGGTACATTTTTTCCCAATCTATCTCCTCCTTCAATACGTATTCAATCATTTTTTTCCAATTATACTACAAATCCCGCATATAGGTGATGAATATTAGACATTTAGAGCAAAAAACCCTCATTTCAATAAAGAAAAATGGGGGTTAACAATAGGGATAGGGTAGATATCCAAATTCTAAGTTAGACTCATTCTACCCAATTCTCAGCCCATGATTGGATTTGTTCCATAACAGGGCGAAGTCCTTTACCTTTTTCCGTTAATTCATACTCAATGCGTACTGGAGTCTCCGGGTAAACGTGGCGTACCACAATCCCCTCAGATTCTAAGTCTTTCATACGTTCTGACAACATCTTATCGCTCATGGTAGGGATTATACTAGATATATCTTTAAATCTCTTCGGGCCACTCATTAAGGTCTGAATAATTAATCCATTCCATCGTTTGCCCAAAAAAGAAAAAGCTGTTTCAAATCGTGGACACAAATGCATTTGATCAAATTCCATGAAACCCTCACCTCATTATATTGAAAGACCTAATAACTTCAAGTCAAATGAATAACTGTATCAAAGCTTTCGATTAGTTAGTATATTTCATTTTACCACATTTCTGGACATTTTAATACATTCGATTGAAATACTATACCATAATTCGTAACATCTAAACCTAACTTTTGTCACGTTGAATTCATTTTATCTACATATTGAAACGGGAATATCAAGCGAAGCTTATACTTTCTACTATTCAAAAAAGGACGGCTACCTCTCGGTAACCGTCCCATTATCTATTTCAGTTCGTACACTAACTCCTTCTATACCCACCACATGTCGCCAAGTGGCTCTTCAATTAGAACTTGTTGAAGATTCTGTACAGCTTTGGAGAAACCTTCTTCAACAGACATCAATCCATCTTCATGTTCAATACTTACGACATAATCATAGCCTACTAGACGAAGAGCACTAATGATATCTGCCCAAGTCTTAAGATCATGACCATAGCCTACACTACGGAACTGCCAAGCACGATCGAGCATTCTCTCATAGGATTGCATATCAGTAAGACCGTATCTATTTACATTAATCGGATCGATTACGGTATCTTTAGCATGGAAATGATGAATGGCTCCTTCGCGACCTAGAATGTGGATAGCCTGCACCGGATCAATACCTTGCCACCACATATGACTCGGGTCTAAGTTAGCACCGATGGTCTCACCGGCTGCTTCACGTAGACGAAGCAATGTAGCAGGTGTATGTACAGAGAATCCTCCATGAAGTTCAAGCCCTATCTTGATATGATGGTCTTTTGCAAACTTCGCTTGTTCGGTCCAATAAGGAATAACTTTATTCTCCCATTGCCACTTCAATACTTCTTGGAAATCGTTCGGCCAAGGAGCGACAGGCCAGTTCGGATACTTAGCATCCTCATGGTCACCCGGACATCCTGAGAACGTATTTACCACAGGTACTTCAAGTCTCTCAGCAAGTAGCACCGAATTCACGAAATCATCATGATCCGCTTTGGCTAAGTGCTTCTGTGGATGCAGTGGATTACCATGACAGCTAAGTGCGCTGATTGTAAGTCCGCGTGATTCTACTGCTTTTTTAAAATTCTTAAGTTCTGTCTCATTGTTTAGAAGATCCTCTGGTGTGCAATGTGCTTTACCTGGGTTCCCTCCACTTCCAATCTCAACCGCCTTAAGACCTTTAGAAGCTACATAATCTAACGCTTCCTCTAGCTTACGACCACCAAATAGCACCATGAATACGCCTAATTTCATCGTAACCCCTCCTTATTTGCTCTTCTCATTGTTTTATTCAAAATAAACAGCTTTACCTGTCTTAGCAGACTCATAGATAGCTTCTAGAATTTCGGTTACGACCAACGCCTGCTCTGGCTTAACGACAGGTTCTGTATCATCAATAACCGCCTGCAACCATAATCTCGCTTCACGATCTGCATCACCTTCTGTTTCTCCCGAGTAGAAAGCAACTCCTCCAGCACCTAAATCAACCTTAGTCTCGTACAAACGGCTCAAATTCTCACCATTGATACGCAAACCATCTTTCATATCTGCTCCGCCTTCTGTACCTGCAAGTATAGTCTGTGCTTCAGCGAAATCAAGTACATTCAGAGCCCAACTAGCTTCAAGAACAATGGTAGCTCCGTTCTGCATCGTAATGAACCCGAATGCGGAATCTTCTACCTTGAATTCTTCCGGATTCCAAGGACCAAAGGCATTCGCTGCATTCTCACGATGTCCAAGCTTATGGAACGTTGAACCCATAACACTTTTCGGCTTATAGTTATCCATTAACCATAATGTTAAATCTAGTGCATGAGTACCGATATCGATCAAAGGCCCTCCACCTTGCTTTTCTTCATCTAGGAACACGCCCCAAGTAGGAACTGCGCGACGACGAGTTGCTAGAGCCTTACCATAATACACGTCACCTAGGTCACCATTGTCACACATTTGTTTTAAGTATTGGCTATCATCACGGAATCTATTTTGATATCCGATCGTAAGTTTTTTTCCTGTACGTTTCGCAGCTTCAAGCATTTCTTTAGCTTGAGCTGTTGTTTTGGCCATTGGTTTCTCACACATGACGTGTTTGCCTGCTTCTAAAGAAGCAACGGTAATTACAGAGTGAGAGTCATTAGGTGTACATACGTGAATAACATCTATACTTTCATCTTTAAGCAATTCACGGAAATCTGTATAGACTTTAGCACCTTCAACACCATATTTCTTAGCAGCTTCTTCAGCGCGTTCTTGTACGATATCACAAAAAGCAACCATTTCTCCCGTAGATTGTTTTGCAAGGCTCGGCATATGTTTCCCTTTTGCAATACCTCCACAACCAATGATCCCAATTCTTAGAAGCTTAGACATTTATAGGTCCCCCGTTTTTCGCATAATTTTTTACCCATTTCATACTTGTAGCAATACTATCAAATGGTGGATTCTGACAAACATCTTGTTCTACAACAATCCACTCTGCTCCTACTTCATTAGCAGCTGCAGCAACAGCCGCCAAATCCACTTCGCCTTCACCAAATGAAACGGTCTGTGCCGATCCATCCTCTTGTCTTGTTACATCTTTCCAGTGTACAATCGGTAACCGACCCGCATACTTATGAATATATTCAACAGGTTCGTACCCTGCAAAGTGTACCCAACATGTATCCATTTCAACTTGGAGTAATGATGCAGGTACTTCTTCATACATTGCATCAAATACGGTCTGGCCATCGCGATAAGATTCAGTGAATTCAAAATCATGGTTATGATACATAAGTACCATATCTTGTTCTTTACACTTTTCACCAAGCACTTTCAGATTGGCAAAAACTTCATCCCATTTGCGTTGTTCTTCAGACAAAAAAGGAACAATAATATATTTATTACCAATTTCTTTATTGTACGTAATAATAGAGTCTAAATCTTCTAACATACTGACATATTGCGTGTGTGTACCGATAGCGACAAGACCATTCTCATCCAACAATTTCTTCACTTCAGTACTACTATGTCCAAAAAAGTCATGAAATTCTACACCTTTGTAACCTAATTCGGCTACCTTTTTCAGTGTTCCTTCGAAATCTTGCTCCATTTGTTCGCGGACTGTATACAGTTGTAATCCTAATTGTAACATTGACTACTCCACCTCTGTTTGGAATTGGTTAATATGGTTTTAGTATTCTGGATGTATTATATAAAGGAATTAATACACTGATTCAGATGCCAATTCTGGCACGTGTCCGTACTGGTAAGTGCTCTCCAGACTAATGTGTCTTCCTTCTAAGGAAGATTTCTGGAACGCGTACATGGCTTCAAGTACATGATATCCTAATCTTCCATTCGCTCGGTGGTCACGTCCTGCACGAATGGATTCAATCATCTCACAAACACCAAGTCCTCGTTCGTTGTGTTCACTCGCAAATACAGGTGTAAGCCATTCCCACTGCTCTTCACCTCTACGACGTAATTTCACATCACCATCAAAAAAGTTAGGATCAGGTACAACTAGCGTACCTTCTGTACCGTATATCTCCATCCAAGGTAGATCAGATCCACCTGGTATATCAAAACTCATAATCATAGTGACCATCGCACCACTCACGAAATCGAGCGTTCCTGAATAGTGTGTTGGTGTTTGAACTGGAATTGGCATTCCACTTTTAGGGCCAGACCCTATCACTCGATTAAGAATTTGTGCACCCGCTGAAGCGCTGACACGATGAATTGGACCAAGCATATCCACTAATGCTGTTAAATAATAGGGTCCCATATCAAGCAATGGCCCTCCACTAGGTGCGTAAAAGAACTCTGGAGACGGATGCCACCCTTCCGGACCTCTTCCCATCAAGAAACATGTTGCAGCAATCGGCTTGCCAATAAGTCCATCATCGATAGCTTGTTTGGCTGTCTGAATCCCTGATCCTAGAAATGTATCTGGAGCTGACCCAACACGTAAGCCTTTCTCCTTAGAGAGATTCAACACTCGTTTGCCATCTTCCAAAGTAGTCGCAAATGGCTTCTCTCCGTACACATGTTTGCCTGCTTCTAACACAGCTATATCAATCTCGGCATGTGTAGCTGGAAGAGTCAAATTAACAATGAATTCGATATCAGGATGAGCTAACATCTCTTCTACAGTGTATAGCTATATGTCACTCCTTTGAAACAAACCCAGTGAAGCCATGTCACCTATATAAATTCAACTATATTATGAGGCCGCACTCTCTCCTTGTGAGGATGTGAAACTCTAGCTCAATCTATCTAGTTACATGGTATTCTGAATTCGTTTATATTAAAATGAATAATATGCTTAAAACATGAACAATCTGGTCATTATTTTTATATAAATACTAGACCAAACCATTTAATGCAGATGTCCTGACTATTCGTCAGATATAAAAGGAGAACAGAAGAATGATTCCCGAAGATTCATGTCAAGTGTACGCAGCAGGATTCTCCTTTCATAGGAAACCTTTCTACACTTCACAATTAGACGGCGTAAACAACTACTTGATGCGCTTTCAAACCGATGGACGTTGTCGCGCTCGATATGATGGAAAGTTAGGTATGATCGAGACAGGTGATCTACTTCTTTACTCCCCATCTGAACCTTACGAATTAAAAATTGATAATGAAATCAATTCAATTGGCGAATTAACGATCGAAAGTGGAGATTACCATATTTTCTTTGGAGGCCAATGGATAGATAAATGGTGGAACTCTCAAGTTCGGCCTACACGTATGCATTTACCTCTTAATGAGGGGTTTTTGAGCTTAATTCGGCAGATTGTACTTGAGCAACGTCGTATGGAGAATCCCTATCCAGAAATTTCAGGGTACTATATGAGAATTCTATGCCTAGAAGTAGATCGTCAATTGAAAGAACAGCCAACGACTACACACAAGACTTATTTAGCATATCAAATCAAACACTATATTGAAGAGAACGCTTCCCATATGTTCAAGTTAGACGATGTCGCGACGCATGTCGGCATTAGTGTCTCCCGTGCTGTTCACTTATTTAAGGAAACGTTCGGTACTACCATCATGCAATATACCCTTGACGTAAAACTAGACATGGCACGAGAGCGGATCATATTCAGCCCAATGTCTCTTGAGAATGTAGCGGAAACTTCAGGATTCGCAAACTACACTTATTTCCATCGGGTGTTCAGAGCACGATTCAACATGTCTCCTAAGCAATTTCGTATTGCTAATCGCGATCAATTGAAATAATTACAATGTACCTATGGAACAAATAAACAAGTGGTTCATCCCATCTCTGCATAGGTTCCACTTGTTTAGATGTTCATATAAGTAAATAATTATGAATCTTTGAGTATCAGTATTAGTATGCCTTAGGGTCTTCGACTTACAGCTTCCGTAACAACAAAGGCTAGATCATGATTTCCGAAAAGCGAGAGCACGCCTAACAACGTATCGTCTGGAATATCTCCTGCCTCTTCCTTGGATACGGTAAGTTCTAGTACTTTTAACAATCGTTCATTATGTGGTTGATGCGGATACGCTTCGCTGTATAGTTCCTCTGGATCAATACTGTGGTTAATACACCATTGGGCAAAAACCAATATCATCATATCCTCGTCTTCGCGATAGCTATTCTTAATTTGTTCTTCCAAAGATAGTGCTGCAGTTCTATCGTAGTCCTCTTCCATGTTTCTCAACCTTTCTAAACCAATATAAAACCGTATACTTTCTATATTATAGCAAACCATTGTATTTAAGAAGACTTTATCAGAAGGGACTATCATTTTATTACACCAAATTGGTATGATACACAATGAAACCTTTTCACAGAAAGGACTTCTTATGAAGAAACTATTGCTACCGTTAGCCTATGTGCTCATATTAGGTGTAGCATTTATGTATAAATCCACCATTTGGGACTGGATGAACAATAATGACTCACTAACCACTCTGATTCTCATGGCGACATTGTTAGCCCTCTTCCCGATCATTCCATACAAAGTGATCATCGCTGTGCTGGGATATGCTTATGGTACCCTATGGGCATCTCTTATCGCTTGGTCTGGTACTACTCTCGCTGCAGTCATTGCATATGGCATTGTAAGATATGCTTTTCGCGAGCAAGGAAGACGTTATTTGGACAAAAGACGTTCTATCCAATCCTTCACTCGGATGACAGAGACCCATCCTTTTATGGCTATTGTCATTGCACGAATATTACCTATCGTTCCACAGATGATGGTGAATGTATTTGCGGGTGTCGCATCTATTTCTTTGTGGACATACACCTTCGCCTCAGGTCTCGGGAAAATTCCAGGCATTATATTATATGCTTATTTGGGCGGTAACCTAATAACTAAACCCTACATGTCCATTATCCTAATACTAGGATATCTATCCTTGATCGGCATAATACTCCTTGTGTACAAACAAAAGAACAAAGCATAACCCTTAGCAAACCAAGTAGTCACTAGGTTGAGTTCTTGGTTATGGAAAGCAAATGAATTATAATAGAAGTGACTTATATCATTTACAGTCAAAGAAAAGGAGTGATTTCATGAGCAACTCTCAATCAACAACTAATGAAAAGGCTACTTTTGCTGGTGGATGCTTCTGGTGCATGGTAAGTCCGTTCGAGGAACTTCCCGGCATTATAAGAGTCGTCTCCGGATATACAGGTGGACATACAGAGAATCCAACATATGAAGAAGTATGCACACATACAACAGGACATGTAGAAGCAGTCCAAATAACTTACGATCCTAGCGTGTTCCCATATGACAAGTTGCTTGAACTATACTGGCAACAGATTGATCCTACCGATGCCGGTGGACAATTCCACGATAGAGGAAGTTCCTACGGAACTGCTATCTTTTATCATACCGAAGAGCAACGTGAACTAGCGGAACAATCTAAACAAGCTTTAGAGCAGAGTCAACGTTTTGACCAACCAATCGTAACTCCAATTCTGCCCGCAGGCCCTTTCTATGAGGCTGAAGAATATCACCAAGGATACCATAAGAAGAATCCTGGACATTATAAGCGCTACCGTAAAGGTTCGGGACGTGAAGATTATCTTGATACCCACTGGTCAACACCCGTGAACAAAGATGAACTTAAACAACATCTAACCCCGATCCAATATGCCGTTACACAGCAAAATGGTACAGAACCCGCTTTCAACAACGAATTCTGGGATCATCATGGAGAAGGAATTTATGTCGATATCGTCTCTGGCGAGGCTTTGTTCAGTTCACTTGATAAATACGACTCTGGTTGCGGTTGGCCAAGTTTCACTCGTCCTCTTCGTGAATATACCGTTCGAGAAAGGGTAGACTCCAGCCACTTTATGGTTCGTACCGAGGTTCGTAGTAAAGAAGGCGACTCTCATCTAGGGCATGTATTCAACGATGGACCCGGGCCTAGCGGATTACGTTACTGTATTAACTCTGCAGCGCTTCGTTTTATTCCGATCGAGAAGTTAGAAGAAGAAGGGTATGCTGAGTACCGTACCTTGTTTGAGTAATATACTAACGATCAAAAGGTAGCTTCTTTCTCAAAAGGAGCTACCTTTCTTCATGTTTATAACATTATTCAATAGTTATGACGAATCGTTTGATTAAACATGGACGGGGTAATACAGAATAAAGCTGTAATTTTTAATTATTGGAGGAATGATTATGCCTTGGACTAAAAATGATTACCCACCTTCTATGAAAAATCTAGAACCTCGAATCAGAGACAAAGCTATAGAAATAGCTAATGCCTTATTGGAAGATGGTTCCGAAGAAGGGCGTGCCATAGCAATAGCAACCTCACAGGCGGAGAAATGGGATGCTAACCATCCTAAATAACCTCTGGATACCAAGGCCTCTAGATACCAAAAAAACCACTAGTTCAATAACGAACTTAGTGGTTTTTATTTTGGCTCGGACAAGACTGTCCTAGAACTACTTATATTATGGTAATAGAGGGCTTTCCATCGTCCCACATCATTAATGCGCACTTTGCATAACCTGTGCAGTCTTCGACTTACCAGATTGAGGTGTAATCCCTTTAGGTAACGCCGGGCTAGTCTTAGTCTTCTTCGTACCATAAGCCACAGTCAACGTGATCATTCTTCCAGCAATACTAACAGCTAGAATGGTATACAACGTCTCTCTTAAAGGCATATAGAAGAGGGAGAATAATAATACAATCGCATCAAACAAAAAAAACACTGTGCCAACTTTTATACCAGTCCAACGACTGATAAGAAGAGACAATATGTCATCCCCACCACTTGCGCCACCAACACGTAATATAATACCGGTAGCAAATCCCGTCAATAATCCTGACAAGAGTGCGGCAATGAACAAATTCTGATGCAGATCAATAACCATAACAGAGTAACGCTCAACTAACGCGTAAAAGATTGAAAAGGATGTAGTCGCGATCATCGTATTCACAAGAAATTTACGTCCATTGAGAAATAACGAAAGTAACATCACAGGAATATCCAATGCGAGTACGCTTAGTGCAGGTGGCAGGCCTAAAACGTATTTGCCCAATAGAGCTAAGCCAACAAATCCACCCTCTGTTAAATGATTCTGAAAGTTAATGTGATAATACGTAAAAGCCAAAATAAGTGTTCCAAGTAATAGTATAGCCGTATGTTGCAACGTTGAAAGCAGTTGTTCTCTTTTCCTCATACAAGTTCCCTCTTCTTCGTAGATTGTTGGTCATAAATGAGACAACCCTCTACGGGGAGAAAACTTGGTGGAGGACACGGTCCTTCGCATACTTAGTTTCCTTCTTTCGCAGAGGTTTGTCATGAATTATCCGACGGGTCTCTACGAGAAAAGCTAAGTGTATGAGTGATCATAACGTTTCCAGATCGTCCTTTGGGGAATGTTCCTTCGGGGACACATGGTATCCTGATCCTTTCTCTTGTTAGATTTGTTCTGAAATGATTATACCACCATTTAGGGCATTCCTAAACAGCTAATTCAGAAAAAAATAATTCTATATTGCCTTTTCCATTCCCGTGTTTAGGATAATAGCCATGTGCCTTCAGATAACATCGTTTATTCCACAATTAGCTTCCCTACCATTTGATTGTGACCCGCACCGCAATGAGCAGCACACTTATATTCGAATTCGCCTTTTTTGTTCGCTACAAATGAAATGGAATGATTCGGACGTACTTGTTTGTTATATCCCTTCAATTTGATCCCATGATATCCTTTCTTATTTTTTAATGTTATTTTGACTGTATCTCCTTGATTTACTTTGATTTCTTTCACATCGAATTCAAATGACGTAGCCGTAATTGTGAATTCCTTGGTATCTCCACCAGATCCCTTTTCTGATTCTTCCTTCACTTCTTTCCCACATGCTGTAAAGAGCACAAGAATAATGCTTAGGAGAACAGTAATCTTTATCCACTTCTTCATAAAAGAATCCTCCGTCATATTTATTTATCCCTTGCAAACCTTAATCATCTATAAATAAATCGTAGATCAATCTCATTCCCAGCATTGTGATTATAATCACGATGCGAGTCACCTTTTCTTCTATAATAGGATTTGTAACGATAATGATTCTCAGGAGGAATTCAAAATGAACAATATTACCGTCACCGTCAACGCTACCGAATACCCACCGCAATTAAAGCACAAAGTTATCTTTCAAACGTTCAATGATCTCCAACCAACAGAGGCCATGTTATTAGTAAACGATCATGATCCAATCCCTCTACGTTTCCAGTTCGAATCTATGCACCCAGGTGCTTTCACTTGGGAATATATCGAACAAGGACCAGACATGTTCCGCGTCAAAATCAGCAAATTATAGGAGTGGGTAGATGTGGCTGAAATTACAATCGTAGATCCCCAAACAATAAAAATTAAAGTCAGCTTAGAAGATGCAATTATCATGGTAACGGAGGCATCTAGGGATCTTTCCCTATATGCTTCTGATATTGTAACCATTTATGAGAAAATGCCTGTTTTTGAATATACCTACTTCTGTTTCTACGCTTATGATAGTGCCGCTTTATTCGAATTCATGCTAGACATTGACCCTAAACAATACAACTCATTCTCACTGGATGCTCCGGATTCTTTCTTCTATGCATTGTACGGTGGGATGGCGGCTTTGTACGATGTGGCCAAACAACTGCAACCACCCGAAATTTAAAAATATGTAACAATATAAAAACTTAAGTACATGCTTCCGATGCTAGTTTTTACGAAGTTCGTTCAAGTAGTAACGCTATAAAAACTTAAGTACATGCTTCCGATGCTAGTTTTTACGAAGTTCGTTCAAGTAGTAACGCTATAAAAACTTTTAGGAGTGGTTAACATGGATCGCACAGGACAGACGGTTGAGCTGGATGTTCGTCCGTATTTGAAGAAGAAAATCGAGCCCTTCAAGCTCATCATGGATACCGTAAAAACACTAAACAAGGAAGATATCTTTGTTCTACACGCCCCCTTTAAACCGACTCCTCTCTTTGGATTAATGAAAACTAAAGGGTATAACCATAAGATTGAGAAGCTAGAGTCTGATCACTGGGTCATTACATTCTTGCATAAGAGCAGCGACTTCAAGGTAGATACATTAAGTGAATACCTAGGTGTGGAGGACTTTCAACCTGAAGAGGAATGCCCAGCCGCCCAATCTCTTTCTCAGACCCATAAGTTGGATAACCGCGGATTAGAGCCTCCACAACCTATGATACGAACTTTAAAAAAACTTGAAGAAGCTTCTCTCGGGGACGAAGTTGTTATTCATAATGATCGGGTTCCTGTATTCCTTATCGAAGAACTCAATACTTTGGGCTACGACTACAACATCGAAGAGCAGCTCGACGGGTCAGCAATCATTCATATTCACAAAAAGTAAGGTGGTGTTTACTCTATGTTCCGCCTGCCATTTCTATTCATCATTACAGGTCTAATCAGTTTTGTGTTATTTCAGATCTTTTCCTTATTTGATTTGGCAACGTGGCTAACGGTATTTAGTGATGGACCTAGGTATCCTATCGGATGGACCCGTGTTCATCTGCTCGTTCTTGGTTGGGCAACCATGATTGCGATGGGTGCTGTGTATCAGCTCATTCCTGTCGTACTGCAGAACCATAGCTTATTTAGCAAAAAATTGGGCTATGTTCATTATTTCTTTTTTACAATCGGAACCGCAGGGTTACTCATTGGATTCCAAACGATGCAGGTGATGTGGATTGCAGGATTCGCCACTCTCGCATTCATCGGCATTTTACTATTTGCTGTTAATATTGGCGTAACTCTTGTCCGTGCTAAAAAGTGGAATACCATCACCATTAGCGTCGCCTGTTCTGTCACCTATCTTGTACTTACAGGAACCTCAGGTATGCTCATGGGGTTAAACTTCTATTTCGATCAGTGGGGAGACTTTCACGAGCAATTACTTGGAGCTCACATCTGTTTCGCAGCCTTCGGCTGGTTCGGTCTGCTTATCACAGGTTTCAGTTATAAAATGTTTCCTATGTTCTATCTATCTCATGGACATCCGGAGTTACTACAAAAAGTTGTCATTGCGTTATGGAATGCAGGTGTACTTGTGGGCGCACTATCCTTTTTATTCAATGGCCCTGGATGGCTAACATGGTCTAGTTCATTATTGATCGTACTAGGCATGGTTGCTTACTCCGTTCATCTATCTCAAATTGTTCAACATCGGCACAAACCTAATCCCGGAACAGGTATGAAATGGTCTCTATCACTGGCCCATACTGTAACACTAATCGGAGTCGTTATCGTTATTCTCTTCCCTTTCATTCCTGACATGATGCATCAATCCCGAATGATCGTTATCCTTGGGTGGTTGTACTTATGGGGATGGGTCGGACTAACGTTGCTGTCTTATTTATCTAAAATTGTCCCTTTTCTATGGTGGACACAAAAGTATGGTCCTTTAATAGGCAAAAAAAAGATACCTACCATGTCCGATCTAATCAATGATCGCCATGTTCATATTGGATTAATCGTAATCGTGAGCTCATTGTTCATACTCCTGGTAGGCCTAAGTTGGAATCAAACATGGATCACATCCATTGGAGGAAGTGTTCTTGCTCTAAGTTCACTCATTTATATAAGTCTGATTGCTAAGGTATTTACGAAATAGATTAATTTAGGAGGATTTGATATGGAATCTATTACAGAATGTCTTAAGGAAGTATATGATCCAGAACTAGGAGTAAATATTGTCGACCTTGGACTTATTTACGATCTACAATTCGTAGAAGGACATGTGTCTGTAGTGATGACACTCACCACGCCAGGTTGTCCAATGCACGATATGATCGTTGGTGGCGTAACCCGAGCACTCCAAACCTTGCCTGATGTTCGATCGGTCGAAGTCGACGTTGTGTGGGAACCCGCTTGGTCACCAAGCCTCATGTCAGATGAGGCGAAAGAACATCTCGGATATATGTCATAGCTTCATTTCCCTATAAATAGCGATGGTTATCTCAAATTGGAGGCTGTTTACCATGTTCAACTGGAAGTTATACATCATTGTTTTGATCGGCTTTACTATTATTTTATCTGGTTTCTACGTAAATCCTATCCCTATCATCGAAGAGGAACCTGTTTTAGAAACACTGAATCAGCCTCCAGTTGAGCCTATCATCGTGCGAGATGGAAATGTTGTTAAAATCAATATGACTGCGCAAGTCACAAATGTCGAAATTTCTTCAGGTGTTTTCTATAATGCCTGGACGTTTAACGGTACGGTGCCTGGTCCTATCATTCGAGTGAAAGAAGGAGATACTCTCAACTTCACATTAAATAATATGGACCCTGACATGCCACACTCAATGGACTTTCATGCGGTTCAGACGTCTCCTAGTAAGAATTTTGTGGATATTATGCCACTTGAACATGGCTCCTTTACTTACTCAGCTAACATGCCCGGTGTGTTCATGTACCATTGTGGGACGGACCCCGTGTTAGAACATATAGCCAATGGAATGTATGGTTCTATTATCGTTGAACCCCGAGATGGATATCCAACGGATCATGAAGTTGATCGAGAGTATACTATTGTTCAAAGTGAGTGGTATGCAGAACATGATTTCAATGCTTTTTTAGATGGAGATCCTGAGTATGTCGTATTTAATGGAGATGACTTTACGTTAAAGGAACATCCTCTGTTAGCAAAAGTTGGAGACAGAGTTCGATTATATGTTAATAATGTAGGTCCCAATAAAGTATCTTCCTTTCATATCGTGGGAACCATTATGGATCGTGTATATATCGATGGCAATCCGAGAAATATAATGTATGGTCTACAAACAGTCTTACTCCCAGCGAGTGGAGGTGCGATTGTAGAGTTCATTGTAAACGAAGCCGGAGATTATCCTATTGTAACGCATCAATTCAACGATGCCACCAAAGGGGCAAGCGCTGTTCTCAGAGTCACTGAAGATGGATTAGATACAGGTGAACCAACGATGTCACATTGACTTTGGCATTTTCAATCTAGGATTGATTATCCAACAAGTGCAACAGGGATTTACAATTTTTCATAATATTTCGTACCTTTTTGTCGTATTGTGAGCAATGTCATTGCAAAATTTGTTTCGTTCACATTTTATCAACTTTTCATGTGACTAGAAACACACTTTCTTTCTCTGCCCTTCTATATGCTTAATTAGTAGCAAATATTTTATCGCAGGAAAGAGGTCGTTGTATATGTTAGATCAACAAACTATTGAGATAATAAAATCAACCGTTCCGGTATTACAGGTACATGGCAAGACCATCACAACTGCCTTTTACGGAATGTTATTTGAGAACCATCCTGAACTATTGAACATATTCAATCACGCTAACCAACGTCAAGGTAAACAGCAGACTGCCCTGGCTAACGCTGTACTTGCTGCGGCAGCCAATATCGATCAGTTAGAGAACATCCTACCCGTAGTAAAACAGATTGCGGAGAAACACCGTGCATTAGGTGTATTACCTGAACATTATCCTATTGTTGGTGAGACGCTATTAGCTGCCATTCAGCAAGTACTTGGCGATGCAGCGACTCCAGAAATTATGGATGCTTGGGCTAAAGCCTATGGTGTGATTGCCGATGCATTTATCGGTGTTGAAGTAGCTAAGTATCGTGAAGCTGCTGAAGCACCTGGAGGTTGGAGTGGATTCAGAAACTTTGTTGTAAGCCAAAAAATTAAAGAAACTGAGCTTATTACTTCTTTCTACCTTTCTCCTCAGGATCAAGGCGCTATTTCAGCATATTTGCCTGGTCAGTATATTACCGTACGTGTTAAACCTGAAGGTGAGGAATACACACACATTCGCCATTACAGTCTATCGGCCGCGCCTGGACAACCTTATTACCGCATCACCGTTAAACGTGAAGATGCAGCGACTGATAAACCAGCAGGTGTCGTATCTAATTATTTACACGAGGCCGTTCATGTCGGTTCTGTAATAGAAGTGAGCGCCCCAGCTGGAGAATTCACGCTGGATCAAAGTACGAATATTCCGGTAGTTCTTATTAGTGGTGGTGTTGGGTTGACACCAATGATAAGTATGCTTGAGACATTAGCTACGGAGCAGCCTGAACGCAAGGTAACCTATATCCACGCTGCCATTAATGGAAAATTACATGCCATGAAGGGAACAGTAGAGGAATTGAGTCAGTCCCATTCTCATCTGACATCCTATGTGTGTTATGAATTACCTGAAGAAAACGATACGTTCGATAAATTGGGTTACATGGATCTAGCTTGGCTTCAAGAAGTCGCAGATCCTAACGCAGACTTTTATTTCTGTGGACCTACTCCTTTTATGCGTGCTATATATAAAGCGCTATTGGAATGGAACGTACCTCAAGAAAGAATCCATTTTGAATTTTTCGGTCCCGCTGGTAGCTTAGAAGTGTAGAAATCATACATTGATTCGTAAACTATAACGATATCTTAGCCTTACTAAAAAGAGGATAATATGTTCATTATATGAGCATATTATCCTCTTTTTTATTTAAATAATTTAATTTCGATAAATTCACAAAGGTCTATTCCACAGGGTCGATAACACCCTAAGGAATAGACCCTTATTTGCTAGTAGCATGATTACTTTAATCGCAACAAGCGATTTACCGTTTCTCTACGAACACCAATCAACTGACCGATCTCCTCTTGTGTTAGCAGTTCGGTTACATCTACCCCATGAGAATAATCATGTAGCCATTCGCTAAGTAGTTCCAGTCGATCTGCAGGGTTACCCGCAGTCAGATGATCTACTCGTTGTTGCATAAAGCGCAATTTCGCCTGTAGCAACAGAGCCACTTCCATAGGTTTCGCAGGATCCTCCAACAATTGGCGATACCAATCCTTCGCAAGGATGACTTCAACCTCACTGTCCATCAACGCTATTGCTGTACCATGCGCTTCCTTAGCCGTAATAAGAGAGTGATGAGGAACCGTTTCGCCCGAATACAAAATATTAAACAGCACCATATTTCCGTTCTCGTGTAACCGCGTCACCTTAAATAGCCCACGTTTGATATGGTATAAATATTCACCACTATCCCCCTGACGGAACAAAATTTCGCCCTTATGTAGAATCATTTCCTTCCCCCCTGTTTTAACCACATTAATTTTATTATAGCAGAAATGAGGACAACCTTCCTTTAGCCTTCATTTTCATAAATAAGTTGTCTATATTTCATCAATATGAATCAAAATAAAAAGCCCTCTAAAGGGCTCATTTATCATTTTTATATTATTTTATCATTAATATTCTTTGATTAAGCAACGTTTTTCTCTACCATCATTGCGGCATTATTTTTTTCATCTTGCTTAGCATGTAATTTGACCATCGCAAATCTTGCAATCGGTTGAATCACTAAACTCTCAGCTGCAAGTACAATCAAGAAATTTCTTGGCCAATTCGTTAACCAGTTACTAAATGTCTCGGAACTAAGACCGCCGTTACCTATGACCCCTCCGATAAATGTCATGCACGCTGACATACCAATTACCGTGAATAAGATACGGAATAATATCTTTGCATTAAAGCTATCTGTTGGTGCAGTAAATTTCGCAGCTAATTTCTCTGCAATACGACCTATAACTACCGCTTCAAGAAGCATCGCAATAACGATCATAATCGGATATATCTTCAGAATCGATAGGGCAACTTCTCCATCAAATTTCCCTGCACCTAGAATGGTACCTAGTGATGACATAAACAAAGCAGTTAAGGCACAAATGATCAGACCATACAGCGCTCCCTCTTTGCCGTTTCTTGGTAATCTTGTTTCCTGTTCCATGTTTTTCTTCCTTTCAATTCTTATATAGTTTACTAAAATTCCTTCAATAAGCTTGGTAATACCTGTGAAACTATTTTTAGCGGTTCACTTGTTTTTTTAGTTAAACAAAGCATAATACCACCTTCAATAGAGGCTGTCATCATTAGCGCAACGGAGTGTGCTGTTTCTTTCGAAAAACCATCTGTAACTAACTTGTTCGAATAAATCTCTTCCATCTTTGTGAATGAGAGTTCACATGCCGTTCTAACAGGTTCACTTAGTGATCCTATCTCACTAACGATACTACTAAACGTATACCCCGTAATCATCCCATTTCGATCATATTGATCGATCAATTTCTCAATCATCGCTTGCGTAGCATGTAAAGTAGATGAATGGTGTTGGAATATTTCCTTCATATCCGTTGTTATTGTGTCGTTCAATGAATGAAGACAAGCGATAAGTAATTCTTCTTTCCCATTTGGAAAGTGGTGATAAAGCGAACCTTTTGAAAGGTTACATGCTTTTAAAATTTCGTTTAATCCTACACCCAAATATCCTTTTTGCTGAAAAAGAGATGTTGAGATGTCGATAATTAGCGACTTTGTATCCATTTCCGTAGTGTACCTCCTCCATACCGACCAGTAGGTATGTAAATATATCATAAATTTATTTAGTAGGTCAAACTTTTTTACTTAACTAATCGTAGTTGTTTTCACATTTTAGACAAATATCCCCCCTTTAAAACTTCCTCTTAGGACTCTCCAGATCTCACTCTAACTGCACGATAATCAAGTATTATTCCGAAGCTACAAAGAGAGTGTGTCACTATATGAGATGAAATATTTACCTGTGCTCCAATACATGCGAGTTCTGAATTCCACCTAAAATAAATGAGGCGCCTTGTGTTTACAAGACGCCTCATTTATTTAGGTGTTATAGATTCCCATCCTCGGCATCGAACCCTGCTTGAGGGGGTTATTCTTTGACGCCTCCGAGCGCTACGCCCGCGATGATATACCGAGATAACAGGAAGTAAACCACAAACAGCGGTAAAGCCGTCAAAGCCAGACCCATATAGATTGAGCCGAACTCCGTCTTATAAATATCACCTCGAAGCAAGCTAACCATGATTGGCATTGTATACTTTTCCTTCTGTGTCAGTAGAATCAGCGGCATGAACAGGTTGTTCCAATTGGCTACAAAGGCAAAAATAGCCTGCGTCGCCACTGCCGGCACCATGAGCGGCAGGATAATCCGGTTAAAGGTTTTGAACTCACCGGACCCGTCTACGCGTGCTGCTTCCACGATCTCTATCGACAGCGTGGCTAGCAGGTATTGCCGC
Organism: Paenibacillus sp. Y568; assembly: GCF_059445545.1. Taxonomy (NCBI): domain Bacteria; kingdom Bacillati; phylum Bacillota; class Bacilli; order Caryophanales; family Paenibacillaceae; genus Paenibacillus; species Paenibacillus sp. Y568. The sequence continues at coordinate 313,931 of NZ_JCAIUM010000001.1, forward strand.
ATAAAGAACACGACCGCTGGCGCTGCAATCGCAGGGAGAATCAGTGGAAGAAAGCTGTTTGTCCAATGAATTTTATACATGAATTGATAGAATCCAATTGCACTTGCTTGGGAAGGAATCATCATCACGCACAAAATAAAGGTAAAGAATGGCCCACGCAACTTCCAGCTATAAGTCACAAGTCCATAAGCTGCTAAGGACGAGAAATAGACCGTTAAGAGGGTTGCTGAAGCAGAGATAATAAATGAATTCATAAACCCTTGAATGGGATCGAAACTCTTGTCAAGCAGCACCCGCAGGTTGCTCATAAAGTGTGTCGAAGGAAGCAATGAAATACCGCTTTGAATTTCTGCTGTAGAGCGAGTGGCGTTCACAAACATGACCCAAAACGGGAGGATACTAATTACCGCCAAAGAGATACAGACGATATAAATAACCGTCTTGTTTATTTTACGGGTGACGGTTCCGGTTTTGTGATTATTGCTCATGTGTTACGCCCCCCTCTTGTCCTTTTTTCGCTGATTTTCTATGCATTTTTTCTATTTTTTTCATTTTTGCCGCGTCACGGTCACGCATTAAATAGAATACGAGTGCAGATAAAATCGCTGAAATCACGAACATGATCATACTCGCCGCTGCAGCACGATTATATAAATAGCTTCCCTTAAAGGCTTGCCCATAAATGAACATGGACGTGGTAAGCGTGGAGTCATCTGGTCCGCCTGCAAGGAAGAGCTGCGGAATATCAAACATGGTCAAACCACCGACCATCGATGTAATCAGCGTAAATAACAAAATCGTCCGAAGACTTGGCAATGTGATACGGAAGAAGGTTTGAAATCCGTTAGCGCCGTCAATCGACGCAGACTCGAAGAGTGCAGGATTTATACCCATAACGCCTGCGATAAGAATGACCATGGTATTACCGTACCACATCCAGAACTGGATGAACGCTACAATGCCCCGTGCTGTCGTCTTATCCTGAAGGAAGAAAATCGGAGCGTCGGACCATCCCATCATTTCAACGAAACTGTTTATTGGACCCATCGGATAGGCAAACAGAGTGCTGAAAAGCACGGCAATTGTACCTGCTGTAATAATATTAGGCATATAGAGTAGAACCTTGAACATACCCTGTCCCTTTATTTTAAGACGCTGGTTCGTGAACCATGCGGTGAGTAAGAGTGCTAGAAGGATCTGGGGAACGAAGTTGGCAAACCAGAGCAACCCGGTGTTAATTAGGGACTTCCTGAATGAGACGTTATCAAAGAGCAGATCTTTGAAGTTTTGAAAAGGGTTATCCAAAATATGTATTGGTTTTGGTATTAATCCCTTTAAATCAGTGAACCCGATGAATGCGGTGTATAAAATAGGATATAGCGAGAAAATAACAAATGCCAAAACAAACGGAAATGTAAAGATATAGCCGTATTTAGAGTAGTTCACACCTTTGCGGCGCATACTCTCACCCCTTTAGTTGATATGAAGGGGCGGGATAACTTCCCGCCCCTTCGATTTCTTTTTATTCGCTGTCGATGTCAAGTTGATCTTTGACTTGCTGCTTGAAGGTTTCGATCGCTTTAGCACGATCCTTGTTGCCTGCAGTATATTCGCGTACTTGATCACGCCAGAGTTTATTTATTGTTTCGTCGAACTGGGTCAAGTTCTTGCCTGAAGCATTAGCGTTAGCCGGAACAAACACGTCGAACATGTTCTGTCCACCAAGCAATGGAACTTCGCCGTTAGACTTATCCATGACAACGGAGGAAGCAACGCTGTCCTTCGTGCCTTGTTCGCCGTCTTTCATCGTTCCGTTAGCCCAGTAATACTGGAGGCCGGTTTCGGATGTATCGAGTGTTACCCACTTGATAAAGTCCGCAACAGCTTGTTTCTTGGCATCATCCTTGGTTACTTCTTGGTTGGCAAGCAACCAAGTGCCTCCCCAGAAGAAGCCTGTAGGTGGCTCAGTAACTGCCCAGTCACCATTTGTATCTTTTACTTGTTCACTCATTGTATAGTTAATGAGCCAAGCAGGACCGAAGAAACCAAAGGTCGGTTGGGACCCACTACCGGACATATCAGCGAACCAAGCTTCCGACCAGTCTGTTGTATCGTTGTGGAAGCCATTGTCTTTCAGCTTCTTGGAGAGATCAAGGAACTCTTCGCGCTTCGGATCAATATGAAGTTTTCCATCAACAATCCAGCCTTTCTCAGAACTATTCTCGATCGCGTGCCAGATATCGCCATCTCCAGAAACCATGCCATATCCTTTAGTTTTCAGCTTCGCAGCTGCATCGTAGAATTTATCCCAGCCTGGACCGATTTCAGTCTTGATGGCAGCTGGATCATCTGTTCCAAACACTTCTTTGGCGAGCGAGCGGCGATAGATAAAGGCTCCGCCCGTTGCTTGATAACCGAGGCCTTTCAGTTGGCCGTCTTTGCTACCAATATCAACAGAGTACTGAGCAATGCCAGCATCCTTAACCATTTGATCGTCAAGACCTAGATCCGCATAGTTGGCGGAAAAGTTGGATGCATCGCCTTGTGTATACTTGAGCACGAATGCCGCTTCAGCTGCAAAAATATCCGGAGCATCTTTCCCACCAGCAGCCAGAGCCTGGTCAAGCGCAGGTTGATAAGCTCCATCGGTAGTTGCGACAACCGTAGTTTTGAACTCTACGTTTGCGTCAGGATGGGTTTCCATATACTTTTTAGTCATGTTCGGAATCTCGTCCGTGAAACTCCAAAGATTGACGGTCACTTTCTCGCCATTCCCTTTTGCTGGAGTCTCAGTTGCATTGGTTGTTGTTGCTGGACTTGTGCTTGGGCTAGCTGAGTTTGAGCTTGAATTTGAGTTTCCGCCACATGCTGCAAGCGCAGATGACATTACGAGCAATGTAGAGACCCCTACTAAAACACGCTTCATACTTTTCATACTTTGCCTCCCCTTTTTATTGTTTCTTCGGCTTTTTGTAACCGCATACACAATTATAATCCCAAGCTCCTTTGGATATAAGGAACCTATCTTTGGGGAAACTTCCACTATTTTTTGATTTCGTTCCGTGAAAAGCATAAAAAAAGACACCAAAGGTTTTCTTCCTTGGCATCGTCTCCATTTATCTAATAGATTAGTGAACATTTGCGGGAACTTGTCGGTCGCAGTATTTACTTTCGTATCTAGGATAATATCCTACGAATCATTACTGAATCAGGCCTTCAATTCCGTTTCTCATCGATCGGTACCGCCCCGGACTCATTCCTTCGTACTCCTTAAATAGTTTGTTAAAATATTTGACGGCCTGATAACCGGTGCGACTTGCAATTTCTGCTATGGGCAGATTTGTTTTCAGCAACATTTCCTTCGCTTTCTGTAGTTTTCTACGGGCGACGTATTCGCTGAAATTCATCTGACACTGCTCTTTGAAAAGTGCGCTGAAATAACTCCCATTGAGATGTACATGCCCGGCGATTTCCTGCAGACTGATTGGTTCCATTATGTGCATTTCTATATAGTCCATCGCTTGGCGAATCGGATCACTTAGTGCGGCTTCTTCGTCCCTTACGGCCATCAATTGCGGATCTGCCATCTTCTGCATGAAGACGATGTGTTCCCGTTCTTCTCCTGCTTTCAGGGCATTCTCCACAGATTCGATCAGCTTCTCCGGGCTGGCCGGCTTGAGCAGATAGTCCACTACAGACAATTGAAGCGCTTGCTGAGCATACTCGAACAGGGCATGTCCAGAGATAATAATAACGGATGGCTGACGCTGAATTCTCTTCTCCCTCATCTGGGTAACTAGAGCAAGCCCGCTGATTTCAGGCATGCGGATGTCCGTTATCATGAGTTCCACGGGAGTCTCCTCCAGAATTTGCATAGCAGCTAACCCATTACTGGCCGTAAGGATCTCATATTGACCTGCTGCCCATACCCCAAGTATTTTCTTCATTCCTTCTCTCGAACGCGGTTCATCGTCAACAATAAGAATCGTTCGACTCCTCATAACTCTCTACCTCCTTGGACAGGAATTTGGATGCTTATCCGAGTGCCTTGGCCCTTCCAGCTATCAATAGCCATTACCGCACGCTGCTCGTTCTTTCCCGAGAAAAATAGTTGAAGCCTCTTCTTCACATTGGCGAGTCCGAGACCAGAATCTTTAGAAGAGGACACCTTCCCGCTGTCTAGCTCTTCTAATAGGGAACGTAGCTTTTCCTCGTCCATTCCCCCACCGTCGTCTTCCACCATAATAATGATCCGTTCCCCTTCACGAGTGACCGTCACCTTGACCAAGCCGGGTTCAATCTTACTCTCGACTCCATGCAAAATAGCATTCTCCACGAGCGGTTGCAGCAATAGTCGAGGTAACTCAACATCTGTAAATTCGGGCGGAGCCTCGATTTCCCATTCCAAGCGGTCTCCAAATCGCATCTTCATGATGGATAAATATCGACTCACATGCTCCAATTCGTCGCGAAGCTTCACCCATCCCTCTTTACTTGACCCCGTAATGGTATATCGGAATAAATCAGACATGGCCACAACATATCCTGCCAGTTGGACTTCATCCTTTTCCAATAGCGACCAGTGTAGAACATCCAGAGAATTAAACAAAAAATGCGGATTAATTTGAGCTTGAAGTGCCTTTAGCTCCGTATGGCTCCGGGCTACCTCTTTCTCATAAACTAACTGAATCAGCTCGTTGATGTTATCGACCATTTGGTTATAGGAATAATTCAGTTCCTGAATTTCCATGGTGAACGACATGTTCTCGATGGGTTTCAGAATGCCGAGACGGGTCTCTCTCATGGCTTTGATCAACTTGAACACAGGCCGTGTGATGAGGGTAGACAAGAAAAAGGAGAGCAAGGCGAACAGCAAAGAACCCATGATAGCTGATACGACCATAGTCATCCGCAAGACCGGTATACCTTGGGTGATAACGTTAACTGGCGTTAAGATGAGTAGCGTCCATCCAGTGACAGAAGAACGTTGTTTGACGACGATAAAAGAGTTCTTATCGATGGTAGCGACCTGATGGTTAGCCCCCTCCACCAGTACGGCCGCTGTCTTTTGCGAAATGCTGTCATCATTGGACGTGATGAGCTTACCGTCGGAACCTATGAGCAAGACCGTTTCCGTCTCCGCTTCCGTCTCCCCCTCTCCAGACAACGAGCCTTTCAGAGCGAACTTGTTGCGGTCTGTACGGATGAGCAAATACCCACCTGTCGCGAAATTTCGATCAATGATGCTGATTTGTCGAATCGCCAAAACCGATGTGGTATCCAACGGATCGATGCCGAACCATATGAGCCCACCTTTATTCTCCGTTGCCTGCTTAATCCAAGCCTCAGGCACCTTATCTCTCAGGTTGCTGCCGTCAAGAGGGTATAACCTTGCCCCGTCCTTCTTGTACAGCTCCACAGACTTGATGCCGTCGGTATACATTTGGACTAGATTAATAATGGTTGGCAACGCCTGCCGTTCCGTAAAGGTCGCGCTCTGACCCTCTATATCACGTAAAAGCAGTTGCTGGATATAATCATTGGTCGATACTAACGTCGTCAGAGAATTGATCTGTTCGAGAATACCTTCCAGGCGGCCGTTGGCCTGAACCGCAGTTTGCTGAATATGCTTCTCCGCGTTGTTCTTGAGCATCGTCGAGACTGAATGAAATGTTATCCCCCCGACAAATGTCAGAATGATGAGCATAACAGCAAGAAAACCAAGCAACATTTGATTCCGCAGCTTATTTAACTTTAACCACAATAGCATTCGCCGCACATAGCCTCTTCCTCTCCACGTCATGAGATCATAGAATAATCTCACTCGTATCTGAATAAGTAAGGGCTTACAACCCTTTCTGTCATAATATAACATGTTTATTAATTATCCGCTAAGAGAATTGTAGAACAATGCCTGACCACCAATCCGTGCACTACTACAATTACAGATAGATCAATCGCAACTTTTTTTACGCTCCATATATTGAGAAAAACTCTTTCCTAAATGGAAAGAGCTCCGATTTTCATAATTGATGAGAATATTTCTTTAAATACGGCTTTAATATACTTTATCACCATTAAAAATAGAGTTTTTGACAATAACATAATCTACGTGACGAATGGAGTCTACAGTAGTTCCACCAGCATACGAAATAGAAGATTGAAGATCTTGTTCCATTTCAGTTAGCGTATCCTGTAAGGAGCCTTTATGCTCAACGTACATTTTCTTACCTTCTACGTTCTTCTTTTCACCTTTTTGATATTCAGAAGCAGAGCCAAAATATTCTTTAACAAACTTTCCATCTTTTTCGATAGTTTCGCCTGGTGATTCTTCATGTCCGGCAAAAAGAGAGCCAATCATGACCATCGATGCACCGAAACGGATTGATTTGGCTATATCACCGTGTGTTCGTATTCCACCATCAGCAATAATCGGTTTACTTGCTGCCTTTGCACACCCACGAAGTGCTGCCAACTGCCAGCCTCCAGTCCCGAATCCTGTTTTAATTTTTGTGATACATACTTTACCTGGTCCAATCCCAACTTTTGTCGCATCAGCACCGGCATTCTCAAGTTCCCGCACAGATTCAGGAGTACCCACATTACCAGCAATGACAAAGCTCTTCGGTAGGTTTTTTTTAATATGCTGAATCATATTAATGACAGCATTTGAATGACCATGTGCAATGTCGATCGTTATGAATTCAGGTGTAAGCCCTGCCTTTACAAGCTCTTCAATGAATTGATATTCTTCTTCTTTCACTCCAACACTAATTGAAGCGTAGAAACCTTTTGCCTGCATATCCTCTACAAATGACAGCCGCTTTTCTGGCTCAAAACGATGCATAATATAAAAATACTTATTTGCAGCAAGATAAAGGGCTATCTTTTCATCAATGATTGTTTGCATATTGGCTGGCACAACAGGAAGTTTAAATTGATGGCCTCCTAATGTCACAGTTGTATCACACTCAGAACGGCTGTTAACCACACATTTAGCAGGTATTAACTGAATATCTTCATAATCAAATACTTTTTCCATGATATACACTCCTTAAAGAAAGATTATTAGTCATTTTGGCTAAAGCAACAAAAAAAAGGATCCTAACTATAAATGGGTAGAGTAATCTCACCCATTCGTAGTTAGGATTATTAGGCTCCTAGTAGAGACTCTTAGACCATATTCTAAGAATATACGAATGCTGTTAAATAATTAATTTTTAAACACAAGTTTGATTATAAACGAACTTTTATTACAAGTAAATGTTTATTATTCGGGTTTAGATCGATAATTAAAATGAATTTGAACAATATCATCAAAAAAATCCCTTTTTCATAAAATGGGAGGGCTAAATGAAATCAATATATATTTTCCGTTTTTTCAGCCGATACACTCTTTAGATTCAGATTAACTCACTTCCAAAAAATACACTTGCATAACGAACTCATGTTCGGTGTATAATAAAACAAGAATATACGTTCCCATTGTGGTGGTGTTGAAATATGCATGTTAATCCAAGTATAGAAACAGAAGAAGATATTCAAATTATCAAGGAATATACCCTGCTCCCTGTATTGCTCGATATGTTAGCAAGGGATATTGACCATTTAACGATCTATAAAGACAAAATTGTATATAACTATGTTATCTGTCATCTGAGAGATGTTGAGCAATCCATCTACCCTCGATTACAGAACCTTAGGAACCAAATGAAACAGCGACATATTAGCATCTTGAATACAGACATGAATACACTCGGCATTGAGGTTGAATATAAAGTTCGTGGTTATATCCATCATTTCAATATGTTGAGAAGTCTAATAAAAGCAGAAGTATTCACCATGCTTATGAGTTTACGTGGAGGCGGTTAATATGAGCGATCAACGTGAACGGGTTATTTTCCTGGCAGATTGCCAAAGTTTCTACGCTAGTGTAGAGAAAGTCGAACATCCTCAATACAAGAACAGACCTGTGGCTGTAGCCGGTGATCCCGCGCGTCGCTCAGGTATTATTCTAGCTGCCTGTCCTATAGCCAAGAGCTTCGGAGTCACGACAGCAGAACGATTAGGTGAAGCCCTGAACAAGTGCCCTGATCTTGTCGTCATGCGTCCACGGATGCAGCATTATATCGATGTTTCACTTATGATCACTCAAATTTATAAGGAGTATACCGACCTCGTAGAGATATTCTCTATCGATGAGCAGTTTCTGGATGTCACCGGAAGTCTAGGTATCTTCGGGGATCCTGTCAGAATAGCCCAATCGTTACAACAGAAGGTTCTTAAACAAACGGGGGTGAACATACGGGTAGGCATTAGCTCTAACAAAATACTGTCCAAAATCGCAACTGACATATGGGCAAAAAAGAACGAGAGTGGCATTTTCACCTTACCTAAATCAGACATTGAAACGTTATTATGGTCACAGCCTATAAACAAAATGTTCGGAGTTGGATCTCGCATGACTTCCCACTTCTTACGTCTCGGAATGCATACCATTGGGGATATTGCAAGAACACCTTTACCCCGCTTAAAAGAGAGATTTCGAGCGCGCTTCGGCAAACAAAGTGATATTCATGCCGAGGTCATGTGGCGAACGGCTAATGGTCTAGATGACTCCCCTGTGACACCCGGTACTTTTAATACAGCACCCAAATCAGTCGGTCATATGATTACTTTACCTACAGACTATGCCGAATCGGATGATGTGAATACGATACTTCTAGAACTCACAGAAGAAGTCTGTCGCGATTGTCGACGTAAAGGCTATATGGGTTCCGTCATTTCAGTAAGTTGCACGTGTAGCCCTTATGAAGATCCTACAGGATTCTCTCGGCAAATGAAGATGCTTGATCCAACCAATAACACGAACGTCGTCTACGAAGCTGCCAAAACACTCTTTTATCAGTATTGGAATACACTTCCTGTTCGTCGCATTGGGATTACCCTTAGTAACTTTGCATCTGACCAGGAATATCAATTGACTCTATTTGAAGACCAGATCAAGTTACGCGCCTTAGATAAAGTGACCGATACGATAAAAGATCGTTATGGCAGTGCAGCTATTATAAGAGCCTCATCACTAACAGCTTCAGGCCAGGCATTTGAAAGAAGTCATAAAATTGGAGGTCATTATAAATGAGTAAAAAACTAGAAGGCAACGGATTATGGGAATCCAGTCGTATGATGCTTCCTCAACATAAAGAACAATCGTTAGCCATGTCCATTCAGAATGACACTACTCCCCAATCTAAAGAACCCCTTACAAAAAAGGAAATGGAGATGATGCGTGAATACGTCCTTCTTCCTGTCACACTCCACATTATTGAGAAAAAAATCCTTGAAGTAGAAATCTCCCCTCAAATGCTTAAGTTATTGTACTCCACAGCGGCCAAAGTACTAGCCAACCATATCCGAAAGGATATGCAACAATCTAAAAAGAATCTATTCGAACGAAATATTCGCATATTTGAAGACACCAAGAATGATTCCGAACTCACCTATCGCTATACTTGTCGCGGATTAGAGGATCGATTTACGATGACTAAAGACTATATGCGAGCTGAGGTCAGCGTTAGAATTGGACGTTATGTGAGAAAGCTAGCTACAGATATGAAAGAGACCGCCATGTCACATTGATTCAAGCGTAACTTATGCTCAGTGATGCCGCGTAGCTGTATGGGAGTCTAATATTAAAAAAAGAACCCTCTCGGGTTTGGTATCCACGAGGGTTCTTCAACGATCTAAGTACTATTGAACTACCGAAACATGCTCCACAGCTTAATAAGATGGAACGTATTATTGGGATCAATACGTTGACTCATGATAAAGCGGACAATTTGTTCTTCTTCAGCAGGAGTGAGCTTCTCCTTTACAAGGCTCGCTGTTGTTTTCACTAACTTCTGTACCTTAGGACCACTCTGTAAATCCTGCTTAGTGACACCATCAATTAGGTCTTTGACACGCTCTTTTGTCGTTGGATTCTTCATTTTAAGTTTAATCCGCTCTACTAACTGTGGGCTGATTCCATACTGCTGATAACCCAAAGATTGGCACCTCCCGTCAATTCAACCTTTCTCAGTATATGACGGTAGGCTTGTCTAATGTGTCTAATCAATCAGATTTTCTTGGAAAACCTCTTCTCGTTGTAGATAGTGCCGAAGTGCTTCATAAGAGGTTGATGTCCAAAAAGAAGCATCTCCCACCAATGTAGCTACATCATCCCGTGCTTGTTCCAATACACCAAAGTCACTTACCATATCGGCTAGTCGGAAATCGGGTAGTCCACTCTGCTTCGTGCCGAAGAAGTCTCCCGGTCCACGTAAATCAAGATCACGGCGAGATACTTCGAATCCATCATCGGTCTCCGTCATGACTCTCATCCGTTCTTGTCCTACTTCTGATTTGGGATCAGCAATTAAGACACAAAAGGATGCATGCTGTCCCCGTCCCACACGCCCACGTAACTGATGCAACTGAGACAGCCCGAATCGGTCAGCATCCATAATAATCATAAGCGTGGCGTTAGGAACGTCGACTCCTACTTCAACCACCGTTGTCGATACAAGTAGATTGACTTCATTTCGGTTGAAGGCCTGCATAACTTCTTCCTTCTCTGCGGGTGACATTCGTCCATGTAACAACCCCACACGATAAGTAGGAAAAGCCTGTTGCATCTGAATATGAAGATCAATTACATTCTGCACGTCCAACTTCTCTGATTCCTCAATCAACGGACAGATCAGATACGCTTGGCGACCTTGATCCACTTCACGCGCAATAAGTCCAAGCACTCTATCCATCAGGCTATGCTTCACCCAGTACGTAGTGATGGGTATACGTCCCTTAGGGCGTTCTGTAAGGGTAGAGACATCCATATCACCAAAGGCCGTAATAGCTAGTGTACGTGGGATGGGTGTCGCCGTCATGGTCAATACATCCGGGTTGTAGCCTTTACGTCGTAACACACTACGCTGATTCACTCCAAAACGATGTTGCTCATCCGTAACAACTAACCCTAGGTTACGGAAGAATACTTCATCTTGTATCAAAGCATGCGTTCCAACGACCACATCAACCATTCCCATTTGTAGTGATGCTAACAGATCCTTACGCTTACGTCCCGTTACACTACCTGTCAATAAGCCGACTGAAATTCCAAAAGGTTCGAACAATCGGACTAATGATCGCAAGTGTTGCTCGGCTAGTATCTCGGTAGGTACCATCAGCGCACCTTGAAATCCCGAACGCACTGTAGAGTATAGAGCAATGGCTGCAATGATTGTTTTCCCAGATCCAACATCCCCTTGAAGCAATCGGTTCATACAATACGTCGCTCGCATATCACGCAATATTTCAAGTTCCACTTTCTTCTGAGCATCAGTCAGTTCAAAAGGTAGACTCCTAACAAACTCGCGCACCACAGCATTCTCCATAGTATGTACTACGCCGTCCATCCGACCTCTCGTCAAAGCTCGGAAAGCTTGCATCTTCAACTGAAATAAGAATAACTCCTCGTACACCATCCGTTGCCGGCCTTGTTGTCCTTCCTTCGTGTCCTCAGGCTGATGGATCATTAAGATTGCCTTTTTACGCGGTAAGAAGTGATACTTCTGCAGAATCTCCTGAGGAAGAATCTCTGGAATCATATCGCCATATTGTTCTAATGCTTGTCCTATGATTTTACGAATCCACGTCTGTGTAATCTTAGCTCCTACAGAATAGACCGGTTGTAGCGAACCACTCCGCTTTACCCCTTGATCTGGGAACTCCGAATCAGATACCGTTAATTGCATTCGTCTTTGTTCCCATTTGCCATTCAATACAATCTCGCGACCAGCTGTCAATTGATCACGTAAGAAGTGACGGTTAAACCATGTCGCAGTAAACATCAGATCTTCAGCCATCATCTTGCAGCTCAAGCGTGATTTGGTACCATAACGTTGCAGCACAGGTATCCCCATTACTTTAGCCTGTACGGTGATTTTATCTCCACTCTGAACTGCACTTAAAGAACGAAGACGATAGTCTTCATAACGATAGGGATAATACTCCAACAAATCTTTAACCGTAAAGATGCCAAAGGCGTGAAGCTCCCCCTCTTTAAGGGCACTCACGCCACGAACCTGTTTAACTGAAATCTGATCCAAATGAAGGCTCATATTCATGTTCTATACCTCAATTCAAGCGGGCCATATATATACGCCGATCGTCCCTACTCCCACATGACTTCCTATAACAGAACCAATGTTATGGAATACGACTTCCTCTACCTGGTAATGGCCTGAAAGTTCTTCTAAAAAGGACTCAGCCGAAGCAAGATTTGCCGTATGACCCACTGCCACATTTATTTTTTGAATGTTTCCTAGATCCTGTTGGAAGAGTTCGATCATTCGAGCAATGGCCTTTTTACGACCTCTCACCTTCTCAACGGGATATATAATGCCTTCTTGGTCAATAGAAAGAATGGGCTTAATGTTAAGTAACGTCCCAAATAAAGCTGCTGCTTTACCGATTCTTCCACCTTTTTGCAAGTATTCTAATGTATCTACAAGGAAATATAACTTACGTTCTTTACGTAGTTCTTCTACGGCTACGACAATATCTTCTACTGCCATACCTTGGCTAGCAAGACGCGCTGCATGTACAACAAGTACACCGAAACCGTATGAAGCTGAAAGAGAATCAACGACGGTAATATCTACATTCTCCTCCATCATCGATTTAGCGATCAGTGCGGATTGATAAGTTCCGCTTAACCCTGAAGAAATATGAATAGAAAGAATAGATGCATCTGGATGGTCTTGTAAAATTTGCTCATACGTCCGGACATAATCCGCTGGAGAAGGCTGAGATGTTGTAGGTAACTTCTCAGCCTGAACCAACCTTTCATAAAATTCCTTCGCGGATATCTCTACTCCGTCTAGTAGCGATTCCTCTCCAAATTGCAATCGTAATGGAACAACATGAATCCCATGTTTCTTAGCTAATTCTTCTGGAATATCAGACGTACTATCCGTAACAATAACGGTATGTGTCAAAGAAATTCCCCCTCTTACACAATGAATTTTTAGGACTCTACTGAAAACAGATAGTAATAAATAGGCTGTCCACCCTCATGAATCTCCACTTCAGCTTTAGGATACATTTCGTGTATCCATGCACCCATTTGTGCTGTCATTTCGGGGTTAGCTTCTTCACCTGCTAGCACAGTCACAATCTCATCATTATTCACTAACATTTGGGAGAGAAGACTCTGACAAGTGGTTAGCAAATCTTCATTAGCCGCTACAATTTTTGAATTCTGTATACCAATAAATTGACCAGCCTTAATCTCTAACTCATCAATAACCGTATCTCGAATCGCATACGTAACTTGACCCGATTTCACATGCGCAATAGCAGCTAACATGTTCTCCGTATTGACATCTACACTTTCCTCTTCTAAGAAGGCAAAAGCGGCAGCCATCCCTTGAGGTATGCTCTTACTTGGAATAACCGTAACACTTCGTTCTCCTTCTAACAACTCACGCGCTTGCTGAGCAGCCAGTACGATATTAGAGTTGTTTGGCAAGATATAGATGTGTTGAGCAGAGATCGTTGCAATGGCATTCACGAAATCTTCTGTACTTGGATTCATAGTTTGTCCACCAAAGAGAACAGCATCTACACCCAAGCTAGTGAAAATATCTGAAATACCTTGTCCAGAAGACACGGCAATGAAACCAAACGGTGCCATTTCATCAGCAGGAGGTTCCACAGCTACTGGAATGGGAGCCTCTTCTTTCACTGGAATTGCAGCAAAAATTTCTGGCATTGGTGAAACATCCAATCCTGAAGACAGCAAATCGCGATGCTGTTCACGCATATTCAGGATATGAATTTGCGTTATTTCCCCATATTTCAAAGCCAAGTTCAGAACTTCACCTGGTGTCTTGGAATGTACATGAACTTTAATAATTTCTTCATCAGGAATAACAATAATGGAATCTCCATTAATTGACAACGCTTTCCGAAAATGCTCTTCATCAAAAACACTAACTTCTGTATCTGCAATTTGACGGTTAATGAAGAATTCCATGTCATATAGAAATTCAATATCTTCCGTCTCCAAACGTGATTGTGCACTCATCGGAATATCTAAGCCCATCTTAACGGCTTGAACGACGGGAACCTTATTCACTTCCGGAGCTTTTATTGAAGAGAATGCCTCTTCTGTTCTTAGAGCAGTTCCATACTTTAAATGTTGTAGGAAACCTTCATAAATATATACAAGACCTTGTCCGCCAGAATCTACTACTCCTACCTGCTTAAGTACAGGTAATAGTTCAGGTGTCTGAGATAATGTTTCTTTGGCTTGCAAAAGCACCTGCTCCATCAATTCAACGATGTCACTAGTACGTCTAGAGAAGTGTACAGCATGTTTAGCCGCTTCCTTAGCTACTGTGAGGATTGTCCCCTCAACAGGCTTAACAACGGCCTTGTACGCCGTCTCAACCCCTACCTGCAATGCTGCAGCGAATTGTTGCGTATTCAGTTCTTGATAAGGAGCTGCATAACGTCCAAACCCACGGAATAATTGAGAGAGAATAACGCCTGAATTACCACGTGCCCCCATTAAGAGACCTTTAGATAATACCCCTGCGCTATGTCCAATAGAATCCGAATTATTCTTCTTCAATTCAGTAACACCAGCAGTCATTGTCAAATTCATGTTTGTTCCCGTATCTCCATCTGGCACCGGAAATACATTAAGGGAATTGACATGTTCTGCATGTTGCTGTAATTGTTCCGCTCCGAGCAATACCATCGCGGTAAAATCTGTTCCATTCAAAGAACGCTTACTCAAGTGAGAAATCCCCTTCCTACCTTCATTACAAAAACAAATGGCATTTTTTATTTATATTTCATCATACTACTTTTACATCCAATTACTTTCTAACATTTCACATTTAAAATTAAGTAGATTTTTTTGGTTATGTCCACCCCTCGGACTCTATGTTATCATCGTAGAAAAAAACTGCTACGGTAGCTCAATTCAATCGAATTTATGCATACAATATTGACTATATAATATTGTACTATAACTACCAAAAGAAATAAATGTTTTTAGGATAGTTGACGAAGCAATTTTTGCTGTGATATTATATATAAGTATTGTTTTATGCAGGTGTATTGGAACAAGGAGGTGTAATCTATGTCTCGCAAATGTTATATTACAGGTAAGAAACCAGGCACTGGTAACCATGTATCTCACGCCAACAACCGCAACCGTCGGAGTTGGGGCGTTAACGTCCAGAAAGTTCGCATTTTGGTGGACGGTAAAGTAAAACGTGTCTACGTTAGTACTCGTGCTTTGAAGTCAGGTAAAGTCACTCGCGCCTAATATCTCCATAGCATATAAGCAAAAAGCACCTTGTTTTCATCAGGTGCTTTTTTCATGCCTCAGACCGTGTGTACAGTGATTCTATCCTAAGCCGCGGTCAGAGGTTTTTTCCATTGGACGGCATGCCTGACTGAGAACGATAACGATCAATTCTTGTGAAATGTGTTCAGAATGGCTTTGACAAACCCTCCCAAAAACCTTGGTAACTTGAATGTATAAAATTTCATGTCTCACCCTCCCCATCATTCTCATGCCTTCCGATATTCATCCACTGAGCCTTCACTGTGACTGACAACAAAAAAGGCTACATGAGAATTCTGCTCATGTAACCATATTTATGCAGGGACAGCATGCCCTATGACTCATACTAATCGAGACTAAAGGGTTAAATTGAACTTATATACCGAAACCATAAATATAAAAAGGACGAAATAGAGTACTGTCAAAACAATATAACCAATTCTCATGCCCTTTTGCTCAAAATGACGGAAGAAATAAATCGTTATAACGACTGCTAAAAGTGATGTAAGAGCATTGAGAGGGGTCTTCAGCACTGAGAACGTCCCAAGTAGCATCCCCGCCCCCATACTTGCGAATGTAAGCCATAGAGCTTGTTTGAAAGTCATACGATTACTTTCCCCCTATACTACCTCTGATCTGAGAAATCGCTAAAGCTCTGTTGCTTTGACCAAACACAGCACTACCTGCTACCAATACATCTGCCCCTGCTTCTACAACTTGTGGAGCCGTATCCACAGTCACTCCACCATCGACCTCTATATGAACATCAAATAACGAAGCTTCATTGAGAGCTTGGCGAACCTGACGTATTTTGTGGAGTGTGCGAGGGATAAAGGACTGGCCCCCAAACCCAGGGTTCACAGTCATAATGAGTACTAGATCAAGATCTGGTAACACTTCTTGTAATACCGAAGTAGGAGTTCCAGGATTAATAGCAACCCCAGCTTGTACTCCTAATTCTTTAATCATATGTACTACACGATGCAAATGTGTACAAGCTTCAGCATGTACGGTAATAACCTTGGCGCCAGCCTTCGCAAAGTCGGCAATATACCGTTCAGGTTGTTCGATCATTAAATGCACATCAAGTGGGAGTGTTGTATAGTGCTGAATAGAGTTCACAATTGGTGCCCCTAATGTAATGTTCGGAACAAAATGCCCATCCATGACATCCACGTGAATCCAATCTGCTCCCCCCGCTTCAACTTCGGCAATCTCCATTCCTAACTTGGCAAAATCAGCTGACAATATAGATGGCGCAATTTTGATCATTTCTGTCAATACCTCCGCTTTTTGTCTTTCATTTCAGCATAGAACTGAACGTAGCTGTCATAGCGTATCTGTGCTATCTCACCTTTATCTTTAGCTTCGATCACTTTACAACCAGGTTCGTGAAGATGACTACATCCCCTAAACTTACAATTCATTGAATACGATTCAAATTCTCTGAAACAAGCGGACAAATCCCCGACTTCCATTTCCAAGAAGTCAAGCTGACTAAACCCTGGTGTATCTGCCACAAATGCTCCATTATCAAGTTCAATGAGTTCCACATGTCGGGTCGTATGTTTACCTCTGCCCAGCTTCATGCTGATCTGGTTCGTTTCTAAATTAAGACCTGGCATTAATGCATTGATTAAAGATGATTTGCCCACTCCTGATTGCCCAGAGAATACACAAATGTGTCCAGCAAGACGCTCACGCAATTGTTCTTGTCCTCTACCAGAACGAGTGCTCGTTACAATAACCTCATAACCAATCCGTTCGTAGAGCTCTTGTACATAATGAGTAGGATCATCCTTATCAACCTCTTCATCATCTAACAAATCCTGTTTCGTAAGACATATTAACGTATTAAGTCCTGAGTGCTCAATATGCACAAGGAATTTATCCAGGAGCGGTAAGTTCAAGTCTGGCTCACGTAAAGAAAATAATAATACTGCAAACTGAACATTGGCTACCGGAGGGCGAATCAATTCAGAATGACGTGGCAAGATTTCATTCACAGTACCTTCATCATGATCTGATAAAGAATACACGACATGATCTCCTACCAAAGGAGTGATTCCCTTATTTCTAAATACGCCACGAGCTCTACATTGAATCGCTCGCTGCCCTTCAGTAGTTACCGCCTTACCGTTTAATATCGGCTTAACGTAATAATATCCGCTCAGCGCTTTTACGATTACACCATCTGGCATTCTTGAATGGCCTCACTTTCCAGGGATGTTTATACGTTAATTCAAGGTTTTCCCGACGTCACTTTAATATCATTGCTATTATTTATGTTATCTGATTTATGTTTGCCTTTATTCTTACCCGGAGAGTTCATGGCTGTTGGATCCACAACTTCTCCATCTCCCGGGTCAGCATTGGGATCTACATTAGGATCTACATTAGGATCTACATTAGAATCTACATTAGGATCTACATTAGGATCTGTATTAGGATCTGCATTAAGATCTGCATTAGGATCAGGTTGCGGTTCTACATCAGTCTCATCGGTTGGCAACACGGGATCAGTCTGAGGAATAACGACCTCTGGTACTGAACCATTCTTAGCATCACTATAAGAGATAGGATACGTATCAAAGAGTTCTCCATCCCGGAAGATCGTTACATAAGCATTCTTATTTGGAGCTAGAACGAGATCAATCGAGAAGACTTGAGTAGACTTAATGGTCTTTGTTCCCCAATCCTTTTTCTCTCCATCTTCATTCCGTGCATCCGAATATTCTATACGGATCTTACTGCTCTTCCCATCTTCTACAGGTGCTACAGGTACATTAAATGTGTAATTCAATGCTTCTGGAGGATAACCAGTACTAACCGTAATACTAACCTCTGAACCCACTGATACAGGAGTATTAGGATCAAAAGGGAATTGTTTAATTACTTCGCCTTTTTCATAAATAAAACTAGAAGATTCCTCGACCTTACCCAGTTTTAATCCAGCTTGTTTTATTATACTTTCGGCTTCCTTCTGTGTCTTGTTAACCAAATCAGGCATCATAAACGATTCCTCGCCTTGGCTGACCGTTAGAACAATCTCAACCGTCGATGCATCAAATTCGGAACCAGCTTCTAGATCTTGCCCAATAACCATGCCAGAGGGTTGATCACTGTACTCGTCCTTCTTAGTAATATTTCCTTTTATTATTCCTTTGTTTATCAATAAATCAGATGCCTCATCAAAGGTTTTACCCTTAAGTTCAGGCATTATAGGCAGAGGCTTCTTTATACTAACCGAAAGCTGAATAGAGGCACCTTCTTTAACCATTGCTCCCTCTTTCTTACTCTGATCAAACACTACACCTTCATCAAAACCTTCTTTATAAGTGCGAATTATAGGGTCTTCAATAACAAGTCCAAGTGCAGTTAATTCTTTGACAGCAACATCTTCTTGTTTCGTAATAACATTCGGAATCTTTACATCTTGTACGACTAACATTGCCTTTACATACCAGATGACACCAACCATACAAATTAATATAAACAACGTTAATGATATCCAAAGGGTAGGCTTTACCCACCTTTTGGTAGGTTGTTTACCATTCACTGGCTTCTCGTCCTCATCTTCTTCATCAAAGAGCGCCTTGTTGTTCCGTTTACTAGACACAGCTCCCTTAGATACGGCCTTAATTGCAGGCATAGCTCGTGTCTGATCTGCATCGGCATCAGCAAACTGGATTCTAGGTTCATTACGTCTCTCAGGAAGAAGACAAGTCTCTAGATCTTGTAACATCTCTTTAGCCGATTGGTAACGTTCCTGTGGGTTCTTACGCATAGACCTCAAAATAACATTCTCTACACTTTGAGGAATAAGAGGATTCGTATCTCTTGGATCATCAAAATCCTCTTGCAAATGTTTTAAAGCTACGCTAATTGGGCTTTCTCCCAAAAAGGGTAGCTTCGCGGTTAGCATTTGGTATAGTACAATACCAAGCGAATACAAATCCGACTTTTCCCCTGTACTAACGCCCTTAGCATGTTCAGGAGAAAAATAATGGACGGATCCAATGACCGAACCTGTCTGAGTAATCGTTGTTGAGGTTACCGCACGAGCAATCCCAAAATCAGTTACCTTTACACGACCATTCCGACCAATAAGAATATTATGAGGTTTAATATCTCTGTGAATGATCTGATTGTGATGTGCGTGGTCGAGTGCATCACAAATCTGTGAAGCAATTCTTACAGCCTCTTCCACCTGTAAAGGTGCTCGTTCCTTAATGATCTCGTTTAGATTATATCCTTCAATATATTCCATCACGATATAGTGAATTTCATCTTCCTGTCCTACATCATAAATGCTTACAACGTTTGGATGCGATAGAGATGCCGCTGATTGTGCCTCTCGGCGGAAGCGCCGAATAAACTCTTCATCGTGTACGAACTGTTGGCGTAATACTTTAATCGCAACGTTTCGACCCAACAGAATATCATGGGCTTTATATACGAGTGCCATGCCACCTCCACCGATTCGTTCTATAATCTCATAACGACCACCCAATTCGTGTCCGATCATGAATCCCACTCCTTTATACTTGCCACTACAACTTCATTATTAAGTTCAAACAAAGCGACAGTAATATTATCATCGCCACCAGCCAAAAGCGCTAGTTGTAGTAGCCGATCTGCTCGTTCCGCAAGCGTTAATTCTTGCATTCCAGCAATTTGGCCCAAATGTTGACACTTCACCATATTACTAAGACCATCACTACATAGAAGCAATACTTCCTCCTGTGCAAGTGTAACCGGATCGAAATCAACTATAACTTCTGGATCCGTTCCTAATGCCTTGGTGAGCACATTGCGTCTAGGATGAGTTTCCAATTCGGACTGGGTAATCTGTCCACTTTTATATAGTTCATTTACTAGGGTATGATCTTCTGTCAGTTGAATAGCTTTCTCTTCAGTCACTTTATAAGCACGACTATCCCCAATATGTCCTATCCAACCCGAGGTTCCATCCATCAATAAGACAACAACCGTAGTACCCATATTACGATACTGTTCATTATTAGCCGCTTCACGATATACGATATCGTTTGCATGTAGAATAGCATCACTAAGAGCTGCACGTAATCCTTCAGATGACATTCCCTTCTCTAGAGCAGATAAATCTGTAAATATCGTCTCCACTGCAAGTTGGCTTGCCGTATCTCCCGCTTTGTGTCCACCCATACCATCGGCAACAATACCAAGCGTATAACCAGAATCCGTATAACATACTCTCACAGAATCTTCATTTACCGAACGAACGCGTCCGATATGGCTAACTTGAATATAATCGATCAAAGTTATCTCACCTCAACTCCATATGCTTGGCCCGTAGCTGTCCACAGGCGGCCGCGATATCGTGGCCCTGTTCACGACGAATGGTTACATTTACTCCATTCTCCGCAAGAATTCGTTGAAATTGAAAAATGTCACTACGTGATGTGCGTACATATTTACGTTCAGGGACATGGTTGACTGGTATCAAGTTAACATGGCATAACATATCTTTGAGAACCTCTGCGAGTTCTTGAGCATGTTCAGGTTGATCATTAACGCCCCCGATTAAGGCATACTCGAAAGATATTCTGCGACCTGTCTTAGCTTGATAATATCTTAAAGACTCCATGACGTCATCAAAAGGAAAACGTCGATTTACAGGCATTAGCTTAGAACGCAACTTATCATTCGGCGCGTGAATAGAGATCGCCAGATTAATCTGTGTGTTCTCATCAGCAAATTTGTATATATTCGGAACAATCCCACTTGTAGATACAGTAATGTGGCGTTGGCCAATATTTAACCCTTTCTCATGAATCATGATCCGCAGAAATTTCATCGTAGCATCATAATTCTCGAAGGGTTCACCCGTACCCATAATAACAATACTGCTGACGCGTTCATTTTTAGCATCCAATATTTTTTGAGCTTGGACGACTTGAGCCACGATTTCACCAGCTGTTAAATCCCGTTTCAGTCCACCTAATGTTGAAGCACAGAAGGTACAACCAACGCGGCAACCGACTTGCGTCGTTACACAGACACTGTTACCGTAATTATGCTTCATAACAACCGTCTCGATGGCATGATCATCATTTAGTGCGAATAAAAACTTCACTGTTCCATCTTTAGACTCGAACTTTGTGATTTCAGAAAGGGTTACGAATTGGAATTGATCTTCCAGCTTCTGGCGTAACTCTTTAGACAAATTGCTCATTTCTTGAAAATTGCTAACTCTTTTGACATATACCCAATCAAAGATTTGACCCGCACGAAAAGCGGGTTCACCGTTCTCTTTAGCCCACGCTTGTAGATCGTCTAAGTTGTAATCATATATAAACGGTTTCATTATTTTCCCACCTGCTTAGTTTTATTCATATGCATATCGTTTCTCATTCTTCCTATTTTAACACAAATAAAAGCAACAATAAAAGAGAAAACCCGCTAAACCTTGAGTCTAGCGGGTTAAATGAAGCTAAAAGCCAAGTTAAACCTTAACAATTTAGAAATTTCGTTGCATTCGAGTAATAAAGAACCCGTCACTTCTAAAGTGTTGAGGTAATATTTGTATACCTTGACCCTGGGATCCTGTCACCTTCTGTAATTCAGCCCATACAGAAGGTTCTTCCTTCGGATGGCCAAACTCAGGATGATTATCCAAGAAGCGTTGAATCAACTCTTCATTCTCCTGTGGTTCAATCGTACATGTGCTATATACTAAAATCCCTCCCACTTTCAAAAGTGGAGAGATTTTCTCTAATAGTTCATATTGTAAGTTTGCAATATCATCGATGTCTGATACCGTTTTAGTCCATTTCAAATCAGGTTTTCGACGAATAACGCCGAGTCCTGAACAAGGGGCGTCCAACAATATGCGATCGAAGGAAGCTTCCGGATATTTCTTATTTAACTCCAATGCATCCCCAACGGTTGTCTCGATCGATGCCAGGCCAAGGCGGTCTGCCTGTTCACGAATTAGCTTCTCTTTATGTGGATATTGGTCATTAGCAATAATTAATCCGTCATCTTTCATTAACTCAGCCATATGCACTGTTTTACCACCTGGTGCGGCACAGCAGTCCAATATCTTCATTCCAGATGTTGGTCCAACTGCTTCAGCAACTAACATAGAGCTCTCATCTTGAACAGATAAGAGTCCATCACGATACCAGTCTGTGAAGGCCATATTCCCTCCACTTTTAACGAGTATCCCTTCTGACGTTAACGGAGAAGGAATAGCTTCAATTCCTTGCTCTGCCATATCCTTCAATAACTTCTCGCGACTAATCATCGTAGTGTTTACACGAACACTAATAGACGGAGGTTCATTGTTCGCAGCACAGATCGCTTCTGCTGTCTGTTCCCCATATTGTTTGATCCAACGTTTTACCAACCACCTTGGATGTGACTGTTCTAACGATATTCTCTCCAGAGGTGTCAGACCTTCGGGCAAGATTAATTCATCTTTACCCCGCAGAACACTGCGTAACACACCATTAACCATGCCTGATATCCCTTGATGTCCACGAATCTTAGCAATATTAACGGCTTCATTCACTACAGCGTGAGGAGGAATGCGATCCAAGTACATCAATTGGTATAAACTCATTCGTAATAAACTTCGTACCCAAGGCTGAAGCTTGTCCATCCCTTTACTGACATAACGTCTCAAGAAATAATCCAACGTGTTTAGGCGCGCTATCGTACCGTACACCAATTCCGTTGCTAGTGCAGCATCTTCTCGAATAAGCGAAGCTCTCTGTAATCCAGCATTGAGCTGTAGATTACTATATGCCCCTTCTTGTTCCACCCGAGTCAGGACATCCATCGCTAATTCACGAGCTGTAAGAATATGACCTTTAGGCGGTTTACGACTATTACTCATGTAAGCACCGTTCCTTCAACCATGCTGGTTCCGCGAATGAACGCATCGACTTCCAACACTTTCTTCCCACTTGGCTGCACTTTAGTAAGCCATACCGACCCGTCGCCTGTCTTGACTTCTATGCCATGTTCACTCAATTGAAGAACAGTACCAGGAACTTTTAACTCATGTGATGTGGATTCAGAAGATGGACGAGCTGCCCATACTTTAAACACTTCACCATCCCACATTGTAAAAGCTCCAGAGAATGGAACTAATCCTCGAACTTGATTAAAAATGTCACGAGAGCTACGATTCCAATCTATTTGCTCATCCTCACGTTTGAGGTTAGGAGAATAGGTTGCTTCTTCATCGTTCTGTGGAATTCTAGTCACTTCTCCTTCGAGAAGATTAGGAAGTTCTCTTTGAAGCAAAGTTGCTCCTACGTGACTGAGTTTCTCAAATATCGTTCCCGAATTATCCTCTTCTTCAATAGCGATTTCTACTTGTGCAATCATGTCACCCGTATCTAATCCTTCAGCCATATACATAAGCGTAATACCCGTCACCGATTCGCCATTCATAATTGAACGTTGAATAGGTGCTCCCCCTCTATACTTAGGCAGCAGAGAACCGTGAATATTCACACATCCACGAGATGGTAGATCTAGCACCCCTTTGGGTAGAATCTGTCCATAAGCTGCTGTCACAATCAGATCGGGTTGGTAGGTTGCGAGCTCTGCAACGGCTTCAGGATTACGCATACGTTGCGGTTGTAATACAGGCAACCCATATTCAAGAGCAACTTCCTTCACAGGTGTTGGAGTAAGAACTCGTTTACGTCCCTGTGGGCGATCAGGCTGAGTCACAACTGCGACAACGTTGTACCCATTCTCAAGCAACATTCGCAAGCTTGGAACTGCAAATGCCGGTGTTCCCATAAATACGATATTCATGAAGCCGTCATTCCTTTCCAAGCCGTTCTGGAATTTGTTCATATACTTTCTCTGCGATATCAGTAAAGATAACACCATTCAAATGATCTATTTCGTGCAAGAAGCATCGCGCTAGAAGCCCGCTTCCTGTTATCGTTACTTCCTTACCATCTGGATCAAGACCCTTTATTGTAACAGTCTCAGCTCGTCTTACATCACCATTAATCCCTGGAATACTCAGACAGCCTTCTGGACCAAACTGTTCTCCTTCAGATGATACAATCTCAGGATTGATCAACTTGATGAGTCCTTTCTCGTCCCCTACATCTACTACAATTAATCGCTTCAATATACCAACTTGAGGTGCGGCAAGACCTACACCTTCAGCATCGTACATCGTATCAGCCATATCATTCAATAATTTCTGAACATTTGGTGTAATCTTCTTAACTTCTTTCGCCACCTGGTGAAGTACTTCATCAGGCTCCATAACAATGATGCGAATTGCCATTTTAACAAACACCTTCCTCAACAAAAGTCTAATGTATAATTATACGTTTTTATCTTATTATATGTTACTCACATTAACATTTGGGGATCTATATCTATACTAATCTGAAATATCTTATCGTGGAGCGAATCTTCAATCTGTTCCGCAGCTTCTAAGACAAGCCCAATTGCATCGATGTCCCCACGCCATTTTATCATACATTGGAATCTGTATCTATTTTTAATCCTTGGAATCGGTGAAGCGACAGGTCCCAGTACATCTAGCGCATCGGCTGTTAATTGATCGAGATTACCGAACCATCCTCGTTGTCTAGCTTTTCCTTGGAGGGTAGAAGCCATATTCTCAGCCATCCTAACAAGAAGCGGAAGCTGTTCATGCGACATCGTCACCAATATTAATCGACAATACGGTGGGTAATGAAGAACACGACGATGATTGAATTCTTCTCTGACAAAAGAGGAATAATCATGCCCACTGGCATGGATAATAGAATAGTGCTCAGGGGTATATGACTGAATTAACACCTCACCAGGCAATTGATGTCGACCGGCGCGACCCGCTACCTGGGTTAAGAGCTGGAATGTTTTCTCGGCAGCACGAAAGTCAGGTAAATTCAGCGCTGAATCAGCCGTGATCACCCCAACAAGGGTTACATCAGGAAAGTCTAATCCTTTTGCAACCATTTGAGTACCTAGAAGTACATCTGCTTGTCGATCTCCGAACTGCTTCAGGAGTTTCTCATGGGAGCCTTTTTCAGTTGTCGTATCCACATCCATCCGAATGACTCGAATTCCAGGAAACAGCTTCGCTAATTCTTCTTCCACACGCTGTGTTCCGGTACCAAAATAACGAATATGCTCGCTACCACACTCTGGGCACACTTCAGGAACAGGTTCTGCATATCCACAGTAATGGCAACGTAAATTATTCGACTTCTGATGAAACGTCAGTGAAATATCACATTCAGGACATCCAGCCACATAACCACATCCACGGCACATGACAAACGTGGAGTATCCACGTCGATTCAGTAGTAATACCATCTGCTCTTTCTTTTCTAACCTCGAAAGAATAGCTTCATGTAAAGACCGACTGAACATGGAACGATTACCTGCACGTAATTCTTCTCTCATATCAACAACTTGTACAGCAGGTAATTCATTCCCTAATGCACGTGTTGGCATTTCAAGTAGCCATGGTGAGAAATCTGAATTCGCTTGGGATTTAGCTGCATGATAAGTCTCCAAGGAAGGTGTTGCAGAACCTAAAATAACGACAGCTCCAGACTGTTGCGCACGACGTACAGCGACATTTCTGGCATGATATTTCGGACTCTCCTCTTGCTTATAAGACGTTTCATGCTCTTCATCCATAATGATTAAACCCAAGTTATCAAATGGAGCAAAGACTGCGGAACGAGCACCTACCACGACCGAAGCCTTTCCTTCACGGATTTTACGCCATTCATCGTAACGTTCTCCGCCAGATAATCGACTATGCATCACCGCAACGAGATCACCGAAACGCCCTTTAAACCGTTCCACCATTTGAGGTGTCAACGATATCTCAGGAACGAGAACAATAGCCTGTCTCTTTTGCTCCAAACAACGTTGAATACTTTGTAAATAGACCTCCGTCTTCCCACTCCCTGTTACCCCATGAAGAAGAAATACACCATGCTTATAAGAATTCAAAGGCTCTATAATCTGATCATAAGCGCGTCGTTGTTCTTCCGTCAATGTTAGTGGTGTCGTTGGTTTGAAGTGACGACCCTTATAGGGATCTCTTAGTACTTCATAATCTTCGATAGTCACATACCCTTTGTCAGCTAGACTTTTTACTGTTCCTGATGACACTTGAAGAGCAGACATAATCGTCTTCATAGCGACGGGTAGAAAGTCCTTTGAGTCCACAATAAATTGAAGTACTTCCTTCTGACGCATAGCCTTTGCTGGAAATTGATTAATAATATGGTGAGCATCTTCAATACTAACAGCCAAATGAATGCCTTTCAGCGTTTTCTTCTGCATCTTATCCTTAATAGACTGATTCTCCTGCAAAATACCTCGCTGTAGTAGAGATTTCAATATAACAGCACATTCTGGAAAAGCCCGACTTAATTGTTGCGTCGTTACTTCACGTTTTTGCTTGATGAAAGATATAATTTCCTGCTCTTCCTTATTTACGAGTGACGTCTCGGGGAAAAGTGTATCGCTATATTTATCCTTCTCCTGTTCGGAAACCTCCGAATCGTTCAAAGAAATATGACGTTCTGCTTTTCCTTTTAATGCAGTAGGTACCATAACCTGTAATGCGGTAATGTAACGACAAGCGTACTCCTGACTCATCCAATGAGCTAACTCAACAAGGTCTAGTGATAGAGGAGGAATAATATCTAGTACTTCCTGGATCGGTTTCATTTTGAAATTAGACGTCTGTGATTGTGGATCTAGCGATACTACGAATCCTTGAACTGTTCGATGACCAAAGGGTACGCCGACTCGGCTTCCCACTTCTACCCAATCTCGCATGGACTCTGGAATTAAGTAGTCGAACGGACGATCGGTTCCCCGAGCAGGAACATCGACTACGACCTTGGCTATTTGTGTCAAGAGTGAACACCACTTAATCGTTCTGCCATAATCGTCAGTAATCGATGTGCAACTTCTTCTTTAGAGAGCATTGGCAATTGTTCCACAAGGCCATTTCTATCGATAATTTGCACAATGTTTGTATCGGATCGAAACCCTGCCCCTTCTGTAGTAACATCGTTAGCTACCATCAGATCGCAATTTTTTCGAATTAGCTTTTCACGTGAATAAACTTCCACATCATTAGTCTCAGCTGCAAACCCTATTAGAAACTGTGAAGTCTTTAATTGGCCTAACTGCTCCAGAATATCGACCGTTTTCACTAGATCAAGTGTCATCACATCACCTTGCTTCTTCAGCTTCTGATTCGCTGTCATTCGCGGACGGTAATCCGCCACTGCTGCAGCTTTGATGACCACATCACACTCTTCCCACAATGCTAGAATCGCGTCATACATATCTTGGGCAGACTGAACGGGGATCACATGTATATCCGTTGGGGGTACCACATCAATGTGTCCTACCACAAGGTATACTTCTGCTCCCATATCACGAGCTACTTTAGCAATCGCTATTCCCATTTTCCCTGAAGAATCATTCGTAATGTAACGAACAGGGTCAATTCGCTCAATGGTTCCACCTGCGGTAACGATGATCTTCTTACCTTTTAATGGTTTAGGTTTATCTATCGATTCGTCAGCCGATTTATCAGCGAAAAATTGCTCTATTACTTTTACGATACTCTCAGGCTCTTCCATACGTCCTTTGCCAACATAACCGCAAGCTAATAAACCTTCTCCTGGTTCTATGAAAGATACGCCTCGCGAAGCAAGAATTCTCATGTTCTCAACGACAGCAGGATGCTGGTACATATGCACATTCATAGCGGGTGCCACCATAATAGGAGCCATTGTAGCTAATAGAGTGGTCGATAACATATCATCAGCGAGTCCATGGGCCATTTTAGCTATCGTATTAGCCGTAGCAGGAGCCACAATCACCAGATCCGCTAGATCCGCCAAATTAATATGGGAAACGACCGAAGGTTCACGTTCGTCAAAAGTATCACTGTACACCGGGTTTTTAGATAGCGACTGCAATGTGAGTTCCGTTATGAATTGTTGTGCTGAACTTGTCATAATAACATGTACATCTGCACCTTTTTGCACAAGTTTACTGCACAGCGCAGCTGCTTTATAGGCCGCAATTCCACCGGTAACGCCAAGCACTATTTTTTTACCGTTTAACATGAATACCCCCACCTTTTTATCTAGAATACATAAGAAGAAACGGCTTGCCACCCTATAATAAGGACGGTACCCGTTTCTTTTGAACATATAAGAAATTTGAAAAAAAACAACAACCTTACGGTTGTTGGGTAACAAGACTACATACTGTCATTACAGTAACCATACGTAAACTTGCTAATATAAATGAAATTACTTGTTGTTCTCTTCCGCAGTTCCTGGTTCAATAACGATTAGATCAGCATATATTTCTTCCAGTGCAATGCCAACATTTTTATTGGATTTAGGATCTTTAATCGTTGTTTTGCCACCTTCACGCAATTGTCTTGCACGACGGGACGAAGCTACAACCAACGAATACTTACTGTCAACTTTGTTCATCATTTCATCAATGGAAGGATATAACATGATAGGACACCTCTTCTTTTATTATGAAGTTCAATAGAAATAGACTTAACATCGACTACTTCTAACCTTACAATGTTCGGCAATAACAATAGATTCTATTCGTTTGCATGCTGCATCAATCTCATCGTTCATTACAGCATAGTCATAGTGTCCCATTAAACCGATCTCATCAACCGCAACCGAAAGTCTATGATCAATTGTAGCCTGACTCTCCGTTCCTCGACCACATATACGATCCTTCAACTCATCCAACGACGGCGGAAGAAGGAAAATAAATATGCCTTCTGGAAACTTCTCTTTCACTTCAAGCGCACCCTGCACTTCAATCTCCAGTATGATATCTTTACCACTCTCGAGGGTTCTTTCAACGAAATCACGGGGTGTTCCATAATAGTTACCAACATATTCAGCATATTCTAAAAGTTGATCATTCTGCATCATGAATTGAAACTCATCATGAGACTTAAAGAAATAATTCACTCCGTTCTCTTCACCAAGGCGAGGAGAACGTGTCGTTGCAGACACGGAATATACTAAATTATCCATCTTACCTCTTAACGCGTTACATACAGTACCTTTTCCGACCCCAGAAGGACCAGATAACACAATTAATAATCCTTTAGACATATTACTCTCCATCTTATTCGTCATTATCATCATCTTTGCTGGATAGACGATGAGCAACCGTCTCCGGTTGTACCGCTGATAATATGACATGATCACTGTCTGTAATAATGACAGCTCTCGTCCGGCGTCCGTAGGTTGCATCGATCAGCATATGCCGGTCTCTCGCTTCCTGGATAATCCGTTTAATGGGCGCAGATTCCGGGCTAACGATTGAAATAATACGGTTAGCTGATACAATGTTCCCGAAGCCGATGTTAATGAGTTTGATTGCCATATCTCAGTTCTTCCCCCTATACATTTGACACAACTCTGTCCGTAAATGCATGATGCTTATTCAATATTCGCTACTTGTTCTCGAATTTTCTCTAGTTCCGCTTTCATCTCAACAACACGGTTTACCAGAGGTAAATGATTAGCTTTTGATCCGATCGTGTTGACTTCCCTGTTCATTTCTTGAATAAGAAAATCTAACTTTCGACCGATACTTTCGTCCGCAAGAAGTAATTCCTTGCACTGCTTAAGATGACTTTGCAGTCGAATTAATTCTTCGTCAATATTGGAACGATCCGCATAAAGAGCAATTTCCATTCCGAACTTATATTCATCTAAACCCAATGAATGATCCTTCAGTTCAGAAAGTCTTTGTCTGAGCTTAGCTCGATGTTCCTCCACCACATGGGGTGCAAGAACTACCATCTCATCATGTAGAATCTGTAAATGCTGCAATCGTTGATCAATATCCTGTGCTAAATGAAGCCCTTCTTTGCAGCGCATGGCCTTCAAGCTATCAAGAGCCTTCCGAAGTCCTTCCTGAAGAACTTCACCCCATGCCTCTATATCCTCTTCAGCAGAAGACGAACCATCAGGGGAGAGCAGAACATCAGGAAGAGCGAGTATATCCTTCACTGTTAACTGACCTTCTAGACCATATTGGGTATGAAGATCATCAACAGCTTGCAAATACGCCTTTACGGCGGAATGATTTAATGTAGCGAATGCTGCATTTTCTAATTCCGCCTCTTTATTCATGTAAATATCAATCCGTCCGCGTTTCACGTACTGCTGTACCGTCTTCTTCAGAACATCCTCGAAGCACGTCCATTCCCGAGGCATTCTGAGTACAACTTCACAATAACGATGATTCACGGATTTGATCTCTATTTCGACCTTATATCCCCCATATTGCAGGGTAGATTGACCGTATCCGGTCATACTGAATGACATCGGCACCACATCCATTAACCTATTGTAATTGATAATTATGAACGAAACAAGGGGGTCTGCTCTCGACCAGACTTCTGCCACACATACTCCATCAATTCAACACTCATCCCATAAAACATAAAAGGAGTCATAATGTAGATTCCATTAAAGTATTTCATAGCCTCATCTATCAATTCTTTCGCAATGGTAACTCCCATCGCTCTACCCTCTTCTCCTTCAAGACCACTCATGCGTGAACGAACTTCTTCAGATAGTTGAATACCTGGTACCTCGTTATGCAAGTATTCGGCATTCCGACCACTTGCAAGCGGCATAATACCAAGGAAAATTGGAATATCCAAGTGTGCTGTAGCTTCCTTCATAGATCTTATTAACTTGGGATCATACACAGGTTGCGTCATAATATAATCTGCGCCAGCAGCAATTTTCTTCTCTAACCGTTGTACTGCTTTATCCAGATACTTCACATTTGGATTAAAAGCTGCCCCTACCACGAAGTTAGCTTTCTGCTTCAATGGTTTTCCGGAGAAGGCTATACCATCATTCAGCTGTTTGATCATTCGTATAATTTCGAAAGAAGTTAAATCATAGACAGAACTTGATCCCGGCAAATCCCCAAATTTAGCAGGGTCTCCTGTAACCGCAAGAACATGGTCGATGCCAAGAGCATCAAATCCCATTAAGTGCGATTGTGTACCAATCAAGTTACGATCTCTACACGCAATATGAATTAACGGTCGCATTCCTGTCTGATCTTGTATTAAGTAACCTAAAGCCATGTTACTCATCCGGGTCACTGCAAGGGAATTATCTGCCAATGTGAGTGCATCACAACCCGCTTCCTTCAACGCCTTTGCTCCAAGCATAAATTTATTAATATCCAGATCACGTGGAGGATCTAGCTCTACTATAACCGTATGCCGTTTCTTAACAAGATCAACAATCGTTGGTTCACGATCATCGTCTCCATCATCAGTGATGTGCTCATGTATTATATGTGGCACCGGCTGCTCTAACACGGGAGTTTTCGGAATAGGCTTGGGAATATAATTGGTTAGTGCACGTGACATCTCTTTAATATGTTCAGGAGTTGTTCCGCAACATCCCCCAATAAGTCGAGCACCCAAATCTGCAAATCGCACAGCCATTTGACCAAAATACTCCGGTGTTGCCGTATACCGAATTTCACCATCAACATAATCTGCAACCCCTGCATTTGGAAATACAGAGACGGGTATCGTTAAATGCCCCTCCAGGCTTTCAACAGCTCGTAGCAACCCGTTTGGACCTGAACGGCAATTGAAGCCAATCACATCAGCACCTTCTTGCCGTAAAATATGTAATGCTTCTGGCATCGTATATCCATCCAAAGTTCGTGCGACATCTTCTACAGCGAACTGGCATAATACAGGTAGATCACTAACTTTACGTACGCGGGATAGTGCAATCATTAACTCTTCAACATCATAGAACGTCTCTAACAATATACCGTCCACGCCTTCTGTAAGAAGAGAAGATATTTGTTGCTCAAAATGAGTCTTCAACTCCTTTGTGGAAACGTTGGTACGCTTCCCGCCACGAATAGAACCCACAGCACCCAGCACATATCCATTTGGACCTGCTGCATTTCTGGCAATCCT
Organism: Paenibacillus sp. Y568; assembly: GCF_059445545.1. Taxonomy (NCBI): domain Bacteria; kingdom Bacillati; phylum Bacillota; class Bacilli; order Caryophanales; family Paenibacillaceae; genus Paenibacillus; species Paenibacillus sp. Y568. The sequence continues at coordinate 346,384 of NZ_JCAIUM010000001.1, forward strand.
CACGCCTGCTCGGTTAATCTCATCTACCTTCGATTCCAATCCATACTTAGACAATTTATCATAGTTGGCAGAGAAGGTATTGGACTCCAACACCTGAGAACCTACGTCCACATATCGACGGTGAACATCCATAATGACCTCTGGAGCAGTCAGATTTAATTCTTCATAAGAAATGCCTACAGAAAAACCCATTTGATATAAAAAAGTACCCATCGCTCCGTCCCCGATCAGTACATTATTCTCCCATGCTTGTCGCAAATCCGGTTTCATGATTTCCCTCCATCCCTGTTCACAGTTTCGTATTAATGTATCACAGATTACTAGTAAAGATAAGGTAAAATCAGAAAAATAATTTAGTAAAAACGCGCCCGCTTCTTCCTACATAATGAGAGAATAGAAAAGCTTGTAGCCTAATATCTCTCGATACTCCGGGCTACAAGCTAAAATTAATATATGATAACACCTGGCATAGTGTCTCGTCTCTTACACGTCTATCTTTCCTGTATACACTACAGATGCTGGTCCTGTCATATACACATGGTTGTCATCTTCGTTCCATTCAATGAACAAGTCGCCACCCTTAAGGCTAATCACTGCAGAGCGATCAGTCATTCCATTCAATACGGATGAGACAAGCGTAGCACAGGCTCCTGTTCCACAAGCTAATGTTGGACCTGCGCCACGTTCCCATACACGCATATCCACATGTCCACGATCATGTACAGTCGCGAATTCTACATTAACCTTTTTAGGGAAGTATGGATGTACCTCAAGCGGTGGACCCCATTTCGCCAGATCAAACGATACCGCGTCATCCACGTAAATCACACAGTGTGGGTTCCCCATAGATACCGCTGTAAAATGAAACTGTTGACCATCTACCTCAAGCGGATGATTCACGATTGGATTAGCCATAAGTGTTGTTGGAATTTGAATACCATCAAGCATAGGTTCACCCATATCTACGGTTACTTTCTCTACATTTCCATCCTTCACTTGAAGGTGTACATGTTGAGCTCCCGCTCCTAACGTTTCAATCGTAATCCGATCATCCGTAACATACCCGTGATCATACACATACTTCGCCACACAACGAATCGCATTTCCACACTGCTCTGCTTCAGACCCATCTGAATTCATAATACGCATCCGAAAATTCGCAATCTCTGAAGGCAGTATATATACAAGTCCGTCAGCACCAATACCGAAGAATCTATTACATAAATTAACAGCTAACTCCCCCGCATTCTGCGGAAGCTCCTGCTCCCCATAGACAACTATAAAGTCATTCCCTAATCCGTGCATTTTTGTAAATTCCATTTCTATTTCGCTCCTCTACAGCATCTACAACTACTGTAAAATAGCATACCCTACAATCGTAGAGCGAATCTATTGATTTTATGCTGAAATCTTTGTACTTTTTGCCACGACGCGTTGTGCCCCACCACTTCTATTTTTTCTTCCTCCCCAGACACTACCAGCCCCCATCAAGAACGTCGGAATACCTGCTGCCACTAGTGTAATGGCCCATTCACGCAATCCAAGTGGAACGGTTTTGAATATAGGTTGAAGGGGTTCAATATAGAACACACCCAACATAAGAAGAATCGAAGATAGAACAGCCAGAACCAAATATTTATTCTGGAACGGATTACGATGGAACACGGAACGTGAACTACGGCAATCGAATACATGAAATAATTGGGCCATGACTAATGTGGCAAATGCAACCGATTGTGCCTTTAATAACTGTCCAGGTTGATCTGGAGCGACACGTAATGTAAGCCAAAATGCAGCTAACGTACATATCCCGATTAGAAATCCACGGCTAATAATTTTCCATCCAAGACGTCGAGCAAATATATTCTCTTTAGCACCCCGCGGTTTATGCTCCATCAAATCTTTCTCGGGTTGGTCAACACCTAAAGCCATAGCGGGTAACCCATCCGTAACAAGATTGACCCAAAGGATTTGTATCGGTAAAAGCGGTAGTGGAAGAGCAAGCATCATTGCAAAGAACATCGTTAAAATTTCCCCCACATTTGAAGCCAATAGATAGCGAATAAATTTACGGATATTCTCATAAATGTTACGCCCTTCTTCAATCGCAGCTACAATCGTAGAGAAATTATCATCACTCAGAATTAAAGATGATGCTTCCTTAGTTACATCGGTTCCCGTTATACCCATGGCAATACCGATATCAGCTGCTTTGATCGCAGGAGCATCGTTCACTCCATCCCCCGTCATAGCTACCACATGACCTTTACGCTGTAACGACTTAACGATGCGAAGCTTATGTTCTGGAGATACTCGTGCATAGACATAGATATGGTCTACCTTCGCATCCAGTTCATCATCACTTAATCGTGACAATTCCTGTCCAGATACAGCGATTCCACCCCTAGGCAGAATGCCCAGTTGTTGAGCGATAGCTTCCGCTGTCGTGCCATGGTCACCTGTAATCATTACCGTCTTAATCCCAGCGCGGCGACATGTTGCTATGGAGTCTCTCACTTCACGTCTTGGTGGATCAATCATCCCAGCAAGTCCGACGAAGATGAGTTGTGATTCAGCTTCTGATTCGCTGGCTACTTTTTCTTGCGGACGTAATTCCCGATACGCCGTACCTAGCACTCGTAGTGCACCAGAAGCCATTTCTTCATTTGCAGTCAACACTTGCTTACGCATCATCCCTGTGAATGGAATAACCTTTCCTCCCCACAGGATGTAAGAACATTGGTTCAGTAACACATCAGGTGCTCCCTTGGTGTATAGGAGTCTTCCTCCCTGATGATTCACAATAACAGACATAAGCTTTCGTTCCGAATCGAAAGGGAACTCTTTCTCACGTGTATACATACTTCCTAGCGAATGTGGAGACATTCCCATTTTGGATGAAAGAGTTACAAGCGCCCCTTCTGTAGGGTCTCCCTTTAAATCCCATGAAGATGAAGTTCCGCTCTCCTCTTTCAACTTCTTCTTCCCACGTGTCTCTTCAGAAACGTTCTCTACAATCTCAGAGTTATTGCACAACGCACTGATCTGAAGTAATCTACGCAGGCTTTGATCATTTTTAATGTCTACAGGACGTTTTCCTTCTAGAATTTGTCCAATCGGAGCGTAACCGTCCCCTGTAACCTCCAAAGATCTACCGCCTACCCATACGGACGTAACAGTCATCTTATTCTGAGTTAACGTTCCTGTCTTATCCGAGCAGATCACAGATGCACACCCAAGGGTCTCAACAGAAGGTAATTTACGAACGATCGCTTTACGTTTAATCATCCGTTGTACACCAAGTGCCAACGCCACTGTAACGATAGCAGGTAATCCTTCAGGAATAGCAGCAACGGCCAAACTGACTCCAGCTAGCAACATCCCCATAGGGGGCTGTCCGTGTAAAATACCTGCAGCCACGACCATAATGGTCAATGCCAAAGATAGAATAATCAGAATTTTACCAAGCTGTTCTAATCGATGTTGTAAAGGCGTTTCCATGGATTCGGTATTCTGGATCAGATCAGCGATTTTACCCATTTCCGTGTTCATCCCCGTACGTACAACAATCCCCTTGGCCGTACCACGAGTCATCATTGTACCCATGAACCCAATATTTTTCTGATCGCCGAGCGGTACGTCTTCTTCACTTATGACTTGGCAATGTTTCGTAACGGGTAAGGATTCCCCCGTCAGTGCAGATTCCTCAATACTACAGCTGCTTGTCTCAATCCAACGCACATCGGCTGGAACTCGATCGCCACTTTCTAATAAAACAACATCCCCAGGTACTAAGAGGCGCGTTGATATAACGTCTAATTTGCCTCCTCGTAATACTTTGGCGCTTGGTGCAGATAACTGTTTGAGTGCACGAAGCGAACGCTCTGCACGAAATTCTTGAACAAATCCCAGTACACCATTTAAAAGAATAATAGCAATAATCGTTATAGCGTCTAAATATTCACCTAATAGCCCAGATATTAGGGTTGCCCCCATTAATACAACAACCATGAAATCTTTGAATTGGTTCAAAAAGAGAATAATAGGGGAGATACGTTTTCCTTCGGTCAACTCATTCAAGCCATTCTTCTCCCTGGCTTGTTTCACTTCCTCTTCCGTGAGGCCTTGTTGCGGTTGAACACCCATCACATGCTGCAGTTCTTCCGCATCCATCTGATGCCATTTTTTCAATTCCATGCTATCCGTTCCCTCCCGGTCTATCTGCAGTTTCGGTGGAGCAACAGCTTTTCCACCTGTTATAACGTAATAATATTCGGACAGGGGTTAAAATATCACAGACTAGCCCCTTAAGTTTTTGTCCGAACTATGGCATCATAGAGAAAGACCATATTAAACGAGATACAACAAGCACAACTCAAATGATGGAATCATGCTTATTCATGATAGATGGGAGATATAGATTATGGCATTAGATGGGATCGTAACAAGGGCTATTGTACAAGAACTACAAGTATATAAAGGTGCCCGCATTAACAAAATATATCAACCAAATAACCGCGATATTCTTTTCACTCTGCGTTCTAGAGAAGGGAATTCTAAATTATTACTCTCGGTCAATCCGACTTATCCTCGCGTACAAGTCACATCAAAGAGCTTTCTGAACCCCACAGAAGCACCTATGTTTTGTATGTTGATGCGTAAACACTGTGAGAGTGGCACGATCGAAGATATTCAACAAGTAGGGATGGAGCGAGTGATACACATCTCTATTCGTCAACGGGACGAGCTTGGGGATGTATCCTTGAAGAAAATAATTATTGAGTTGATGGGTCGTCACAGTAATATTATTCTGATGGATGCTTCGACCGGGATGATCTTAGATGGGATCCACCATGTCACGCCTGCGATAAGCAGTTTCCGCATTGTCATGCCAGGTGTCGCTTATACAGAACCCCCAGAACAAAATAAGCTGAATCCTCTTGAAATCGATCAAGAGACATTCACGCAAACTTTTAATGAAAAAGAAACAGATCAAGAACCTATCTCTTGGATTGTCGCTTCTTTCAGTGGGATTAGTCCATTAATTGCACAAGAGATCGTATTTCGCGCACGTCAAAAGCTTGATGTAGCGACAGCGGTAGAAGGAATGGATCCTCTGATTCTATGGGAGGCCTTTTCCCAGGTCATGGAATCTGTAAGGCTCCACGATTATCATCCTGTCATCGGGACTAATGCTAAAGGGAAGTTAGTATTCTCTGCTATCCCTCTTATGATGGTAGATGGTGAGGTTACCCCTTACAATACCATCAGCGAATGTATGGAGGAGTTCTACGGAGATAAAGCCGAACGGGATACGGTTAAGCAGAAGGTAAGTGACCTACTTCGGTTTCTCACCAATGAGCGAACCAAGAATATTAAAAAGCTTGATCATCTAAACGAAGACTTACTCGAAGCTGGGGATGCCGATCAATATCGGATCTGGGGTGAACTTATCTTTGCATCCCTTCACACGATCAATAAAGGGGACTCATCCGCTCAGTTAATTAATTTCTATGATGAAGAACAGGCGACGATTACGGTCCCACTTGATCCGCTATTAAGCCCTTCTGATAATGCACAACGATATTTCAAAAAATATAATAAATATAAAAACAGTCTCGTTATCATCGATGAACAGTTGCAGAAGACTCGCGAAGAAATTCGATACATGGATGAATTATTGCAACAACTCGCCCATGCTTCCATGAACGACATTGAAGAAATTCGTGAGGAATTGGTTCAGCAGCAATATTTGCGAGATCGAAGTAAGAAGAATAAGAAGAAAAAAGTCAAAAAGAAAACAGATCGCCCTACGTTGCATGTATTTACTTCTTCAGAAGGAATCGATATTTACGTGGGTAAAAACAATCTGCAAAACGAGTATGTTACGAATCGTTTAGCTGGTCCAAATGACACTTGGCTGCACACGAAAGATATCCCAGGCTCACACGTTGTCATTCGTAGCGAAGAGTTCGGGGAAGCTACTCTTGAGGAAGCTGCTCAGTTAGCGGCCTATTACAGCCAAGCCAAAGAATCAAGTAGTGTACCTGTCGATACGACGTTAATCCGTCATGTACGTAAACCAAGTGGATCGAAACCTGGTTTTGTCATCTATGACCATCAGAAGACCCTATTCGTAACCCCTGATGAACGACGTATTAAGCAATTGGCAAGTATCATTAAGAATTAATAACGAAGAGTTAATCAAGTAGATGAAGAATGTATCATTACAGCTGCGAGACATTCGAACCAAAAGAAGGACCTGACAGAGAGCTATTCCGTCAGGCCCTTCTTTTAGTTATACCAGATTGAATCCTATTCATCTAACTCCTTAACCGTACAACAGTTAATCCGCAAATGTGCAATTCTCAGTCTTTCCCCTTCAATTGCTCCAATACATCTACCGGAACCGTAACGCTTCCGATATCACCATGAAATACGACACCTTGTCTTGCACCGTGGAAATCCGAACCACCTGTAACGATAAGGTCATATTCCTCTGCCATTGCCTGATAGCGTAACTCTTCCTCTTCCCCATGATCAGAATGATAGACTTCAATCCCAGCAGGATGAGCGCTCTCAATCATGTCACGAACGAGAATATCATCTTTATATAACCCTGGATGAGCTAGTACAGGTGTGCCCCCTGCTTCCCTAATCCAACGACAAGCATCTTCAGGACTTATACGCGGTTCCGATACAAAGGCTTGAGCTCCTTCTGCTAGATATTGATCGAAGGCATCCCGCATATTCAATGCATAACCCTTATTAACTAATACATCAGCTATATGTGGACGCCCAATACTCTCATCAGGGAGTAACGGACGACCTAACCCTTGAACAACTTCATCTAAGGTAATAGTGATTCCTAACTCCTGAAGTTTACCTATAATTTTCCCATTGCGTAGCTGCCGTGTCTCACGCAGTTCTCCAAGACGAGAGAGAAACTGGTCATTTTTGTAATCCACGTAATATCCGAGCACATGAATATCTTTCCCCCCAGCACGGGTGCTGATCTCAACACCTGGCACGACAACTATATTGTATTGTTTGCCTGCTGCCAGGGCTTCTTCAATTCCAGCTACAGTATCATGATCAGTAATAGCTAGAGCAGCAAGACCTTTCTCTTTAGCTAACTGAACATTAACCTTAGGGGCTTGCATCCCATCAGAAGCTTGTGTATGCGTGTGAAGATCGCAGCGTCCTTGCATTTGGTACATCTTAACCTCTCCTTCATTATCGTTATGGTCTGATCGATTTTATTGTTGTTGTCTTAAAAAGGAAAGAAAGGTCACTGCCGAAATAGGCAGCAGGGTTGACTTCAAATGTATAGCATAAAATTTCCGTTTAAACTCTACATGATGAATATCAATAATCTTGACCAACCCTAGAGCTGTCTCGTGTTTCACCGATGAAGGGGACAACATGGTAATACCTAGTCCCGCTTCAACAGCAGACTTCACAGCTCCGGTACTTCCCAACTCCATCACTGTCTGAATGTGATCTGGATTATAACCCTGCTGAAGTAATTGATCTTCCATCACTTGACGTGTCCCAGATCCCTGTTCACGTAACACAAAAGGGTATTGCAATACTTCTTCCAAATTCACTGCATCTCTTGTAGACAGGGGATGCCCAGCAGGAACAATCAATTTTAACTCATCTTGCATGACAGCATCGATTACCATATCCGGATGTTGAATCGGCGCTTCAATAAGTCCAAAACTAAGTTGATGTTTACATATTTCCTCGATTAGTTGTGTCGTATTCATCACTTTCATCATGATATTGATTTGAGGGTATTGCTGACCGAAAGGTCCTAGTAACCTTGGTAACACATATTCACCTATAGTTAAACTAGCTCCAAGCTGTAGTCTTCCCTGTAACATATGAGCAAAGGAAGACATGGCCACATCTGTCTCCCTAGCAATCTCAATACTTTTTTGTGCATAAGGAAACAGCGCCTTTCCTGCTTCGGATAATTCAATTTTTTTGGTAGATCGATTAAGTAGTTTTGTCCCGTAATACTCCTCTAACACTTGCACCTGCATAGTTACAGCTGGTTGTGTCATATGAAGCACTTGTGCGGCGGAGGAGAAGCTCCCACGCTCAGCAACGGTATGGAATATATGAAGCTGGTGAAAATTCATAACTTACCTCCCCCTCTTCGTGATTCTATTTTAATTGTAACGGAACATATGAAATCACACAAAAAAAAACATGCAGTCACATAGCTGCATGCTAAAATTACACGTAAATCAATAGATTTCTAGTTTCACTTACGTTTACGGGTATTCTTAATCAGAGTCATCCTACGCGTATGTCTCAACCAAGAATAATATGTTTTTAAATCTCTTAATTCGATCGTCTCTGACATTCTTCCTAAGTAAGTAACAATAATCATCTTATGAAGAGGATTCCCCGTGAGATCCACTTCATTCTCAAGTTCGGTAAACTCAGCCACAACGACTAGATCTTCATCAATCAAATAAACGTCTTGTTCATTACGATAATACGGTGTAATCCGATTTTGCTTTAGACATTCCCACATCCATGTTGCTATCTTATCATAATCTGTCTCTCCACCTTGAACCCGATCCATATATCGAATTCTCGCATGGCTAGTGATGACGATGTCGGCTATCCGCTTATCACCTAGAACCACATTAAAGGGTTCATATGTGCTCCAACGTTCCATCTCCTTGTCGCGCATGCGTATCACTCTCCACCATATAGGTCTTTATGTCTATTTATTTATGTATTTATACCTATCATATTACATTAAATACCTATGATTCACAAGCTAGTTTCCAACTGTTCTCCAACAAATGAGATCCGATCATAATATAACTGTATAAATTTAAAAAAACGGCCCTTCACAGGGCCGTATGATCGTCATAGATAAAAAAGAGATGGTGAAATATAATTAACTCACTTCTAAAGTAATTCTAAAGACCGTAATAACTTGTTTTATCAGGGATATCACTGCTATATTCAGTCTGAATTTCGTTACGATATGAACGTTCAATCTTACGTACATAGGAAAGCCGGCGAATGTTCTTAGAAACTTCCTCTGCACGGTCTGCATTGACATACATTACGACGTAATGCATTTTTTTGGATATATAATGAACTGTTCCGTATTTCTCAAGATTCCTAGCCGCTTTCAAATCATTTACCCAAATAATATAACCTGTTCGTTCTGCAAACATCTTCTTTCCACCTTTCTTTCTACAACTTCCACTCTATCCGCAAGAACATGAACCACCACTTCCGCAACCTTTGGGCTGTGGATCATTACTAGGAACTTTGATGGTATTCGATACCGAGAATGCTATAGTCTCAGACATTTGATGGAGCAAATCATCGAGCCTTTTCTCTGCCCAATGGAAATTCCGAACTTCCTCAAACATCTCAAGTTCTGTTTCCACCGCATGTACAGCATCTTTGGCCGCATGATAATCGGGATGAAAATGCCCAAAACGCTGGGTTTCATCAAACAATTCCTTCTTAGCGGCTAATTTCTTCACTAATGACTGAATACCCTCATTAGCATCAACTTGCTTCTTCCAATATAGATAATCTGACACATCGACAGACTGATTAATCAAATCGCCTAATTCATAGGCGTACATCAACACTTGTGCCATGTCGACTGTTTGTAATTCTGATACGCTCATGAACTTCACCCTCTACTATAAAAAATTCTACTATCTTTCTTCGTAGACTATTTCATCATATCATATCAAACACATCTTATGAAGGGTTTTCCATTTCGTGTCATATGGTTTTATTAGGTGAAATTAGGCACAATCAATCTTATTTCATTCCAATCACTTGGAGACATTTGAGTTCGTTCATATTTCTGCAGGTGAGCGTTATATAATTCTCCTGATATCTCATAAGGATTGGTTGTAATATGTAACGGAATGAAGTCTACTTCGTTTCCTTCCAGAGATAGCTTCACACTAGTCTTCCACAAGATAGCTTGTTCCATTAATTGAATTCCTGTCGACAAATGGTAACTTCTGAAATCCTTAATCCACATCTTCGGAATGTGTTCCATGCCTTGAAATAATGTCTCACGTAATGGTTGATCATCATCCACTCCCACTCCCTGCTTACCATAATCATCTTTATAGAAACTTTGTATTTCATAATTATCTGTTTCATTCTCGTATTGTACTATCCACTTATTCTCAACACATGCTCTATCCAATAACTCTCCTTCATTCGTATCCTTAGCCCATTGTCTGATGGCCAATGATATATGTTCCGGAACTCCCATCTCAGCATGCTCCGTCATGAAAGAGATCATCTCGTTAACTCCTCCCCCTTTTCTCACTGCTTGCAGAATACTGGCCTTTGTGAGTCGATAGATCGATGTGCGATCACTCTTATGGATTTCTGTAAACATCATGAGTTTCCACCGTAATCGATAGGGAACATCCGGTAATACAATAATATCGAAGTCAGGTTGTACATAGAATTTACTTATCCTCACATCAGGAAGTATGGTTAAACTCCCCTTATCGAAAACACTGGCATCACGTACTTCATCTGCAGAAATTCGCCATCGATAACAAATACGGTGATCTGGTAACATCCCTACGTCCATCCAGCCAAAGCCTGCAAAAGCATATAGCCATGCATTAGCTCGTGTCCTCATTTCGTATAGCTGTGAAGGTTCTACCATCTGTTGCTGAACCATCCATTCTAAAAGAAGTTCCATTTCAACCCACTGTCCTGATACAAATGGTGGTTGACAGATGGAACACCATAAATGTTGCATTTTTGAATCCTCTGAAGCATATCGCTCGATTACTATTTTTAGTAAAATGTTGGTCATTTGCGCCGTATTCCTATTTATCCAAGTATATAGTACCTTCTTTCGAAGAACGATCTGTCTTGGTTCTCTCGTAACTAATTGCAAGTCATGGAGTAAATCTAAGATAAGGTTAATATGTAATGGGGCATTTTCATCATTAGATACTTGTAATGTGAGCCCCTGTAAATCCTCACACTCTAGATTTATTCTATCTGCGATCTTCTGGATACTTTTCTTATGTACAGTACCTTTAGAGGTAAGTGGAAGTTGTTCAGTTGCGATAAATACCAAGGCGTGGAACACATCTAGAGCTAGCCCAGGTTTAGCCTCCTTCATGAGAAGCACGTCTTCGTTCATTTCTATATGTTGATGTGTGTATAACATGTGGTGAAGCACCGCTAGATGGTCCATTGGGATATAATATAACCGCTCTCCCCATGTGTTCATAACAGCTTTTATGTATCCCTTTTCCCTAAGAATCAAAAACGCTAGGAGATGCTCCGCCCCAGTGTATCCTTCCATTCGCAATTTCATGAAACTTGCATCATCGAAAGATTGACCAGCGAAACAAGCATAAGTTCTTCTCAGTATTTCTAATTCCCTAGAACGTAATGAATTTGTACCAACGACCTTTTCATTAGGATCTATATTCATAGAAAGAACCCTCCTCCCTTACCTAATCAGCTGTTACGATTCAATCTGCCTGCTAACCTCTAGGTCTGAATGGTATATTCGTACCCTTGTTCAATGAGAAACATCTGACGTTGAATGGCGAAATCCTCTTCTTTACTGTCTTTTGTTACAATCGTATAAAAATAAGCGCTATTATCTGTAGCTTTAGGACGTAGAATTCTACCTAATCTTTGTGCTTCTTCTTGGCGAGATCCAAAACTCCCAGACACTTCAATCGCCACGGACGCATCGGGCAGATCTACAGCGAAGTTAGCCACTTTGGACACTACAAGAATTCTCACCTTCCCTTTTCTAAAAGAATCATATAAAAAAATCCGTTCCTGCTGCGACATTTTCCCCGTAATCAGTGGTGCTTGAATAGCGTCAGCAATCCATTCCAATTGATCTAAGTATTGGCCGATAATAAGAATACCAGCCTGGGAATGTTGCTGTACAATACGTTGAATGACAGATAATTTAGCTGGATTCTCCGCTGCGATCCGAAACTTGTGTCTCCCCTCCGCGCAGTGATAAGTATCCTTCATCTCATTAGTCATTGGTACTCTGATCTCAACACAGTCAACCTTAGCAATCCAACCCTGCGACTCCAAATGTCTCCAAGGCATATCATACCGTTTCGGTCCTACTAAGGAGAACACATCTTGCTCACACCCATCTTCACGAACCAATGTAGCTGTTAGTCCCAAGCGACGTGTCGCCTGAATTTCAGCCGTAGCCCGAAATACGGGAGCCGGTAACAAATGGACCTCATCATATATAATGAGACCCCATTGTCGTTCATTAAATAACTTCATATGTTCGAATTCGCTGTCTTTTGTGCGTCGATGGGTAAGAATCTGATAGGTTGCCACCGTTACAGGTTTAACCTCTTTCTTTTGTCCAGAATACTCACCTATGTCAGAACATTGTAATGTTGTCTTCTGTTGTAGCTCATCCATCCACTGCCTCACTGACGTTGTGTTGGACGTTAAGATTAATGTCTCACATTGTAATCTCTCCATCACAGCCATCCCAATGACCGTTTTACCAGCTCCACAGGGAAGAACTACTACGCCACTGCCTCCACTACCCGTAAGGCCCTCAAAAGCTTGGAGTGCATCCGTCTGATAATCGCGTAATTGAAATGTCTGTCCATTCCCATCTTTCTTCCAAGAAAATGATAACGCTTGACCAGCATCATAACCAGCCAGATCAAGAATCGGATATCCTAGTCTTGTCAATTCTTGTTTGAGCCATCCGCGCCGAGCTGCATGTATGGCCAATTCCGTCATAGAGACTCGACGTATGCTCATGGTAAGCATTCCCGTCCGTTCAATAATTTCATCTATCATTTGTGAGTCTGTACTCTTCAGAATAAGTTGATATGGAACATCCCGATCCGCTACAAGGGTGAGCTTGCCATAACGGGAGACGAGTTCTCGAATGTCCTGTATCAATCCTAAGGGTACATCCCATCGCGACATCGATTGAAGACTTTCAAGAACTTTCGTTGCAGACCATCCTAGAGCAGCAGCGTTCCATAAAGAGAGTGGCGTAATGCGATATGTATGAAAAGATGAAGGGCTCTTTACTAATTCTGCATAACAAGAAAGTTGCTCACGCGCTTCATCAAATGCGGGATGACCGCATTCTAGCAGAACTGTACGATCACGCTGTACAATACCTGGTTTACTGTTATCCATCCCTAGTTCCTCCTAATCATTCATTGATTCGAATATTGATCTATAGCTTCAATACAAGTAGAAACGACAATGCGGTCCTTTTTCAAAGACGGCACCCATTTCAGCAGAAATATAAGAAAGTATCAATATACTTTCTTAATATTTAGAAGAAGCCCATCTCTAGAGGTACTAGAGATGGGCTTCTTGTTATCCAATGAGGATAAAGAATAGGATACCGTTTACTCCATGCATGGATATCGAGTTCCATCGAACATCCCTCTCTTGAGAAGTATCTTTTCCCAAATCAGAGAGGATCATGCAATACGACACCACTAAACTTCAACATTAGAGGATTGATTCATTTATTTTCCTTCTTGTGATTGTGACAAATATGATTCTACCATGGCTACAAAAAGTTTAACCCCATGCGTCATAGCTTCTTCATCAAAGTCAAAGAGAGGATGATGATGCGGATAGTTCATTCCTTTATCCGGATTCCCTGCACCTACAAACATAAAACACCCAGGTATTTCTTGAACATAATAAGCAAAATCCTCTGCCGGCATAAGCTTGGGTAGTGTCTGGACACAACCCGATGTAAATATTTTCTCCGCTTCATCAAAGAAACGTTGCACTTCATAAGCATCATTTACAAGTGGGGGATATCCCATTACATAGTCAACAGAAGCTTCTGCACCATAGGCTTGAGCCGTTAGAGATGTCATCGATTCAATTCTTTGCCGAATTAGGTCTCTTGTATTCTCATCGAAAGTTCGAACCGTGCCAGAAATTTGACATTTCTCTGCTATCACATTCTGTGCAGTCCCCCCTTTGATGGTCCCCACAGTTACAACCGCTGGTAGAAGAGGATCTGTCGAACGACTAACAATACTTTGTAATTGCATCACGAGCGCCGAACCAGCAACAATACTATCGATGGTCACATGAGGAATTCCTCCGTGTCCACCCTTCCCGATAATATCAATAAAGAATTCATCAGCCGCTGCCATAAAAGGACCTGCAACGCTCCCAACTACTCCTAATGGTAGGGGAGTCCACAAATGAATGCCATAGATAACGTCCACGCCATTCAATACACCACCCTTAATCATACCCTGAGCACCCCCAGGACACACTTCCTCTGCTGGCTGAAATATAAATACAATGTCCCCTCGAACCTGACTTCGACGCTGACTGAAATAGGATGCCACACCTAACAATATGGAAGTATGACCATCATGGCCACAAGCATGCATAACGTCTTTCACTTCTGAAGCATAATCACATTGCTTCTCATCTTGAATAGGCAGAGCATCCATATCTGCTCGTAGCGCAACTTTCCCTCCAGGGAGTTCTCCTTTCAGGGTTGCTACCACACCGTGACCGCCCCCGAAGTTCGTCTGCACGTCAATACCTAGTTCGCGCAATGTTGTAGCTACGAATTCAGATGTATTCTTTTCTTGATAAGACAATTCAGGATGACGATGCAAAAATCTTCTCCACTGTATCATTTTATTTTCTATTTCATTTAGAAGCATTTCTTCAATCATCATCATCCGCTCCTATTCCATATATTTAATCTAAAGCCCTTATCCACTAATTTAGCTATGAGCCCCTGCCGTTGGCATAACAATAGTCCATGAGCTTATACGCTATCTTTATAGCTTATGTATCTTACGATTTACTAGCTGAGCATGAGGATATGGTAAATTCCCTGATTCATCTTCATGCTTCTCCTCTCTCGAAAGCGCTTATTTCTTTTCTTGTTCCATTGTATCAGAATTAGCTTCAGAGTGGGTATTCACCTCTATCCTTGCTTGCACAAGTTACCGAAACATAATATCATGAATAAAGAGCTTTAGAGGTTGATGAATAAGGAGATGAATGAACGATGATTATTGAGAATACAGGACTAGATGGGCTAAAGTGTGACTTAGCTTATATGGATGAATCCGCAGAGAAATCAGGGTTTTTCCGTTGGCAATGGGAGTATTACCGTGCTACATATGAGTATAAAATCGAAGATAAGAACAACCAGGAGGAGTACTTTGTACGTATAAACACACGTGCAATCGAGGGCAAATTAGAGCAACCGGATACGATTCTTGCTGTAGAAGCTGTATACATGGGTAAAGGAACATTTCCTCATGGACTGGATTATGAAACACCTATTCCTGGGCCTATCCAAGCGATTGCTAATAAGAAATTGCAACAGTTCAAAGCAACTCTTGAAGCATAACGTGGTAATCCAATGATGAAGGAAAATAAGCCCCAGCCCAAGAAGGGGATGCCCGATTTCCAGTTACTTATCCTCACACTTCTACTCGTCGGATTTGGGCTCCTCATGGTTTTCAGTGCTAGCTCAAGTCTTGCCGTTTCCAAAGAGGCGTATCACTATGATGCTCTTTTCTTCACGAAACGTCAGTTCATATCTGTTGTTCTAGGTATTTCCCTTATGTTTATCACCATGAATATTCCTTATAATAAGTACAAGAAACTCTTTATTCCCTTTTTTATTGTGACAATTCTAATGCTGATTCTAGTACCTTATTTCGGAGACTTGCGAAATGGAGCTAGGAGCTGGTTCCAATTCGGACCGTTCAGCATCCAACCTACCGAGTTTGCTAAGCTTGCAACCATACTTTACCTTTCGGCTCTGATCACCAAAAAAGGTGAACGATTACGGAACCTTAAGAAAGGGTTCATTCCTGTAATCATGATTGCAGGGGGTGTTGCAGGGCTAATCATGCTGCAACCCGATTTAGGTTCTTGCATGATTCTAGTTGGTACCTGTGGCCTTATCATCTATGCAGGTGGGGCTAACATGAAGCATATTATGGGATCTGTCGGACTATTTGTTCTAGGTGCCGGTCTTGTGCTCGGAGTGAGCACACTCATTGACACTCTATCTCATTCCGACACTGCAAGTTCTGTTGATCAGAACTATAAGAAAGACTATAAGAAAGATCGTTTTACTGTTTTTCTAGACCCATGGAAAGACCCCCAAGATACGGGGTATAATCTAATTCAATCTCTAACGGCTATAGGACAAGGTGGAGCAACAGGTTCTGGATTTGGTCAAAGTATTCAGAAACTCCATTACCTTCCGAACGCATACAATGACTTTATCTTTTCCGTTATTGGTGAGGAATTTGGATTCATCGGTACTGCCTTCTTCCTTTTGTTCTATTTATATTTCATTTGGAGAGGTATTCTAGTTTCACTGCGATGTCCAGACCCCTTCGGAACGTTGGTAGGGATTGGAGTCATGGGACTCATATCTATTCAAGCATTTATTAATATCGGCGGGGTTACTCAGACCATTCCACTTACAGGTGTCACCCTACCATTCATTAGTTATGGTGGATCATCTACACTGGTCATGTTAATAAGTATGGGTATTGTGTTGAGTATTTCGCGTGAGAGCAATAAACCTATAAAACAAGAATATATTAAATCACAAAAAGACTACCGGGCATCCCGGTAGTCTTTTTGTGTGTAATCACTTCATGTCAGAAAACCATACCCATGAGAACAAGATAACTACATGCCAATCTCGTCATCTTTAAAGGCAACGCCTTCGACTTTGACATTGACTTCGACCACATGTAGACCTGACATCGTCTCTACAGCTTCACGTACATTCTGTTGCAACATACGACATACTTCATGTATAGGTGTTTCATAGAGCACGATAATTCGTAAATCAATAGCAGCCTCTAGCTGTCCTACTTCTACCGTGACCCCTTTTTGTACGTTTTTCCCACTAAGACGTTTAGCCCATCCTTCGGACAGTCCTCCAGACATAGCAGCAATACCTGGTGTCTCCAGTGCTGCCATGCCGGCAATCTTCGAGACGACATCATTCGAAATCCGTATATTTCCCATTTCCAGTTGAAGTTGTTCCGTCATGCCCATCCCCCCCTTATACCTCATTATTCGTTATTGTAAATCCAAAAGGATCTAAAAGCAAATAGTCATTTACAAGTTGAATCGACACTGCCATCTTTTATTCAAAGATGGCACCCGTTTCAGCGGAAATATAAGGAATAGAGTATCAAGAATCAAATTCATAATTACGCTAGTCGATTTAGATGCATCGGTGATTATGAAATTGATTCAAGTGAAACTTATACTTTCTTATATTCCAAAAAATGTTTACAACACCCCACTAAATGGGTATATTTTAAAGGAATTTGAAAATACATAAACTTTTGAGGTGTTAGAAATGAAAAAATGGATGAATCCATCCCTACTTATCATTATGTTTGTCTTGAGCGCAGTGGGTCATTATGCTGGATGGGATCCTACACTCCAATTCATACTCTCCGCCATTGCGGTTGTATTCGTTGCTGGATTTCTAGGGAAAGCTACTGAAAATGTTGCTCATTATGCAGGTCAAAGACTCGGTGGGTTTCTTAATGCAACCTTCGGAAATGCGGCTGAACTTATCATTGCGATCTTCCTTGTTAAAGAAGGTCTATACGATATGGTGAAAGCCAGTCTAACGGGTTCGATCATTGGTAACCTTCTTTTAGTTCTTGGTCTAAGTCTTTTTGCAGGCGGACTAAAATTCAAAGTACAGAATTTCAACGTATCGCTCGCTGGACTGAACGGGTCTCTCATGATTGTAGCTGTGATTGCTCTGTTTATACCCGCTGTTTTCTTCAATACACACGTGATTACAGAGAAGGAGACTTCCATACTAAGCCTAGTTGTAGCAGGCATTCTAATCTTGGCCTATCTCGCTTGGCTCCTGTTCTCTATGATCACACACAAAAAGTATTTATCCGACGTCACCGATGAAACTCAAGAGGAGCTTCCTCATGAACGTGAAGCTCATTGGTCTAAGCGCAAATCCGTCATATACCTTATCGTAGCCACCGTTATGGTTGCGTTTGTTAGTGAATGGCTTGTAGGTACACTGGATTCCATAACCGCACGTTTTGGCTTTAGTGAGATATTTGTTGGAGCTTTCTTAGTAGCCATTATCGGGAATGCTGCCGAGCATAGTGCTGCGATCATGCTAGCTATGAAGAACAAGATCGGTGCCTCTGTTGAAATAGCTGTGGGAAGTAGTCTACAGATTGCTCTATTCGTAGCTCCTGTACTTATCTTCATTAGTTATTTCATGGGCGATACAATGGATATTGTGTTCACCTCTATCGAATTAGTTGCTATTGCTGTCGCCGTGTTCATTGCAAAATCTATTATCCAAGATGGATCAACGAATTGGTATGAAGGGCTTCTACTCATAGCCGTATATATTATTCTGGGCGTATCTTTTTTTCTCGTCTAAAAAGTCTCAGCGTATAATTGATTCAAGTGAAACTTGTACGTAATCAAAAAAAATGCATGTCCGTAAACTCGGCATGCATTTAACTCTATGTATGCCTGTGGTTCCACAGGCTACTCTTTGTTGTTTAAGGCTTCATATAGAATGGCCAAATTACGCTCAAGCTGACTAACCAACTGTCTACCCGCAAATTCCTCTAATAAACCTATACGTATTGCAAAGTCTACTTCTTTTGAGAAACCATACATCTGTGTATCCAGTACTTCTTCATAGAGAGGGCAATAACGCGTTGCCAAGTTCTCCATCTGTACTTCAATAAGTTTTTGAATTTTATCTGCATCTTCTTGTAGAAGATTAATCGCTTTGAGATTCAAATGGTCCTGTAAATCAGACGAAGTCATGTCTCTTCCCCCTATGTCCAAAAGTCACCGCTTTAATTCTATTCTTAATATTAGTCGAAAATACGTGTCAATACAAGAACCCCGAAAAAAAAGCACCCTTACTTATACAAGTAAAGGTGCTTTCGCTCCTATTAGTCAGTGATGACTTCAATTTGCAAACCATGTTTCGCAAATACTTCTGTCATAGCTGCCTTCGCTTCATCTGCATCTGGACCATGAACATGTAATTCATAATCCTTATGGCTAACAAGCGTAGTAAATAAGCCCAAAATACTCTTTACATCGATATACTTGTTGTCTGCTTGAAGTACGATGGAAGAACTGAACTTACCTGCTGTTTGAGCAATTTCTACAACCGCTGCATTGTTACTGGACATAGGATCCCTCCGTAACTTGTATTATTTATCGTTATTATTTTACATATTTAATGATACCTTGAATCCGCTTTCTGATGCAAGTCATTTCTATGTTATTTAAGTTGATCTGGATTTAATCCTTGAAGTTCCGGAATGACAAATAATCCATCCTTACGGATAAGAACATCATCGAAATAAATCTCTCCACCGCCATAATCAGGACGTTGAATCAATACCAAGTCCCAATGGATGGATGAGTTGTTTCCATTATCGGTAACATCATAAGCTTGACCAGGGGTGAAATGAAGACTCCCTGCAATTTTCTCATCGAATAGAATATCTTTCATGGGATGAAGGATATATGGATTGAAGCCAATTGCAAATTCACCAATGTAACGTGCACCTTCGTCAGAATCTAAAATATCGTTAAGGCGAGCTGTATCGTTGCTTGTCGCTTCCACAATTTTACCATCTTTAAAGGTAAACTTAATATTCTCGAAAGAGATACCATTGTATACAGTTGGTGTATTGTAACTAATCGTACCATTTACAGAGTTACGCACAGGCGCACTATATACTTCGCCGTCAGGAATGTTCTTCTCTCCTGAACATTTCTCAGCACCAATTCCTTTAATAGAGAACGTAAGATCCGTACCTGGACTTGAGATCCGGACTTTATCCGTTCTTCTCATTAGATCGGCAAGTGGATCTTGAGCAGCGTCCATTTTTCCATAATCAAGATTACATACGTCAAAGTAGAAGTCTTCAAAGGCTTCCGTACTTTTGTTAGCCAATTGAGCCATACTTGCGTTAGGGTAACGAAGAACTACCCACTTCGTATTGTTAACTCTCTCTTGACTATGTACTTTGTGATTATAGATAGAGTTGTATAATTTCATTTTTTCTTCAGGTACGTCAGACAGATCATTTACATTCTCTCCTGCACGAATACCAATGTAGCAATCCATTTTCTTCATACGCTCCAAATCAAGCTCTGCCCAAGTCTCCATTTGCTCCTTTGTCGCATGAGTAAACATGGTACGCTGAACTGATTTATCCGTAAGTTGAACGAAAGAGTTTCCGCCTTTTTTGGCTACCTCTTCTATAATGGCTTTCATCAGATCGCGTTCACTACCGATCATTTCAATTAGTACATTTTCACCAGGTTGTACATTCACAGAATATCCAACCAAATTTTTAGCAAGTTTTTGAATTCTAGGATCATGCATAACTTGTTTCTCCTCCTCGATGTCAATCCATATCTTTTTTTGAACGACGGTTAATTCATAGAACATTGTATCATGATCAAAGTGTCAAGTCAGCAGTAGATGAACGATTCCTAAAGAGATTAGAGTTGAAAAGAAACATCATTCACTATGGATTCAATCTGCTCTATCCCTTCCTGATCCAAATAGGACATGTTACTCTCGGAAGTAAGTCTGATTGGGAGATTACTTGTACGATCTATAGTCATATGATAAATTGTACCCACTTTAGCCTCTTTCAACATCGCCTGAAGTTGCTCATCTCCTTTCTTCCAAATCCCATCAAGTTCAGAGCGAACTTTTGAAGAATATAATGTTCTCTGCTCGACTAATTCCTGTCTTAGGGCATTCATTTCACTACTTAATTGTTTGTCCAGCCACTTCAGAGCATCTTCTGGCTTCAGTTCAATACGAAGGACTCTAGTCCCTCGAGAAGCTCCTCTTTCCTCTGTAATGACCTTGCCGTAGCCACTGATCTCTTCTAACTGATCTAGAGGATTAAACCGGATAAGCACCTGATCCGCTTGATCAGTCGTACTTGATGTATGAACCCACTCTCCATTCATATGAAGAAAATCTGCAGATTTATTTACCTTTTCTTGAACTGAGGTCATATTCTTTTTGCTGGCACTTTGAACAGGTAATATATTTTGCATAGTCAGCTGGTCATGATTAGTTAGTTTTCCTTCATAGGCAAAATGTTGTTCGAATTGCCGTTGTTCATTTCTTCTTAATGCAGCCTCCCCCATAAAAGTAAGTGCCTCCGTTCCCGCTAATCCACTTACAGAGATTTGGAACTGTTCTTCTGGAGAGGTAGTGGTTGAGAAGAAGTTACATCCAGATAAAATGCAGCATAGCCCTACGATGGAGATACACATTCCCCATGTCCGCCCACGATATGTCATCATGATTAGCTCCTCATCTACGAATTTCCACAATATTTTGTTATTAAGGGTATGACATGTTTGTTATACTATATCGTTCCCATTCTCATCTGGATTATAAATGTTTCCATTAGCCTGTATGCAGACAAAAAAAGTACCTTTTTAAAAAAGGTACCTTCGTTATACGTTTCCATCTTCAACTTGAATCTGGTTACGCCCATTATTCTTAGCTCGGTAGAGCGCCATATCTGCCATGTAGAACAAAGCATCAACACTTACTAACTCATCCATCCAAATCCATTCTGATATGCCACAGGACACAGTCACAAGAGGTTCTGTCTCTTCTTCAACCCGTTTACGAATTCTTTCCGCAACCACAATTGCTTGTCTTACCCCAAGTTGTGGTAAATATATAGCCAGTTCCTCTCCACCCCAGCGTGCTGCAAGATCGGTTTGTCGGATAGAGCTTTTAATAATACCACTGACCTGTTTAAGAATTTTGTCCCCTTGTTGATGTCCGTGCTTATCATTTACTTGTTTAAATTGATCAATATCCACCACAATTAACGAGCCGCAGAAATCAAGCATTTGCCTGCTATGTATTACTTCATCTAGGTAACGACGAGCATAAAGATCTGTTAATACATCACGATTTGCCATACGTTTTACCTCAGCGTGTAGCAATGCGTTGCTCACAGAAAGTCCAATATGATTGGATAAGGTTTGTAATAACCGGTAATTCTCATAGGTGAAGAAATGTAACTTATGATGAACTAGCAGTATGGCTCCAATCACTTCTCCTTTAACAATAAGTGGAGTTGCAATCAATGATTCGGCACCCGTATGTTCCATAAATATAGAAGGAATCCTCATGTTCACTCTATAATCAGATAAAATAACAGGTTCACCTTTTCCATATACCAACCCACCAAAACCATAGTCCTTATCAAACACTTCTTTTTCTAAAGAAGGCACATTACAGGACACGACTTCTAATACGTCCAACCCTTTATTATATTGAAGAATACAACAATAATCTGCTTTGAAAATATTTAATAACTCTTCGTTTGAAAATTTATAAATTTCGGACAACCGAAGACTTTGATTTACACGTTGTGTTAATTCATTGATCAAACGCAACTCTTGAATAAGTAATTTGGATTGCTCATATAATTTTGCATTCTCAAAGGCGTTCCCCGCAGTATCGACTAAGGTTGTCACTAACTGTAAATCAAGTTCCTTCAGAAAGTCTTTCCCAGCAAGCAAATAGAAAACACCATACACGCCCTGTGTACCTCCAAGTGGAAATCCTATTTCCAGCTTGTCGTCACCGTTCTCAAATTTGGATTCTTGAATGGTCAATTTACCATCCCTGAAGGTGCGAACTCTTACATCGTCTTCCCATGTTTGAAGAATGAGTGGTTTCACACGTGGGTTATCACTATGATGATCTTGTGACATAAACAATTGTAGCGAGGCTCCAGGATAAAGAAAGGCAATACTATCTAGTACTTCTGTAAGTAACATGTCAACATCAATATGATCATGCATTCGTTCTACAATTTGATATAAGATTGCGGTACGAGCTGCTTCATCATTGGCCTTCTTTTGTTCGCTCATCATATCTTCCACAAATACATATTCAAATCTTTTATAAAAGCAGCTGTTAAAAAGAATCGACATCGATGTAATGATTTCCATTTCTCCGTTTTCAATTCTTGATTTAGGAAGAACACACACCATAATGGCATAGATTTCTTGATATCCACGTGTGAATACAGGAAATAATCCGATGGAGTGCTGCTCTTTGTATTCATCCATAATCTTTGTTTTATTACTTAGACATTCTTCCAACAACTGGGGAGCATCATGTTTCAGATAGTCCGATATGGAAACATCTCCAGCTGCCCAAGTACCATCATATCGTAAAATGGTCCACGACGAATGTTTCATCATAGGCAATGCAGATGACATCTCCTGCCAATCCAAGAAACTTTTCGCTAAAAGCACATGGATATATGGCAAATCATATGTCGTAATGTCCAAATTACGCATCCAGAAATTAACTGATTCCAAGGAGTCTTCCTCTATAATACTATCCCTGAGTAACCTCTCATGCTTTGAAACGTCACTTTGATTTTCGGACATAAGCATATTGCTCCTTTACACTAGTTTGAAAGGGTTATCTGTATGTCACTCTATTAAATTTCGTAATAACGATCAACCCAACCCTAAAG
This sequence comes from Paenibacillus sp. Y568, assembly GCF_059445545.1. NCBI lineage: Bacteria > Bacillati > Bacillota > Bacilli > Caryophanales > Paenibacillaceae > Paenibacillus > Paenibacillus sp. Y568. The sequence continues at coordinate 370,005 of NZ_JCAIUM010000001.1, forward strand.
TAATTTGATTAGACATAATAATACAGAATACATATACAATAATCATATTCTACTCTCTTCACACTATATTTGCACCTACATTTCATATTTTTGTCCTATGTTTTTGGGACCAAAGCCCTATCGACAAATTTAGTCTTTTTTCGAATACACTGAGACTTGACTTTTACCTTCTCTATCATTTAGAATTAGTTGTTGAACAAGCGATTTTTTGTTCGAGAATTTGGGCGTAACGTTGTGTCACCCTCACGTACTTTGTTACTGACAAGACAGCGGCTGAACTTTCATGTCAGTTGTGCTTTGGGCCCATGAGCCGCAGCACACACGAAACAAAATACGGCACAAATAGAACCCTACAGAATTTCAATTATAAAGGAGTCTACTATACAATGGCACGTTACACTGGTCCTAAATTTAAACTAAGTCGCCGTCTAGGCATCTCACTAAGTGGTACAGGTAAAGATTTGAAACGCCCTTTCCCTCCGGGTCAACACGGCGCTAATCAACGCAGAAAGATCAGCAACTACGGTATGCAGTTGCTTGAGAAACAAAAACTGCGTCACATGTACGGCTTGGGTGAGAAACAGTTTAAAACTCTATTTAACAAAGCTCAAAAAATGCAAGGTATCGCAGGTGAGAACTTCATGTTCCTACTAGAAAGCCGTTTGGACAACTTGGTTTACCGTCTAGGTTTCGCGAATTCCCGTGCAGGTGCTCGTCAATTGGTATCACATGGTCATATCACTGTAAACGGTAAGAAAGTAAACATTGCTTCTTACATGTTGAATACAGGCGATGTTATCGGACTTCGTGAAAAAAGTCGTGGTCTTTCTTCTATCAAAGAAGCTCTTGAGAACCGTACACACCTTCAAGGTTACTTGGAATTCAATGACACTGCTTTAGAAGGTAAATTCATTCGTTTCCCTGAACGTGCTGAATTGTCTCAAGATATCGATGAGAAACAAATCGTCGAATTCTACAACCGTTAAGATCTTTACCGAAGCTTGGAACTCCTGTTCCAAGCTTTTTTTATACAATAAATTAATCAGATCTTGAATTTAGTAAGCTCCTCTTCACTCCCTCAAATTCATCACTACCGATTAATGTTTATTACAAACTCCATATACTTCAGCCTCAGTTCATCGGTTAATGACATAACATATAATTTACTACATATAATTTACGGCTCAAAACCAAAACCAGTGCTTGACGAAATAATCCAAGGTTGAAAATGGAAAAACATCTGCTCATCCTGTAATGTTGTAAGTCCGACCCAACAACAAAGGAATAAGCAGATGCAGACTAAGTATATCAATGAAATGCTCGACATACCAGAACTACAGATCCAACAGATTATACGGATGAACGCAGATGAAATTCATATAGAAGCATCACCGGTAGCCCCAAAACAATGCTGCCCAATTTGTCGCTCCGCTGAATACGTCACTCGTAAAGGAAGCAATGACATGCGTACCGTACGGCACCTTTCAGTGTTTGAGAAGATCGTATACCTCTTGGTTCCAACCATCCGCATGCAGTGTTCGCATTGTAATGTCGGTTTTGTTTGGGTGTATGACTTTGTTGGGCCTAAAAGACGATACAGCAACCTCTTTCGAGCACGAGCTGCCGAGCAAGCCATTGGCTCAACCGCAGCACATAGCGCCCGTATGCAGCAAGCACCCGCCAGTACCGTGCAACGGATGCACAACGAGGCGGTTCCTGTGGAAAGTGAACGTCTTTCCAAACAGGCGTGGGGACAGGCGAAAGCAAGCAACGGCTTGGTTTTAGGCGTCGATGACTTCGCCATCAAAAAGGGACATACCTACAATACCGGCATTCATGACCTTAAGGGAGAGATGATGCTTGATTTGTTGCCTGGACGAAAACTAACGGATTTACGAGCTTATGCGAAGTGCCATCCGGATTTCATGCTACTTACGCCAAAAGCGGTGGTGATGGATTTGGCTAAAGCCTACCACACATGGATCAGTGAATGTTTTCCGAAAGCAATCCGAATCGCTGATCGCTTTCATGTCCACGGCTATGTCATTGAAGCACTACAAGAGGTTCGTAAAACGATACAGACCAAGCTTTCACCACGGGCAAAAGCATGGCTCAAAGCGCACCACCGTCTCTTAAATCCCCAAGCGGAATCTCTATCTACTGAAAGTAAGAAAACGCTGGAAGAATTGCTCGGTTACTCTCCGCTCCTGCGAAGTTGCTGGGAATGGAAAGAAGATTTTACGACTTGGTATAACTATTCACCGAATATCGAAGTTGCAATACTTGGATTCAACCGTTGGTGTGCACAGGGTGATAAGATCGACCACGAAGCTGTTAAAAGCGGATTGAAAACGATGCGTAATTGGCAAAATGAGATCATCAATTACCATCGTTGTCGATGGACGAATGCAACCGTAGAAGGTCGACATAATCGTATCAAGGCTTATCAACGCAGGCATTACTTCACACGTAATCGTGACCGTTATAAGACCGGGATTTTAGTAGAATGCAATCGTAATCGGCTTAACTAAATAATCAAGCACTGATTACGATGTTGAGCCTAATTTACTACATATAATTTACTACATATAATTTACTACATATACTTAACCTCCCCATCATTCGATATTTCTCGACTTATCTATACCATCTCAACGTTAAAAAAAAGTGAAAATTCATCATTATTAATGGTCCGCAAGGATAAAGAGATTCAAATGTCGTATTTTATGCTATAATAGTTCCGTTAGAAGGAGGATCTATTACGAATGGTTGATACAAATAAAAAGGACCCTAAACAAGAGCGCCCTTCAAAGAAATCCTTTGGACGGATATTAGGAATTACGCTACTTTGGCTCTTTGTCTTTCTTGTCATGGGGATACTCTTAGTAGGAGGAGCTGGGATCGGGTATGTCTCTTCTATTGTTCATGACGAGCCCGTACGAACAAGAGCTGCAATAGAGCAAAAAATGAACCAAAACTCAATTACTGGTTTTGCCTATTTCAGTGATGGTACACCGATCGGCCAACTACGAACAGATGAAGATCGACGGCCTGTAGAATTTGATCAAATTCCCACTCTTGTGAAGGATGCCATTATCGCAATCGAGGATAACAATTTCTCTACACACAATGGCATTGACATGAGCGGTACGCTTCGTGCGGTTAAGCAAAGAGTTCTGAACGAATCGATCCAAACAGGTGGAAGTACACTCACGCAACAGCTCGCTAGACGCGTATTTCTCAATCTAGATCGAACAGACAACCGTAAAATCAAAGAAATGCTTCTCTCTTTAAGACTCGAACGTATATTGACTAAAGATCAAATATTAGGGGCCTACCTAAATAAGGTGCCTTTCGGCACCGGTGCAAATGGGTATAATGTGTACGGCATCAAAGCTGCTGCAAAAGGTATCTTCAATATTAATGATCTAAACAAACTAAATATTGCTCAAGCTGCTTATTTAGCAGGGTTACCACAGCTTCCCTCTACATACTCAGCCTTTAACGGCAAAGGTGAATTTAATCCTACTGCTTTCAAACGTGCGATGGATCGACAAAAATTAGTATTACGTCGTATGCTTGAAGAAGCGAAGATTACAAACGGTGAATACAATGAAGCCTTTGCATTCGACATCAAGTCAACGCTAGCTCCTCAAACAGAGAAGGCATACTCTACCTTCCCTTACCTTATGATGGAAACGGAGCGCAAAGCGGCAGAAATTCTTATGACATTAAAGGCTGCTTCTTCTGGGAATAGCAACCAAACCGTGAAAGCGAATAATGAGCTTCTTGAAGAAGCTAAATTACAGCTGACCACCGGCGGATATCGAATCTACACGACTATTAATAAAAGTGTATACAATTCAATGCACTCTATTGCTGACAACGATAACAATTTCAATCCTGATAGCAAGACTAAAGGGATGGAACAAACGGCTGCAATGATGTTAGATAACAAAACGGGTGCGATCTTAGGCATGATTGAAGGACGCGATTTCTACGAAGAGCAGATGAACTATGCTACTCAAATGGTACGCCAACCAGGGTCTGCCATGAAGCCGATTGCAGCCTTTCTACCGGCGCTTGAATCGGGTTTCATTCAACCAGCTAGTATCGTAGATGACGCTCCCATTATTTTAAAAGATGGTCAAAAGGGATTTCACATCCCCAAGAATTCATCAGGAGGTTATGAAGGACTTATTACAGCTCGTTATGCACTCAATAAATCCAAAAATACAATTGCTCTAAAATTATTTAATAATGTCGTAAGTATCGATAAAGCATGGGAATTTACTAAAAAACTTGGAATTACCACCATACAAAAAGAAGATTATGGTGCACAAACAGGTGTACTCGGTGGATTAAAGTACGGTGTGTCTGTTGAAGAATTAACGAATGCCTATAGTTCAATTCCGAACAATGGACAATTTCTTGATGCTTATATGATTGAGAAAATAACTGATTCTAATGGTGCAATTGTTTATCAACATAAACTAGAACCAGTGACAGCCTTCTCTAAACAAACGGCATACCTCATGACTGACATGTTACGTACTGTTATTACTGAAGGCACCGGAAGTACCGTCAAAAACAAGTATAAGTATTGGAAAGAGGTTCCCATCGTAGGTAAGACAGGATCAACGCAGAATTACGCTGACGTATGGTTTATGGGATATTCTCCAGATATAACTCTTGGCGTATGGGTTGGTTACAAAGAGTCTGTAAATGTACTAGAAGGCGACCAGAAAAAGAATGCTCAGAACATATGGACACTCATCATGAATGAAATGATAGCGAAGAAACCAGAACTCTTTGTTACATCCAAGTTCGAGAAGCCTAGTGGACTTACAACAAAAACAGTATCCGCCTATAGCGGTAAACTACCAACATCTCTAACCAACAAATTTGTTACTGACTTATTTAACGCTAAGTATGTTCCTAAAGAGAGCGATGATGGCATTGCAAAAGCTAAATATATTACTTACAACAATGTGAATTATATCCCTCAGGATACTACACCGGAAGATATGTTAAAGGAAAGAGTCGTCATTAAACGTGAGAATCCTATTCAAGAATTGATTAAAGAGCTACAAGCTGCATTTACTGTGATGAAAGATCATGAATCCATTGCGTTCTATTTACCTAAAGACGCAACCAGTGATATGCCAACTCTAATCGATCCCAGAGTAGATGATGGTAATTCACCTACATCACCCAAAGATGTCACATTCTCTAATAACAATGGTTCGGTAAAAATTAGCTTTAGACGTAGCGGATCTCAGGATGTTGTAGGTTATCGACTTTATCGTTCACTGAACGGCAGTAGTTTTGTGAAGAATGGAAGTTCTTTACTCAGCGATGATCCTAAAGTATTCACAAGTAAAGCTTCAGCGAGTGGTCATTATGAATTTTACGTTACGGCAGTCGATGTAGCCGGTAAAGAATCAGCACCAAGTGCAATTGTCGGAAACAGAAGCTACCAACCGCCTGTTGAACCAGAGGTTGGTATCACAGCCCCTGGTAAAGAGAATACGCCCGATGAGACCGATCAGGGCACTCCAATTGATGAACCTATCGGAGAAGTCCCACAGACGACGCCTACAGCTCCTGCTCAGCCTACAATTAATTCGGTGGAGAATGGCATTCAGATGGATTGGGCCATCGGCAGTAATGATACGGAGCGCTTTAATATCTATTTCAGCAAAGAACAGAATGGAAGTTATTCACAGATTGGTTCGAGCCAATCATCTAGCTTTCTCTATGTTACCAACTCGGCTACAGGTTGGTATCGTGTAACAGCTGTCAATAGCATTGGAGAATCCGAATCGTCCTCTTCCACTTATTACGAAAAGAAGATGCTTGTTGAGTAAGTTCAACGTTAACGCTGGGAGCGGACGGACCGTTGTTTACGCGGGAAGAGTATCTACAATCTAAAAAAATCAGAAAAGAAACCTCTCTAAAATGGAAGTACAACTAACCATTTTAGGGAGGTTTCTTTTGTATATCCGCTATGGATCAACTCTGCTAGCTAACGGAACTGCATCCGAAATCAGAAGAGCTGTCTCCAAAGTATAAATTCACTTATGGGACAGCCCCTCCTATTGTTCGAACGATACTTGAGACTTAATCATCAATCGTAGATAAATCGCCTGTCGGAAGATCTAACTCCCATGCCTTCAGCACACGACGCATAATTTTACCTGAACGAGTTTTAGGTAGCTTATCCTTAAATTCAATTTCTCTTGGTGCAGCGTGAGCCGATAATCCCACTTTAACAAAGGTATAGATCTCCTCCTTTAATTCGGCTGTTGGAGCATATCCTTCGCGTAATGAGATAAAAGCTTTGATAATCTCTCCTCGTATCGCATCCGGTTTACCGATCACACCTGCTTCTACTATAGCCGGATGCTCCAATAGTTTACTTTCCACCTCAAAAGGACCTATTCTCTCCCCGGATGAATTAATTACATCATCAATTCTTCCTTGGAACCAGAAGTAACCTTCGTCATCCATGTAAGCCGAATCGCCTGAGATATACCATCCCGGAACGCGAAAATATTCCTCATATTTAACAGAGTTATTCCATATGCGATTCATCATCGATGGCCATGGAGCCTTAATCGCTAAATTCCCCATCGTATAGGGTGGTACCGTATTTCCTTTATCATCTTTGATGGTCGCTTCAATTCCAGGCAGAGGACGTCCCATAGATCCTGGTTTAATCGCCATCCCTGGATAATTACATATCATTTGTGCACCTGTTTCTGTCATCCACCAGGTATCATGAATACGTTGCCCATACGTTTTATTTCCCCAACGAACGACTTCCGGGTTCAAAGGTTCCCCGACAGAGAGCACGTGTCGAAGACTACTCAGTTCATATTTGGAGGTGACATCCACCCCTGCTCCCATAAGCATTCGAAAAGCGGTCGGGGCACTGTACCATACGGTAACTTTATATTTATCAATGGTTGCATACCAATCTTGTGGGCTGAATCGTCCACCCCTAACGACATTTGTTACACCATGAAGCCAGGGTGCAAAAATACCATAGGAGGTCCCTGTGACCCAACCTGGATCAGCTGTACACCAGTAAACGTCATCCTCACGTAAATCTAGTACAACCTTTGCCGAATAATAATGTTGAATCATCGCATTCTGGACATGATATACGCCTTTCGGTTTACCTGTTGATCCTGATGTATAATGCATAATAAGACCATCTTCACGATCCAACCATTGAAGTTCTAACGCAATCGATGCTGATTCCATTTCATCTCTATAGCTTATCAATGAATCATTCTGATTATCGGGTTCTCCGATAACAATGATATGCTCTAAGTCAGGTAATTCTCCTCTCGTAACTCTACCCAATAACTGTGGAGTTGTGACCAACGCGATTGCACTACTGTCCACTAAGCGATCCTTCACCGCAGTTTCCATGAAGGCCTCGAATAAAGGTCCTACCACCGCTCCTACCTTAAGAATACCAAGCAGACAGATATATAACTCTGGACTACGGGGCATAAATATGAAGACACGGTCACCTTTACCAATTCCGTATTTACGAAGAACATTACCAAATTGGTTCGATTGATCTCTTAATTGTCGAAATGTATACGTTTCTTCTCGATTCGCATCACTGTATATCAGTGCTACTTTGTCTCCTTTTCCTTCTTCCACGTGACGATCGATGACTTCATATGCCATATTACATTTACCTGTTTCATACCATGTAAAGTGACGTTCAACATCTTCCCAATTAAATTCCTTCCGAGCCTGTTCGTAGTCACCCATATTAGTTATGCTGTTCACACTCGGTAACAGTTCATTATTATGATTGATTTCCATTTGTATCTATCCCTCCATAAGTAGCTTCTTAGGAACAAAAAAGATAACGCTTACAAAATTCGCTATTTTTATACTTTCGAAATCGCTTATCTAGTAAACTTCTGTCATAATAACAATCATAGTGGAAATGCTTATATTTGTGACTAAATTATGTCAGAATGATTATAGCATAGGTATTAAATCTCTGTCATTGCTTTTCATTTAAATTTTTATTTGTTATAAGTAGAAATAAAAGGGGAGTTACGCGATGAACCATCCTAAACTTTACCATGTCCAACCTTTACCCTTTCATGATCGGATTCTAATCGTTGAAGGTCCTGTTTCTGTTGAAACCCTATCCCAATTAACCCTTCATCCCGATCTTGATGCATTTCGTCGACCTCAAGAACAACATCAAGCATTGATTGAAATTGCAGGATTAGAAGAAGGTAGAATTATTATTACCCGTGATGAGCTCACTATTGTTGGATATGTGACCTTCCATTACCCTGATGAACAAGAACGATGGTCTCAAGAACATATGACTGATTTAATAGAACTAGGCGCAATTGAAGTTGCCGATGAATACCGTTCATTAGGTCTAGGACAACAGATGATAAAGACAGCCTTTGAGGATAATCAAATGGAACAATATATTGTATTTACTACTGAATATTATTGGCATTGGGATCTAAAGGGGAGCGGCCTTAACGTATGGGATTACCGCAAGATGATGGAACGGCTTATGAAGATTGTTGAGATGGAATGGTATGCAACCGATGATCCAGAGATATGTTCTCATCCAGCTAATTGTCTTATGGTACGAATCGGGAGGGATGTTCCACTATCTTCAAAAGAGCAATTTGATCATATCCGATTCCAACAACGGTTTATGTATTAATTTTTTCTAGAGTAAATAAAAAAAGCTCATTTCCCTACTGACATATACATTAGCAAAGCTGACGCATATCAGGAGGAAAACGAGTCTAATGGAAGATTCCTATTAAATTCGACTAATCATAAATTCTAAAATGGCATGTGAACGTTTCGATGCTTCAATAGTAAATTCAGTAAAATTAACATGTGCGGATCCATCCGCTTTATCAGACATCGAGCGAATAATGACGAAAGGGACATCGTTCATATAGCACACTTGTGCGACCGAAGCTCCCTCCATCTCCACACAGGAACCTTCCATTTCATTATGTAGCCAGGCAACTGTATCTCGATTTGCAATAAATTGATCTCCAGACAATACTTTCCCTAGTATGTAATTTCCATCGGCAACCTCACGACAAGCCTGTTCAGCTAGAGCTATTAAATCTTTATTCGCCGGAAAGGCCGATACCTCTTGGTAAGGAATAACACCACGAGAGAAACCTAAAGCAGATACATCGAAATCATGCTGAATACACTCTGTAGAGATTACGATATCACCAATGGACAGATCTGGATGTACAGCTCCTGCTACACCCGTAAATAACACTTTAGAAACTCTAAACTGGTCAATCATGATCTGTGTAGTAACAGCTGCATTAACCTTGCCAACACCTGACTTACATACAACGACAGATTTACCTTGAAAGGATCCTTTAACATAACGTATGCCGGCCCTTGTTATTTCCTCACTCTGCTCCATGCCAGTTAGTAACAACTCAATCTCTTCGTCCATGGCACCTATTAATCCTATCGTCATTTCATTGGTTATCAATTCTACAAGCCCCCTCAGCTATATCAGTCTAAATCAATGGATCGCATCCTAGAAGAAACGTTTGCACTCTCCTTTTTAGCGAGATGTACATGATTCTTTCTAATGGATAACTATTTACTATTTAAAAAAAGCCCCTTAACGGAGCTTTCAATAAATCGATATGTTGTTCAGTAAGTTACTCTTCATTCACATGACTAACGGAAAGACGAAGAATGGTTTCATGAGGTAGAATAACCCGCGGATTATCCACATTCTCTTTCTTCATTAGTTTGGTCAAAAGTCGCATCGCTACAGCACCCAAATCGTACATTGGTTGTGCTACGGTGGTCAGTTGTGGTCGCACCATCGATGCCAAATGAATGTTATCTACACTAATTATAGAGAAGTCATCTGGAACTTTTAGACCTTCATCTTGAATGCTATGGATCGCACCTATAGCCATTTCATCTGTTGCAGCAAAAATTGCAGTCGGCTTCTTTCTCAGACCAAGAAAGTATTTCATAGCCTCCACACCAGACTCATAACGATAATTACCGATACGGACCCAATCTTCCCGATAATCTATTCCTGCTTTTTCTAAAGCTTTCTTGTATCCTTGAAAACGAGAATATCCATTCGCAGGATCCTGAAGTGTTCCACTGATCATACCAATCTCACGGTGACCATGCCGAATCAACGTATTCACTGCATCGAAAGCTGCCGCTTCATGGTCAATATCAACTGAAGGATAGTTTCCTTGTTCATCTCTCGTTGCACAGAGCACAACGGGTACTGCAGATGTCTGGAAGGCTTGTATATGTTCTTCTGTAACCGTTCCGCCCATGAACAACAATCCATCCACTTGTTTCTCCAACAAGGTGTTAATAACACGTATTTCCTTCTCTTTCTTCTTATCAGCATTACACAGAATAATATTGTAATGATACATATTCGCAATATCTTCTATGCCTCGAGCAATTTCTGCGAAAATAGAATTAGAAATATCAGGAATTACAACACCAACCGTTGTAGTCTTCTTACTGGCGAGACCTCTCGCCACCGCATTTGGACGATATCCCAAACGTTCAATCGCCTCATATACTTTCTTCCGGGTCTGTGGCTTAACGTTGGGGTTGTTATTGACAACCCTAGATACCGTAGCCATAGATACGCCTGCCTCACGCGCCACATCGTAAATGGTTACTGTCAAATTCTTTCGCTCCATTACAAATAAATTTTCATTCGTTCAACCCAATATAATCAATATTACGACAATTTACTACTTTGCGCAATGATAACGCTTCATAATTAAGATTATAATTCCTCTTGTAGTGCACTAGATGTAATATAAGAATGAGATGTATGCCAAACTGGCTTTTTATCTTTTACTAGCATAACTTGTGGAGATTCATGCTGGAGCCCAGTCAGAGCAGCTGCCTCAAGAGATGTTGGGCGATCTTCAACGACATAAATAATGCCGTATTCAACAGACTCATTAGGTTCATCCTCTAGATAGGACATCACTTGTTGGTATGCATTGGCACTGATAGGACAACGAGTGCTATGTTTAAAAAGAAGTAGAGGCTTGTCATATGATGATTCCAATGCAGCATTTAACTGATCAATAGTAGTCAGTCTAGTCATCGTAGCCATTCGTTATACCTCCTAATCTCGTATAATTCTTTCATTATCGTAACAAAAAACGACACAAAAAGCCAACAAAGCGCATAAAACCGCTAATCATTTGTACGAAGTAGCTTTTTCTCGATTAAATTCTACTAAAAGGGTTGAAAGTTGACCTAATCGATGTCGAAGATTCTCAATCCAACTTCTGTCTTGGATGCTCTCAGCATGCTTAAATAAATCAAGCAATAGATTAATTCGATGATGGGTGGCATCTTTGATTGCATTCTCTATCTCTATAGAACAATCACTCTCCTCTTGAGAGAGCACCTCAAAAATAACCTCTGATATCTCATTGACCTCTGTAAAGGATATCTTTCTTTTACGTTTCTCTTTCACAAGGTCTTTCATATAATCTGTCAAACCAGGTTTTATAGGTGGCAATAGATCGTACTTTGAGCACCCTTCACATGTTCGCATAGGTACATGAAGAATATGTACATTGCCTGCTACTATGGTACGTAATTCTAGTCTCATCTGTTGACCGCACTTACATTGTCTATCCATTATTAACACCTCATATATTTCTAATATGTCTTGAATAGATAATAAATAAGTTGATCTAAATTCTATTCGACCTTATGTAGATTAAATCCTGCAAAAAAAGTGGAACGTTTAAATTACCGCTTTCACCAAAAGGTGGAGTGCAGAACTATGTTGTGGACATCCTTTTTGTTAGAATAGAGTAATCCATAGGTTAAATCCTTAATTACACCCAAAGAGGAGTGATACAAAAATGAGACTTTTAGGTAAAAAAGTAATTGCCCTTGTTAGCGAAGACTTCGAAGACTTAGAATTGTGGTACCCAATCTATCGATTACGTGAAGAAGGCGCTGAAGTGCATCTTGTTGCAGAAGATAAAGGACAGACGTATATCGGTAAATATGGTGTTCCTGCCAAGAGCGACTACTCTTTTGAAGAAGTGAATAGCCAAGACTATGACGGTATTCTTGTACCAGGCGGCTGGGCTCCTGATAAATTAAGACGCTACAGCAAAGTCATTGAACTTATTAAAGAAATGGATGCGGATCGCAAACCTATCGGACAAATATGTCATGCAGGTTGGGTATTGATCTCTGCACGTATTCTAAATGGCGTACAAGTGACTTCAACTCCAGGCATCCGTGATGATATGGAGAATGCCGGTGCCATTTGGAAAGATGAAGCCGTTGTCGTTGATGGACACATTATTTCTGCTCGTAGACCTCCCGATCTCCCTCCCTATGGTAAAGCTTTTTGTGACGCTTTAGCAGGTAAGTAGCCACCTCAATCCCATAATCCACTCCAAGTAACTGTAAAGCGCAAGATATTACTATTACATTGGGGTGGATTTTTCTAACTTTATAAAAAACAAGTATTGTCAAATATGTAAAAATAATATAACATAATTTTGCAAACGATTGCATTCATGATTAATGTTTGATCCCCTGTTTTAATTCTACATGTTAACTGGCATAACGCCCGCCGCTTACTTGTCTCCAAGTCACAAGAAGAAACACAGTACAAATGGGTTACCGTGTCTACTACGAGAACGGCCTTTTTAAGAAATGCGGTAATCGCTTTCATTTAAAAAAGGAGGATTGGTAGATTTGAATTCAAGTAAACTATTATGGAGGAAGGTTCGTGTTGTTGCTTTAGGTTTTTTCTTATTCTTTTCCACGATTATGGGCTTATTAAGTAACTCAAGTACAGTTAATGCAGTTGTAGCAAATGACTTCAAAGCATCTGTTATGGCACCTCTCACCAAGATTACAGATTGGAATGCGTTTAAGAACCAACTAAACACACTAAAAAGTAACGGTGTCTACGCACTTACAACAGATGTATGGTGGGGTGATGTAGAAGCTACAGGTGACAATCAATTTGATTGGAGTTACTACAAGACTTATGCAAACGTTGTCAGTGAATCTGGATTGAAATGGGTTCCGATTCTGTCAACACATACTTGTGGTGGAAATCCCGGGGATGACTGTAATATCCCTATCCCTTCCTGGCTCTGGAACAAAGGTACGGCAGATGAAATGAAATACAAAAGTGAGACTGGTTATGTGAATAATGAAGCTATCTCACCATTTTGGAGCGGTATTGGGCAACAATACAATGATTTATACGCCTCGTTCGCTACTAACTTCACTAGCTACAAAGCTCTTATTCCCAAAATCTACTTAAGTGCTGGACCTTCAGGTGAACTTCGCTACCCTTCCTATTACAATTCAGCAGGCTGGAGTTATCCTTCTCGTGGTAAATTCCAAGTATACACAGACACGGCGAAGAATGCGTTTAGAACAGCTATGATTAGTAAATATGGTTCGTTAAGCGGTGTAAACTCAGTATGGAGTCTATCCCTAACGGATCTGAGCCAGATCAACCCTCCAAGTGATGGAGACTCGTTCTATTCAACAGGTGGTTACAATTCCACTTACGGAAAAGACTTTCTTAAATGGAATCAAAGCGTCCTTGAGAACCATCTTGGCGTAATTGCTACAGCGGCTCACAGCAACTTCGATTCTGTGTTCGGCGTTCCAATCGGAGCGAAGATCTCTGGTCTCCACTGGCAGTACAACAATCCATCAGCCCCACACAGTGCCGAGAATGCAGCGGGCTACTATGATTACAACACACTTATTCAAAAGTTTAAAGACAATAATCTCGATTTAACATTTACCGCGTTGGAAATGAATGATGATGGAAGTGCACCTGCTTATTCAAAACCTTCCACGCTAGTAGATACCGTATCTTCCATAGCAAATAGTAAAGGCGTTCGCTTAAATGGTGAGAACGCTCTACCTACCGGTAACTTTCAAAAGATTCAAGAGAAAATAACAACATGGAAGTATAATGGATTCACACTTCTGAGACTTGCTAATGTCGTCAATAGTAATGGATCGGCTACTGGAGATATGGCTGGTTTCAAACAATATGTCATTAGTCACACGAAAAACACAGACTTGCCACCAGATGGAAATACCGTCACGGTCTATTACAAAAAGGGATATGCTACGCCTTATATCCATTACCGCCCTGTTGGGAGTACGTGGACGACTGCTCCAGGAACAGCTATGGCAAATTCCGAAATAAGTGGGTATTCCAAAATTACCCTCAACATCGGATCCGCTTCCCAATTAGAAGCGGTCTTTAACAATGGTGGCGGTACTTGGGACAACAATAATTCAAACAACTATCTGTTTAACGTTGGCACATCCACTTTCACACCTGGTGCAAATGGTTCAGTGGGTACGATCGTAACAGGACCTCCCGCAGGCACTGTTGTTGATACGATTGCTCCAAGCGTACCTACCAATGTAGTGGCTACAAGTAAAACAGAAACATCGGTTTCCTTGAGCTGGACTGCTTCCACAGATGCTGTCGGGGTAACTGGCTACGAAATCTGGCGGGATGGTACTAAAGTGGGAACATCCACTTCTACCAGCTATACCAACACAGGATTAACCGCAAATACGGCTTACAGTTTCACGGTGAAAGCTTTCGACGCGGCGAGTAACATCTCTGCTGCAAGCACCGCACTTAGCGTAACAACTTATACCGCATCCACTGGCAATTCAGTCACGGTCTATTACAAAAAGGGATATGCTACGCCTTATATCCATTACCGCCCTGCTGGGGGTACGTGGACGACTGCTCCAGGAACAGCTATGGCAAATTCCGAAATAAGTGGGTATTCCAAAATCACCCTCAACATCGGATCTGCTTCCCAATTAGAAGCTGTCTTTAACAACGGTAGCGGTACTTGGGACAACAATAATTCAAACAACTATCTGTTTAACGTTGGCACATCCACTTTCACACCTGGTGCGAATGGTTCAGTGGGTACGATCGTAACAGGACCTCCCGCAGGCACTGTTGTTGACACGACCGCTCCAAGCGTTCCCACCAATGTCACTTCTACAAGTAAAACCGATTCATCCGTTTCCTTATCCTGGACAGCATCTTCGGATGCTGTCGGGGGTACCGGCTATGAAATCTGGCGGGATGGTGCCAAAGTGGGAACATCCACTTCTACCAGCTAAACCAACACAGGATTAACCGCAAATACGGCAAAGTTGGAGATTATTCCAACTATCTAGATGCTTCTCTCGATTTCCCAATGTATTACACCATGAAAAATGTATTCGGTCATGACGCCTCAACCACTCAAATAAGAGATCTTTACACGCAAGATTCAAAGTATCGTGATTCAAGAATGAATGGATTATTTATTGATAATCATGATGTGAAGCGTTTCCTAAATGATGCCTCTGGCAAACCAGGCAATGGGGCTGACAAATGGCCACAACTGAAGGCTGCTCTAGGGTTTATGCTTACATCACGTGGAATCCCAATTCTCTACCAAGGTACAGAACTAGGCTATAGCGGCGGGGATGACCCTTATAACCGTGAGGACGTAGTACCTAATGCTAATCACGAACTCTACAAATACATTACTAAAATCAATGCCGTGCGTAATAGTCACCCCGCATTGCAGAATGGTTCGCAAAAAGAAAAGTGGGCTGACAATGCCTTCTATAGCTTCCAACGTTCCAAAGATGGCGATGAAGCAATTGTACTCATTAACAATTCATGGAACACCGAGACTCGGACGATTGGCAATTTCGAGAACTTCTCTAACGGACTAACCCTGACAAACCAACTTGGGTCGGACCATGTTCAAATTAACAATGGCTCGATTACGGTTACTTTAGCTCCTAAAGAGGTCAAAATCTTTACCAAATAAAATACCTGATCATGCCTTGTTATAAGCGCCGATTTGGATGATTACCCTACTCATTAAAAAGAATGGATAGATTCATCAGAACAAGTCTGATTCTCCATCCATTCTTTTATTTTAGAATCGTGCTCTAGATGTCATCAAGAATATCGGCTAACTGTTCTTCTGAGATGACTCTTAACCCATTCCTTATAAGCAAAGCCGTCGTTACACCATTTCCAACGATCTTATCACCTGTAAATTCACCATTATATATCATAGAACTCCCGCACGAGGGACTATTCTCCTTAAGCACAATTACTTCTGCATGAATCTCCTGCGCAATCCTTAGCGTTTCGTAAGCCCCTTTAACATACATGTCAGTTACATCTTTACCTAACCTATTGATGACCTGTGCACTCCCCTGAAGGACATCTTCGCCATCTCCTCCAACGATCTCTGCTGGCTCCCTAGGTGTAGTGAATCCTCCTAACAATTCAGGGCATATCATGATAGCTTTATTGTTGTCCACCAACTCTTGAATTCTACTGTCTAGGCGATGTGTTCCGTTATATCTCACTTCTAACCCTGCTAAACAAGAACTCACCACGATCATTGATGCCACCTCACGATCCAATTATATCAATGAATTCTTAGTCTACAGCAATAGAGCGACTGCTTCTATGAGAATCATGGTAGTCATTTAATAATTTTTCAATCTCCGTGTTTGTATGCATTTGTAGACATTCTTTCGCTATACGCTTATCTTCCTCAGCAGATGTATTTAGAAGGCGATGCTTAATTCGAAGCAAAGATTCCGGTGACATACTGAGATCACGTACGCCTAACTCGATCCATAATGGAATAGAGCGCTCGTCTCCAGCCATTTCACCGCACACACTAACCGGGATACCTGCATGTCTTGCAGCTTCCACCGTTGATTTCAGCATACGAAGGATAGCTGGATGATACGGGTGATACAGATGTGCAATTTGTTCATTCATTCGATCCACAGCAAGCACATATTGTACGAGGTCATTCGTGCCAATACTAAAGAAGTCACTTTCTTCTGCTAACAAATCAGCGATCGCAACTGCTGCAGGCACTTCAATCATAATCCCAACTTCGATATCTCGATTATAAGAGATCCCTCTGTCATCTAAATCAGCCATCGCTTCACGTAGGATTTCATTAGCTCCACGTACTTCTTCAACAGAAGAAATCATCGGATACATAATCTTCACATGCCCATAATCACTCGCTCGTAATATTGCGCTCAACTGAGTCTTGAATAGTTCCTTGCGATCTAGACTAATCCGTATTGCACGATATCCAAGGAAAGGATTATCTTCTTCTGGTAGAGAGAAGTAATCTAAATGCTTGTCCCCACCGATGTCCAAGGTGCGGATGACCACTGAACCATTACCAGCCATTTTTTCTGCAACAAGACGATATACCTCAAATTGTTCATTCTCGCTAGGAAACGTCACGCGATCCATATATAAGAACTCTGTTCGGAAAAGTCCTACCCCTACGGCACCATATTTTAAAGCCATATCCATTTCCTTGACAGAGCTTATATTGGAGGAAAGATTCATTTGAACCCCATCTTGAGTCACCGCATCTACTGATGCTAAGAGTTGGAGTTGTTCTTTCTTATGCAGCTGTTTGGTCCGTATGCTTGTATAATGAGCTATCATGGATTCATCCGGATGAACGTACACATGTCCTTGATCACCATCAACAATAAGCATATCACCCGTCTGAATCGGTACTTTCAGATTGTTCTCCAGACCACATACAAGTGGGATTCCAAGTGCTCGTGACATGATAGCGGAATGAGATGTCTTCCCACCAATGAGAGTCGTAATTCCGAGTACGTGAGATGGGTTCAAATGAACAAGCTGAGATGGGGATAGTTCCTTAGCCACCAAAATGTAGGGTTGCGTATCCTCAGGAAGTGTAATCTCTGGTGCACCCAGTAGATGCTTTAATAATCGATTACCTACATCCTTAATATCTAAAGCTCGTTCTTTCATATATTCATCATCTAACAGATCAAACATCGTTACAAAATGATCTATAGCTTCTTTTACAGCAACTTCTGCCGCTTTGTATTGACGTTCAATGATGCCTTGTATTTCATTCATAAAAATGGGATCTTCCAATATGGCAAGATGGGCATCAAAGATACTGGATTCTTCCTCGCCCACCACTTCTTTGAATTCATTTCTAATGAACTCAATTTCATGTTTAGAAGTTCGTATTCCCTCATATAATCGTTCAAATTCTTTAGCAAGATCTATGGTTTCCAATCTGGATTCAGGTAAGTCCCATTCCCAACTAGGCAATACGAATGCTTTACCTATTGCGACTCCTGTTGCCGCTCCGATGCCTTGTATCATGATTCAAACCCTCCAACGTTCCTGTCGTGTAATACAACAGACATCACGGATGCCTGCCCTTTCTTAACACCTTTAAAAGGAGCAAAGCTCCATGATTTCACTCGTTCTGGGTTAGTTATAACCATTGGAGTTGCCAGTGATGCAGCATGCATACGAATATATGCCAAATCAAATTTGACAAGCAGCTGACCTGGAACTACGGTATCCCCTTCTTTAACTGCAGCTTGGAAATGTCCTCCCTTGAGTTGAGAAGTATCAATTCCTATATGAAGTAGCACCTCAAGACCTTCTGGTGTCGATATACCAATCGCATGCATCGTCGGATACACATGAATAATCGTTCCATACACCGGAGAGACCAATTCATCTCTATCAGGTATAAAAGCCACACCATCCCCAACTAACTTCGCAGCAAAAATATGATCTGGTACCTCTTCAATTGGCAACATTGATCCATGCACCGGGGCGCTGAATAGAACCTGGGGCATCACCCTCTGCCTCAGCTTATTAACTTCTTCACGAATTAATTCTGAATAAGTGCCAAAGACAACCTGAACATTGCCCCCACCCAGCTTAATTAACCCTGCAGAGCCAAGAAGCTTAAGAGCGTTGCTATCTATAAGCCTATCATTCTTAACCGTTAGGCGAAGACGCGTAATACAAGATTCTAACTGTACAATATTCTCCTTACCCCCAAGTGCTTCCAATATGAGGGGAGCCTGATAGGGGATACTTCCTGCCCAATCTTCCAATGTTGATCCTTCTTCTCGTCCTGGCGTTGGAATATGGAATTTGTGAATTGCCCATCGAAACAACACATAATAGATAATTCCATACACAATTCCAATGGGAATAAGCATCCATGCATTATGTGACAGATGAAAATTCAGTACATAATCGATAACCCCAGCAGAATAAGAAAATCCATGATGAATATCTAATGCATATGTAATCCACATCGCTATTCCAGATAACAACACGTGAGCGATAAACATATATGGAGCAACAAACAAAAATGCGAACTCAATTTGCTCAGACACACCTGTAAGGAAACAGACTAACGCCGCTGTTAAAAATGTCTTTTTAATCTTGGGTTTAAGATCCTCACGTGCTTCATGGATGATCGCCAATGCTATACCAGGCAAGGCAAACATCATGATGGGAAATAGTCCTGCCATAAATGATCCTGCAGTAGGGTCACCCGCGAAATATCGTGGTAAATCCCCTTGAACGATACTTCCATCTGACGTGGTAAATGATCCAACCTGGAACCAAAACACATTATTCAACAAATGGTGCAACCCAAAGGCAGTAAGAACACGATATAACATGCCGTATAAGAAAAGTCCGAATCCTCCCAAATGGAGAACCATGTGTGTGAGTTCATCAAGACCCCGTTGCAAATAGGGAGCAACGCCTAACATCAACCATGAGAATACAGCTGAGAATAACCCCATAATCAACAAGACAAACCTAGAGCCTCCAAAAAACTGAAATACTTCTGGAAGTTTGATATGTTTAAATCGATTATATAATCCACCTGCGATCATTCCGAAGATGATTCCGATTAACGTAGATGGTTGTATGCTGCCGTCACCTAAATGTTTCATGACTTGCTCATAGATGAACATTGCCGATAATGCAGCAAGCCCAGCAGGTCCTGCTTGATTGGCAAGTCCCCAAGCTACTCCGACCGCAAATAAATAGGGCAAGAAGAAAAAAATACCTTGACCAGCCCACGTACTAACCTCAGCTATGGATGGAAGTCCCCAAGCTGCCCAAGGCAGACTACCTACGCTTAGCAATATAGCGGCAGCAGGTAATACCATCGTAGGGAGCATGACTGCTCTTCCGAGCTGCTGTAAAGATCCCAACCAATTCAAGGTGACACTCCCCTTCCTCCACACGATCAACTACAAATGGTTTCTCATTTACGCTTGATCCTATGTATATTGATCGTAAGCCCTGATAGACATTTTGTCAAAACAAGTATAAACGGTCTTTCCGTCCTTTAGCGGCGAAGAAACGTTTAGCGTAAAAAAAGACCCCGAAGGGTCAATTTAATTTCACTTACGTATTCTTGCTCGCAATAGCATCCTCAACTTTAATACAACGATCCATAATAGCAATCAAACCATTCTCTTCAGCAATGACAGCAGCTTCTTCACTAATAATCCCCTGCTGAAGCCATAGTAATTTTGCTCCAATTGCTACTGCTTCTCGGGCTACTTCTGCACAATACTCACTGCGACGAAATACATTTACTATATCGATTGGATCGGGTATGTCTTTTAGCGATGCATAACACATTTCACCTAGTATTTCCGTTCCGCTTGCAGCAGGGTTAACGGGAATTATCCGGTACCCTTTCTTCTGCATCGTATAAGCAACCATGTACGATACACGATCTGACTTATCCGATAATCCCACTACCGCAATGTTACCTGCGTTCTTCAGTATTTGGCCGATCTGTTCTTGTGTTGGATTAATAAAAGACATCTTTCATCCTCCCTTTCTGTAAAGATTGGTATATTAAGAATGTACCCATTCAATTTGTGCTCCAAGCGCCTGAATGTGATCAAAATACTGTGGATAAGATTTGGCCACATGGTGAGCATCCTTAATTCGGATAGGTTGTTTAGCTCTCAGTCCTACGATACTCAATGCCATAATCACGCGGTGATCATAGTGTGCATTAATCTCCACACCACCTTCAACACCTTCAGGTCTTCCATGAACGATGATCTCTGCTTGTCGTTCTTCTACGTTAGCGCCTGCCTTACGAAGCTCCGCTAAGTAGTCTGTGATCCGATCACACTCTTTATACCTTAAATTCTCTACGTTGTAGAACCTCGAAGTACCCTCCGCAAAGACGGCTGCTGCCACCATAGCAAGCACCGCATCGGTAGCTGCATCTCCATCAAATTCGATAGCTTTTAATGTACCGTTACCTTTCACATGAACATTATCGTTCTCATGCGTAAGAGGAACCTCCATCATCTTCAATACATCTATTATAGCGCGTTCTCCCTGCTTACTAGATGCTGACAGACGTTCGATAGTAACATCAGACTGTATGACAGCCGCTGCCGCTAATACCGCCGCAGAACCAGGATAATCCCCTTGTACAGTGTAGGCTTTCGCTTCATAAGTTTGTCTACCTGGCACATGGAATACCATATAGTCCTCACGAGCATGAATGATAATACCCGCCTGTTCAAGAACTTCAAGCGTCTGACCCACAACCACCTTAGACTTCAAATCGCCAAGGACTTCAATTTCACTGTCTTGTTCCAATAAAGGAGTCAAGAATAGGAGCGCACTTAAGTATTGCGAACTAACCTCTCCTGATACTTTGATTTTACCTCCAGTCGGCTTACCTCCACGGATAGTGATTGGTAATCGTCCATCATTATGATCGACCTCAACCCCTAAGTGAGATAAGGCTACAATTAGATCATCATGTGGTCTTTTGCCTAAAGAATCTGGATATGTATTCACAAAAGTAACATCTGGACACAACGAGGCAATCCCCATTAAGAAACGTAGAACAGCACCCGCATTCCCTACATTTAATTCTTTAACATCTCTTGGATGTTTGCCAAAGCCTGTAATAATGGCTTTTTCCTCATCTTCAATAAGTGTCGCACCAAGATCTTGAATACAACGACGCATAGCATCACTATCTTCACTATGTGCTGGGTAATAGACGGTGCTCGTTCCTTCTGCCAGAGCAGCGACAAGCAAGTAACGGGTTGTATAGTTCTTCGATGAGAGAGCTCCTATAGTCCCTTTTAAACTTGGGGTAGGATTAACGATAACATCCATTATTAATAACTCCTTTATGTTCATATAATTAAAATAGTCAATCTTAGTAACAAGCTTAGACGCGGTAATGTGTTAAAATCATTTCGCTCACTTGTTCCACAGAATATAACGATGTGTTCACTGTGTAATCCGCAAAAAGGTAAGCATTTTTCCGTTCTTCCAATATCGTACGTATTCTCTCTTCTGTATTTCCAGCTAATAAAGGTCTAAGTCCATCACCTTGAACTCGCGAAGCAATATCTTCCGCTTCAGCTGTCAAAGCCACAACCCAGCCACCTTCCCTCATCAACTCACAGTTCTTTGGATTCAGTACAGCGCCGCCGCCTGTAGCAATGACCTGACATCTATCTGAGAGTACCCTCTCTAACATAGCTGTCTCCGCTTTACGAAAGTATGCTTCCCCTTGATTGGTAAATATAGAAGCGATACTGCAATCCTCGTGCGCTTCCACAGCTGCATCTAGGTCCACCAAGTTATATTCCAGATGTTGCGCAAGCCATTTACCTACGGTAGATTTGCCTGTTCCCATCATCCCAATCAGGATTATATTCTGTTGTGGTTGGCTCAAAGTTTCACCCCTCTGTTATGCCTTTATCTCGGTCTGAGACATATCCTATTCAATCGTAGTTCCAATCATAACACAGCCCCAAAAGTTTCGACAATCATACGCCTTCGGAAGATTCTATTTTTGCTAGAGTTCCATATACTAGAGTGAACAGTCAATAGATTACAAAGGAGCGTTACACACATGCCTCAATCTCACAATCATTCGATTCCAAGCTTAAAACGCCTTGAAGAAATCTGCGATGTCCGCCATATGTTGTGCCGCGATGATATCATTTGGGTTCTTCATTATGTTCAACAAAAAGTGGCTCAAGGTGATCCAGCACTGCTGGAACTCCCTAAGCCACGTTTACTTCGAAATTTTCAATATTTTGGAGAAATCAGTATGCTACTTCTTAAACGACCCGACCCAAGTTACCTAGAACAAGATAATATACGTTTCAGTATCATGGAAGCGATGCATGGATTGATTCCTACCTCTAATGCAAAAAAGGATACTAAGCAAACAGAATACTAACTCTATTCTTGCATCCAGTTGAAGTGGAAGCTTCCTTCTTTGTCCAGACGTTGGAACGTATGAGCGCCGAAGTAATCACGTTGTGCTTGAAGTAAGTTAGCAGGCAATCTTTCCGTACGGTAACTATCATAGTACGCAAGAGCACTTGAGAATCCAGGTACTGGAACACCTTGAGCAACTGCTGCAGCAACCGTTTGACGCCAAGCGCCTTGGTAATTCTCAATAATATCTTTGAAGAATGGATCAAGCAACAAGTTCTTCAAATCTGCATTGTTCTGGTAAGCATCTGTGATGTTCTGTAAGAATCGGGAGCGAATGATACATCCACCACGCCAGATCTTTGCAAGGTTACCATATTTCAAGTCCCATCCATATTCATCAGATGCGACACGTAGTTGTGCGAACCCTTGGGCATAAGACACGATTTTACTCGCGAACAACGCTTTGCGAACACTTTCGATGAACTCAGCTTTATCCCCTTGGAATGGTTTAGTTGCAGGTCCGTTCAAGATTTTGCTCGCTTCAACACGTTCTTCTTTCATAGCTGACAAGAAACGTGAGAATACAGATTCAGTAATCATGGATAATGGCACGCCTAGATCAAGGGAACTTTGACTTGTCCATTTCCCTGTACCCTTTTGTCCAGCAGAGTCAAGAATAATATCAACCATCGGTTTACCTGTCTCGGAATCAATCTTCGAGAAAATATCAGCCGTGATTTCAATCAAATAGCTGTCAAGTTCCCCTTTGTTCCATTCCGTGAATATTTCATGTAATTCCTTAGCATCAAGATGTAACACATCTTTCAAGAGCTGGTAAGCTTCACAAATGAGTTGCATGTCACCATACTCAATACCGTTATGCACCATTTTGACATAATGTCCTGCACCATCTGGTCCAATATATGTACTACAAGCTTCACCGTCAACTTTAGCTGATATCGCTGTTAAGATCGGTTCCACTAATTGATATGCGCTCTCTTGACCACCAGGCATGATTGAAGGGCCTTTCAAAGCTCCCTCTTCCCCACCAGAGACACCCGCTCCAATGAAACGGAAACCTTTATCTTCAAGCTCTTTACTACGACGTACTGTATCAGGGAAGTAAGCATTCCCTCCATCAATGATGATGTCACCTTGATCTAGATAAGGTAACAACTGTTCAATCGTAGCATCGGTAGCTTTACCAGCTTGTACCATGATAAGAATTCTACGAGGCACTTCAAGTGATTTCACGAATTCTTCAACAGAAAAAGTACCTGTTAGATTCTTGCCTTCAGCTTCTTTCAAAAGGTCCTGCGTTTTCTCAGGAGAGCGATTATATACTGAGACTGTAAAGCCTCTACTCTCGATGTTTAGGGCCAAGTTTTTTCCCATTACAGCAAGGCCAATGACACCTATTTGTTGTTTTGCCATTTGGTTTTTCATCCTTTGCTCCATTTATTTTTAAACATAGTTTCTATTCAATCTATATATTAACGTGTTTAAGCGCAGAAGTGAACCCCTGCCCCAACTCCTAACATGATAAAACACCTCGCAAATGATCGAGGTGTTCATCTCAAATGCTTCTCTTATTGTAATCAACTAACGTATTTACCATTCAAGTGTCATGAGTTCACGACATAATTCTCGAAGTCGTTCTTTACAATGCTCGATCTCCTCGGTGTCGTTGGCTTGTATAGCCGCATAAAGTTTCTCTAATTCTTCATCCACTTCAATTCTACGTAACTGTAAGCGTAAATCCCCTTCTAACGAATAGAACATCTTCGACATTTCCTGTTCGCTGAAATAAGTTCCTTTCTGATATAGAACCCGTTGTTGATACCCTGATATTTCAACCAATCGGATCACTTCCCCGAACAATATATTCTCAACGAAGATTTGCCTGTCTTTAAATCGTTTAACAACCGCATGCCCTCTTGTATCTTCAATTAATTTCTCCATCCAGTCCGCAAGCTTAGCGTCTCGTATGATATAATCTCCAACCATTTTATATCCACTTCGAGTTCTCATAAATCTTAATTTCACTAATTTCCGTCCGGTTCTAACTGAAATGATAAAGAGTGTTTCGTTCTCACTCCAATAAAGGGAATAACCTTCTTGAATCAACTCTTTGATTAAGTCTTGAATATGTCGCTGATTAAATCGAAGCTCCAGATTGCAGTACTCTACTTCATCACTCTTGTTCAAGGCATTCCCTCCTATACTGGATATTTCAACAAATGGTGTTAGAATGATGCCACGTTCACAACGTAATCATTTGCTTGATATATTTTATACTTTATCCTATGTAACGGTAACTTGGTTTATTGACTATTTTTACCCTTAATAAATTCTAGTTAAACCTGAACAAGCAAAAAGAAGGAATCAAGAACCCTTGATCCCCCTCAGATAACGCTTACCACGATGTAAAATGTCTTTGCTAAATCTTATCCCGCTATAGAATTCCGTTGTTTTTTACGCGTTAATAACAAATGTACAAAAAACAAAAGCATCATCACTATGCTACTTGCTATGAATGGGGCTTCGTGTCCCATAACGTCCCACAGTCTTCCCGATACAATCGGACCTACCACCATGCCAGATCCTTGCAGTGTCAAGAAAAATCCCCAGACAACGCCACGTTCTCCCTTAGGTACTAAATGCGAAACATAGGTATTCCATCCTGGTAATATAAACGCATAACTAATTCCTATAAGTGCTACAAATGCAAATACAAGCGGTACGGTATGTACCATCGAGAATAAGGAAATGGATACCGCTGCTAGTAGAAATCCAGCATGTAAGAATGGAGCTGTTCCGTAACGGTCAATTAATTTACCACAAGGAATAAGCGCAATAACAGTAATTCCCCCTCCAGCTATTAATAAGAGACTGAACATATTCGGCGAGAATCCCAACTCATTCTGTACATATAGCGTGATCACTGGAGTTAAAATTCCAATGACGAATGATTGTAAGAATAGTGCAGGATAGACCAGCCAACTAACCTTTAAAGTATGTTTCACTTCATACATTGTTTTCTTTACACTATTTATTAATTGGATCCATTTAGAAGCGATCAACATAAATACATTCTTATGGCGCACATGTTTAACATGTATGTGGGGGGTTAAGCTTGGTACCTTTCCTGGGAGGAGTAAGGCGACTAATACAAGCACGATCCCCGAACCTATCAGCACCAAAAACGACGTATGAAAATTGGACCCTGTTCGTTGCATGAGAAAGTTCATCGCGATTGGACCCGCACCTATTCCCATCAATGAAGCCATTTCTAAAGCTCCGATTGCCGCACCATTACTATTATTGGGACCTGAGATCTCTGTTGCCCCAGTCATCGCACAAGGCCACAGTGGTGAGGTCCCTACCCCTAGAATGAAACACGCAACCGCAAGCCAGATGGGTGCAGAAGTGAAAGCAATAATGATGACTGCAATCACAGTCATTAATAACGCTCCTGTCATGGTCTTCTTGTAACCTAACCGCTCAGCCAACCAACCAAAGGGACTTCTAAAAAGGTTATCCCCAACATATTGCAATGAGAAAGCAATTCCCACACTCCAAGCCGTTAACCCAAGAGCATTCTTCATATAAATGGGTAAGAGTGCAACGAGTAGTGACCCTTTTAGAAACTCTACTAAAAAAATAATAATCATAAGTTCAATAAAAAATGGGGATTTCAGTTGGCGCTTGGATGAATCTTTTATCATTTCTGAATTATGTATTGGCATGATTATCCCATCCTCTTCTAAGCAAAACTTCCTTAAACAATCCTTCTTTATCCATCTATACTATAGAATACCCATTTTCATAAGGATTTTACCCCTTTATCAAAAGCTTGCAATCCCGTCCTGATTTGCTATACTCAAATTTGTATTTTAATACAGGAAGGTTGTGATGATTTTATCCATGGACCATAATAACACCCCCCTTTTCACAGCACTGAAGAATCATGCTGCTAGCAACCCCGTACAATTCCATATTCCTGGGCATAAAAAAGGTCGAGGTGCGGATCAAGAATTCCGAAATTTCATAGGGGATAATGCCCTTTCCATAGACTTAATTAATATAGCCCCACTTGATGACTTACATCAACCTACGGGTGTCATTGAAGAAGCTCAAGCCCTTGCTGCAAATGCTTTCGGATCTGACTATACTTACTTTAGTGTACAAGGGACAAGCGGTGCGATCATGACGATGATTCTATCGATATGTTCTCCGGGTGACAAGATCATCGTTCCACGAAATGTACATAAATCGATTATGTCAGCCATCATTTTTGCAGGAGCGAAACCTGTATTTGTCTCTCCCGCTCGCGATGAGAATCTAGGAATAGATCACGGAATCACAACAACTTCTGTTCGTAGAGCACTTGATCGTCACCCTGATGCAAAAGCGGTACTCGTGATTAACCCAACCTATTTTGGCTTATGCGCAGACTTGAAGGAAATCGTTGAACTCGCTCACAGCCGTCATGTTCCCGTACTTGTAGATGAGGCTCATGGGGTATTAATTCATTTCCATGAGGATCTTCCCATATCTGCTATGGAAGCTGGTGCCGATATGGCTGCCACAAGTGTACACAAATTAGGCGGTTCGATGACCCAGAGTTCCGTGCTTAACCTTAATGTAAAAAATGGATTTGTGAATCCACAACGTGTACAGACTATCATCAGTATGTTGACGACAACCTCGACATCCTACATTTTGTTGGCATCGTTAGATACTTCAAGGCGTAATCTTGCGCTACATGGACATGAAATAGCTCAGAAAGCCATTGAGCTCGCTCAATATGCACGTGAAGAAATCAATAAGATCAATGGACTTTACTGTGTTGGCGAAGAGATTCTTGGTGGAGAAGCAACGCATGACATTGATCCGACCAAGCTTACCATTCATGTTCGTCATCTTGGAATCACGGGATATGAGACAGAGAATTGGTTAAGAGAACATTATAATCTAGAAGTTGAATTAAGCGATATGTATAACATACTTTGTCTCGTCACACCCGGTGATGAAATGGACTCTATCGAAATTCTTTTAACGGCTTTACGTTCCTTATCTGATACCTATTACTTAGTAAATCAAGCTCATGAATTAGTTATTAAGATTCCGGAAATCCCTCAACTATCTCTTACACCAAGAGAAGCATTCTATGGGGATACGGAAGTGATTCCATTTAGGGAATCCGCAGGAAGAATCATAGCCGAATTTATATATGTCTACCCACCAGGAATTCCAATTCTTCTTCCTGGAGAAGTCATCTCCCAGGACAATATTGATTACATTATTGATCATGTGGAAGTAGGATTACCTGTAAAAGGACCCGAAGATCGCTACATTCACAATATTAAAGTTATTGTTGAGACCAATGCCATTTTCTAATTTCATTTCATAAAAAGAAGCTCTGTACCTTACGGTACAGAGCTTCTTTATGAATACCAAATGAAATCTATTCCTGCTGTGCTGCTACAAGCACGTTATATACTTCTTCAACAGACTTCCATTCTTCTTCATCTTCGATATTATAGAGAACCATTTCTTCGTTCTCTTCTTCCATACGCAGAATGATACCATCTGCTTCTGGATTCTCACGTTCAAGTAACAGAGCATAGACCTTCTGACCTACATCAAAAGTCTCTACAAGAACCATTTCCACGTCAACGCCATGCTCATCCGTCAAAGTCAGGATAAACTCTTCATGCTCACCGTCGTGTTCATGATCATGACCGCAGCCGCAATCATCGCCATGTTCATGTTTGTGATCGCTCATATTATTACCTCACTTCGGGTTTAATTTTTCTACTTTGGTATCGTACCATGGAAGGCTTTTTAGGTCAATTTAACCTAGCAGTTTCAATACAATTATATTATTATATTAATCTAAAGCTGTAACAATTTTCTGGGACACCATTTCATATTCCGCATTCTTAGACACTTTAATGTAGAATCCTATCGTGTATTTCCCTGCCGTTTTGAAATCATATGTAAAATCATTTGTTCTGAACCAAAAGTTATCCTTCTGATCCTTACCTAATTCTTGAGTCTGGATATCCTTCTTATTCCCTGAAGGATCTATGATGGCTACTTTAACGGCGGCAACAGAGTCCTTTAGATTATCCACTTGGCTGAACACGTTAAATTTCAGCTTTCCTTTATTCACGTTACCGAATACCGTATCCCCTTTAAATAGAAAGATATGCACATTAGGCTTCAGAAACTTGACTTGATTATTGTTAGAATTCCAATTCACAACACCATCGAAAGAGCGAATCGGTGCATAAGTCTTACCATCTATAATATAGCCACCCCCTTGAACTTCTTGCCCATTCACCCATAAACGAACTTTCTCATTCACTGAATCGGCAAACATCAAAGAACCCCCCATAAGGGATAAAACAAGTGTGCTTAGAACTATTTTCTTCCATCTCATATTTATACTCCCCCTCCAACCTATTCCATTCATGATGACTTAAATATATACGACAATTTATACCGCAAGTTGCGGTCAAATTGAGTTTCATTCCAAATAAACCCTGCAGAATATTATTCTGCAGGGTTTATCTTGTTACGAACTCGGTTTTGTCAGAATACAAGGCACGCCATTTCCTACAGCACCTGGTATTCTCATTTTTTCTCTGTAATGTATTCCATCTGCACAAGGTGTTTTACAGACCTCACAGATATGCGACAACACCAGTTTCATTTCTTTTTTAACCTTTTCACTTTTAGGTTGAACGATTTGTTTACTTTTCGCTTTAACCATCATGTCACCTCATTTACGGATGTATATACTTACCGTATTGTATGAGGATTTCGTCCATTGGGAACTCTTGAGTAATATATAATGAAGACTAGATTCCTGTTATTTTGACACTAATCAATGATATATTTAATGACAGATATAACAACAACATCAGGAGGGAATTAATCTTGGACTTACAATTGCAAATGCTTGGAACCGGAAGCGCCTTTTCCAAATTGTATTACAATAACAATGCATTAATATCAGATGGTTCATTTTCGCTTCTAATTGATTGTGGCGTAACCGCTCCACGTGCTCTTCATCATTTGGGGATGTCTTTTGACGACATTGATGCTGTATTTATCACTCATATCCATGCAGATCATGTTGGTGGACTAGAGGAACTTGCTTTCAAAATGAAATTTACTTATAAACGCAAACCCATAATATATATAACTGAAGAACTTGCTCATACGTTGTGGGAACACTCTCTCAAAGGTGGGTTATATCAGACAGGGGAAATATCCTCACTAGAAGACATATTTGAGGTTCGCCTTCTTCAGCCGTTGAAGCCTTATCACATATCGGAGCATCTTACCATCGAACTTATACCTACTGAACATATACCAGGGAAAGCAAGTTATTCTCTATACATTAATGAAAGTTTGTTTTACAGTTCTGACATGACGTTTGATCCCACATTACTTCTCCAACTTGTTCAAGAGCGCGGGTGTCGAACTATTTTTCATGAATGCCAATTAAGCGGTCCTGGAGAAGTTCATACCACTCTGGAAGAACTCCTTACTCTTCCCTTAGAAGTTCAGAAGAATACTTATCTGATGCATTACGGGGACGAGAAAGATGACTATCTGAGTGAGATCGGTGACATGACCTTCTTAGAGCAGAATCTTATCTATCATTTATAATAAAAAGCCAGCTGTACCGCCCATGTAGGGGGAACAGCTGGCTTGCTGATGGTGTCTACATCATTCAAATGTAGGGAGTTGATCCAAGTTGTTGGATGGATCTCCATCCGCGTCTCCACGAATATAGGTTTCTCCATCTCTACCTTTAAAAGCATTCACACCGGCAATCGCACCTGCCTGTACTTCCTGAAGTGCTTGTTCATAGGCCAATACTCGACCAGATGATGTCTGAAATGCTGTTAGATCACCATCACCGTTCTTCTGTACTGCAACGAATTGTTCACGTCCTGGGGTTCCCATATCAATCGCTCCTTTAGTTAATTTGCCAATGAAGTTTAGGGCATTCGAGTAGGTTACCCAGCACATGCTAATTTAATGCATCCATTTCAAGATAGTTCAAGTTGGAGTTTAGATTATAATTCCTTTTTCATACGAACATGTAATATTCCCGCATCATCAAAAGGTTCCTTCGAGATCACTTCATATCCCTGCTTCGCATAAAAGGATTCTGCCTGACACTGTGCATCAAGTATCGCATATTGCAATCCAAGTTCCTTCGCGAACTTGTCCATTGCCATCAACAGTACTTTACCGAAACCCTTCGTACGATACTCCTTCGTGACAGCAATACGTTGCATTTTGGCCGTGTTCTCATTGTAATAAATAATTCTACCCGTAGCCACATATTCCCCATTATCGTAAATTAATAAATGATGTACCTTGGGACTAATCGTATCATATTCATCCATTTCAAGACTTAGAGGGACATGTTGCTCCTCTACAAATACCTTTTTCCGAATTTCCAGTCCATACTGCAGCTGTTCCTCCGTGTTAACATGAATGATCTCTGCAGCCATTTCATTTCCCACTCCTTCGGTCCACAATCTATTCAACTTCTAATCGAATCATTATACAAAAAAAAATTTTTGATGTATAGTTTGGATAATGTCTACATTTACTATACCCTTATAAAAGGAGCTAAATCTCTTATGGGAATTACGATTGCAATCGTTATCATTATGTCGATCGTCCTTATTTACTCATTCTATTTTGTTACCAAAATGGGTTACTCCCGTAAGTGGGATGAAGACGAATAGTCACAACATTAATAATATAAAAACACGAAATCCCCTTAGACTGATCCAAGGGGATATTTCAAATCTTCATTTCTCATTTCTTCGTCGTATCGTTCTTTAGGGTGGAGAGATCTCTGTCGTCGAATATACCTGCTCGCCAACATCCTTAGAATATACATCCTGCATGACAGGCGCAGTAGAGGTGTCCAACCTTTTTAATTGAAACGTGGATTCGTCCCGTTCTATAGAACAACCTGCAAGTAACACAAACAGACACCCTCCAACTATTAGACCATATATCTTATTCCGCATTGTGCCACTTCCTTATAGATTGATATAATCTTATTGTGGGCTCTTTGAATTTTTTTTAAACCTAACATTCTCACAACCCCATCCCCACAACAAACGATTCTATCTATAAAATGAATTGACACCCATCTCACCTGCTGGTATGATTATCCTTGTATTTACATACTATTTCGATCTGTTAGCTCAGCGGGAGAGCACTATCTTGACAGGGTAGGGGTCAATGGTTCGAATCCATTACAGATCATTACTGAGAACCCTTGCGTAGCAGGGGTTTTTCTATTTCTGTCATTCTAATTGAATTCATTAATAGAAGTAAAAGGGGCCTACACGCTAGTAGGCCCCTTTATATGTATGAAATTAAATATAATTTAAATAGCAGTAAAGAGAAAAAAGTACCTTTCCTTGCTGCTGAACATATAGACCCACTACGCGGCGCGGGCAAGTTCCCTATTTCCTCTGCTAAGTTTTATTTCCAGTCTTTAGTCATACTTATAAAATTATATGATTGTAATTCAGTAATACCCTTCCTTGTTCGATGATTTCTCTAAAAAATTTCGATCCGTAACCCTGTCCTGTCATTGAAGGTTTCATTTGAACTCCAACTGCTAATATTTCTTCCCCTTCATCGTTCACATCATAAAACTCACAATTTCCTATTAAATTTTCTTTATCATCAATTACTGAAAATGCTCTTTCTGAATTGAAACTTTGCTTAAATCCATCAATTTTTTCTTTTTGGATATTGTTATCATATTCCATCATAAGCCCAAGTAATGAATTCATAGCTAATATCATCTCAATCAAAGCCTCACGATAAATCAGGTTAACTCGGTTTGATTTCGCTAATTCATAAGCTGCGGCCGTATAATCACCTTTCGATACAACCCAAGCTTCGTAGCTTTATAATGAGCAATCGAAGCCTGCGCTTCTTGCACAGCCTTGATCCCTACGTTTTTACTATATCTCTTGGCTTGGACAACACTCCTCTTGCCATCCTTCTGTATGAGAAGATCTGCCCCGTAATCTCCAGTTGCCTTACTTACCTCGATTTTATATCCTTGAGCTCGTAACAAATGTCCCAGATAGTTCTCGAATTGGATCCCTTCCATCTTATCTATTTCAGCAATCCCTGACTTTTTCAGGCGTTCCTCATGCTTCTTTTTTCGTAAGATAAGAATAGCGGTGATAATAGCCATAACAAGAACGCACACAATGACTGAAGCCTGAACTGATTTAGTTAAAATATAAGTCCCCGCAAGCGAACCTATCAATGGAAGGGCCCTGATCTCTTGTGTAAATTCTTCCTGTTTTGTTTCACTTTTCCTCCCAGCCAATTGGACAACCTCCATTGAAGACCGAGTATATTCCCACTATTCTCCATATAGGGGTAAATCACCCTTTTTGACGCAGAACTTTAGACCTACGAGAGAATCAATATGGGCAAAAGAAAAAGCAAAAAACTGCAGCTCATCTTCCATGATCTCATCTATTTATTCTTGCCTAAGTGTCATCGGGTATTGACTAACCCAATCTGCCTTTATGGTTTTGTATTTGGTATAATCTTTCCGAGGTTAAATTGATGAATGGTAAAACATTGGTTACTATTTTGGTTATTGTTTTGCTGTTAATTGGCGCTTGTTCTTTAGTCGTGGCTTATTTTATGACTTCAGTTGATCTTGGTCGTCCTGATAATATTTAACCGTTGTGATCATCGGGCTATCCCTTGTAAATGTATGTACTGTCTTGTCTCTTCTTTTATTAACTTAATATAAAAAGAAAAGCACCACAAAAATGCATCACCTCTTTCGTTATTGAAATTCCATTCAGCCCAACCAGTTAAAGAATTATGAGAATAGTAACACTTGTTATGGGAAAGATAATATTGGCACATGCACCTCACCAAATAAGTCATAAATTTCGGAAGGAGGAACATTCAATGAAAAAAATCCTTGCGTCTTTTTTAGCTACATTGAGTATTGCTTTGGTTCTTGTGTTTCCTGCATCTGCAGCAAACAACAACATGAATACTAACGACATGAACACAAACTACAGGAATACAGACAACATGAACACGAACCATATGAACACGAACGACATGAACACGAACGGTATGAATACTAACAGTTACAGAGCTACTGCTACAAACGATGACAATGGAACCGATTGGGGATGGCTTGGATTACTTGGTCTTGTAGGCCTCGTAGGTCTAAGACGCCGCAATCCAGAAACTCATTAAAAAAATTTTCTCACGACCCAATTTATCGGATAACAACAAAAGAATCCATCAGAAATAAACTGATGGATTCTTTTGTTTGAGTAAAACTCACAATCTGTTAAGTTAAGACTATCTTGGTTTTTTAATCAGAGATTAGAATACCATCGAAACTTTCTGGACCCACACGAATTGTACCAAGCAAATTGGAAGATATAAATGCAGTATAAGTCAATTGCGGCGTAATTGGCGGGTTAAAATCATTAGCTGAAAAAGTAATGACCTGAGGAGCTAATACGCTCAGACTAAAGGTTGATGTTGCTGAATAAATAACAGGATCCGTTGGTAAAGTTCCTCTTACAATTGTGATTGTTACTCCAACCAAGGCTAAGGGAAGTTGAACAGAAACAGTTCCTTTCAATTGGACTCGGGCAGTTCCAGTAACCCCGGCACTTACTAAACCTATCTGACCGAAAAGCTGTGGAGCATTAATTACCAGAATTGGAACTAAAATTGAGTTTCCAAAACTAGCATTTTGAGAAGTTCTTCCATCAATAAATACACCCATTCTAAACACCTCCTTCTTCTTTAACATATCATATATTATGCTAAATTTAAGTAAGTGCTTGGTCATAAACCACTATGGTATTAATGTACTATACTGAATATATTGTTATTTATAACCTTTGAAAGGCGTAAACGCACAAAGGCCCTGCCAGTGAGATACTAGCAGGGTCCTTACTTATATACTGTTCATAAGGGGTATCTTTATAGTAGAGATTGAACCTTAAAACAAGATTATAATCAGGTTAGAAATAGATAAAAGCTCCGCTAGTAAGAGTCTACGCGGAGCTTCTAGCAATATCGAGTGACTTCTTCTTATTAATTATGTTTCAATACTCCTATAGAGTGTCCATCGATCGAACTTATTTTACCTCTCCACCATCCAATACTGCGGACTAGAGAACCCGTTAATATCTGTGCATCTTTTAAATGGATCATCTCCGGGATAACCTGTTCATCTTCGGGGCTCGAATCTTCATATACTTCTTCTCCAAATTCACGATAATACTTAGCTACAGCGTATTCTCCTGCTTCATTTAATTCAGAAGCTACTCCGTCGACGTAACTCTTACCAGATATTAATGTCCCAGTTACGATACTCCCACCTACTAGTAAAGTAAGGCCCAATGGTGCATTGGTTTGGTTACAGTTTTCTACAAGCCATATTAATATGGCATCTTTCAGAAATGGATCAATTTCCTCTGGACTATTCTCACTTTCATCAAACATCTACATCACCTCCATGTATATCCTACTTCGACACAGGACGGAGATTTCCTATGCAGCATTTCATCGGATGAACGTGAAATAAAACAGACCTTACATCAAGTAAGGTCTGTTTTATCTGTTTTATTGAAAACATCTTATCTTATAATAAGAAAGCTTTGGAGATTATAACGAGCAAAATGAACAATACTAATATAGCACCTATGCCTGCACCACCAAACCCACTAACTCCACCACCATTGCCATTACCGTTGCTATACCCATTTTCAACTTCGCTCATTGTAATTCCTCCTTTATATTAGACTACATCCTAGTATATGTAAGAATATAATAAAAGGTTTGGGTATAATAATAAAATTTTAAATATTCTAAGGATTATAATGAGGATCGTTAATACTCGGATTTTCACAGAGTTGTTTCAGAAAGGTGAGTCTTTGAACTAGTAAAGACACCTTGACAAGCAGATGCTCCACTTGTCAAGGTGTCTTTGCTTTAAATCTATTATTTTTCCTTCTCAATGGCCTCTAATCGCGCTTTCAAATCTGCAATCTCCGTAGTATTTCCAGCTATTAATTTAAGAAAATTGTTTCTTAGTCGGTTAATGACAATAGCTGTCTCCTCCCTAGTTATAACATCTCCAGGACGTGTTCCATCAAAATAACCATTTGCTTTCGCTTCTGCCCAATCCTCTGCTGCCCACGGACTAGCGATGTTAATGTTAGGTTCTGTCACAGGTATCTCTTCCCCTCCACTTTCTTTGTTATATGCAGCCTTTAATTCCGCTAGTGTTCCTTTGTACTCGTTAAGATCAACGTTACCTGAAATTCCAGCTACGGATCTACTACCGTTCGGACGAGTACCACCTGAAGTACCGCTAGTATACTGCCAAATGTCCCAAGAACGCCATGCTGTAACATTCCAAGGAACGACGGTTGAATACCGGGCAATCCATAAAGGATAGGCTCCAACTTCGCCATCGAAATTAGCTGCGAACGAGTTACCTGTGTATACCATAGACTTCATCCCCGTTAGAGTCTGGATCTCAGATAGAAATGCCTTAGCCACCACATTCATTTGTGCTTTAGTTAAGCCATTCGATTCTTCATAATCCAATGCTGGAGGGAGATGAAACACATCTATACCGCCCGCCTTCACAATCGCTTGGAAGAATGTTTGGGCTGCTTCTTTCGCTAAAACTGCCGTAGTAACCGATTTATCTAAATAGTGATAAGCACCCACCAATAACCCCGCTGCATTAGCCCCTTTCACATTAGTGATAAACATGCTATCCATTGAATTTTGTGTTGCCTTAATGTATACAAAGTCAATTGCATCTTTTGCTACCTTGGACCAGTCGATTGTTCCCTGATGATGCGACACGTCGATGCCTTGAGCGTTCTTACTATTACGTGCTTGCATTTATATCAACTCTCCTTTTTTATAGTAAATGATAGAAATATATGAATTGCCTGTATTTTTGTCTAAAATGCTCATTAAAAAGGCTGACCTTAGTATCATACTAAGGTCAACCTTCAGCTAAACATATCTATCAGTCATTCATTTCATTTTGTTGCTGTAATATTCAAGATGAATTTTAACGACAATTTTGTTTATTTTCGTTGATTGTTGTCCCATACCCGGTCTATGAATATCATGCGGGAAGAAAACAGCGAACATTCCAGGCTTCAATGGCAGCAAAATTTCATCCGTTACCGGGGTATATAATGCATAATCGTCTTCGCTGTCATATGGCTTAGCGGGTTCAATTCCTTCTTGTAGCGGTGACCAACCAATGGTTTCTTCACCATCTATCAAATAATGGACATCAATATAAGATTCGTGTTTCTCTGCAAGATGATCTTCCGACATTTTGGCATCAAGTTCCATAACTGAAGCATACATCTCGCTACCTCGGATTTCAACACGTCCTACAGCAGGGGTAGCTTGTATAATCTTCTTAATTTCCTCGATGGCCTCCAAATAGCCGGATTCTCACATTTGCTGTGGTCTGCCCACGATGCTAACGACCTACAATCATGTTCTAATCTCCTATCATTGTTAATAACCTACAGCAGTTTCTCGCTCACTGCCGCAGCTGTAATTTCCTTGTTCATAATAGATTCTTCTTTGGTTCTTTTGAAATATTCTACATATAAAATATCCAGCAAATAGAGCTGAGAAATCTTCGCAGACAGTGAACCCCCTTGTAAAGGACCTTCATTAGCTCCGCACAATAATGTCAGGTCTGAATACGAGGTTAGTGGAGACTTCACAAATCTAGTGATCGATATGATCGTTGCGCCACGTTCTTTTGCTTTGCGTGCAATTTCAATAGAATCCTTCGTTGATCCAGAATATGAAATGATAACAGCAACATCACGCTCGGTCATCAATGCTGCCGACATCATTTGAAGATGTGAATCCATGGAACATTCTGTTTTGTTCGTAATACGCATAAACTTAAGTTTCGCCTCTAAGGCCGTTATTAATGACGAACCTACACCGAAGAATAATATCCGTTCTGCTTCAATTAAATGGTCGATGGCTTTACTAATATTGAGAACATCTAATAAATTATAAGTCTCGTTCAGTGCGCTTATATTCGTTGATAACACTTTAGAAGACACTTCTTCGATCGAATCATCCATTAGAATTTGGTCCGTTAATTGCGGTACTTCATTATCTACCGCTATACTATGTGCCAATGCAATCTTAAACTCCTGATACCCTTTATAACTCAATGATTTACAGAATCGAAATATACTCGATTCGCCTACGCCACATTCATCTGCGAGGTCAGTAATAGACATGTAAACAACACTTTTTGTGTTTTCCAGAACATAGTCTGCTACCTTTTTCTCCGTATTCGTTAAATTGTTATACTTCGAATGAATGGAAGAAAAAATACTGATCGTTCGCAAGATACTCCACCTCTTCATTAACGTAGATTTATCGTAAGAATAAGGATGCTGCTCCTAATACCCCTGCCTTATTCCCCAAAGATGCCTTAATAATTTTCACATGTGAGAAGCTTTCCATAATCAGTGACTTTGTTCTTGCTTCGACGAGACGAACTAGATCGTCTTGTTCCATCACTCCGCCTCCTACAATAATAGCGGATGGATTGAAGATATGAATGAAAGAAGCTAAGCCAGCAGATACTTCATCAACCCATGAATGTAAAATTTGTTCAAGCACTTTATGACCTTTGTTTAACTTTTCAAACAATATTTTTCCGTTTATACATTCTGGATCTACCTGTTTAGCCATATTTACTAAAGCGGTTGTTGAGGCATACGTTTCATAAAATGGCTTCCTTCCATCGTCACGAGTCTCTGTTAGAG
The DNA here is from genome assembly GCF_059445545.1 of Paenibacillus sp. Y568. Taxonomy (NCBI): domain Bacteria; kingdom Bacillati; phylum Bacillota; class Bacilli; order Caryophanales; family Paenibacillaceae; genus Paenibacillus; species Paenibacillus sp. Y568. The sequence continues at coordinate 409,128 of NZ_JCAIUM010000001.1, forward strand.
GATGTGTGAACATATGGCCAAATTCAGCCGCTACGCCGTTAGCTCCTTTATAGATCTGACGATTAATCACGATCGCTCCACCGATGCCCGTACCAAATGTCAAACATAAGAAATTATTAAATGACTGAGCTGCGCCAAAGGTAGCCTCACCTAACGCGGCAGCATTCACATCATTTTCTACCTTAACGGGTTTATTAAATTTGTTGGCAACAATATCTCTAACCTTCATGCCAGTATACATTGGTATATTTTCGTTAGCAAATACGATAAATCCTTCTTCTGAATTCACTTGTCCTGCTGTACTAATTGCGATTGCATCGAAATCATCATATTCTGCAATGTTTTCAAGTAATCTTTGGATCACATGTGGTCCACCTAGATGGCTCTCCGTCACATATTCTTTAAATTGATCGACGTTCCCATGTTCATCACAAATGCATATCTTGGTGTTCGTTCCTCCAATGTCTGCGGTTACAATCTTCATATCCCCTTCGATCCTTCCCAATGGTTCAGAGATAAGCGCCCGAACATGTATTATTGCATAGCCTTAATAAATCGTTGCGTGATCTCCATCGGTCTTGTAATCGCCGATCCGACAACAGCTGTATACACGCCTAAATCGAACATTTTCTTCAATTCTTCAGGAGTAGAGACTCCTCCCTCAGCTACGATTGGAATAGAGAAGTTCTTACAAAGTTTCTCTACTAATTCGAAATCCGGTAAGGATTTACCTTTTGTGGCTTCTGTATATCCGCTTAAAGTCGTCCCTATACAATCAAATCCCATCTCCACAGCTTTGACTGCTTCCTCGTATGTTGAGCAATCTGCCATAAATAGCTGATCTTTATAGGTTTCACGTATTCGTGGGAATAGTTCAGAAATGGTAGATCCATCTGGTCTTACTCGATCCGTCGCATCCATAGCAATAATATCTACACCTTCACAATAAAGTTCATCTACTTCTTTTAATGTGGGTGTGATAAATACTGCAGAGCCTTCATACACGCTTTTAATAATCCCTATGATTGGTAGGTCAACTGTTGTCTTGATTTGCTTAATATCTTCTACACTATTCGCTCGAATTCCCGAAGCTCCTCCCAAGAAAGCAGCGTAAGCCATTCTTCCCATAATAAATGGACTATGCAACGGTTCTTCAGGTAAGGCTTGACAAGAAACAACGAGCTTACCTTTTATCTTTTGTAACATATTGTTTTCGGTGTTCATCATTACCAACCCCTAACTTTTTTTTGGATTTACTCTTTAACTGCTCCGGCCGTCATTCCACTAGTGATAAAACGTTGGAATAACAAGAAGATCACTAGCATTGGAATGGCAGCAACGGTTGCTCCAGCCATTTTATAAGCAAAGTTGATTTCCCTAGTTCTCCATCTAGTAGACTTGTCCATCTCGCGGTATCATCAAACCTACCATCACTCTCAGCATTGTAGCCCCAAGTATTCGAGTCTCCAAAACATACTATTGTTTTCTTCATCGATATTACCGACAATATCTTGCGATAGCTTGATCAATCAACTGCATAACCGCTTCGATTTGAACGCTATCTTCGCTGTGCATTCCTTCAAGTGGTGCTCTTACAATACCAATGTCGACTCCTCTTCTTTTCAAGACTTCTTTTATTCCTGCATACATCGATCCCTTTAACGAACACAGCGCAATGATAATATCATTAATATCACTTTGAATTTCTCTAGCTTCATTGAACTGTCCAGCTTTCACGAATTCATTCGCCTGTAAGAACAATTCTGGCATAACGGCATACGTACCGCCAATTCCAGCGTCTGCTCCCATGATTCTTCCTGAGACAAACTGTTCATCCGGACCGTTAAAGACGATAACATCATCTCCACCGACTTTCTTGAAACGCTCAATATCCATTGTTGGCATTGATGAATTCTTAACTCCAATAACTTTCTTATTAGCAAGCAACTTCTCAAATAATGCTGGCGTTAACGTAAAACCAGTTAGTTGCGGAATATTATAGATAATAAAGTCTAACGGTGTTGCTTCCATAATGTCCGTCCAATATTTATATACAGCACTGTCTGGCAATTTGAAATAAATAGGTGGAATAGCAGACAATGCATCATACCCTAACGCTGCCGCATGTTTAGCTAATTCAATACTATCTCTGGTAGATGGTGCTCCTACATGAGCAATAAGGGTCATTTTACCCTTCAATTGATTGGCAACGTAACTCAGCACAGCTTTGCGTTCTTCTAGGTTCTGATAAATACACTCACCAGAACTACCTCCTACATAAACACCCTGAACTCCTTTATCAAACAAATAATTACATAAATCCTTGGTCCGACTTTCTGAAACGTTTCCTTGTTCATCATAGCAAGCGTAAAAAGCAGGTAATATTCCGTGGAATTTTTCTAATGTCACGTTTCTTCCCCCAAGTAAGTTATTATTTATTACATTTGAAGTTCATACATACAAAATATCATGGATTCATCAATTTGTAAATTATTTTCTCTATTTTTATTAAAATAAAAATTATTTCCACCTGACGTAATAATACAATGAAAATGTTTTTATGTAAACGCTTAACTTTATTTTAACTAACCTTTAGTTAAAGCGCTTGCTCCATTTCATGGAAGGTACATTATTATTCAAATGCAATAATAGTGGGTAATATCCTATCAGGAACAGAAACGGTAAAGGAGTTGATAACGATGAGTACACTACTATGGATAATCATTATTCTCTTGATTCTTGGAGGCGGGGGTTACGGTTTCTTTGGACGCCGTCGCTAAGATTTATAAGTTTCAATACATTGTAAGAAAGGGCCCTGCCATTCATATGGCAGGGCCCTTTCTTATATACGTTTTATTCTTACATTACACCCAAAGTGCTTTAGTAATAATTACAAGTAGTATAAACAATACTAAAATGGCACCTGTAGATCCGCCTAAACCTAACCCGCCTATTCCTCCGACAGGTGGACAACATCCTCCAGCAACAGGTCCTACATTATTATTTGCAACGTTATTTCCACCATTACATCCACAACCATATCCGTTTACTTCTCCCATGTTTAATTCCTCCTTTATTTGTGTACACCGTAGTCTATGTATAATCCGCAAAATGGGATGGGCTATCTGGTAAAGAAATAATAAATTTATTGATTTCAGTCTTTGTCAGGCGTTTTCTCGCACAAAAAAAGCTCTGCATTCATTCGCAGAGCTACATATAAGGCAACGATCGACTATATTAAACCCAAAGTGCTTTTGTAATAATAACCAACAAGATAAACAATACCAAGATTGCGCCTGTACTAGTGAACACTCCACCACCGTATCCTGCATTTTCACTCATGGGTAATCCCTCCTTTTCTTAAGGTACAATCTATTTTATGTACAAAACAGAATAAGGACAGGGCTTTCTAGCATAAAAATAGCATATTTTTATGGAATTTTTACTAGTCTATAAGTGCATATTTTCACTATACTATTCATTCCATATCTAAATACCAAACAGGCTGCCCGATATTCGGACAGCCTGTTTTACTAAATCATTGTAAACATGTATTCATTATAGAATGAATGTTTTAGAAATAATTACGAGCAAGATGAACAATACTAAAATTGCAGCTGTTGATGTTCCGATACCTCCAGCAAAACCTCCCATTTGCAATTCCTCCTTTTTCCGATGATACAACAGCTTATGTTCAAAATCGGTTAAGGTAAGGGCACTTCGGCAAATAATCAAATCGATCCCTTTATTATGGAATTATGAATTCTATTCGACTTCCATCAGGGTATTCCTCAAGCTGATTTCCTACCCAACTTCCTGCTCCTCTATTGTCCTTTGGAGTTATGTATTCAATATCTGCACCATCTCCGCCTTCCATACACATGGCCATCGGCCACTCGTCTCGGTCATATCCCTTTTTCGTTGGAATGCCCTTTAATGATTCAGTACGATTAGCTTCTGCACCTGAACGATCAATCGTACAAATGGCCGAATGCCCCGTACGGATAGCCTCTTCAATGTGTGCTGCCGTCTCTGGATATCGGTCTGTAGGAAACTCTAATGAGTAATCAACATCCGTGCGAGTCTCAACTTGATCCGTCTTGTTTGAAACATCGATATCGCCGAAATAGAATGCTCCTAGTGCTACTATTACTGCGAATACAAGGCTAAATACGGATCGTTTCATCTTCTTCAATCTACATTCTCCCCCTATGTTAAAAGCCATTTCGGTAATGTAGAAATATATCATATTTTGAGTAATCTTGCCATAAGGGAATAGAATTGTCTAGCTGATCCTTAGATTTAATCGTTGTTTAGGGGTAATCAGTCCATATTCAGGCTGAACGGCGCCTGCAAGTTAAAATCCCCATAGAAAAGCAACCGGCAGCTTTTCTACGAGGATTTAATTAATTATACAAATTAACATTTGAGACTTGCTATTCACCCCTTAACCGAGCCCACAGTAAGTCCTCCCACGAAATACTTCTGTAGAAAGGAGAAGGCAATCAACAGCGGCATTGCACATAGCATGCACGCTGCAAACAGCACGTTCCATTGAGTCGGGTTCTGCTGGTCGCCCATGAATCCTAGCATCGCCAGTGGCAGCGGAGATTGTGAAGACTTGGAAATAAAGGTCATGTTGAAGAAATAATCGTTCCATATCCAAATACCCTGTGTGATGATAACCGATACGGTAACAGGAATCAACAGCGGGAATACCACCGTCCAGAAGCGACGGAACAGCCCCGCGCCATCAATATGTGCTGCTTCCTCTACCTCTTCTGGAACACCGCTGCGAATAAAGCCGGTGTACAGGAATGTCGAGAACGGTAAACTACAGGTTACGAACATCAGGATCGGCGTATACTGCGTGCTGGGAATACCCAGACTGTTGATCATTTGTACGATTGGAATCAGTACCATCTGTCCAGGTACAACCAAGCCTGCCAGAAAGAAGAGATACAAGAACTGGCTCCATCTGCTTCTGATTCGGGCCATAGGATAGGAAGCCATGGCCGCGAAGATCACCACCAATAGCACGGAAATCACGGTCAGCACCACGCTGTTCAGTAGGGCGGAACCAAAATGCATCCGCTCAAAAGCTATACGGTAACTGGTGAAGGAAATCTCATTAAACAAATTCAGCGGATTCGTATTGTTATCTGGAGACCGTAGCGAAGTGGATAGCACAATCACCAACGGAATTAGATTAAGTACCATAATAATGATGACAAACATCTGAACCAGTATCTTTTTGAGCAAAGCTCCGGGTCTGACAGACTTCCGCGCGTTCAAGGCAGGATCTGGCTGAAGCATCTTATCTACTACCGTTCCATTGCTCATGCGGACACCTCTTTTCTATTCATCAGCAGTACAGACACAGCAGTAACAACGATAATCAGCATAAATGAAATGATCCCAAGTGCCGAGGCCTTTCCAAACATTTGCTCTGTAAATGCCATTTTGTATATTGAATAAATCAGAGTGTTAGTTGAAGTTCCCGGACCTCCATTGGTCATAATGAACGGGAAATCGAAGGCTTTCAGCCCGTTAATTAGGCTCAGCGTCGTATTAATCGTAATGGATGTGGCGAGTAGCGGAAGCTTCACAAACCGCAGCAACTTCCAGCCGCCGCAACCGTCGATCCGTCCGGCCTCCAAAAGATCATTTGGAACGGTCTGAAGCCCTGCCAGAAAGATAATCATGGTTGTACCGACATTTTTCCAGATTTCCACAAAAATGATGGAATATAGCGCTGTAGAATAGCTACCCAAGAAGTTTAAGTTGCCGTTTGGAATTCCGAGCTTATCCAAGAATGTAGCAATCATTCCACTGTCAGGCATATAGACATAGCTCCAGATGAAACCGACCACTATTGCGCTGAACAAGGTGGGTATGTAGGAGATCGAGCGGTAGAAGCCCTTGCCTCGAATCTTCATGTTCAGCAACAGCGCCAAACTGAGTCCGATCAAGTTGCCTGCCACTACGCTGACTACGGTATAAATGAGCGTATTACTGATCGAGTTGCCCAGAGTGCCTCCGCTAAACAAATTCTTATAATTATCGAAGCCGATGTAATTGAAGGTTTGGGCATACCCGTTATAGTCAGTCATGCTGTACTGAAACAGCTTAGTGATTGGAAAAATCCAGAAGGTCAAATAAAAGAGCAACGCCGGGACCGCGAAAAAGTACATCGTTTTTTTCATTACATTTGATTTCACCTCTGTCTTATCCTCCTGTCCAAAATCGTTCCGCCTCCCGGCTGTTAAATTCCAAGGCTGGCGGAACAATTATCAGTTATGTCAAATTTAGTTTCTCCACAGTTCCTTAAACTTCGCATCCATAGCTTCTGTAACTTGCTCTGGAGTTGTCTTACGTCCACCGATAATTTCAGCGAATTTAGCTTCCATTTCTTCAGCAACACCAGTTGGCCACATCTGGTTCGGGAAGTACACGGACTTTCCGTTATTCAAATAGGAGTCGTTGACTTCTTTGAACAGATCATGATTCAGCACTACACCTTTGTACACACTTATAGAGCTATTGGCTTCGGTCCATGCCTTGAACAAGTCAGATTGACCGTCGAATAGATAATTCATAACTTCCTTTGCGATATCCAGATTCTCAGACTTCGCGTTCAATGCAAAACCTGCTGCGGTTGCGGCTGAGACATATGTTGGCTCTCCTACTTCATTTGCCGGCAGCGAGAAGAATCCGCGGGTAAAGTTGGCTGCACCCTTGGCCGTCATTGTGGAATAATCGAATGTTCCGTCAAATACCATTCCCGCTTTGCCATCTACAAACAGTTGAGCAGCTTGAGCGCTTCCAAGTCCCAATGAATTTTTAACCACAAAACCTTTGTCGTATAATTCTTTCATTTTAGAGATGGTAGCAACCCATTTCGGATCTGTCAGCGATTTTTCACCCGCTTGGAGTTTATTATCAAAGTCCATTTCATCCGGATAAACTAAATTTGCAGCGATTTGGTACATTCCAAACTGCAAGAACCAAGGGTCCTTATCAGCCAACGAGATCGGAGTAATTCCTGCATCCTTCAGCTTCTGACAGGCTTCCAGGAACGAAGGCCAATCTTTTGGCATTTTCGTAATGCCTACCTGCTTGAACAAGTCCTGATTATAATAGACCCCAAGATAATCCAGTCCTCCTGCGATTCCATAAGGTTTGCCCTCATAAGACATATCATCTTTTGCCCCCTGGCTGATGTTATCCCAGAAGGTCAGGTCTGATAGATCGGCCGCATAACCAGCCTTGGCCATATCCAGAACACCGAGCGAAGCATTTCTTGGAAATACCCAATAGATATCCGGTCCTTGACCTGAAGCAAGCTTGGTGCGGATAGAAGTGAAATACTGCTCATCCGGAAGCTTTGAGGTTTCCAGGGTTACGTTAGGGAATTTTTCCTTGACAAGTTTAGGCATAACATCGAGTGCAAAATCCTGCCCATCCGGGGCTTTTGTACCGGATACCATCATCGTGAGCGTTATCTTTTTCGCAGTGTCCGCAGTTGCTGAAACTTCCGGAGTATTTGAAGCGTTTCCATTGTCACCTACAGCATTACCATTGTTTCCCGATCCACAGCCAGCAAGAAGTGTAAGCATCAAAGCCAGCAGCATGGTTCCTGTCCGTTTCTTTGTCCTATTTTTCATTTAATAACCCCCCCAATTTTCTTGTAACTTCATTTCCCCCCAGCAACCAAATCCTGTTAGTTGTTGTATTGTTATTTTAATATTGTAAGCGGTATAATTACTTTTGTATTTAGGGTGCACTATTTTACGAATGTGTTTACATTGGAGGAAGTTGCATGAAATTTGTCAGTATCAAAACTAAGCTTTTACTGGCGCTCGTCCTTGTCTCCGTCATTCCTATTGTCATCGTCACGTATAACTCCTACCAGAGCTATACCAATCTGGTCAACCAGCAAACCTCACTTGTTGCCTCCAACACCATACATAATACCGTTCAGGGCATCGAAGACATCTTTAGTAATATTGAACGAATCTCGCTCACCATTCAGCAGCAGTCCTCCAGTGCAACCGCATACAGTATAGTAAGCGATGAACTCAAGAAGCTGGCCGACACCAACGATTCTTACGACATTTTTATTATACAGAACAAGGTAAAGCTGATCTTCGAAAATTTGCTGCTCAGCTATGATTATATTAACGGGATTTATCTTTTTTCTCCTGATGGCAAAAATATAAGCTACGGTAGCACGGCAGAACTTCAGGTAGGTTACGTCCCATTCCAGGATGACTGGTATAAGAAAACCATTAGCAACAAAGGCCAGCTCTATATCGGAGAACCAGGAATAAAACCTTATATTATTAACTCTGAACCTTCTCTTGTCTTTTCCCGCGCACTTTACGATATGAAGACACAAGAGTTTCTTGGCGTATTCATGCTTGACTGCAGTCTGAATATTTTTAAGAACCTGAACAAGGATGCCGTACCCAATATGAGCTATTTTGTCCTAGCGAATGATGACGGTAACATTATCAATGACAGTACTGGTAAGAACATCGACACCCGACTGCCAGAAGACCTAATTCGCAAAACGGAAACCATGCAGAGTGATGAGCTTGAATTTTACAATGGGGACACTTTGACGGTGATCCAGCGACTGCCGGTCTATCACTGGACAGTCATCGCTAATATATCGTTAAGCGAACTGTATGAGAAATATGGTATCTCCCAGAAGCTAATCGTTTATATTTCTTTTACTTGCGCTGTTATTTTTATTTTGCTCTCTGTCCTACTGTCCAACTGGATTACCAAACCCATTACACGTCTAGCCAAAATAATGCGCAAAAATAAATCGCAAAAGTTCATTACCACGGAGATTGAGCCTCATCGGTTCGATGAAATCGGCTTCCTGTATACGGAATACAACAAAATGATGAAGGACATCGATACCTTTGTCAGGGAAAGCTACCAGAACAAAATCCTGACGATGGACTCGCAAATGAAAGCGCTTGAAGCCCAGATCAATTCTCATTTTCTTTACAATACACTTGAATCCATCAACAGCATCGCCGAAATTGAGGAAGTAAATAGTATCGCTGTGATGACCAAATCACTGGGGGATATGTTCCGTTACAGCATCAAAACCGATAGCGAATTGGTGCTAGCCCGGGACGAGTTACAACACGTAGACAACTACATGGCCATTCAGCAGATTCGTTATGGCAGTAAAATCCGTTATGTCAAAGAAATGGAGGAAGCCGTGCTGGAAACAAAAATTCTCAAGTTAATCCTTCAGCCCTTAGTGGAAAATGCCGTTTACCATGGTTTAGAGAATAAAAAGGGCAAAGGCATGCTCCTATTAAAGGGCTTCCTGGAGCCGGAGACTGGGAGGATTATCTTTGAAATCCACGATGACGGAATTGGTATTTCCGGAGAACGGCTGAAGGAAATTCAAGGACTACTGGATCAGCCGCCGGAGTTCATGGGGCTTGGTCATCGAAACAGGCAGAGCATCGGTATAAAGAATGTACACTCCCGCATTGCCCTATATTACGGTTCTGATTTCGGGCTGGCGATTACCAGCGAGCCTGCAGTCGGCACGACTATCACTTTGACACTCCCATCCAAATAACGAAGAAATGAGGTGCTGGACCATGTACAAATTCATCATTATCGACGATGAGCCATTGATCCGACAGGGTCTACTGAAAAAGATCCGTAGCGTAACTGAGGAGCTCATCTTCTGCGGAGAAGCGGACAACGGCGAGGATGCACTAGAGATTGTCCGCATGGAGGACCCACACCTGATCTTCACCGATATGCGGATGCCCGTTATGGACGGAAAATCACTGCTACGGCAGCTACAAAACCAATATCCGGATAAAAAGATCATCGTCATCAGCGGTTACTCTGACTTCGAATATATGCAGGAAGCCATCTCTGCCCGGGTAGTCCACTATTTACTGAAGCCGTTTAGTAAAGATGAGATTAGAGATGCAATTTCCAAAGCATTAACCGCGATCGAAAGTGAGCAGTCCGCCAAAGCCGAGACGCTAAGTATCACCAGAGTAGCTGAACAGCTCAGTCTGCTTGGAGATATGCATGCATTACTACAATACGTTGCCGGTTTCTATCCCGCTAATAATCCGCCTACTTTCCGTTCTGCTCCCCTGCGTAGTCTCATGACTTCCAGCAAAATGGCCCTGCTAACCCTCTATAATCCGAAGGAGTTAGCGAATCAGGAACCCAGCTTGGAGAGGTCTCATCTGTTCCTTCTCCACCCGCAGAGCAGAAAACTGGCTTTTTCTCTCCAGCTATATGACACTTCACTTAAAGACACTGAAATACTTGAACTGGCTGCTTCCGAAGCTAGGAAGTTAATCCTCGACACTGGACCACAGGCCTGCATCGGCATCAGTAATGTAAAGAGGGATGTGAAGGAGCTACAGCAGGCACGTGAGGAGTCAATGTCTGCTTTAAACTGCCGTGCCATCGCCGACCAAGGACAGTACTTTCTCTACCATCCGGGAAGTTATCAGGCTGAGCCAGTATTGTGGGAAGGCAACCGAGACCTACTTTTTTTTATCGAATCGGGCCATAGCGAGAAAGTGGCTAAAAGGGTTCTTGATTATTTTGATTATTATCGAGGGCAACCTGCGGCGACGATTCATCAGCTCAAAGAGAATTGCCGGAATATCATCGCTGATGTTAAAAATTTGATCTCTTCTTATTTCCCTACCCAAAACGGGCAGCATCCGTCTTCAAGTCTAGAAGCACTACTGGGTATTTCCTTTGATGCTGAAGAAATCCAGCAGTACTTCTTAACGGTACTCACCTCCATCGCAGACTTACTGAAGGAGCAATCGGTCTATTCTTCACCTAATGTCATCGACAATGTAAAGGTATATATTCGCAAAAATATAGCTTCACCGGTCACACTCGAGCATCTGTCGGGCCTGTTCTATATCAGCCCTAGCTACCTCAGTTTTCTGTTCAAAGAAAAGACCGGCGAGAATCTGATTGATCATGTCAACAAAGAGCGTATCGAACGCGCAAAGCTACTGCTGCGCTCCAGTGATGATAAAATTTATAAGATAGCTAAAAATTTGGGAATCGACAACGCTAAATACTTTTTTCGGCTGTTCAAGAAAATGACTGGATACACACCGGAGGAGTATCGTAAATTGAGCGAAACCGAAAAGGAGGCATGACCTATGGATCATGCAGAACTTGAACTGTTTCTCCGCCACCATGATGCCATAGAAGCCAAGCAACGGCTCACCCGCCGCAACATCGAAGAATACGGCGGCCAAGAAATGACTCCGTCTCAAGGGGAACGAGTTCCACGTCTGCCAGAACACTACTTTTTCAACCAGGGCGATTATCATATCAGCAAGCACCACAGATTTGCGACCATGCCAGATCATACCCATTCATTTATTGAGCTCAACTACATGTACTCCGGCCGCTGCCGGCAGACCATCGGCGGATCAACCATCGAGCTAACTCAAGGCCAGATCTGCTTACTCGATACGGATGTCCCCCATTCAATTTCCATCCTAGATGAAGATGACATCCTGATCAATATTCTTATGCGAAAGGAAACACTGAACGCGGCATTTCTGACACGCTTGGGGATTGACAGGAGATTAATCGATTTTCTGGTCAATGTCCAGTCTCCGTCAGCCGTCCACGACCGTTACCTCATCTTCCGATCAGAAAACTGCCACAGCCTTCATCATACTCTCGCTAGCATGATGTGCGAGTATTTCGCTCCGCGTGATTTCTCTGCGGATATGATAAGTGGCTATATGGTCATCGTCTTCACTGAGCTTATGCGGGTGCTCAAACAGGATACTACCCTAAGTGAGCTACCATTAACCAAACGTGCCGATCTGCTAGAAATTCTGCAATATTTGGAGCGCCATTTCCATAATTGTTCTCTGAAGAATCTGGCTGTGCACTTTAATTTCAATCCGAATTATCTGAGCAATCTCTTAAAGAAAAGCACCGGCAAGACCTTTGGTGAGTTGGTACAGGAGCATCGTATGACTTATGCCGCTCTCCTGCTCGCCCATAGCGACCGCCAGATCGGAGAGATTGCTGAAGAATGCGGGTATGAAAGTTTAAGTTTCTTCTACAAAAGGTTCGCCGAGCGCTATGGACTAACTCCACTACTATACCGCAAGCAAAATGAAACAACCTGAGACATCGCAGGGATGCAGATACTCAGGTTGTTTTTACTTCGTACGGTAACGGATGCTGTATTATAACTCATATTTACGGATCAGATAGGTCGGTGTACAGCTCCAGGCGTGACAGTAGCTGTTAATCAGATGGCTTCCATAAGGTGAAAAGCTCTTATCGTTTGGATCATATAGCTCCCAGAACGTATCGGCTCCATCCTTAAGCATTTGTCCCCAATACTTCTTAATCTCCCGGATGGCGGTTTCCTTCTCGCCGACCTGAATCAGCGCCTCAATAAAGTGATGGACCATATAGGGTGTGGACATTGGAATCGCAGACTTGTCATCTATAAGCCTCAGCATAATCTCCTTTCCACGCTCTGGCACTACAATTCCGGCCAGCACCACCCAGATTTGTGAGGCAAATGATATCTGTCTATTACAACCACTGATGAAAAAGCCTGATTGGGAGTCCAATAAATGTTCTTTTGTCGCTTGCGTAAGTTCTTCGATCCTCTCCTCCAGCTTATCCTTCCTCTCATCTCCGAGCAGAATTGCCAGATGCAGTGCGCGCTTCATATTATAGATTAAGATGGCTTGGGAAGGAGCCTGCTTGTTCAGGTTGGGATGCCAATCAATAAAGGACCACCAGCTCTCGTCATCGGTTACGATTCCACGTTCGTCAATTCGTTCTAGAGCAAGCTCAATCTGCCGGTATGCAGACGGCCACAACTCCTCAAGTGTGTTCAGGTCATCCGTAGCCAAGAAATAATCATGAAGTGTAGAGACAAAAAAGAGTGAATAATCATAGAGATACGTATCGTCCGCTGTCACCTGTGGCTTCATGAACAAATTGGCCGTGATCCTGCCTCTCTCATCCGGATGGGCTGCGAACAGATACAGACAGCGCTTCACCAGATCGTTGCCTGAGAAAGTCTCATAATTGGCTAACGCCTGCAGCCGTAGATCTCCGAGCCATAGTCTCCGATCCCGCTTGGGCCCGTCTTCGAACACGTCCTGCATGCACTCCTCCAGCGTTTTTATGCTCACTTCATCTATCGCTTGCAGTTCCACGTCTGAATGAGTCAGCACAGACAGAGTAGAGCGATCTGCCGAGGTTACCGCCGTGCAGCTGATCTCAGGAAAAGATACCTTGTATTTTGGCGAGGTATCAAGAACCTTTAGCTTGAGATACCGGAAGCTGTATCTTCGTTCCAGATTCAGGGTGGCGGGAAGTATATCCAGATGAACCCGCTCCTCCTGCAACCAGGAGCTGCTGAGCCATCCGTTATATTCCGAGAAGGGTTCCGCCATCTCTACAGGCATTTCACCCAGTGTGACTTGCAAATGCAGCGGGGCATCCGGCGGGCTGCCCACAGGAACGATCCGAATCGCCAAATTCCCGACCAGATGTTCTCCGAAGTCTACAATAACCTCTTCTCCTTTGCCGAATGAAAGGGTTGAAAGGTCTGCTGCGCTACACTTCGCTTCTGCCTGCCACCCATGTATCACCTTTTCTTTTTTTATAACGTTCACGATCTGCTTCGGGGTACACTCCCTGTAAATAAGCCGAGGTTCCAACTGCTCGGCAACTGCGGAAAATGCCTCATTTTTATGAATGGTTACTGCTTCCTGTCGCTGTATAGCTTGTGTCATATTAGTTGTTCCTCCTTCGACATGCTTCTTTTCCTCTTCTAGTAAACCTTATTCCAACTTGTTTGAATATACAGTGAATACAGCATATCTTACTCTTATTACAGCTACTTATAGATTTGACATTTGAGTCGGATCTACTTTTAGACGTTCAACATGGCTCGTGAAATGTGAAGCAAGGTCGCTGGTCGGTCTTGCTTTGACGCAGAGACTGTCCGATATCTATATACTTCGCACGTCTTCCTCATCCAGCAGATAACTGATATTTCCACCGTTTAGTTCATCCCAATCAAATGCCCACATATGATCAGTGATTTCCATCATCTCCTAGATAAAATCAAAAAAATGGTTACATGGGCTTCAAGAACTTAATATAGAAGTAATCTATTAGATCAATATTATTAAAAAGATCCAATAGACTATAAATTTCTTCTAAAAAAATAAGACGACAGCGTATCATCATCAAGATTGATACGCTGTCGTCTTATTTTATCGGACAATTAATAATGAATTAGCTGATAGTATACACAACTATCTTAATGCACGTCATTCGTTTTCTCATAGGCAATCAATATGAATTCTTTACCCGTGAGATCAGTTACAAGAGATTCAGCTTCTTGGATCGCTTTCAGCGTTTGTTCATCTTTGTTCAAGGGTGCTATGTGATAGCCGTCTGTGTTCATATTCATGATCTTGACACCTCATTAATTGTTTTAAAATATAGCTTGTCCAAGTTCATGGTAACTATTCTCCACCACGCGTACTAATAAATATAAATACATCAGATGAATCATAGAACAGACTATTGGTTAAAAAAGAAAGGTAGGCGCAAACATTTGCCTTGTATACAATACATAGGTTGGAGGGGTCTTCATGAATCAGAGTAAATATTTCCGCACGTGTTTAAGTATTATTGCTACCATGCTTATTATTTATATGGCATTTAAATTAAGCTTTATCTTACTTCCCGTACTATACGTTTGTAAGTTATTGCTCGTCCCATTTGCACTATCGGGCTTTCTATTTTACTTATTACGTCCCATTATTAATTATTTACAGAAGCAAAAATTGAATCGTAGCGTATCTGTCATTATCATATATCTAGCTTTTGCCGGATTATTAATTCTCTTCTCCATGCTTGTGTGGCCAACACTTCGCGATCAAGTACTAACATTTGTTGATAACGCCCCACACTTAGTAACCGATCTGCAAAAGCAACTACAACAAGTACAACAGAACCGTTTCTTTTCCAAAATCATCCCATCTGAATCAGAGCTTTATTCTCGATTCACAGAATACCTAAATCAACTGATTTCATGGATTACGGATTCTATCTCTAACTTCGTAGGTGTGATCTCTAATGTGGTTATCATCCTAGCGACGATTCCTATCATTCTGTATTATATGCTAAAAGAAGGAGCTAAACTCCCCTTTATCCTTCTGCATATCATTCCACGCCGTTACCGGAAAGATGGCAGAGAGATCATAACCGAAATTGACACAGCCTTAAGTCAGTTTATTGTAGGACGTGTACTGCTGAATCTTATATTAGGTGTGATGATGTATATCGGTTTCTTAATTATCGATCTCCCTTATGCTCTACTTCTGTCTCTGATTTCTGCGGTACTAAATCTCATTCCATATGTCGGTGCTTTAATCGCTACTATCCCTGTGGTTATCGTTGCACTAACGGTCTCACCTTCGATTGCTATATGGTCTGTCGTTATCATTATTATTGCTCAACAAATACAAGACAATATATTATCACCTGTCATTTATGGTAAACAACTTGATATCCATCCGTTGACGACCGTTATTTTATTGTTAATTGGTGCAGAATTTTTCGGAATTATGGGCGTGATCCTTGCCATACCCGCATATATGGTTATCAAAATCATCCTCATTCACATCTACGGATTGTTTCTTTCCGATAAAGTCGAGGACATTATTGAATAATTAAGGCTGACTACGTAAAGAACGAACAACGAATTGAAACTGGTCTTTCTTCAACGTTGTCCCGTCAATTAAGGTCACATATTCTTTGTCATGTGCTGTTATCTTCGTACCATATGTCATTAACTGATCCTTATTCCACACCATAATGAATGAATTAAAATATATAGCATTATCAAATTGAATGTCCGATGTTAACATATAACCTACAGAATGGAGCAAAGATCGTTCTAGTTCCTTTTGATAAGGATCAATGGCATTCGCCAATTCTATTTTACTAATCTCTTGAAAGTATATTTTTTTCTCATTCAATCCTTTTACAATGCAGAATCCAGAAGAATCCCATTTTCGTAATATACCTTTGATTTGAAGATAACTATTTTGCTCTAGATATATCACCACTTGTCGCCCAATCCAGTGCTTCACCCTGAACCATCTCCCTACTCACGAATGACGTTTACAGATTGGGAATAACCCAATCAATCGGAACTGCTCCTGATGACGCTAGAAATGTATTCGTTTGTGAGAATGGCTTACTACCCAGAAATCCTCGATGTGCCGCTAATGGGCTTGGGTGACTGGATTGAACGATGTGGTGTTTGCTCGTATCGATAAAAGCCTTCTTCTTCTGCGCATGACTTCCCCATAGTATAAAAACAATAGGATTGTCACGTTCATTCAACTTATGAATGATGGCGTCTGTAAACACTTCCCAGCCCAATCCTTGATGAGAAGCTGGCATTCCCTCCTGTACCGTTAGAACCGTATTTAACATAAGAACACCTTCTTTGGCCCAATGCTCTAAATATCCGTGGTTGGGGATATCTAAATCTAGGTCTGCATTTAATTCCTTATATATATTTCTCAGAGACGGTGGAATGCGCACATCCGGCATAACAGAGAAGCTCAAACCATGCGCTTGCCCTGCACCGTGGTAGGGGTCCTGACCTAATATTACAGCTTTCGTCGCACCGAATGAAGTAAGTTTAAGAGCCTCATATACACATTCCCTAGGAGGAAATACGGTATGATGCTCATATTCATTTGCTATCTTTTGTTGTAGTTCAAGAAAATAAGGTTTATCTATTTCATCTTGCAATTGTTCATCCCAATCATTTCTGAACATCTATTTCAACCCTTTCTAATGACCATGTCTTTTCTTACAAAAATAAGCCGACTCCAATATCCGGAGCCAGCTTATCTCATCTATACTTCAATCATGCTGCCGTAACGGAAATCTAACCCGCACGGTAGTCAGCTACCCATGTGTATAGTTCCTTTCGCTATTATATCAATAGGACTAGATAAGTCAAACAATCTATTGGATAGCCGTCCCACTAAGTGAGTGTAAGATAAACGCCATCGCTTTTACCTTTACATCATCGTCTGCCACAACACCGGCTATCATCGTAAGCGATTGGACTGGTAAACTGGAAGCTAATGCTGTGTCCGTTATGTCTATACCAGCAACTATTTCTTGTCCACTCTCCTCGTTCTTTTTACGTTTCAGTCTTATATCATCCGAAGCAAGTTGTCCCTCTGAAATAATAGACTTCAGATCCTGAAGTCCTTCCTGCTGCCCGATCCATGATAGAGTTGCTTCATCCATAAAAATCATGTCAGGCTTATTAGCTGCCAGCTCGACTACGGCCCGTTGCATTAAAGTCATATCTAATGTTTCCACACTATTTCCTGTCGATGGAAGATTAATAACCGTTGTCTCTACTCTCTTCCACTCTGGAAATTGCTTAACGATTTCATTATTAAGATCGTCATATTTCCCTTTGGGGTCTTGCAAGGCAAAATTACCTACAAACATAATCTTGGCATCTACTGGAGGTAGCGAAGCTAAATACTTCTGTTCCTGATTGTATTTATAAAGAGCGTTCCCACCAAAGATCAATGCAATCAGAACAATAATAGAAATCACGGTATGGATTTTGTATAGTCGAAAAAAATTCTCTACTCTACGTGCAACGTTGGCTTGTCTTCCCCATTTCTTCATCCTCTGATCTTCCGCTTCCATAATCTCTTGTTGATCTAATTCATCAAGAATGAATTTGTACGCCTGAAATTCCTCTTCATAAGAACTATCGGCAGAATTAGAGCGTTGCCGCTTCAGAAGTAAGTTAAACCTTCTGTCCAATTCCTCTCGTGTGATGTCTTCAGGTAAGCTTAAATATTCATATGTTTGCTTCATCTTCTCATTCAAGTTTAAATTTCTCCTTCCTAATACTGGTCGTTGTTTTAATTATAGATTAGATTCCCGTGGGAATATATGAAATTTTCTTCATAAGCATCACTTTAGAAGGATGAATGGTGTAACGCTAATGAGATCTAAAGGATATAGTAGAACTAGCAGAGGTTACATGCCACATTAAGATAAACATAAAGGAGCGTTTACCTATGAACTCAAATAATAAACGCTCATTATTTACAGACATGGATTTCTTTATCGCAGCTTTGTCACAAACACTAGTGTCCATATGGGATGAAAATGAAGATTCAACCTATTGTTGTGTTGGACTCGGTTACGTTGAACAATATAGCCCTGAATGGATACGTATTCGTGATGCAAAAGACGGAAGTACGATGTATTATTCGCGTGACCTCATCCATTTCCGGACAGAATAGGGCACATGAAAAAAACGCATAACTCTCCATATTTCATGAGAGTCATGCGATACAATTCAGTCATTATAAGTTTCTAGTAGATGGTCCCGTTCACAAATATTGCCGTTCTCCGGTTTGTGCTGCTTGCTCCACTGCATCAAGTAACTGATGAAGTTTGACTGCATCTGCAAAATTTGGTGTTAAGGATGTTCCTTCCTTAATATTGCGGGCGAAATTATGGTAAGCCTGCGCAATATTCAGAACAAATCCCGAGTCATTTATTAGGGAATCCGGTACCCAGTAATAGGAAGCCGGAATTGTTAATTCATGTAACTCTTGGTCCATAGCTCCTGCTCCTCGTAATTGATGGGATCCGAATTGAATCGAAGCTGGTGCACTCAACACGATTGTTCCCTTGTCTCCAAATATTTCTAGCATAAGCCCTGTTTGCTGCTTCACTCCACCTTGAATATGAACGCTGGCCGCTGCACCGTTCGTCAATTTCCCTGTAATCAAGATTTGATCATCGGTCGTCTTCTTAATGAACTTATGGATATCTACCAATTCGACTTCGGGAAACTGTTGTGCTGTGACAGCAGAAAGTTCTGTAAAGTCTCCAAGCATATAGGTAAATGCATCCAGATTATGTCCGCCCACAATAGTGAGCAGATTCCCTCCTATCTTCCGATCAAATAAGTACGCAGTGGCCTTGTCAGCCACTCCCCCCATTCCATCCAAAGATATTTTCAAATTAGCTGACAAAACTTTTCCAACATACCCTTCCTTCAATAAATCTTTCACATAATTAATGGCTGGAGCTTGTCTGCTCTGTAATCCAATTGCATTGGGTAAATGGCCGGATGCTACCCACTCCTGCATTTCAAGTGCTTCATTCGTATTTGATCCGAGTGGCCATTCACAATATATCGGTTTTCCCGCAGGAACAATGGCTTTAACGGCATTATAATGTTCCTTGACATTAATACTAACGACTACCATGTCCACATCAGGATGCTCGGCCAATTCCTTTATGTTATCAAAGCCGTGTTCTGCACGAAAAGCTTCTGCACTCTTCTTCGCACTCTCCAGGTTACTTGTCCCAACTGCCGTAAGCTCAAACTCATTCAAGTGCTCAATAGCTGGAATATGTGTACCGCTTGCCCATCCGTTATTAACTGATCCGCCTATAATTCCTGTACGTATTTTATTATTACTCATGTGACAACCAACTCCATATTTGAATTTTGATATCTATATATATTTAGCCTGCTAAGTAAATTCGCAAGAGAAAGCTTAGAATAAGTTCCTCTCCATCTGCTTCAAAAGCCTTCTTAAAAGCAAGCGTTCTTCCGGTAAAATAGAATCTAGTAATTTATCTTGCTCCTGTCTCCATTTGAAATCAACCGGATCCTCTAAATCTTTACCTTTATCAGTAAGAAAAATCCGCATTACCCTTGCATCCTTTTCATCACGTTTTCGGTAAATAAATCCGTTTTGCTCCAGTGACTTAACCATGTTTGTTACCGTAGGCGGTTCGCAATTCAGATGTTCGCACATTTGTATTTGTGTAATCCCATCGCCTAACCACAACCGGTAAAGCAAATTCTCCTGGCCAACATACAGATTAAGTTCCCTTAGAGATTCACTATAATCCCGCCGCATTTGGGAAGAAATTCGATCTAACGACTGACGAATATCGCAATCAATCTTATCATTCATATTTTTCCCTCAACTTGTAAAGTATATTTAGCGGACTAACTATAACATCGTGAAATGGAGGTGTCCACATCTCTTAAGGGTCTTTTATTTGTTGGCGTATCCTTGTTTGTTTAAATACTCCAGCATTTCAGGGAGAATACTTCTTTGGAGATGATCCTGGATATGCTCACTCCATCCTTTTACTTTTTTCACGGTGAACGGAGCTTTAACAGGACGGCCTTCATAATAATTCAGCATGGCTTCATCATAGACGGTTAATTGCTCTTTATCGAGTGGCTGATACTGGTTTTCAAATAATACCATGGATTGAGGCAAGCGTGGCTTCAGTGCAGGCTTATCTCCAGACGGAATACCAATACATAGTCCCACCAATGGAATCACATACTTGGGTAAATTCAATAGTTCTGATAACTCGTTAATATTAGCTTTAACCCCACCTATAAATACGCCGCCAAGTCCCATAGATTCTGCTGCGGTTAACGCATTTTGCGCCATCAGCCCAGCATCAAGTGAACCGATCAGAAGAAATTCAATATAATCAATATCAACATCCGGGGCAATTTGATGATTCCGGTTGAAATCAGAGCAGAAAATCCAAAACTCAGCTGCTTCTTCAATATAAGGCTGATTGACACAGAGATGCATCACCTTTTTACGCAGGTCTGGATCGGTGATTCTAATGATAGAAACGGCCTGTAGAAGGCTGAAAGATGATGTTTGATTTGCTGCATTAAAGATTGCATCGCGTTGTTCCTCTGTCAGGGGTTCATTGGTATAAGAACGAATGGAGGTATGATTGTGAAGCAATCCAAGCGTATTATTCATTTAATTGGTCTCCTCTTAAGGTTATGTTACAATAATCCTTAGCTTGCTAATTATATAACAATGTTTGCATTTGTTATAAGCCTTGTCACCATCATAAGGTCATGTGTTTCATTTGCAAAGTAGGCAATTTAAATGTACATAGTACATGTATTTGTACCTTTAGACTAGGAGCGATATCATGAGGGTTTGTAATGAAGGATTTGATAAAGAGTTTATTAATGATACAAGGGATATGTACGCAATAGCTTTTACCCAAAATGTACTTTCAGGACGCTGGAAATATTTCATCATCTGGTACTTGTCAGGGGAAAAACGCCGTTTTACCGAGATAAAAAATTTCTTAGGAGGTTTATCGCAAGGCTCCCTCACAAAGCAGCTCAAAGAACTGGAGGATGACGGAATTATTAAGCGCGATGTGTATCCGCAAGTTCCGCCACGAGTCGAATATTCCCTAACAGGGAAAGGGATTAAGCTACTGCCTGTCCTTAAGAAGATGGAGGAATTCGGTAAAGAATACGGGGAGAAGCCTGATTAACGCTTGAGAGTTAACCCCCTATATTACACAGAAATTTCTAGAATACATAAGAAGCATTCACCAACATCCGATTCCAAGACCTTCGTCATGATTCCGAGACCACTTACTCGCCATTGGTGTCGGTTGTTAATTATTGCGTCTGTTTACTGCGTCCATTCACTGCATTACAGTATCATCTAACAATAGATCAATAAATGATGAGGATCGGTCATTGTTTGTAAGAAAACGATAATTTATTATATTTTCATAGATATGTAAACGCTAACAAAGTAAAATCTGGGAAAATAAGTTGGATGAATCCATCCTGAGAACTGCATTTTTAATGGAAGGGGGACGGCATTAGCTCCAAATGTTTAAGAAGAATAGCAACCCTACTGAAAGCTTCTATTATTCGAAAAGGAGTGACAAGATGCGTAGTCACAGCTTGAGAAGCAATTCTATCAGAAAATTTCTTTATATCTCTCCCTTTATGGCTTTACTTGCTGTCTTTGCATACTATCCACTCTATGGATGGGTTTATGCGTTCTTTGACTATATGCCGCCTATTCCTTTATCTCAAGCGCCATTTGTCGGTTTTAAATGGTTTCGTTCATTGGTAGAAAACGAGGTTAAGGTCAACCAACTTCTTCAAGTCGTCAAGAACACGTTCGGCCTGAGTGGAATGAGTTTACTTTTCTCCTGGCTTCCCATGATTTTTGCAATCTTCCTGACGGAGATCAAAGCTGTGCGTTTTCGAAAATTTATTCAGACCGTAACTACTCTTCCGAACTTTATTAGTTGGGTATTAGTATATTCACTGGCATTTACCATGTTCTCAAGTGAAGGTATTTTCAACGGCTTTTTAACCCAGATGGGGCTTATCGATTCTCCTATACTCCTTCTTCAGAAATCAGACGATGTCTGGGTTACGATGTGGATGTGGGAAACATGGAAATCATTAGGTTGGGCAGCCATTTTGTATATAGCGGCAATTATGGGAATTGATGAATCTCTATATGAAGCGGCTTATGTAGATGGTGCAACAAGAATGCAGGTCATCCGACATGTCGTTTTACCAAGTATGTTGCCGACTTATTTTGTACTATTAATGCTTCAAATTGCAGGCTTTCTAAACAATGGATTGGAGCAATATTTTGTTTTCCAGAATGCATTCAACAAAGACACCATACAGGTGTTGGATCTCTATGTATACAACCTCGCCATGGGGGGCGGTAGCTATTCCGTTTCCGTCGCGATCAGTATGTTGAAGAGCCTGATAAGTGTTGTTCTTCTCTTTTCCGTAAACGGGCTGTCCAAAATGTTAAGAGGAGAGGGCATCGTATGAGTGACAACCAAACAGAACTAGCGCCAAATGTCAGTAAAAATAACAGCCGCATTCCCAAAAAAATTAAAATGCAGACAAGTACAACCGATAAAATAATTTCTGTTACGATCTATTTCCTTTTTTCTCTCTTTGCATTTATTTGTGTATATCCCTTTTACTCGATCATTATCAATACCATAAGCGCCAACGACCTCAGTGCCAGAGGCGAAATTATATTCTGGCCGAAGCAGATCCATTTCCAGAACTATATTGATGTGTTTAAAATACCAGGACTGTGGGATGCATTTGTCGTTTCTATGGGAAGAACGGTAATTGGTACACTTTTGACTGTTGGGGCGTCCGCCTTTTTGGGCTTCATGTTTTCACAGGAGGATATGTGGGGGAAAAAATTCTGGTACCGTTTTACCATACTTACAATGTTTTTTAATGCCGGCATTATTCCATGGTATTTAACTATGAGATCCCTACATCTGACCAATAATTTCCTGGCATATATTCTACCTTCAATTGTAGCTCCATTCTTCATTATCCTTGTAAAAACGTTTGTGGAATCTACGCCCAAGGAATTGCAGCAGGCGGCCAGCATTGACGGTGCCGGGATTCTAACGATCTTTTTCAAAATTATTTTACCCATCAGTAAACCAATATTGGCTACAGTCGCTATATTCTCGGCAGTGAACCAATGGAACTCCTTTCAGGATACGTTGTTGCTGGTAACAGATAGCAAATTGTACAGTTTGCAGTTTATTCTATATAACTACATCAATCAAGCCAGCTCCTTATCCACCATGGTCAATTTGCAAAATGCCGGGTCAACCGCCATGGCCACTCTATCCACCAAGCAAACCACCACGTCCATTCGTATGACAGTTACGATTATCGTTGTTGCACCTATTTTACTTATTTATCCGATTTTCCAAAGATTCTTTGTCAAAGGAATTATGATTGGTGCAGTGAAAGGTTAATTTGCACTATTATGATAAATTAATGATCTAGGGGGCTGTACATGGCTAAATACAGTAAGCTGACAAGAAAATCAATGATACTCATTGGCACTACTCTTCTTCTGGGGACGACAGTATTCAGCGGATGCAGCAACAACAATTCTAGCAAAGACGCAGTTACATCAACCGATTCATCCGATCCGGCTGCTGGAATCGATTACAGCAAACCTCTTACCATTACCTTGTTCAACAACGCCGCAAATTACCAGGGAGAGCAGACTGGATGGTACGGAAAGTTGATTAAAGATAAGTTCAATATCACCTTAAATGTCCTGTCTCCACAGGTTGCGGGTGATCAGCTGTACAAGACAAGAGCGGCCTCAGGAGATTTGGGAGACCTTCTGATTATTGAAAACAGTCAGTTGGAGGAATTGATTCCAGCGGGTATGATTATGGATATAACGGACAAAATCAAAAATACCGAGTACCTGTCCAAATACGTGGATAATCACTTCAAGCCCTTTAATGCTGCATTTGAAAGTATAAATCCGGACGGTAAAATTTATGCCTTGCCGACTTTTACATCGGACACTTCGCCAACAACCTTCTCAGAAGAAATCCCTTACTCTAGTCCGATTATGCCTTGGGATTATTACAAGGGGATTGGCTCTCCCAAGCTGAATAATCTGACTGAACTGCTGAATGCACTGAAGCAGATGCAAGAGAAATACCCCAAGACACCTGACGGAAAACCAATCGTTCCGATTACCCTATGGAAGGACTGGGATAAAGGCAACATGGAAAATGTCCGTTGGTTAAGCAACTGGTACGGATATGAGCAACCGGATGGAACCTCAACCATTCAGCTGAATGTAAAAGGCGATATCGTTCCGCTCGTTGACGACAACAGCATGTACAAAAAAATTCTCAAGTTCTATTACGATGCCAATCAGATGGGGCTAGTTGACCCAGACTCTCCATCCCAGGATTGGAATAAGGTCTCAGAGAAGCTGACCAACAAACAGGTTCTGCTCTTATGGTATTCATGGCAAAGAGGCTTCTATAACACCATTGCAAGAGGTAATGAAGGGGACGGCAATGTGGCTGTTCCGATCGCAGATACCCACCTTATTCAGAATAGTGATGCCTACTTCGGAGACGGTAGAGTTTTTGCTGTTGGCTCAAAAGCGAAAGATCCAGATAGAATTATTGAATTCATGGATTGGCTGGCCTCTCCCGAAGGTCTACGCTACTATACCAATGGATTTGAAGGTTTCAATTATGAAAAAACGGCAGATGGCAAGTTAAAGTTGACTGAAGTAGGCCAAACTGCCTTTCAAGAAAACACCCCTGTTCCTGATCAGTACGGAGGCGGAGGATATCAAGACGGACAGAGCAAGATCAACTCTATGATTATGAGCGATTTTGTAGTAGATCCGGATACAGGAGAATTCTACAATAATAATTATTGGACCTCAACCATCGAGGCCAATAAGACTACTTTAACTAAGGAATGGCAGAAAACTTATAATGCAACCACCCCGACAGAGTACTACCAGATCAACAATATGATCGATATCGTGCCAAATATCAATACAAGTCTCGGGTCGGATTCGTCGGAAGTTAAGAATAAACGAAGTCAGATCTCTGATTATGTGAAGAACACTTCTTGGAAAATGGTATTCGCCAAGGATCAAGCAGAATTCGATCAGCTCTGGACCAAGTTGAAGAGTGATGTGGTCGGTCTCGGTTGGAATGATGTCGTTGCCGTTGATACAGAAAGAGCTCAAAAAATCGTTAAACTTCGTGCTGATGCAGTCGCAAGCAAATAAATAAATAAATGATTACATCAAACGATTGTATATTCTGATATTATCAAAGTAAGGGACGTTCTAAACAGCCGGATCCGGTCTGTGTGGAACGTCCCTTTTTGTCTTATGAGGCTACCTGTGAGCAGCTAGAAAATGAGCTTGGAGAACTGATATAAGCCGTTCTTCCAGACCGGCCAATCATGATCGCCGTTTTCCTCTACCCAGATATGCGGTACGGAATGCTGCGACAAATAGGCATGTGTCCGGTCACTGACATTCTTTAGGCTGTCCAGATCACCGCACGATAGCCAGAGCAGACTGAGCAGTTCTGCGGTCTCTTGCGGTTCCGGGATCAACAGCTCGGGTAGCTTCGTATTGGGAGCAGGCGAGAATGCCCCAATCCAAGCGAAGTGGTCCAGATTGTTCAGACCAATATTCAGGGACTGTCCTCCGCCCATGGATAATCCAGCAATGGCGCGGTTCACCCGGTCTGTCCGGACCGAATAATTCTCTTCTATATAAGGGATAAGATCGTGGAGCAAATCTCTCTCGAATGTTTCGAATGCTTGTACTTTGTCCGGGGCAAAAAAATCTCCTTCTGCTCGGTCATTCAGCATCGCTCGACCGTTGGGAAGAACAACGATCATGGGCTTCAACATCTGATCAGCATATAGATTATCCAGAATGATCTGAGGTTTGCCGTGAATATACCACTCATTCTCATCTCCGCCAATCCCATGTAGCAGATACAACACGCTGTATTCCTGCCCATCCGAATAACCTGGCGGCGTATATACCCTTACCTTCCGGGTGTTGCCTATTGTCCTGGAGGGATACTCTATGGTATGAATCTCCCCCCGGGCAATAACCTCTCTCTCCTTGTCATATTCAGATGGTGTCATTTGCATCTTATATTTCTGCTGGCTCTCGTTCAATACTGCTCACTCCTTTCTTATATGAATAGGCCCTCACTCGAAATATTGCTCAACCAGAAATTGCATAAGCTCACCCGGCGGCTCCTCCACAAATGTTGCTTTGTCTGCAAAGACCATGCCATAAGGCGTTTCTGGCGTACACGGTTCCCATATAGGCATATTCTCGCCAGTGGAATCTTTGCCGTTCGGATTCCCTGTGCCAATGAAATAGGCAAGATAATTGCACATTTGACGGGCAAGATCGTAATGCTTCCCTACAAAAGGGCGCCAGCATTTAGCCAATGTCTCGAAATGAAACCACAGATCTACCGAATGAAAGGTTCCAGGATTATCCCAGCCCGGAATATCGGCATCAAACGTGTAATAATACATCGGAACACCGCTGTCGGAATCGCTGTTAGCCTTAACGGCAACACGAACCGCATATTCAATGTTGTTCACGGAAGCTTTATCGATCATTTCCTCCAGATTTCCTGAATCAACGGAACAGAGTTCAAGGTACTTTTCCGCTTCCTCTCCGAACAATTCAACAGCATTTCCTCTGAATTCCTCCACGCTGCTGGCGTCAGGAACACTGAAAAATTCAGACGAGGTATTTCCCAGCATGATCGGTACTTTATGGTGCTCTCCCTTCAGAAAAAGGTCATAAGGGTTACCTGTACAATACAACTGATCCATAACCGTTCCCCAGGATTTTCCGAATTCCAGTATTTTATCGCGAATATATATGGCATCAAGCATGCGGGCCTCTCTCAAAGTCGAAACTCCCATAAACTTAAAAAAGGACTCCCCCTCATCTTCAGCCTCCTTCAGTGTACGATTATGCGGAGGTACTGGACTGTTCGGATACAACGGATTAAAGATCCCGCTCATCATGACTGCCCGCTGAAACAACCCTTCATTCTGCGGCGAGGTCAATTGGCTCAGCACACTTCCGCCGCCAGCTGACTGTCCCCCTATCGTGATCTGGTCAGGATCCCCACCAAAAGAAGCGATATTGCGTTTCACCCACTGTGTACCTGCTTGCTGATCCAAATGGCCGAAATTAGCGGGAGCATCGGGGGATTCCGCGCTAATCTCTGGATGGCTCAGAAAGCCAAACGCGTTCAGGCGGTAATTTACGGTTACTACGACAATCCCCCTGCGGGCAATGCGTTCGCCGTCAAACTCCATTTCAGCCGTATGACCAACCTGAAATCCTCCGCCAAAATACCATACAAAAACGGGAAGCTTCTCATCAACGCTTACGGCCGGTGTCCAGACATTCAGATAAAGACAGTCCTCATCCATTGGAAGATCCGGATCTACCGACCATTCGCGGGTATATATATTATTCACATCTATGACGGTCGGGACCTGCATCGAAATAGGGGCAAAATCATATGCTGTCAATTTCCCTTCCCAGTCTTGCACAGGCTGGGGAGCACGCCAACGGTTCTCCCCCACAGGTGGGGCGGCAAACGGAATTCCCTTGAAGCTGGTAATACGAGGATCAGCCGCTGGAAGTCCTTGAACGATACCATTTTCAACTTGGACTACTCTTAACATATCCTTACCTCCCGTTTGTAATCGTTTACATAAATGGTTCTTTAATATAAAAAAGCCCACCTTTGCTGTAAGCCCAATGCATGAAGTGTGCTAGCTTCGGAGCGTACACTATGTCACCCGTGGTAACCAAGCATATCATTCCGATCATCGTTTTGTTGTGGTATTATAAAACAAATAACCTTACTTCGTATTGATAAATTCTAATAAACAAAAACGTGCATTTCAATGTTAGAATTCAGAAACACCTCCAACATCGCATTAATATACAGTATAAATTATAGGGAAATACTGAATTCTAAACAATGATATTTCCTACCCAATTATTGATGTATCCGAAGAAAGGAGCAGCCATGCCTAAAATACACTATGTCGAATTTGATGCTACACACCCTGAAGATTTTGTGTACAATATACCCGAAGGATTTGATGCCTGGCTTCTGGTGCTCACACAAACAGCAGCGTTATTTAATGTTAACGGGAACTTGAAGGAGTTTCCTGCTCACTCTATTGTTCTATATCCACCTAAGCACAATATTTATTACCGCGCTTGTTCCCAAAAGTACATTAACGACTGGATCCGTTTTGATGCGGACGAATCCTACATTACAGAAAACAATTTGCCTGTTGGTATTCCATTCTCATTGCCCGATCCCGGCTATTGCCACCAATTGTTTCAACTCTTGACACTGGAGAACACTTTTCAGAACGACTATCGGGAGTTGTCCATTGACAACCTATTCAGAATCTTATTCAACAAGCTGTGTGAAGCGTCCCAAGATAAGCTGAGTCCACAATATTACAATCTTCTGGACTTACGTAAGACTCTTTACAATAACCCGGGCCATCCTTGGACTGTTTCATCCATGGCCGAGCATCTACACATAAGCGCTGGCTATTTACAAACCATATATAAATCAACCTTTGGTATTTCCTGCATGGAGGATGTCATTCATTGCCGGATTCGGCTGGCTAAAGAAAGGCTTGGTTTTGGCCAGCACAAAATTGCCGAAATCTCGGCACTCTGCGGTTATGCGAATGTGGAGCATTTCTGCAGGCAATTTCGACAGCTTACCGGCTATTCTCCTCGGGCTTACCGGGACACGCTTACCACCAAAGAACCAAAAAGCCTAGGAGAACAATTAATATGATTGAGGAATAGCATCTCCACTTGACTCGAGTGATTACGTTACCCATTACTCTTCATTAACCGGGCTATTCCTCTCCATTTCTCACACTCGACTATATTCCGCCGGAAAATGTTAAGCACATATATCTCTCCACGCCCGAGCCTAGTTCTGTCTGTGATAATGGAAATAATCGAAATCAACATAGCCACCAGACTGTTTGGTCGCGTAATTGAACAAGCCAATCCGGTATCCCATAAAATGATCCAGTGTATATTTCATATTTAGCGTCTGGCCAATCGGATTCCAAGCCGTTCCGTTCTCCGAATAAGAGAAATTGGCTTGATCTAGGCTATCCTCAAAATTGAAATCAATCCTGAGGTAGATCTGGTCACCGTTAAACTCTACACTCTCCACCGTCTCCCCTCCGTTGGCACACATGTTCACGCAGAATCGGCCTTGCTCTTTAGCGGCTATCTCAACAGAACCAAACCCGTTTTGCAGCGCCACCATTCCGGCCCTGTCGCCGGACCGCATGCCCGAGAGGTCCAGCACTGTCTCCGCGCTACAGGCTGGGCCCTCCGTTCGCTGTGTCAGCGTATTGCGAGCCAGCAGGACGCTGTCGGTCATTTGCCCGGTGCTCAGTCGCAGAAATCCCGGTCGCTCCGTGACAGACCATAGCTCATTGTCGGGATTATGGTTCCACTGCCAGTTCAACGCCAGCCGATTGCTTGCATAGTCGAACTCATCGCTGATAACAAGCGGTTTCGGTTCCGCAGCAGGAAGCCTTGTCGCTATGATTTGATGCGCTCTGCCGTTCTCTCCGATGACCGGCCAATCATTCTCCCATCTCACAGGAAGTACGCACGGAATCCGTCCAACCGCATCATGATCCTGGAACAGCATCGCGTACCAATCACCACCTTGAGTATCGACAATGCCGCCTTGCGCGACACCTTTATTACGGTAGCCAAGATCATCGTCCAACACTATTTTCCGCTCATAGGGACCTAGGATCTCGCGCGAACGGTAGCATAGCTGACGTCTGCGCTCATGGCCAGTTCTCGGCCATTCAATAAAGAATATATAGTAATAGCCATTCAACTTGTACGCATGACAGCCTTCAATCCGTAACCCGATGTCTTCCCGTTCACCTTCAATCAGCAGTTGATCGGTTCCGCCGGGCTTCACTGCCGTCAAATTCCTTGTCAGCTCCTTAATCCTGATATCGCCGTTCCCGTAGATCACGTAGTTGCGGTTATCATCATCCAGCAGTAGACCTGGATCATGATGAAGCCCTGGTATTACTGAACGTTTCCATGTCCCATGCTCGATATCCTCTGTCCGGTAAATATAGAACTGGTCCATGTCATTAGATGAGAAGCAAACATAGTAGAACCCCTCCTTATAGCGGAGGGATGCGGCCCAGGAACCTTTGCCGTAAATGCCTTTGCCATCTTGTAACCGGTGGGCCTCGTTATCCTCAAACGTATCATAGACATAATTCACAATTTCCCAGTCATTTAGGTTCACCGATTTCATGATCGGACAGCCCGGCATGGAATGCATGCTAGTGCTAATCATATAGAACATAGACCCTACCCGGATGACATCGACATCAGGGACATCTGCCCACATAACAGGATTAGTAATAGTGTTGGTATACAATATATTGGCCCCCTTGGGATTAGGTATGCTACTCCGTAAATTGCCAAGCTGCCAGCTTGAACAAGTCTGTCCCGCTCTTACCTGTAAATACTAGATAGAGGTCATGGACTCCCGCCGCTCCCTTGATCTCTGTCTTCAGCTCTACCCATTCCTCAGACACGTTCGGTGCAGGAACAGATAGCTTACCAACCAATAGGCCAGCCGGGTCATCCAGGTGAATCTCTAAGGTGCCGCCAGCTTCAAGTGTCATGATCGAAGCACTGAATACTTCTGCTCCCTGGCTTCCGAAGTCGACTCTGGATAACCCAATCCAGTCGCCGTTATTAATATCCGTTACAATCTGTTCTCCCCCCACAGTCATGAATTCTGTCTTCACGCCCGCGCTCCATCCTATCGTTGCACCCTGTATACGTTCATATGGGTTCAAGGTTTTGATCTGTTGCACCCCCTTGTAATCCGCTTCAATATCCTGAATGGAGCCGTCCTCATTATGGGAGAAGCGGTTGAGATGCGTCGAACGATAGCCATTCGCTATCCCCTGTGCCTTGGATAATGTCTGTGCGTGATAGGCGATATACCAGTCGTCATGAAATTGAAAAATCGCATGATGGTTATTCCCGGATACCCCGAAGAAATGTCCCGGATTCTTCAGGATTGTTCCGTGATATGTCCAGGGCCCCATCGGTTTGTCGCTCGTCATATACGCAATCTCTCCCGCAGGAGGACTGCCCTCTGGACGTTCTCCATCATAGAAATTGGAGCAGTAGGTATAATAGTAGGCTCCTTCCCGCTTATGTATCCCCGCATCCTCGAACATGAATGGAGCTGGAATAACCTCAGCAATACCCATTACGCTGGTCATATCATCCCCCAGTTCCATGACCCGTGCTGTGCCAGGCTCCGCAAACTGTCCTTCTGGGACACCGCCTCCGAAATAAATGTAGCCCTTCCCGTCGTCATCGACCAGGACCGCTGGATCGAACAACCAGGTTACATCCTCGACTCCCGGAGTAGAGCGCAGAATCAGTGCTTCCCCGATAGGATCAATCCATGGACCCATTGGAGTGTCACTCGTCAGAACGCCGATGCCGCTCGCATTATTGGCGAAGTACAGAAAGAACTTGTCCTTGCCATTGATCAATTTATGAACCGCTGCAGGCGCCCATGATTGGGTAGCCCACTTAGCTGCCCCCTCTGGTCCTGCCACCGCTATCGCACCGTGATCGGTCCAATTGACCAGATCAGCAGAGGAAATGACCGTAATCGTATTGATACTGCTATAAGAGTTCTCTTTCACTGTGCCATTTCCATCGTATTCTAACGCGTCGTTGGTCATATAGAGATAGACTCTGTCTTCAAATACCAGGGCATAAGGATCTGCTCCGTATCTGTGAGCAACTAGCGGATTGCCTCTTGGTGGTACCTTTCCTGTAGCCTGATTCAGTAAATATGTCATTTGATTCCCTCCATTGTGGTTAAGCTTTGATTCATTATTATTTAGACAACTAAATATATAATCGACAAATTTATTTTCCTTCTTATTTAGTTCTTATAGGGAAACGAATAGGAACTCCCTGCTTCACCTATGAACGACACGATATTTAGGCCTGGCCCTTCCAGTCGGCACGGGCCGGAAACCGCGCAAGTCACAACTACCTCTGTGACGAGTCCCTCTGCCCAGGCGAAATCAAGGGTATACCCGCCCCTCGCCCGCAGGCCCTTGACGCTTCCCTCACTCCAGCTTTGCGGCAGCGCGGGGAGCAATTGGATTGCCTCAGTGTGACTCTGGAGTAACATCTCTGCAATCCCCGCCGTTCCGCCAAAGTTTCCGTCAATCTGGAATGGTGGATGGTTATCTAGCAGGTTGGGGAGCGTTGAATGTTTGAGTAGAGCGCAGACGTTCGCATAGGCCTTATCTTTATCCTTCAATCTGGCCCAAAAATTAATGATCCAGGCCCGGCTCCAGCCAGTATGGCCGCCTCCACTCGCTAGTCTTCGTTCCAATGTCATCCGGGCAGCTTCAGCCAGTTCCTGCGTATGCTCAACAGTGATGGCATCACCAGGGTACAGTGCAAACAGATGGGAAATGTGGCGGTGTCCCGGCTCCACTTCTTCATAATCCTCCATCCATTCCTGAATCTGACCGTATTTACCGATTTGAGTCTTTGGCATACGCGCCAGAGCGGCGGTGAGTTCTTCGAGGAACGCCTCGTCTTTGTCTAGTATCTCCGTGCTGCGAATGCAGGCCCAGAACAAGGCTTCAATGATCTGAAAATCCATTGAAGCCCCGGCACAAAGCACACCTGACTCGCCATTTGGAAGCTTATAGGTATTCTCAGGAGAAACGGAGGGGCAGGTAATCAGCCGACCATCTTCGTTTTCTATCATATAATCAAGTAGGAACCGGGCGGCCTCCTTCATCGTCTCATATGCCTGGGCTAGGAAATAACGGTCCTGGCCGAACCGGTAATGCTCCCAGAGATGCAGGCACAGCCAGGCGGCGCCCATGGGCCAGAAGGAAGCCGGCAAGTAAGTATCCTGTGGGGCCGTGTCCGCCCAGATATCCGTATTATGATGCGCCGTAAAACCTCCGCATCCATACATGACTCGAGCCGTGGCCCTTCCCGGCTCCCGCAACCGCTCGATCATATCGAATAGTGGTTCATGACATTCGGTCAGATTGCAGATTTCGGCTGGCCAATAGTTCATTTGCACATTGATATTAATGGTGAATTTACTATCCCAGGCCGGAGTGAAACTGTCATTCCAAATGCCCTGCAGATTCGCGGGTAAGGAGCCTGGGCGGCTAGAAGAGATAAGCAAGTAGCGACCATATTGGAAATAGGTGGCTAGTAGACCGTTGTCCCCCTCCCCACTCTGAAACTGCTTCAGCCGCTCGTCGGTCGGCAAGTCGCTATGCTGCGGATTCTCCGGCAGCGTCAGTGTAACCCGCCCGTACAATCCGCGATAATCTGCAATGTGACGAGCCAGCAGCTCTTCATAGGAAACCTTGCTCAGCTCTACCAGCCGTCTCTTGGCATCAAGCTGCGGATCGGGATGGTGGAATGTGGTCCCTGCGGCAAGCAGTAACGTGACCGAGTCCGCCCCATCTACAAGCAAATACTCACCGACGGTGCGGCAGGTGCCATCTTCGGTGACTGCCTTCAAGACGGCGGCAAAGGTGCTACCCCCATAACCACCGCAATTGCCAATCATCGCTAGTCCATTATTCTGCCATTTCTCTGTTTTCTCCATGTATCTCCAGTTTTGACGGTTAAATCGCGCCTTCAGGGAAACCCCGTTCTTATGGTCGGAGGAAATCCGGATGACAATGGTCTGATCCGGAAAGCTTGCCAGCATCTCGCGGGTATATCGGACCTCACCAATTCGGTAGCTGACCCGGGACACGCCACGTTCTAAGTCCAACTCTCTGACATAATCTTCGGCAGGCTGCCCGTGGCCGCCAAACGATAGCAGCAGCTCGCCCAGTGGCAGATAATGGCGCTGCGCTTCAGGCAGTCCCGCCATTGACATAGCTGCCAGCTCCTCCGCCTCCCGCAACCGTCCCTCCAGAATCATGCTGCGGAGCTCAGGCAAATGAGGCAGGGCATCTTCATTATTGCGGTCACGCGGGCCACCGTACCATACGGAATCCTCATTGAGCTGAAGCTTCTCCTCAGCTGTACCGCCAAAAATCATGGCACCTAACCGCCCGTTCCCAATCGGCAATGCGTCATTCCATTCCCGCGCCGGTTGGCTGTACCATAACCGCCGCTTGTGTTCCACGCTTGTCATGATTGCAACGCTCCTTCAATCAGCCTCATATAGCATCGTGGTTAGCCAGCTCTACTAGCAACTTGATTATCTTAGAATCTAACTCGAGTCGAGCTAGTTCTTGAAACGTCCGTTCATATCCTTGAAACACTCCGTTAGGAAATGTCGCGTGGCGGGTTATTCCAAAGTAAATGAGGCCAAACTGGCGCTTCCGTTGCCAGTATACGTAAAATACAATGCTTGTACGCCATCAGGAATAGCCACTTCCGCACTGTACTCCTTCCAAACATTCGTAAATTCTACTGGTATTCGCCCTAATGTCGGTCCACTCCACGATGTTTTCACTTCAAATGCACCTTGGCAATATCCGCGCACTTTGATTATGACTCTAGTGATTCCTTCACATGCAAAATATTTAAACCCCGCAGTAGCCGAATCCGTCATATTGGCAATATAGCTGGTTTCCTCATCGCCATCCCTACCGTCCTGCGTAATCTTCGGAAACCGGCTATCCATCCATGCTCCGGTAGGACCGAATCCTCCTGTATACATTTCATGATGTTTGCAGAACAAATGGCAGGCCAGATATGCCGGATATTCTCCCTGACCCTCGAGTGGTCCTCCGTTCGAACCGCAAGACGTGATCTCCACCTGGGGAATGGTGCCATCCTTAAGGAATTCGATTCGCTCGATACAGCCTTGCCGAGAGAAGGCCGTTCCATTGGTGTGCCGGTGATAAAAAATGTACCACTCTCCATTGATCTCCACGATACTGCCATGATTGTTGCCGCCATAATACATTGGCTGGTCCGCCGGCTTGTACGTATCGATATGAAGATCACAATTGCTCAAAATGACTCCCTGGTATGTGAAGTCTTTGGTCGGATGCTGGCTGCTTGCATAACACAGTTCATGCATGGAGATGGAGGAATAGATCAGATAATAGGTATCTCCCCTTTTGCGAATTGAAGGAGCCTCAAAGAACTCATAGTCTTCGAAGCCACTCCCTTTACTGTAGGGCTGGCTCGGTGCAACAAATACAGGTTCTTCAATTATAGTAAGCATATCCGGACCAAGTACCATTGCCATAGCACCGTGTCTGGATTTATCCCCAAATCCACAAAATCCAGTGTACAAGTAGGTCTTCTCTCCTTCAGTCAGTACGCCGGGGTCAAACTGCGGCTCATCGCCTTCCTTTTCCCCCAATCGTATTCCATCGGCATATCTTACATAGCCGTAGAACTCATACTTACCCCCCGGCTTGTCACAGACAGCCACCGAAACAACGGGAATCTTATCGAGCACATAATAGAGATAATACCGCCCGTCCGTTCCCACGGTGACGTCGGGAGCATATAAGCACATGCTACCTTCAGGATTAAGCGGGTCATCCGTAGTTCGGTAGATCACGCCTTCGCATCGCCAATCGGCCAGATTGTCCTCCGGCGCCGACCAGCATACATAGTCGTTCAAACAAAAAGCGTGTCCATTAAAACGGTCATGTGAGCCATACACATAGACTCTACCTTCAAAAACATATGGTTCTCCGTCAGGGATATATTCCCAAGACGGGAGATACGGATTTAATCCTTGTTTTTTCACCATCGTAATTTCACCTTTGTCATTTATGATTTTATGCTTGTACAATCACTTGGATGGAATAATTACCATGATCGGGGTGCAAATAATTATTTCCCCAAGGTATGAACATCACCCTCAAAGTATATGGAGCGACTTAGCCTAAGTCCATGACATATAGTCACATAATATTGATCTATTCTTAGATTAGTAGCGTTGTTCGGCAAAGGACTTATGGAGCGAGAATACCACACACGAATCGCCTATAATTTTCAAGGTAAACGCTTTAATTTTTATAGCATCGGTCATGTTATACTTTGGGCAAAACCCTATCCAATGGAGGATTGTTATGAATATATTTAAGGAAGGCTCAATTTATACAGGAGAATACAGGAACCTGTTCCAAGAGAATGGAATGTCAAAAGAGGAGATCAGGCAAAGGCTTGACGACACCTGGAACGAATTGTTTTACGGTGCGCCTGATGTACGAATCTATCATCCTATGGGTGACGATAAAGGATATATCGTAGATACCGGCAACACCGATGTGCGGACAGAGGGCATGTCCTACGGGATGATGATGGCTGTTCAAATGGACAAGAAGGAAGAGTTTGACCGACTCTGGAAGTTCGCTAAGGTATACATGCAACATACAGAAGGCCGTTACAAGGATTATTTTGCCTGGCACTGTAAATTGGACGGAACACGACTGTCGCACGGCCCGGCGCCGGACGGAGAAGAATTTTTCGCAATGGCACTGTTCTTCGCCTCCAAGCGCTGGGGTGATGGAACCGAACCCTTCAACTACTCCGAGCAAGCCAATATCATTCTCCGCGCCTGTGTGCATAAAGGGGAAGATGGAGAAGGCGATCCGATGTGGGACCCGGCAACTAAGCTGATTAAATTCATCCCTGAAACACCTTTCAGCGATCCCTCCTACCATCTGCCGCATTTCTATGAATTATTTGCTCTACAGGCCGATGAACAGGATAAGGCCTTCTGGAAAGACGCCGCAGTTAGAAGCAGAACTTATTTACAGAAGGCTTGCCATCCAGTGACAGGTCTTTCCCCCGAATATGCTAACTATGACGGAAGTCCTGCTGAACCCCAGCCACATGGAGACTTCAGCCACTTCTTCAGCGATTCTTACCGCGTTGCTGCCAACATCGGTCTGGACTATCAATGGTTCCACTGCGACCCTTGGCAGGTGGATCAGTCCAACCGGATTCAGGCTTTTTTCCGGGACATTGAAGTCGACGATTACAGGCGCTACACCATTGACGGCCAACCTTTCGTGGAGCCATCCTTGCATCCAGTCGGCCTTCTGGCAACATTGGCCATGGCCTCACTCGCTGCCGATGGACCAAATGCCGGACATTTCGTGGAGCTATTCTGGAATACACCGCTACGTACAGGAGTTCGCCGGTATTACGACAACTGCCTATACTTCTTCAGTATGCTAGCACTAAGCGGAAACTACCGTATTTATTCATAAACAGAAACAAGAAATCGCCCCATATGGATCAATGGAATCCTAATCTTCCATCCATTAAGGAGCGATTTCTGTTTGGTATGATTTCCGGTAGCGATAAGCAGCCCCATAACCACACTGTCATTCAGCACTTTTAAGAATAACATCTTCAACATCCCCAAAATCATCCATAAAATTCATCATATAATCTGATATCTTTAAAACAGTCATAAATATATTGAATGGATTATGGAACTCATCGACTGCCTTCGCTAATTCTCTCATAGAAGACATTTACATAGATACGGGTCGTTTCGATAGATTCATGACCCAACAATTTCGCCACGTCTTCAAGACGAACGTTCGTTTGATCGGCTACTTCCTTACCGAATTAACGCGTAAACTAATGCCTTAGACGCCAATATCAGCGCCCCATAGTGTTTGTACCTGTCCGCAATTAGGACGCCTATATTACACGTATATCAGGCGATTGCGTTCGTATTATGCAGGTTAACCGTTACTTACGCATTACTGGCGCGACCGATACCGAAAAGCTACCCCAAACAATGTTTGTATTAGGTCCATTACTTACGGAGCGTATTGCATATATCGCGTCAGATGCCCGGTGCGCTAAGTAACGCCCCGTAGGATGTCCATTTCGATCGCTACAATACGACTCTCCGTCTTCTTACTTTTAATATTCGCGATGGGATTCGTAACAAGCCGATCCTGCTCATCGCAATAGTTTAGAAATGTCCGCAAGTAGATAAGCCGATTATTAAACGTAGCCGGCATTACGTCATCCGATAAGTGCGAATACGCGGACTCTTTGAGTTGCGTTTCCGTATCCCATGCGTGAGGAAATCGTTTAAAAAACAACCGCACGGTACGGTCATAATCGCTTAATGTTTGCGGACTCAATCCGCTCGCCTTCCGATACTCCAAAAACTCGTCAAGTGCATCCGGCCATGTTCCACGTATGCCGCTCGTTCCTTCTACTTTCCGTACTCTAGCCAAAACAAAAACGCCTCCTCCGCGAACGGTGAGGCGCCATGCGTATGTCCTATGCGTTAAATCACGTAAAATTCAACACCGCAGGATTCGTTACTTTTACGTTCGAATTTCGA
Organism: Paenibacillus sp. Y568; assembly: GCF_059445545.1. NCBI lineage: Bacteria > Bacillati > Bacillota > Bacilli > Caryophanales > Paenibacillaceae > Paenibacillus > Paenibacillus sp. Y568. The sequence goes on from NZ_JCAIUM010000001.1 coordinate 447,900, forward strand.
CGATTGCGAACGTGATCACCGTCGGACCCAACGTTCATAAAACGTTGACGTGACGCGGTTTTTTTCTACGGATGCCGAGGACGGGGGTCGAACCCGTACGGTAGTCACCTACCGCAGGATTTTAAGTCCTGTGCGTCTGCCTGTTCCGCCACCCCGGCATAATATCGCGGTAATACCACGTTTCATACAGTTCAACCTCTTTACACCTTTCGCTAAAAATATTAGCGTTACAATGATGTTCCGAAGTCCTGCCTGATTTATTATACGCAGGTATCTATACAGAGTCAAGTCTTTTTTGAGAAAAATCGTAAAAAAACTGAAATCGTGTGTATTGAGAACAAGGGAGACGCCTTTGTAGCACTATGCGAAGTAATAGAATTGCCTCTCGTTATTTACTATTATCAATCCATATGCAAAGGAAATTTTCCATATGTTATTCTACTACCCTCGTTGGAATCTCAGCTATGTTATTATTTATCTTCATGGATAAGGCACTTTTAGACTCTAAGCGGAAAGTTAAAAGTTCTGCTCCCTGCAAACTCACAGCAACATTCTCAGCTTTCTCACCGTCATTGAACAGAACTACCGCGATCGATTGATCTGTGTTCCTAAAAGCAACGGAACGAATGAGATCTTGATTTGATGTCGAGTCAATACGTACAGCTTTAGGACGGATAAATTTACTGAAATGCGCCAATGCATAATAGTCTAAAGTATAAGTAAGTTCCTTTGTTTGCTGATTGATCTGCACAATACCTCGGCAAGTACTTTGGCCAAAGCCCGGCACCGTAGGCCCATTATTTTCATCTAAAGCCATATTCCATAAAACATAGGATTTACTATAATTTCTGAGAATTTCAATTCCAGTTCTAATGACATTGGAAAATGCCTGTTCAAAAGGAGGAATCCACTCTCCACCTGAACCCTCGGTAAAATGAACTTCCTTATTGAAAAATGCTTGATAAACCTCCGTTTGTGCCGTCGGATTTCCACCATACCAATGCCATGCAACACCATCTACCTCTTCTTCCGCGTTCTCTAGCACCGATAGCGGATACTCAGGACGGTCCCAGTTATGGTCATAGCAAAGAATTTTAGTATTGATATTATATTTAATAAAATTAGGCTTTAAATAATTCTTAATAAAATCACTTTGAGGACCGGGTAGCATTAACATACTTGGATAGTGCTTTGGTTCAAAAAGGGGTTCATTTTGCGGTGTTATAGCATAAGTAGGCAGCCCATGGCTTGCATAAGCTTGGATGTATCGAACAAAATAATTGGCATAAGCCTGATAGTATTCTTTTTTTAATTCTCCTGCAATCATCGATCCGCTGGTCTTCATCCAACCTGGCGCACTCCAAGGCGAAGCCATCAGCTTAATTTCAGGATTCAATTCCAAAGCCTGTTGTAATAAAGGAATAATATCCTCTTCATCATGGGAAATCGTAAACTGGGTTAATTCCGTATCGGTCTCCTTTTCTAGCACATCATCATAGCTATAAATATCTCTAGCATAATCCGATGCTCCCATTGGATTTCTTAATACGGATAAACCAATTCCATCTTGTGGATCAAATAGTTTGCTCATTAATTCCGTTCTCTGTTCACTATCGAGTACTTGGTTAATCAAATAAGCGGCCGAATCCGTAAAGGATGCGCCAAAGCCATCCATCTCCTGGTAAGTTTGACTTTCATCGATGGTTACTGCAACAGTCACCGCATCGGAATCAATCGGTGTCAGTTGTTGTAGAGATTGCTCTACAAACAATTCCCCTTCTCCCTTAGACTGATAGATTATTAGTTCAGGCATGTTATTTCCCTCCACTTTTCTATATTTAGATGATTTGTTTACAGCGAGTCAGCGTAAGAAACTTGTGGTATAAAAGGGCCCCTAAGGGGGCCCCCTTCCATGTGATTACTTATTTCAGGCCTAACTTTTCTTTATTAAGCTTCATTTTTTCAGTACGAACTTTCATAATCTTATCCCAATTGTTATTATCCAAAAATGATTTGTATGCAGCTAATGTATTATTAAAACCTGCATCGTCCTTGGCACGAATCATACTTACTAAAGTTGTATTCCAAGTCGTATCAATTGCGGTTAAACTGCGTGCTTCTGGCGTTCCTTGTGCTGGATTAATGTTCTCTAGAATAAAGTGTGGTTTCATCTTCCCTTTACCCCATTCTTGCATTTGTTTAATAGAATCCGCGAATGCATCACCACTCAAAGCTTTATCACGGTCATGCCCGAAGAACATAAATTCTCCCATACGGTAATCCTTTTTAAATTTATCCGCATTATTTAATTGAAGATCTTTCATAGCTGGCAACAGTTCAATCATGCCACTATCGTTAACTTTATAGGTTTCTCCTTCAATTCCGTAATTCATCAACTTTTGTCCTTCTTCACTTAATAAATAAGTATAAAGTTGAATCGCTTTGGCAGGGTCCTTGCTATCTTTTGTAATGAAGCTGATCATCCAACCCGTGATACCTGACTGATTCAATGTCGGTTTATTTCCGACTGTACTTTGAGGTCCGTCAATAGCTATATATTCCTTACCAGGATTTTCAGCAAGGTAAATTTGCAAATTCCCACTTTGTTGTGGCGTTCCATCGAGCATCATAGTAGCATATTTACCTGATTTAAGTTTTTCCTCAAATGCCGTACCGTCATCAGCAAAACTGTCATCACTGATTTGTCCATTTCTGTAAACTTCATTTAACGTTTTCAACCAAGTCAGATAATCCTCATCCAGATTACGGTTATAGAATTCGCCATTTTCCGTTTCCATCGGCACACCAATAAAGTCCTGTAGAACATCACCCAAAGAACCTGTACCTGTACCGATAGAGTTAAAACCAAAAGGAATCATATCGGGAAACAGCTTCTTGATTTGCTCCATTGCACTCTTGAACTCTTCTGGCGTTCCGATTTTGGGTTTACCTATTCCTTCGTACACATCCTTCCGGATGACAAATGCCGTTTTAGCAGGAATATTTCCGCTATCAAAATCACTTTGAGTATTGGAATAGTTAGGATATCCATAGGTCTTTCCATCTGCTAACTGGAACCAGTTCATCGTATCTTTAGCTGCAACCTTATTAAAATATGGATCATATTTCTCAGCAAGATCATTTAATGGTAGCGCCCAATTAGCAGCTTTTTGCACCACGGAAGAGTTGGAATCAAATATAGTCAATAAATCCGGCATATCACCACCAGCAAATATGGTATTAAGTTTCGTGTCGTCCCCTTTAATGAATTTAATATTTATGTTCAAATCCTCTTTAATTTTCTTTGTAACGAGGTCCTTACCAAAATCGGTGTTCCACCAATCCGCATTCACGTACCATGTGAGATCTGTTGTCTCTTCCTTTTTGTCCAGCTTCCAAGCCGGAGTCTCCGCGTCTACCGTATAACGGCCTTCAACACTGCTCAAATTTTCCTTACTGGTGGTTTTTGAATCACTACCTGAACTACATCCCGAAATTACCAATACAGCGGCCATCAGCGCAGTACAAAGTTTGAGCCCTTTTTCCCCAAATGAATTATTCATTTTATTTTCCCCCTAAAAGTTTTGTAAGCATTCTCTTCTTGTAATACTTCTTACAACTAACTTCAAAAGTAATTAGAACGCTTTCATAAACGCTAAACCTATATAAACTTCTGAGTTCACTCAGTAACTAACGCCTACTCTTTCACCGCCCCCAGCATCATGCCTGAGATAAAGTACCTCTGAAGTATTGGATAAATGACAACAATCGGCAAGGTTGTTATAACAATTGTTGCTAGTTGAACCCCTTTGGTCGTCGTTTCTATAATTGCTGATCCCCCAATATTTTGCATAGATTGCGTTTGAGATTGTACGATAATTTCATACAACTTCATCTGTAACGGATAGAGGGCTTGGTCAGTGATGTATAGTTTGGTTGTCATAAAATCATTCCATTGCCCCACCCCGTTAAATAACGCGATTGTGGCCATGGCCGGCATAGAAAGTGGTATGAATATCTTTAGAAATACACGCCAATCACCTGCGCCATCTATTTTGGCTGACTCTTCGAGTGAATCCGGGACATTTCTGAAGAAATTCATCAAAATAACGACATCATAAAAACTGTATAGGGCCGGAATAATATAAACCCAAAAGCTATCTAGTAGACCCAAAGACTTGATCAATAGATATGTCGGAATCATTCCACCTGAGAAAAACATGGTGATGACTCCCATTGCAACATATAGCTTTCGTCCACGTATGTATTTTTTGCTCAAACCATAACCAACCATGGCGCAGAAAAACACATGGGTAAGGACTCCAATAAAGGTTTTTGAAATCGAAATGAAGAATGACTGCAAAATACTCTCGTCCTGAAACACTGCGCGGTAATTTTCGAGAGAAAACTCCTTAGGCCAAAATATAAATCCGCCTTCCGCCAGTGACTTTCCTGAGCTAAATGAGGAGATGATAACATTCCATAAAGGAACAACAATAATTACCGTAAAGATAAACAGCAAGCTGATATTTATGGTATTAAAGATTCGACTATCGAGATCTTTTTTAGCTACCATTTGATTCACGGAAAATGCCTCCTTCTATAGGACTGATTGATTATCATTTAATTTATTGGATATTTTATTGGCAGTAACCAGCAGAATGACAGAAACAATCGAGACTCCTAAGCCAACGGCAGTAGCATAAGAAAAGTCACCCTGTGTCATCCCCATACGGTACACGTAGGAGTTAATGACCTCTGCTCTGACCCTGTTTTGAGAATTCATCAATACCAAGGTTTGATCTAGATTTGATCCCAATAAACCGCTTACAGTCAGAATCAAATTTAAACTGATAATCGTCTTCATGTTGGGGATGGTAATATTCCAAATTTGTCTGAGTCGATTTGCTCCATCAATTTTTGCAGCTTCATAATATGTAGGATCAATTTTGGACATGATGGCTAGATATAAAATAGTTCCCCAACCAACTTCTTTCCATATATCGGACAATGTTGCAATCCACCAATATTTCCCTGCATCCAACAGAATATTATGCGGCTTCGATATCAGTCCTAGATTCATTAGAAGTTCGTTAAACAATCCAGTTGTCGAGAACCAAGTAATCAACATACCACCCAACACGATCCATGATAGAAAGTGTGGTAAATAGGAAATTGTTTGTATAAATTTCTTGAAGCGTCCTCCATTTAATTCGTAAATCATGATTGCTAATATAATTGGAATAATAAATCCAATTCCTAATTTCAGAAAGCTAATTCCTAAGGTATTCACTACAGCGTCCCAAAAATATCTGTCAGATAAAATAATTCTGAAATTATCCAAACCAACCCAAGGAGCGGAGTCTAACGTATCAATTACAGTGTAACTTTTGAAAGCAATCGACAGTCCGTAAATAGGAATGAAACAAAAGATTATCATAAAAATAATTCCCGGTAAGACCATGGACTGAATCTCCCATTGTCTCTTATAATCAACTACGAACTCTTTAATTCTTTGCTTCATAAGTTTTTTTCCGTTCAAAGGTACTACGGCTAATTTATCCAAGTTCTTCTTCTCCTCCCCAACATCATCATCTGAAAGCAAAATAAATATAAAAACGTTTTTATTTTGTTTGAAAAAAACCTCCCTAAATTATCAAGATTATAAAAAATCTCGAAAATGATCATATACATTAATTAATAATGATCATTGCGATCGATTTTTATATGACTCGAACCTCGCACTACAAGCTCACAGGACAATTTCTGGACATCCCCTAGTTCTTTTTTTTGAATCATCCGAACGAGGTGATTAATAGCTAGACTACCCTGCCTAGCAATCTGATTTCTCACAGTAGTTAATGGCGGTGAAAAATACTGAGCAATATCAATATCGTCAAACCCCATAACGCTAATGTCCAATGGAACTTCATAACCATGCGTTTTCAAAGCTTGAATACATCCAATCGCACTCAAGTCATTCCCTGCTAAAAAAGCATCAGGTAATTTATCAGGATGTAAGTGGATAAAGGATTTCACAGCATTATAGGTGCTCTCTTCCTCAAAATAACCTTGCATAATAGATTCCTCATTCGACGGAAGCTGATACTGACGTAATGCAGCTAAGTATCCTTTTTTCCGTTGAACACTGTCAAACATCGTATCCACGCCTGATATATAGACAATTTTCTTATGCCCCAGACCAATTAAATATTTGGTTGCCTCGTAACCAGCTACATAGGAATCAAAAATCACACTCCCCATGGTTTCGTTCTGAAGCACTCTATCCAGAAAGACTGCCTTAATCTTTTCTTTCTTCATGTTGTTAATATCATCTTCATCTATTCTCAGCTCTTCGTATATAATGGCACCATCTACACGTCGACCAAGAATATTACTCATAATGACCTGTTTATCTTTGGTAATAAATACATTCAGTCCATAACCTAAGCGATCACACACACGAGACATGGATTCAACCAGCTTATAAAAATAAGGACCTGATACACTTGTCGTAAAAAAGCCTAACATTTTAGTTTTCCCAGACCTTAACTGCTTGCCGTTCAGATTTGGGACGTAATTTAATTGTTTCGCTACCTTAAGCACATGTGATTTTGTTACCGGATTCAATACATCTACGTCATTTATTGCGTTAGAGACCGTAGAAATAGAGACTCCTGCTTCTCTGGCCACATCTTTAATCGTTATTTTCCCCATAATTAGTTAGTCCTTCACTATAAATACGTTTTCATGAACTAAAAAATAACATAAAAACGTTTTTAATACAATATCTTTTCGAACTTTTTTTTGTTTATGTTGTACAATTCCAAGAATCGCAATGATTTCATCAAATTATTTAATTGCATCACGTCTTTACCTATCTAATCATAAAGTATGGGTAAACACCTATCTGAAGGAGTAGATTTCATGAATGCATACATGCATAACACACCACAATTTCACAACCGAAACTTAGAGCAGACAACGAATAAGGAACTTATTATCGATCATGCAAGTGCAGATGTAACTGGCGACCGTGTCGTAGACCAAATATGGCTAACAGGTTATAAGCTAGATAGTAACAGCCCTTATATAAGTGATATATCTATTCACATTAAGGATGGTACTACCTCTACCATTTATCGAATCAAACCCACCGAGAACTCTGGGTACAACCCACGTCTATTTCTAGGGGATTTTACTGGCAATGGAACCTCAGATATTCTTCTAACCATAGACAGTGGTGGTTCAGGTGCCATTACGTATGATTATCTGTATAGTTTTGCTCAAGGGAAACCACAACTTCTATTCAACTCCGATGTATATAACGACTATTGGAAGTATAAAGTGACTTATCTCGATGGTTATCGACTGCAAGTTACTAACACTAATGCAGAACAAGTATATACCATTGATATCTCCTCTCGTGGAAAAGACTACTTGGATGGCATCTACAACCCTGATGGAACGTTGAAGTCCCCTACAGAAGGATGGGTAGACCCCCTCAGTGGCTTATATCCAGTCGACTTCGACGGTGATGGGGTATATGAATTGTTAGCATTCCAAGGTGTGAGTGGACTATATCATGCAGATCGATTCGGATACATTCAGAATGTCCTGAGATGGCAGAACAACGGATGGACATTACAAAGCCAGTGGTTTGCAATTAACGGTGCTCCTGCCCAGTCAGCGTAGAGTATAAATGACTCGTATAGAATGACATCATCTTTATATGCGAAAATAGGCATCGATGAAATAAATTGTGTGAATGATGTCTGAATCCGGAATCACTACAAATTGTTTTTGAACTTTTTAAGGGACCTGAATTTAATCAGGTCCCTCTTCTTCTCTATCTATTAATGGCCGCTAGTCATAGACAAGCCCATTTTATCTATAAGGATCTGACTTTCCTTATTCAGACCCACGATTTCGACTTTCTTGTCTAGTTGTTCATATTTCGCAATCACTTTGGATATCGCTTCAACAGCTGATTGATCCCATACATGTGATCGACTAAAATCAATCGTAATATGTTCAGGGTCTTCGTTATAGTGAAACAGCCCCACAAAGTGTGTCATCGTCCCAAAGAACATCTGACCTCTAACCTTGTATTCTTTATGTCCATCTAGCACAGCAGATTCTTCAAATCTAATCTTACCTATCTTCCAAGCAAAGAATAAAGCACTCAGTAATACCCCGGCGATGACACCATAAGAAAGATTATGAGTCCATACTACAATGACTACGGTCACGATCATTACCAAAGCATCTGTACGAGGAATCCGGTTCAACTCTCGAATTGAATCCCATTTAAACGTATCCAGGCAGACCATGAACATCACGGCAACAAGAGCAGCCATCGGTATTTTCGTAACAACGGGCCCCAGAACAATGATAAGGAACAATAGAAATACACCAGCAACCAATGTTGACAATCGTTTTCTACCACCCGACTTAACATTAATCACCGACTGTCCAATCATGGCACAACCCGCCATGCCTCCGAAGAATCCATTAACTGCATTGGCGATCCCTTGCCCACGAACTTCTTTATTCTTATCACTGCCTGTTTCAGTCATCTCATCTATTATCGTTGCCGTTAGTAGTGATTCAAGGATTCCTACGACCGCCATGGAGAAAGAATATGGCAAAATAATAAGGAATGTGTCCATGGAAAATAAAACTTGCGGTATATGCAGAAATGGGAGCGTGCTAGTAATCGTACCCATATCGCCTACCGTATTAATATTCAATCCAAAACTAATAGAAATAATAGATACCACAACAATAGCAACTAATGCTGAAGGAATAGCCTTCGTGAATAAAGGAACGATATAAATGATAGCTAGCGTTAGAGCTACTAGTGCATACATAACCCAACTTTGCCCTTTGAATTGCGTTAATTGAGCTATAAACACGAGAATTGCTAATGCATTGACGAAGCCATTCATGACCGAATGGGGTACGAAGCTAACCAATTGACCTATTTTTAATATCCCCATCAAATATTGTATAATCCCTGTCAGTATCGTTGCAGCAAACAAATACTCAATACCATGGTCTTTCACCAAAGTGACCATAAGCAGAGCCATAGCCCCCGTAGCAGCCGAGATCATCGCAGGCCTACCACCCACGATTGAAATAACGACAGCCATGCAGAACGAAGCATACAGACCTACCATGGGGCTCACTCCTGCAATAATCGAGAAGGCGATCGATTCTGGAATAAGAGCCAGAGCAACTGTCATACCCGATAATATATCCTTCCGAGTATTACCAAGCCAAGTAGAATGGCTCAATTGCAAACCTTTCAATCTGATTCCCCCAATATCTATAATTCTATAAAATAAAATTTCTAAAAGAATGTATAATCAACCTTCTATCCTAATTTGGACAAATAAAAAAACCTTGAAATCAAGGTTTCTAGAAGTGGGCCCTGAGGGACTCGAACCCCCGACCAATCGGTTATGAGCCGACCGCTCTAACCAACTGAGCTAAGGGCCCTAAATATTATGTAAACCACATTAGATAATGGCAGTTTAATGAATTGCGGGGGCAGGATTTGAACCTGCGGCCTTCGGGTTATGAGCCCGACGAGCTACCGGGCTGCTCCACCCCGCGTCAGTAAAATATTTTTCAACAGCGACAAGATATAATATACAACACTTGTGGCACTCACGTCAAGCTTTTTTTATTTAAGGAATAAATCGAACACCATATCTCCCTTTACGAGAACGAAAAATCTCAACGGAATGAGGATCATTATATCCATAAATCCAACCGTCCTGTTCTAATCTTTTAGCAAGGCAACCCGCTTGAAATTGGCTTCTATAGAGTTTACCGAAATACACCCACTTCATTTCTCTTCCCTCTTTCTCATGAAGAACTATATATGATGTCGATGGTATTATTACCTAATAGGTCTGGAAACATGCAAATTTTCTAAGGCATAAAATAAGGACTTGTCCTCCTCAGATGAGTTGGGCAAGTCCTTATCTTGTCTTACGATATTGGATTTCTCTCTGTATCTATACTCCGAAGGATGAAGGGTCTTCTCTCCATGCTTTCAGTGATTGTAAGTCTTCTATTTCAATCTTCCCCTGTTCAAGGGCAACATCCATTAGAGCACCATAGTTAGACAAGCTCTGAAGCGGAATGCCAGCCTCTGCAAAAGCATGAACTGCCTTGTCCAGCTGATAGCTAAATATCGCAAGAACAGCCAAGGGTACACCGCCTGCATCCTTAACAGCTAATGCTGCTTTCAATGAACTACCTCCAGTGGAGATTAAATCTTCAATAACGACTACCTTCTGACCTGGCTTGATCAATCCTTCGATCTGATTCTGTTTACCATGTCCCTTAGCCTTATCACGAATATATGCCATTGGTAGGTTTAACTTCTGCGCTACCCAAGCTGCATGTGGAATCCCAGCCGTTGCTGTACCAGCGATCACTTCAGCATCTGGATAAGACTCACGAGTAACAGCTGCGAACGATTCCGCGATGTATTCACGAACTTCTGGATAGGACATCGTCAGACGATTGTCACAGTAAATTGGTGATTTCATACCTGATGTCCATGTGAAAGGTTGTTTCGGACTTAAAGCTACCGCTTCAATCTGCAACAAATAATTAGCAATCGCACATGGAATCTCTGTCAAATTACTCATGGTTCATCATCTCCTCAATAATCTGTTCTGCCGCTTCTCTAGGATTGCTAGCACCAGTTATCGGACGTCCTACAACAATGTAATGACTTCCCTGTCGGATCGCTTCTCCTGGTGTTAACACTCTAGATTGATCTCCTAAATGACTACCTGCCGGACGAATTCCTGGTGTAACTGTTATAAAATCTTTGCCACAAGCTTCTCCAATCGAGGGTACCTCTTGTGCGGAAGCCACCACCCCATCCAGACCTGCAGATGCAGCTAGCTTCGCATATCTTACTACCACCTCTTCAATACTGCCTTCCACACCAATCTGCTCATTTAACACAGCCTGACTTGTACTAGTTAACTGTGTAACAGCGATGATAATAGGCTTTGTTAAAGAACTATCATTAGCTAACGCGTTATTCATACCTTCATAAGCTGCCTGCATCATTTGTGTTCCACCCGCAGCGTGAACATTAAACATATCCACACCTAGACGGGTAATGCTCTCAGCACCACCCTTAACGGTATTTGGAATGTCATGCATTTTCAAATCTAAGAAGACGGAATAACCCCTCCCCTTAAGTTCGCGCACAAAGTCCGGGCCTGCAGCATAAAAGAGCTGCATCCCGATCTTCATATAACAAGGTATTTCTTGCAATTGTTCCACTAAGGCGGATGCCTGAGCGGCATCTGGATAATCCAGAGCCACGATCAGACGACCTGCCATGTTCTTATATTCTGTATTCATCGTCCTTAAGCCCCCTTATTGCTCAATAAAAGCTGGCATGGCTTGGGATGAGAAGTTAATGGTGTCTAGCATAATTAGCAATGCTCTCACGGTATCGAGCGATGTCATACATACAATGCCATTTTCTACAGCTTCACGACGAATTCTGAATCCATCACGTTGTGGCATTTTACCTTTAGTAAGGGTGTTGAATACAAACTGTGCTTCTCCATTACGAATAAGGTCGAGGATATTTGGTGTTCCTTCACTCAGCTTATGAACGGTTGTTACATCAAGTCCCGCTTCATTCAGAGCGTCTGCCGTACCCCCTGTTGCATATATTTTATAACCCAATCTCTTAAATCCAGTTAGAAGCTCTACTGCTTCCTCTTTATCTTTATCAGCGACCGTTGCAATAATTGCACCTGTAGATGGGATTTTCATCCCTGCTCCAATAAGTCCTTTGAACAGTGCCTTAGCATACTGAAGATCACGACCCATAACTTCACCCGTCGATTTCATCTCTGGTCCAAGCGTTGTATCGACACTACGCAGTTTAGCAAAGGAGAATACAGGTACCTTAACCGATACATACTTACTCTCAGGCCATAGTCCCTCTTGATAACCAAGATCTTTCAACTTCGTACCCAGAATGGCTTGCATAGCTAAGTTTGCCATTGGGATTGTCGTTACTTTACTCAAGAATGGAACCGTACGTGATGAACGCGGGTTAACTTCAATGACATATACTTCGTCTTTGTAGATAACAAACTGAATGTTCACCAGACCAATTGTCTTGAGTTCTTTAGCAACCTTAATAGTGATATTCACTATCTTCTCTTTCAGATGATCTGCTAGATGTTGTGGTGGATAGACCGCAATTGAATCTCCTGAGTGAACTCCAGCGCGTTCAATATGTTCCATAATTCCTGGTATGATAACTGTTTCACCATCACAGATTGCATCCACTTCCACTTCTTTACCAAGCATATAGCTATCAATCAGTACCGGATGTTCCGGATTAATCTGTACAGCATATTCCATATAGTTAAGTAATTCTTCATCCGAATATACAATTTCCATCGCACGTCCACCTAACACGTAGGATGGGCGCACAAGTACCGGATAACCAATTTTTGTAGCAGTCTCAACGGCTTCACCCACAGTAGTCACTGTTTTACCATTCGGTTGTGGAATGTTTAGACGAGATAGTAGCGCTTCGAACTTCTTACGATCTTCCGCTTCATCAATGCTATCTAAACTTGTGCCCAGTATATTAACACCTTGCGCACTTAAAGGACCTGCTAAGTTAATAGCCGTCTGGCCTCCGAATTGAACGATAACACCAATTGGCTTCTCCTGTTCAATAACGTTCATAACATCCTCGAAGAATAGGGGTTCGAAGTACAATCGATCTGATATGCTAAAGTCAGTAGATACTGTCTCTGGGTTGTTATTAATAATAACGGCCTCATATCCTGCCTTCTGTATTGCCCAGACCGCGTGCACGGTTGAATAGTCGAACTCAATACCCTGTCCAATACGAATTGGACCAGAGCCTAAGACAAGAATCTTTTCCTTCGTAGTCTGGATAACTTCATTCTCTGTTTCATAAGTGGAGTAGTAGTACGGTGTAATAGCTTCAAATTCTGCTGCACACGTATCAACCATTTTGTACACAGGACGAAGATTATGATCTAATCGGAATTCACGCACTTCTGCTTCGTTTGTATGGCCTTTTGTTAACACGTTCTGTTTACGAATCTCCGCAATGGATTTATCCGTAAATCCTAGTCTCTTCGCTTGATATAACGTCTCATAAGAAAGAATGACTTCTTCTTGAATACGAGTCTCGAACTTGATGATCCCTTCAAGTTTGTCTAGGAACCACCAGTCAACTTGGGTAAGATCTTGGATTTGTTGTAGTGTATACCCACGACGGAAAGCTTCAGCGATCAAGAAGATACGTTCATCATCTGGTTTCTCAAGACGTTCATTCAGAACCTCTTCACTTAATAATACTGCCCCTTTAAGTTCGAAACGGTGAACACCAATCTCTAATGAACGGATCGCTTTATGAATGGATTCTTCAAAGGTACGGCCGATAGCCATCACTTCACCCGTTGCCTTCATTTGTGTTCCTAACTTGCGATTAGCATGAATGAATTTATCAAAAGGCCAGCGTGGAATTTTACTCACGATATAATCCAATGCAGGTTCAAAACAAGCATAAGTTTGACCTGTCACAGGATTCGTAATTTCATCTAAGGTATAACCCATAGCAATTTTTGCAGCCATTTTGGCAATAGGATAACCTGTCGCTTTGGAAGCAAGTGCTGATGAACGACTTACACGAGGATTTACTTCGATGACATAATATTGATAGCTTTGTGGATCTAGTGCATATTGCACGTTACAACCACCCTCAATATTCAATGCACGGATAATTTTGAGAGAAGCTGATCTTAGCATTTGATATTCACGATCGGATAATGTCTGGCTAGGTGCAACTACAATACTGTCACCTGTATGTACACCAACAGGATCAAAGTTCTCCATGTTACACACGACGATACAGTTATCGTTCGCATCACGCATCACTTCGTACTCAACTTCCTTCATTCCAGCAATACTCTTTTCAATAAGACACTGTCCAATAGGACTATAACGAATGCCCGATACGACCGTTTCACGAAGTTCCTCTTCTGTTGCACAGATTCCTCCGCCTGTTCCTCCAAGCGTATAAGCAGGACGTACAATCAGTGGGTACCCAACTTCGTTAGCGAATGTGAGTGCTTCTTCTAGTGATGTCACAATGTCGCTATCTGGAACGGGTTGCTCAAGTTCACGCATTAAATCTCTGAAGAGATCACGATCTTCCGCTTTCTCGATAGATTCAAGTTGCGTTCCAAGTAGCTTCACATTTTCCTGTTCTAGGATTCCTGCACGAGCAAGCTCAACCGCCATGTTCAGACCCGTCTGTCCGCCTAATGTTGGGAGTAAACCATCTGGACGTTCCTGACGAATAATTTGTGTAACAAACTCCAAAGTGATGGGTTCAATATATACTTTATCTGCGATATTCGTATCCGTCATGATCGTTGCAGGGTTACTATTAATGAGGATGACCTCAATGCCTTCTTCTTTCAACGCCTGACATGCTTGTGTACCTGCATAGTCAAATTCAGCGGCTTGCCCGATAACAATTGGACCGGATCCAATAACTAGTATTTTCTTTAGTTCTGTATTTTTAGGCATTTTGTAGTGCTCCTTTCACAGCTGCGGCTAATTCGGCTTGACGCGGTTTAGCAGGATATTTAAGTTTGTGATCCGCAATCATTTGCAGAAATTGGTCGAACAAATAGCTGCTATCCTGAGGTCCAGGTGCTGCTTCTGGATGGTACTGTACTGAGAATGCTGGGTAGATACTATGTTTCAATCCTTCAACTGTCTTATCATTATTGTTGATATGAGTAACTTCTAGATTGGTTCGTAAAATAGAGTCTTCATTCACGGTGTACCCATGATTCTGAGATGTAATATAGCAACGATTCGTTGCCAATTCTTTCACAGGATGGTTACCACCACGGTGTCCAAATTTCAATTTCTCCGTATCCGCACCACATGCTAAAGCGAACAATTGATGTCCGAGGCAAATGCCGAATATTGGATACTCTCCTAGTAACTCCGAAACCATATTTACAGCTTCTGGAACATCCTTTGGATCCCCAGGGCCATTAGATAACAAAATGCCATCAGGACGTAAGTGGCGAATTTGCTCAGCAGTTGAGTCTTGTGGTACAACCACGACATCACAGCCACGATTGGAAAGCTCACGCAGAATTCCACTCTTCGCTCCGAAATCTACAAGTACGATCCGTTCCTTCGAACCCGGGCTATTATACGTGTACTTCGTAGAGGTGCGCGCCACCTGATCTCTCAGAATTTCGCTACTTCCCAATCTTTCTTGCAACTCTTCTACAGAAGCTGCCGAAGTCGTTAAGATCCCTCTCATCGTACCGTGATGACGAATGATGCGAGTTAACATGCGCGTATCAATCTCACTAATACCTAAGATACCGTGTTCTTTTAGTAGATCGTCAAGACTGTACTCCGCACGCCAGTTACTTGGAATAGGCTCATGACGGCGCACGACAAAACCGTGTATAAATGGTGCGACAGATTCGAAATCATCACGTGTAATACCGTAATTACCGATCAGTGGGTGAGTCATCGTTACAATTTGCCCGCAGTAAGATGGATCTGACAATACCTCTTGATAACCTGTAATTCCTGTGTTAAATACAACTTCACCCGTTGATTCACCTTCAGCTCCAAATGCCATACCTGTAAAAAGGGTACCGTTCTCCAATAACAATCTCGCCTGCATTCCATCCCACTCCCTCTGTCATGTGCTCATGTTCTATATAGTTGTTTCTTATGATTTCTCTACATGTTACTGTGTACTTCTAAGTCTTACTCTGACCATACAACGTTTCCGTCTAACCACGTCATCACTGGCCATCCTTTTAACTTCCAACCTGTGAATGGCGTATTACGCCCCTTAGATAGGAACTCCTCAGGATTCACTTCCTTCTCAGCTTCTAGATCAATCATAGTTAGATCTGCTGGGCTTCCCACTTCAAGGTTCCCCGACTTCAGACCGAATACTTTCGCGGGATCCGCAGTCATTCGCTGTACAAGCATCGATAGACTCATCAATCCTGTCTCCACAAATTTTGTGTATAGCAGTGGAAAGGCCGTTTCGAACCCCACGATTCCAAAAGGTGCTAGCTCCATCCCTTTGGCCTTCTCTTCAGCACTATGTGGAGCATGGTCTGTTACGATGATATCAAGCGTGCCATCCAGTAAACCTTCAATACAAGCTTCTACGTCACGCTTTGAACGTAGAGGAGGATTCATTTTCCAATTGGCATCCAGACCAGGTATATCTTGTTCTGAGAGTACCAGGTGATGCGGACATACTTCGGCAGTCACATGAATACCAATCGCTTTCGCTTGACGAATCAGACGTACCGATTGTTCTGTACTAACGTGGCACACATGATAGTGAACCCCTGTGGCTTCTGCAAGTAGAATGTCACGACCGACATGAATCGCTTCAGATTCATTGGGAATACCTTTCAATCCATGTTTCTTAGCGAATTCACCTTCTGCGACACACGCTCCAACAACTAGTGAATTATCTTCACAGTGTGCAATTACTGGCATCTGAAGGTCTGCTGCGATATTCATAGCATCCTTCATCATCTGTGCATTCTGTACACCTACACCATCATCGGTGAATCCAATAGCTCCGGCTTCTTTCAATGCCGCGAAATCTGTTAGTTCACGTCCGAGTTCATTCTTGGTAATTGCCGCATAAGGTAGAACCTTCACGATTCCTGCTTGGCTCGCTTTCTCAAGAATGAGCTTAATAACATCCGGATGATCCGTTACAGGTCTAGTGTTAGGCATACAAGCAATGGTTGTAAATCCGCCTTTTGCCGCCGAACGACTTCCACTTTCAATCGTTTCCTTATGTTCGAAGCCCGGTTCACGTAAATGAACATGCATATCAATAAAACCTGGTGTAACTAACTTACCTTTTGCGTCGACAATATCTGAGGCCTCATGTTGAATTGTAGTCAGGTCTACATGACCATCTATTAGAGATTTAATAGTACCGTCCTCAAGTAGAACATGTTTCTTCTCTAAATTCCCTTGCTTATCAAGAACACTCGCATTAGCGATAATAGTTAACATGATGACCTCCGCTCGTTGATTGAGCACGTTGGCTTCAATCTATTGTATAATAAAAATTCATATTTGTGTATATTTATTAATAAAATGTGCTTATTTATTCATACTCAGTGTCTTACGGCTCGTTCCATGACTGCCATTCTAATAGGTACTCCATTACTCATTTGAGGAAAAATAAAGGATTGGGCACTTTCTACAACAGCATCATCAATCTCAACATTCCGATTCACCGGTGCTGGGTGCATAATCATTGTATCCTTGGATAGTTTAGCTGCTCTTGCCTCTGTCAGACCATACAGTCCTCTGTACTCCTGAGCCGATTTCAGTATTCCTGTTGCATGACGTTCCAACTGTACACGCAACATCATCACGACATCAGATTGTAACGCCTCATCCATATTGACATATGGAGCATACGATTCAAGTTCTGGAGCCATCATACTTTCAGGTGCACAAAAGTTAACTTGAGCTCCAAATTTCTGCAATGCCCATAGATTTGAACGTGCTACGCGACTATGTCGAATATCTCCGATGATCGATACCTTCAGACCTTTTAGCTCACCAAATTTTTTGCGCATCGTATATAAATCAAGTAATGCTTGTGTAGGATGCTCGTTATTCCCATCGCCCGCATTAATCAAAGGAACCTTAACGGTCTCTGCTAACTTCTGGAGTACACCATCCGGTTTCATTCGAATGACGCCTGCATCTATTCCCATCGATTCGAGTGTTCTCACTGTGTCATAGATAGACTCTCCCTTTTCCACACTAGACGCCGCGGCTGCAAAATTCAGAACCTGTGCGCCTAAACGTTTCTCAGCCATTTCAAATGAGAATCTAGTTCTCGTACTATTTTCAAAAAACATATTAGCGACAAAATGTGAACTCAGTACTGGAATAACCTTCTCATGTTGCGATTCCCAGTATGCTGCGCGGTCTAGAATCGATTCTATTTCATTACGACTTAAATCTTTTAGACCAAGCAAACTATGATCTTTGAGGTTGGTTGCTGTCATCATGACTATCTCTCCTCTCTGTACTGTAGGATCGTTACCTCGTCTTTCCCGTCGAACTCTGTTAAAGCTACTTCTATCTCTTCTAGAATCGAAGTAGGTACGTTCTTACCTATATAGTCAGGTCGTATGGGTAATTCTCGATGTCCACGATCCGCTAGCACCGCAAGCTGAATCATCCGAGGTCGTCCGCAATCCATCAAAGCATCCATAGCTGCACGAATCGTGCGACCCGTATACAGAACATCATCGAACAATATGATCCTTTTATCATGAATACTTACATTTCCCAGGCTGTTCTTTAATTGATTCACAGCGATCTCTCCGTCTTGTGCCGTGTGGGTACGTACTTCTAACCGATCATCACGATATGATGTCACATCCAGCTCCCCACAAATAATCGGTGTTCCTTCAATTTCCTGAATTCGTTCTGCTATTCTTTTTGCTAGGTAAATCCCTCGTGTTTTAATCCCAATCAGGATACAATCTTCTATCCCTTTGTTCTTCTCTAGAATTTCATGTGCAATTCTCGTTAACGCTCTACGTATTGCTGTCTCGTCCATAATAACGTGCACTTCTTTAATCATCATGTATTGCCCCTTTTTTAATAGAATTCCTTTATATTTCCCGTGACATAATATATTTCCCGTGACATAATAAAAAACTCCTTGCCCAGTGGCAAGGAGTTTACTAGTCATTCAATTTCATTGAATGAGAGGGCACCTCATAACAGCTCGCACAAAAAAACATACGAGTGCTATGCGGTGAACCTCGGTTCACGTATCCTTGCCAGTCTCACGGGACTGAATTAAAGGTGCTTATTCATCTACAAGGATTATGACAGAACCCTATCATGATGTCAACTGAGGTCAGTCTTTATCAGCACAACAAAAAGGCACCTGCCATCGGCGAGGCCACTGAAAAAGTCCCTACTGAATTTGAGACCTATACATCTAAGGAGTCAGTTGTAGCTACGAGGAATATTTAAACTTTCGGCCGCTGTTGTCTCCATATTTCTTGAATGGTACCGCTGTTAGCGGATGAAATCCGGAGACAAAGGCGGTCGCTATCGCTCCTACAGTTTCAAATTCCCCCTTCGCTACGCTCCTATAATGTGGCCATGAGAACTCCATTTCAGGACACCCTTCCTCGATTTTCGAGGAAGGGTGTCCTGTTTGGCTGTATAATAATTGTATTAATTCTTAAAAAGGCGACCTTCCGTTCATAAATCGAACGAAAAGTCGCCTATTTTATCTTACATGTTCACTTAAGAATAAAACCTAAAGTTTTCAGTGGCCTCGCCATCACCAGGTACCTTCAACTATTTAAAATTCAAATTCAACGTCACTCAACCGACGTTTAATTTCACTAATAACTAGCTTCTCTTGTTCCTCACCATTGGCAATAAACGTTACTGAGAACCGCACAAAATGACCTGCATCATCCCATGGAACCGTAGAAATCAATTTCTCGCGAATGAGGAATTGAGAGAAATCTTCCCCAGAAGTGAATCGTTGCCCACCCTTCACTCCTTTTGGAGCCTCTACGTACAAGAAGAAGGAGCCCTTCGGTTTCTCTGCTGTGAAGCCCAATTCATTCAGAGCATCTACTAATAAATCATGACGGCGGGAATATTTAAGAGCAATATCTTCCGTAATTTCTGGACGAGCAAGTGCGTATGCTGCAGCCTTTTGGATTGCGATAAACTGACCCGAATCATTATTATCTTTCACATCACTGAAAGCTTTCACAATCAATGGGTTACCCGCAACAAATCCAATACGCCATCCTGTCATGTTATATGATTTAGACAATGAGTGTAGTTCTATGCCTACATCCTTAGCTCCTGGGATCGACAAGAAGCTAAGTGGTTTCATACCATCATAAGTCAGGGCAGCATAAGGAGCGTCATGAACAACAACGACATCAAATTTCTTAGCCCACTCTACTACATGTTCGAAGAATTCAACTGTCGCACTAGCACCTGTCGGATTATTCGGGTAGTTTAAGTACAGTAATTTAGCACGACTTGCAATGTCTTCAGGAATATCATGTAAGTTAGGTAAGAATTGATTCTCTTTCTTTAATTCAACGGTGTATACTTCCCCACCCAAATATTTAGTATGAGTACCAAGCACTGGGTAACCAGGTACCGTCATAATAGTAATATCGCCTGGATTAATAAAGCATGATGGCAACATTGCAAGAGCTGGTTTAGAACCGATCGAATGGACAATATCATGGATTGGATCGATTCCATCTACACGGAATACTTCTTTCAAGTATTTCGCAGCGGCTTCCTTAAATTCAGGAATACCATTATCCGCATATCCTCTATTCTCTGGTTTAGCAGCTTCCTCAGCTAGCTTGGCCACAATTCCAGCATCCGCCATTTCGTCTGGTTCTCCTACACCCATATCAATTAATGAGATGGCAGGGAAGTCTTTCTGAGCAGCAGCCTTGGCACGCTTAATCTTCTCAAATTTATATATAGCTGTGTCCTTACCGTAATTGGCTCCACCAATCCGGTCTGCAAAATTCAATTGAATATATGTTTCTTGATATTCATTTATACTCATTTCATTCATCTCCTAATTAGGGCAAATTCTCTCCTAAATATGAAGGAATCCATGGCTTTATGCCATGGACTAATGTTCCAATCATTTGTACTTTTAGCGGCTACGAAGACTTGTAAGTAATTCTTCCAATTCTTCTGGAATGCCTGCTTTGAACTCCAAATACTCTCCACTTGATGGATGTATGAAGCCTAATACTGCTGCATGAAGCGCCTGCCCGTTCAATTTAATGCCCTTGTTACGGCCATAGATTGGATCACCTACTAATGGATGACCTATAAACTTCATATGCACACGAATCTGATGTGTCCGTCCTGTCTCAAGTTGAAGTTCCAGCAACGTATAATCCCCTAGTCGTTCTTTCACTGTGAAATGGGTTACAGCATGCTTACTGTTCTTCTCCTTCACGGTATACATTTTACGGTCAACCGTATCTCGACCAATCGGAGCATCCACCGTTCCTTGATCGTGACTCACACTACCATGCACTAAGGCAATGTAACGACGAGTTACACTATGTTCCTTTAATTGTGCTGCAAGAGAAACGTGTGCTTTATCATTTTTGGCTGCCATAATGAGTCCTGAAGTATCTTTATCAATACGATGTACAATCCCAGGACGTAATTCTCCATTTATTCCAGATAGGTCTTTGCAATGATACATTAAAGCATTTACTAACGTTCCAGAAGAATGTCCTGGCGCTGGGTGAACGACCATTCCCCTTGGCTTATTCACTACGATTAAATCTCGATCTTCATAAACAACCTCAAGAGGGATATCCTCTGCCACAAGCTCCACTAGAGCAGGTTCAGGAACAATAACTTGAACTAGATCTCCTACAACAAGTTTGTAATTTGCTTTAACTGTATTTCCGTTAACCTTAACATGCTCACCCGTAATCCATAATTGAACTTGCGAACGGGAGACTTCTTCTTCCCAGACTTCAGTTATATATTTATCAATTCGCTCTTTAGCGAAATTCTCTTCAACTGTCCACTCACGTATTTCTAAATCTGTATTAAAGTTTTCGTCTTCGCCGGTCTTGATGTCATTCACGTTTCTTCATTTCCTTCCGTATTCGGATTAGCTGGATTTCGTTTCATATCAAACAATGAGTCCAAAATAATAAGTGCTACACCAATCACTATGCAAGAATCAGCAACATTGAAAATGGGGAATTCATAACTACCGAAATTAAATTGTAGGAAATCCACCACTTCTCCGGAAATGACACGATCAACAAAATTTCCGACTGCCCCGCCAAGTACTAGACTGAGTGCTACGGGTAACAATTTATTATTCGTTTTCATCACTTTCTTTAAGTACCAAATGATCGCGATTACCACAATAGTCGTAATAACGATAAAGAACCACCTTTGATCTTCAAGAATTCCGAAAGCTGCGCCGCGGTTGCGGTGTGATGTTATCAGAAAAAAATTGCCAATGACGGATATCTGTTCTCCTATATCCATCCGGCTGGCAATCAAATATTTAGTTCCTTGATCCACCAGAAAAGCAACAAACGCGATTATGTAGTATATCACAGTAACATGTCACTCCAATCTTATGATTTCTGCCAATTCACCATTCACTATAACATTTGCAATTAGTGAATCGAAATAACAAAGTAGTATAACTCGTTCATTGTAGCATAAGCTGTCCAAAACCGTCCATAATGGGCCAAAGCCGAGAACATTTCCCTTATGTAAAACCATGAAGATAAGCGCATTCTATAGTAAGAGATTAAAGATAAATTATGTTTCTCCCTAAGTAAGAGAAAGGAGCCTCAACATGACGCAATTATCACCTTCCCAAATTCAAGGTTTACGCCAACAGTTAGAACATGAACGTAATGACATTGCAAATCGTACCGAAGAGAACGATCACCATGGTCTTGAAGATTCGATGCGTGACTCAACCGGAGAACTATCTAATATTGATAATCATCCTGCTGACGTTGCAACTGAACTTTATTACCGTGAAATGGATATCTCCCTTTTGGAGCATGATGATCTTCAATTGGAGAGAATCGAAACTGCTTTGGCTCGGATTGACAACGGAACTTATGGTCGCTGTAGCATCTGTGACCAAGAGATTTCCTATGATCGACTAGAAGCCGTTCCCGCAACTATCTTTTGTAAGGAACACTCTCCCCGGCAACATGTCTCTGATGATCGACCTGTAGAAGAGGAATTCCTCACACCTCCTTTTGGTCGAACCAGCTTGGATGAACGGGATGACCAGAATGGATTCGATGGAGAAGATACTTGGCAAATTGTAGAACGATGGGGTACATCCAATTCACCCGCTATGGCTGAAGGAAATAATATTGAGAATTACGATGAAATGGCCATTGAAGCAGATGATGAAATAGAAGGTTGTGTAGAACCTTATGAAAGTTTTCTCGCCGCAGATATTGAAGGGAATCCCATTGGAATTGTACGTAATCGTCATTATCGCGACTATTTAGATGCGGGTGAAGGCGTTAATTCACTTGAAGATGACCCTTCTATGTAGATCAATTCAATCAACTTGAAGCTAATTATTAATGTACCTCTAAGACATTAATAGCCTAGCTCCAGTTGACGTTGTACGATACGTACAATATCAGCAATGTAATCTCCTATGATCGGTAAGTTCAGCGCTCCAAGTCCTTGTAACACATATATAATGGTTGCCGCAAAAAAAGTAAAACCGACGGCAAATCCTACACCGCGTGCACTTCCTGCCAAAATATTAAGCCAGATTAATCGCCAGGGCCGATGTAATAATTGGGTATAATCCGCAATGCGAGACTGCTCTAGTTGCTGTGATATTTTTAAAAGTAGCGTATGAGTATCTTCGTTGTCTTGCGATAAAGTAGCATCTTTACTTCCTTGCGTCATAGCTTCCGCTCCTTTTGGAACTCATGATCTAATATAACGATCTTATATTTCAAGAAGAAACGAGCCTTAACCCGTTCGGATTAGTTCATCCGATTCTCGGCTTAAGGCTCGTTTCTTTTTAGTTATTTCTATTATGTTCCA
The DNA here is from genome assembly GCF_059445545.1 of Paenibacillus sp. Y568. NCBI lineage: Bacteria > Bacillati > Bacillota > Bacilli > Caryophanales > Paenibacillaceae > Paenibacillus > Paenibacillus sp. Y568. The sequence continues at coordinate 471,660 of NZ_JCAIUM010000001.1, forward strand.
AAGGTCGTCGTATTAATCTGCAATATGGATTCCTACGGACTTCCCAGCAATCTCAACTTGTTCCATCGATTCCTTAGAACCGTACAACACTTCATTGACTAACACATTCTCACGTAGTACATGATCAAATGCTGTAATCGCTGCTTTCAACTCATCGTCAGCATGTAGCGTTAAGATTACACGCTTCTCAATCGGAAGATCGAGCTTTTTACGATAGTCTTGAACTGCACGAACAACTTCACGTACCCAGCCTTCCTGTTCTAGTTCAGGTGTAATTTCGGTATTAAGTGCTACCGTAATCCCATAACCTGAAGCTGATGCGAACCCAGACTTAGCATGCTTATCGACTAGCAATTCGTCTGCCGTAATATTCAACTCTTCTCCTTCAGGTGAAGTGACATGAAGAACGCCACTTTCCACGGCTTTACGTGTTTCTTCCGAAGACATTTCTTTGAAGTAGTTCTGAAGGAAGCCTACATTCTTACCATATTTCTTGCCGCCAACCTTCAAGTTAAGCTTCAATGTGAAGTTTACTAATCCACTATCATCGTTCTGTGTTCGAATATTCTTCACATTGATTTCTTCTTTAATAATATCCTCATACCCAGGTAGATCGAAATTACGGTCTATGGATACAATCAATTCAGACAACGGCTGGCGTGTCTTAATACCTGTCTCATTACGAACGTTACGTGCAAGTTCTACAACGCGACGTGCAGTCTCCATATCTTGTTCTAACTCCTCATCAATAAGAGATTCATTCGCCTGTGGATAGTCATCTAGATGAACACTTTCTCCACCACCAAGATTTAGATAAATATCTTCTGCTAACATCGGTGTGAATGGCGCAATAAGTTTCGCTGTTGTGATCAATACTTCTGTTAATGTACGGTATGCATCTAGTTTATCTGCAGTAAGGCCACTTCCCCAGAACCGATCACGTGAACGACGGATATACCAGTTACTAAGTTCATCAATGAAATCTTCAATGGCTTTCGCAGCATTCAAGAAATCATTTACAGCCAAGCCTTTATCAACTGTCTTGATCACACTATTCAAGCGCGAAACAATCCAACGATCAAGCTTGTGATTCGAAGGCTGGAATGGATGCTCTGCCGGATTATAACCATCAATTCCAGCATACAGCGTTAAGAATGCATGCGTATTGACCAATGTATCAACCATCTTGGATTTCGCTTCTCCTACAATCCCTTTGGAGAAACGTTTACTATTCCACGGTGCACTATCAGACAACAGTGCCCAACGGAATGCATCCGTTCCGTACTCATCAATGACTTCCCACGGATCAATAACGTTACCTTTGGACTTAGACATCTTCTGCCCTTGCTCGTCAAGAACGTGTCCTGTCGCCATAACTGCTTTATATGGAGCTTTCCCAGTCAGCATTGTGGATACAGCCAATAGACTGTAGAACCATCCACGCGTCTGATCAATTCCTTCACAGATCATATCCGCAGGGAACTGTGCCTCGAACGTCTCCTGGTTCTCAAATGGATAATGATGTTGAGCAAAAGGCATCGAACCACTATCAAACCATACATCGATCACTTCAGGCGTACGAGTCATAACATATTTACCACATGAACTACGAACCTTAACATCATCTACGTAAGGTTTATGCAATTCCAAGTTCTCAGGAACATCCCCGATAGCTCGTTCTCTAAGCTCAGCAATACTATGTGGTGCGAACTGTTCTCCCGTCTCTTGACATACCCAGATATTTAACGGCGTACCCCAATAACGATCACGACTGATGTTCCAATCCACTAGATCCTCAAGGAATTTACCAAAACGTCCTTCACGTACATGCCCAGGGAACCATTCCACATTGTTATTATTAGCGATCAATTGATCCTTGATGGCTGTTGTCTTGATAAACCAACTATCCATCGCATAATAAAGCAACGGAGCATCACAACGCCAGCAGAACGGATAACTATGTTCATATTTCTGTTTGCTATATAACATGCCACTTTCCGAGAGCATTTTGATAATATCTACATCACAATCTTTAACAAAACGTCCTGCTAAATCTGTGACTTCATCAACGTAACATCCTTGTAGATTCACAACATTCACAAAACTGATGTCATTCTCTTTACATACTCTATAGTCATCTTCACCATGAGCTGGAGCTAAGTGAACGATCCCCGTACCACTTGCATCCGTTACGAATTTTGCACCCAAAATGACATTAGATTTCTCTAATTGTGTGTACTTAAATGGTGGATCATAAGTTTTACCTACCAAATCGGACCCTTTCAACGTACCAATAACCTCATGCTCACCATTCATAACATCTTCCACTAATTTCTTAGCAACGATGTATACGCCATCTTCCTGCTTCACTCGTGCATATTCCATATCTGGATTCACTGCAAGTGCTACATGTCCAGGTAATGTCCAAGGTGTAGTTGTCCAAGCAAGTACATACTCACCACTATCATGTAACTTAAACTTAGCCGTAGCACTTAGATCTTTAACATCTTTATATCCTTGAGCCACTTCATGCGAACTAAGCGTTGTTTGGCAATCCGGACAATATGGACTTACACGATGACCACGATATAGTAGATCCTTGTCATGTACCGTAGCAAGAATGTTCCACACGCTCTCAATGTATTTGTTATCTAATGTGATGTATGGATCATCCAGATCTGTCCAATATCCAATCGCTTCCGTTAGATCGCGCCATTGCTGTTCATATACGAATACACTTTCTTTACATTTCTTGATAAAAGCTTCAACGCCGTACTCTTCGATCTCATGCTTATGCGTGATACCAAGTTGCTTCTGTACCCCAAGCTCTACTGGAAGACCGTGAGTATCCCAACCTGCCTTACGTACAACACGATATCCTTTCATCGTCTGGTAACGGCCCACGAAATCCTTGATTACACGACCCAGGACGTGACCGATATGTGGCTTACCATTGGCAGTTGGAGGGCCTTCATAAAACACAAAATTCGGCTTATCCTCCCGATTCTGCATCGATCTCGCGAATGTATTCTCATCATTCCATTTCTTCAAAATGCGAAGTTCTCTCGCACGAGCTTTCTCTTTAACGTCTACTCTGTTCATCTATGATCATTCCTTTCAAAATATATCAGGGAGTCCATCCCCCTAAGTCCCCCTTGCTAAGGGGGATTCCAAGGGCTAGCCCTCTGGACACCCAAAATTTCGTCGTAAAACATACATCGGCTGTTTTTTGTTCATTGGGAGCGTATCCTCGCTTTTTCTCCTGATCCTTTGCGATTCGCAAAGGATCAGGCACGCTCTACTTCGTTCGTAGCATACCCTCTTACACTGTAACTCAGGCGTTCGTCGCGGCACCTCATTCGTCTCTTGACCTGCACCAGCGTAACTCCTCCATCAGGGTGGAAGACCCCGAAGACGTACCCGCAGGGGCGTCGAGGTGCGGGACTTCCACTCACTCACAAGTTACTCAGGAGCGTCGCTACCACTCGTTCGTCTCTTGACCTGCACCAGCGTAACTCCTCCGCCAGGGTGGAAGACCCCGAAGACGTACCCGCAGGGGCGTCGAGGTGCGGGAATCCCACTCACTCACAAGTTACTCAGGAGCCGTCGCTACCTATTGTTCGTCGTTCGTGCAGCCCGGGCGAAGCGGGCACAGCACCCTTCACATGCAAGGTGGCCGAAGATGATCCCGAAGGGGAGTCGAGGAAGAACCGTTCCCACGAATAGCGTAACTTCCCTCCGCCTACTAACTCTCTCCACCAAACTTTCAGGTGTCCAGAGGGCAGGCCCTCTGGGGTCCCCCTTATTAAGGGGGATTTAGGGGGATCAGCACACACAAAAAAAGCCTCATCCCCAAAGGGACGAGGCTTCAGCTCGCGATACCACCCTAATTTCCGCTCATCAATAAACCACTTCATAAGCGACATCTCAAGTCCATGCTGATATTAAAGCATGGAGCCGATATAACGTTCGGCAGACCGGCTTAGCTTACACGCGTCAATGACGTTTCAGCTTCACTTCTCCGGGAGGATCTTCCACTAAAGGTCTGTACGTTGGCTTTCAGCATAATGCCAACTCTCTGAAGAACAGTTCCTTATGGTACTTATCCCATCATCAAATTCATTTCATACATTTAAGTGAAATCAGATTATGACTATAGTTATAGCTTCTTTTTCAGTAAAAGTCAACCGCCTGAAGCCTAATAAACTTCCTTTGCTTCCTCGCGACTCTCCAGTGATTCCCATCCATCCATACTAAGTAATTCCAATTGAGCTTCAACAAGCGTCCTGAAGCGAGTACGATAAATAGATGCCTGCTTCTTCAATTCTTCGACTTCCATCGAAACCTTCCGTGATTTGGATAAAGATTCATTAACAATCCGATCCGCATTCTTTTCCGCTTCTTTAATAATCAATTGGGATTCTTTTTTAGCATTATTCTTTACATCATCTGCAGCTTCTTGAGCTACAATAATGGTCTTAGAAAGAGAATCCTCAATATGAATGAAATGATCTAATCTCTCTTGAAGAGCGAATATTTGGTTATGTAATTCCTTGTTCTCCCGAATGACACCCTCGTAGTCTTTAATGACTTGATCCAAAAATTCATTCACTTCATCTTCATCATAACCGCGAATTCTGCGGGCAAATTCCTTGTTATGTATATCTAATGGTGTTAACGGCATGGCTACACCTCCTGAAATTTTCAGTTCAAAAATTGAATTCCATTATTAGACCTTGGATAACTCAATTCGACAAGAAGTATTGATTTCCTGCCATATTTACATAAATTTTCCGATTTTTACACGGTACCGCCCTTTTTTCGTCATTCCCCCTTCCTCTAAGACCTTAAATCGTCCAAAGGATTGTAGTGAAATGATATCTCCTTCTTTTAAACTCGCAGAGGGATTCTCTTCTATTTTCCAATTCACGCGACAGCGTCCAGCTTTGATGGGTACGATAATTTTACTGCGGCTTAGTCTATATACATCGGCACAAATCCCATCCAGACGCAACGAAGCGACCGTGAGATCAATAGTATTCAGAGTAACTTTACTTGTCCGCAATAATTCTAGAGGTAAAATCTCGCTCTGTACATGAATACGGTGCACTTGATCAAGCTGCATATGAAGATAAGATGCAATATCTTCCCCTACGACCGTATGGCAACCATTATCCAATACATGGATGTCACCGATCTTACTTCGCTTAATTCCTAAATTCAGAATGGCACCCATGTAATCACCATGATCAAGTTCAAGAAATTTCTGATCTCCTGAGTAAATACTTAATACTGCCATCCTCATATCTTCATCATCTAGATCACGATAATCGGGAGCGACGATTGCACGGCATCGTTCAGCTCCATCATAACCGCCATTCAAACGAATATGTACGTCAGAATGTCGATTAGCTAATGTCTGTAATATATAGGATTGCCTAGGATCCATGAAATCTGTCAGCTTCACCTCATGATATTCACCAGCATTAACAACCCATTCCCAAGCCCTGTCTACAAATTCCCGTTCATCTGGGTGAAAATGATCCTGTATATCTAATCGCATAATTAGACCTAAAAGAAAATTGAGTCGATGATAAACCGCAACCCACTTTGGATAAATTGTAGTACGAATAACGCAATAATAGGCGAAATATCAAGCATACCCATGATCGGCGGAATAAATCGGCGGAACACGGACAAATATGGTTCAACTAATTTAGCTAATAACTCACCTATGAAATTCTCACGTAAGTTAGGAAGCCATGACATTAATACATAAATAACAATCATGTAAAAGTAAATCTCGAAAAGCATAGAGATAATACTATTAACCTCAGTCAAAATTCGCTCACCTCATTCTGTTATAGTCTAGCTCTTCAGCTAGAATCTCTGAAATATTTCCTTGGATTTCCACCGTATCTGGGGTGCATAGAAATATGTTACCACCAACTTTTGAAATACTTCCACTTAAAGCATACACCGTTCCACTGACAAAATCGATAATACGCATCGCTTGATCATTACGAACACGTTGTAAATTCATTACAACCGTACGGTGAGAACGTAAATGATCGACAATATCCTGAGCTTCATCATATGAACGCGGCTCATATAATACTACTTTAACATTTTTCTGTGAGTGAATGCTAACAACGTTATTTCTTGAATTCTTACGTAGCTCTGTACTCGTTGTTGCGAACCCCTCTTCATCAGCAAGAGGCTCACGCTCTATTACCTCTTCTTCTTCTTGTAAACCCATAAAGTTCATAAAGCGATTCATAACACCCATCTTTAGCCCTCCTCTTTCCCTACTAGAATAGATCCTAAACGAACCCAGGTAGATCCTTCTTCAATCGCGACTTCGAAATCATTCGACATCCCCATTGACAATTCTGTGATAGGTTCGCGTGTAAGGGACTGACGGTTAAGGTCATCTCTCAATTCTCTTAAGGCTTGAAATATTGGCCGTGTATCCTCTGGATGACCCTCGAATGGAGCCATAGTCATTAGCCCAATAACCTTAACATGAGTGAATGCTTTTATCGTTTCAAAAAAAGAAACCACTGTCTCAGGTGATAGACCATATTTGGTGTCTTCTCCTGAAATATTAACTTGAACAAATACCTGTACTTCTATATCCAAAGCGCTCGCCTTTTTCTCTAACTCTTGAGCTAAAGAAACACGATCCAGTGAGTGGATATATTGAAACTTATCAATGACGTCTTTTACTTTATTGGTCTGAAGATGTCCTATGAAATGCCAAATTCCTTGTTCACCTAGTGCATTCCACTTCTCTTCAGCATTCTGCCAACGATTCTCACCAAGATGAAGGAGTCCTTCATTGATTACCTCAGCTGTCATCTCCAACGAGACATACTTGGTAACAGCAACAACTTGTACATCTTCTCGTGATCTTCCACTTCTTATGCAAGCATCTGTTATGCGATTCTCTACATCGTTCATTCTATCTTTTAATGTCACAATAAAAGCCCCTCACTTGATGCCGATCCAGCTAGCCATACGTCCTGTCGTTCCTCCATCTTTGCGATAAGAGAAGAACAAATCATTATGGCAACTTGTACAATATGTTGTACATTCGATATGAGTCGGCAATATTCCTGCTTTCATCATAATCTGTCGATTCATTTCTTTCAAGTTTAGCATACTTTTTCCGTCGTCTTTATTCAGATACCAAGAAACAGGATGGTTATTATTACCCATGATTTCTTTTTCTAAATCGTAAACCGATAGCATCACTTTATCATCCACTTCATAACAACATGGGCCAATAGAAGGAGCTATAGCTGTCCGGATATCATGCACATTGCTTCCATACTCTAGTATCATCTTGTCCACCATCATTGAGGCTATCTTCGATACCGTTCCTTTCCAGCCCGCATGTGCAAGCCCAACCACTTGTTTAATAGGATCATAGAAATATAAAGGAACACAATCCGCATAAAAAGAAGTCAATAGTATGCCCGGTACATTTGTGAGCAATCCATCCGTATTCTGAAATGCAGATGATCGATCTACACTTCCTCGTCCTTTATCTTCAATGTGAACGATCTCCACATGATTACTGTGAACTTGTTCACCACATGTCCATGCATGATCTGCAAAACCTATCATCTTCAATACGCTATTCCGATTATTTATTACATCTATCGAATCATCACCAACATGGAATGCACAGTTTAAACTGTCATACGGTATTTGGCTAGTTCCTCCATGTCGACCAGTAAACCCTACACTTATTTTATCGAATATTCTCCACGGTTCCAACATAAATAAAGCTGGATTCATATCTTTACGATTATTATTTATAACGAATGGTTCCATATCATTCACCTCTGATCCAGTGTATCATATATCTAGTTTCCTTTGATAAACTTTTAATAAGGTCGGCGATCCGTTCGTTCACTTCGATCTATATCCTTATCTTGAGGTGCTTCTTTGATTTCTTCCATCTTGACCAATACGACGTCAGACCCTATTTTCACAATATTATGCCAAGGAATAATTAGGTCGCTACGGCCACCAAATAAGCCCATAAATCGGGTATAGTTCGGTACGACGATCGCTTCAATCCGTCCCTGCCGTAAATCAAGCTCTAGATCACTAATTTGCCCCAATCGTTTACCGTCCACAATATTAATAACATCCTTAGTTTGAAAATCGGAGATCTTCATCATCATCCCCACCATTTGTTTTTCTGTAATCATAGCTTCACACCTTCAGAAATAAAGTTATATGATTAATATATGTAGAGAATTGGCAAAATGTCTTTTTTATTGCATTCCCTCATCAAATATAATCTCCCATTGTAATCTCGAACAAGTTGAAACAGCAGTATAAGGAATAAAGGTTCATTTGATAATTACATAAATCGATCAAGATGCATTGCGATTATGAAGTGGATTCATTTCTTTCTTATCTTTTTAAAAAGAGCGCTCCCTTAGGAACGCTCTTCATGTACTTTTATCATCCGATTAAGGATTTATTTGTCATGATTTAACATGTTTTTGCATTTGCTGAATAGCTGACTTTTCTAACCTAGATACTTGGGCCTGTGAGATGCCAATCTCCTCTGCAACTTCCATTTGAGTTTTACCTTCAAAAAAACGCTTGGAAAGGATCATCTTTTCTCGTTGTCCTAATCTGTGCATAGCTTCTCTTAAGGCAATTTCCTCAATCCATGAGACATCTTTGTTCTTATCGTCACTAATCTGATCCATGACATATATCGGATCGCCACCATCATGATAAATGGGTTCAAATAACGATACAGGATCTTGAATTGCATCAAGCGCAAAAACTACATCTTCTTTTGGAACATTAAGTGCCGCAGAAATTTCAAAAATCGTAGGTTCCCTACAATTTTGGTTCGTTAAGGAATCTCGGACTTGAAGCGCTTTATATGCTATGTCACGTAGAGATCGTGATACTCTTATTGGATTGTTATCCCGTAAATACCTCCGAATTTCCCCAATAATCATGGGTACCGCATACGTTGAGAATTTTACATTTTGTGATAAATCAAAATTATCAATAGCCTTCATTAGCCCAATACAACCTACCTGAAATAAATCGTCGACGAATTCCCCTCGATTATTAAACCGTTGAATCACACTTAGTACCAATCTCAAATTACCATTTACTAACTTTTCCCTAGCTGAACGTTCGTTATTTTGTTGTAAGTTATGGAACAATTCCCGCATTTCCACATTCGTTAGAACCGGAAGTTTTGCAGTATCTACCCCACAGATTTCAACTTTGTTTCGGGTCATGATGATTTACCTCCCAAGGAGAAACATTAATGTACATTATCTCCCTAGAGGCTCATTTTATTCCTAGTTGACTAATCAATATAGATTTTGTTCATCTATCTACTTACACCATTTTATTAAATTCCTTACGTAACCGTTTAATAATTCTCTTCTCCAATCGAGAAATATAGGATTGTGAAATCCCTAACATATCGGCAACATCCTTTTGTGTCTTTTCCTCACCATCCTGTAGTCCGAATCGAAGTTCCATAATCGTACGCTCACGTTCAGTCAATTTATCAAGAGCTTTATGCAATAATTTACGGTCAACTTGTTCTTCAATATTCCGATAAATCGTATCATTCTCTGTACCTAGTACATCTGACAGTAATAGTTCATTTCCATCCCAATCAATATTTAATGGTTCATCAAATGAAACCTCACTTCGAATTTTATTGTTTCGACGCAAATACATCAGAATTTCATTCTCAATACATCGAGATGCATACGTAGCTAATTTTATTTTTTTCTCCGGATCGAACGTATTCACAGCCTTGATCAGACCAATAGCCCCAATAGATACCAAATCTTCAATGTTGATACCTGTATTCTCAAACTTACGTGCAATATATACAACCAGTCTCAAATTACGTTCAATGAGCATAGCTCGAATCGCTGCGTCGCCCGTTGAGAGCCTCTGAAGAAGATATTCCTCTTCTTCCCGCGTTAGAGGTGGAGGTAGAGCCTCGCTTCCTCCTATGTAGTATATTTCCTCACTTTTCAGTCCAAATAAGAAGAGTGCACGATAATATTGTATTTGTACCGCTAATTTCCATTTTACTAACATGAATGATTTCCTCCTAAGAGTTTTCTGTAAGAAAACTTTCTTCGTAAGCATATAACTAGTTTCCATAGGAACTTATCTTCGTGAACATAAATTTCATGTTTTTCAAAAAAACTATGTTTCACAATCATCATCTTGAAATTACCTAATATATTAGCTAACAGGGGGGGGAGGCGATGCTATAGGTGTCTTCGTTGTATTTGAGGTATAACTCCCCTCCTCAATCATATCCGGATGAATGATAGCTCTATATGCATTCTCAGCAGACAGTGTACCTCCATCAAGTCCAATCAGCACTCTCGTTGAGATACTTATTCTGTCATCCATACAGATTTCAACGGAATCCGGTTTTAAAGCTAACATAAACGCTGTGCCTCGATTCACTCCTCGGTATGGAACCAATCTCAACCGATCTTGCCAAGGAAAAGTCGATCCTTCCTCACCAAGCTCCATAATTAGTTTGTCCGCTTCTCCTTCAACAAGTTTATCTCTCCATGAAGCAGGCAAATATTCAGCCCATAAAGAGGCCTCCATCACCATAACCGGAATGCGTGTTAGAGGGTCGCACAATTGATTACCCGTATCTAACAGTCCTGTACAGCTTACCATTTCACCACCAATACTTACTTTCACTTCAGCTAAATATACATGCCTGTTATCTAACTTACGCTTTGAAGATTGGACCATCTTAAACCAGAAAATAACGATTATAAACGCGATAACCATAAACCAAAACCCAATCTTCAGTTCAAAAGAAAGCCCTCCAGATGTCGTATACCAAATTCCGTCCCAGATATCACTTGAATTTTGCAACAGATAATGAATGCCAATAATTCCACCAGCTGCAGCAAAATTAATAATATAAAATGCGCCCATATTCCTCATATAGTGTTGTAGACTTCCAAATCCAAAAGCGATCCACAACATAAATAATGAAAGACCAAACTTTATGAGAAAGGTATACATGAACGTAAGTTCTGGTACGAACATCATGATGACATAAAGGGCACCTAACAAGGCTGATAAAGAAATACGCCACCATGGCGTTTTGATTTTACGCATCCAGCCAGTCAACCACAAGAGAGTCCCATCAATAAGCAGATTAGTAATAAAAATAAGATCGATATACACAACCACTACTCTCACCTGCCTGAGCTTTGATTCTAGGAGTATATAAGCCGTTGGTTTCAAAGCTATTTCATTTTAATTTTGGGAGATGTGTTTAGTATAGAAAGATTACGTTCCAAAGTCTGTCTAAACCTGGAAGCATTCGTAGATTTTTTTTGTCGATAGAGGATATTTTATGGAAGAAGCTTCGTCATATTTGAACGAGGTAGATTAGAAGAACACACAAAAAAGGCCCGATTTCTATAAAGAAAACGGACCTTTCAAAAATAATAATAATAATCATACAAATTATTCGTTGTTCTGGCGTGTTCTATTCCGTAAAAAGGTCGGAATATCCAGTTGGTCACTACTCGGTTGATTACCAAATGGACGCAAGTTGTTGTTGTTATTACGGTTCTCGGCAGACTCTGTCTCTGGTGTTCCTGGTTTACGCATTTGAACGTGCGGCGTTGCTTGTTTATGCTCAAATCCAGTAGCGATTACAGTAACCTTGATATCATCTTTTAGATTCTCGTCAATAATTGCACCAAAGATCATATTCACATCTGGATCTGAAGCAGAAGTAACAATTTCTGCAGCTTCATTCACTTCATACAATGAAAGATTAGAACCGCCTGTAATATTCATAATGACGCCACGTGCACCCTCGATGGAAGTCTCGAGTAATGGACTCATAATAGCCTTACGTGCTGCCTCTGCTGCACGATTCTCACCCGTAGCCATCCCGATACCCATGAGTGCTGATCCACGCTCCGTCATTATAGTCTTCACATCTGCAAAGTCAAGGTTAATTAGGCCCGGTACTTTAATAAGGTCAGATATACCTTGTACTGCTTGACGAAGAACATTATCAACTTCTCTAAATGCTTCCAACATCGGTGTTTTCTTATCAACAATTTCCAATAGACGATCGTTAGGAATAACAATCAGTGTATCGACTTTCTCCTTAAGAGCCTCAATTCCAAGCTCTGCTTGTGAGAAACGTTTCCGCCCTTCAAAAGTAAATGGACGTGTAACAACACCTACAGTCAGTGCTCCACACTCTCTTGCGATCTCAGCAATAACAGGAGCAGCACCTGTACCCGTTCCACCACCCATTCCGGCTGTGACGAATACCATATCTGCACCCTTAAGTGTATTCGAGATCAAATCTCGAGATTCATCAGCGGCTTTCTTTCCAACTTCTGGATTAGCGCCAGCGCCTAAACCTCTCGTTAACTTATCACCAATCTGTAACTTATGTTCAGATTTCGCCATATGCAGAGCTTGCGCATCTGTATTCACCGTAATAAATTCTACGCCCTGAACGCCATTCTCAATCATTCGATTGACCGCGTTACTACCTCCACCACCAACGCCAATCACTTTAATTTGTGCTAAACTCTCCATATCAAAATCAAATTCCAACATACTATTCCATCTCCCCCTCATTGTGCATGGATGGCTCGTTCACTTTTAAATGAACACCTTATATAAATTCACTGAACATATTTTTCACACGCTCTACTAGCCCGGTTTTTTGAGACTTACTTTGATTAGACGCGAGATTCACTTTGTTGTTGCGGTTTGGTTGCTTTTTATTATTAGTCGTTGTGACACTACGCCCTTTAAAGCTACGTATCACATTATGAAGCACACCCACACCACTAGTAAATCCTGGGTCTCTCACCCCAATATAATCGGGTACTGCAATTCTTACAGAAGCGGCCAGTTCAGCTTGTGCAACCTGAAGGACACCAGGCATAGAAACAGTGCCTCCTGTTAAGATATAACCACCAGGGAGTTCATTGTAACCTAGACGTTTCACTTCTTGATGAAGGAGATGGAATATTTCTTGAATACGTGGTTCAACAATAGCAGCCAAATCTTGTTGACTGAATTCCTTTTCTACGTTGCTTCCAATTCGAGTTACTTTAAAAATAACATCTGAAGCGGAATCATCCACTAAAGCACATCCGTATTTCAACTTCACCTTTTCAGCTTGATCTGTTAATGTTCGTAACCCATAAGCAATATCATTGGTAACGTATTCCCCACCAATAGGTAATGTAGATGTAGCAACCATAGTACCACCTTCAAAAACAGCAATACTTGTTGTTCCTGCACCGATATCAACAAGTACAGAACCCATAGTCTTTTCATCCTTAGATAAAGACATTTGACCCGAACCCAAAGACATTAGAACTAAGTCATTGATCTTTAAGCCAGATTTCTCTACACAACGTAAAAGATTGTGTATGGCCGGTTTTGCCCCAGTAATTATAATTGCCTCAACTTCCAAACGAACGCCGATCATACCTCGTGGATCTTGAATTCCTTCAAGACCGTCTACAACGTATTGCTTAGCTACAACATCAATAATCTCTCGATCTGGAGGCAAAGCAACGACTTCAGCAGCTTTAAGCACACGTTCAATATCTTCTTCTCCAATTTCCCGATCCTCGTTCGATACAGCCACGACGCCGTGACTTGATTGAAGTCCAATATGATTCCCTGATATACCGACATATACTTCAGATATTTGAATACCAACCATACGTTCTGCATGATCCACTGCGCTGCGGATTGATTGTACGGTCTGATCAATATCTACAATTGCACCTTTGCGAATTCCTTCTGAGTCGGCAGATCCAACTCCAATAATATTAAAGGTTCCATTATTTACTTCCCCAATAATAGCACGAACTTTGGATGTACCGATGTCCAAACTAACAATGATATCATTGTTGCTCAACTGTGGCACCTCCTGTTTTTCAAAATGAATTGCGATTTGAAAAGACGCTCTTTACATATTCAACATGACTTCTTTTTTTCCTCTTTTTCCAACATTTTTTTTGCATTCCAACTATTGTCAGCTATTTATTCATTAATATTATAAATAAAGGAAAGAAACAGGCTTGTCTATAAAATTAATTGTAGCATTTTTCCTTAGTTATTAGTAGTCCCATCCCCATTATCAGTCTCGCTATTTACGGATACGAATGGAACATAGGAATCGGCCTCAAGCATCGTAATCAATCCAGGTTCTTCCGTCTCTATCACTTGATTGAGGTATTCTACTTTATCCTTAAGTAAGGATACAGCCGTAATCACTTCAAACCTCGATCGTGTATATAATTTAATGCGGTCTGGGAAAGACACAGTGGGTGATGGCATAATTTCTGAAATATCTGAAGTTAATTGATTCGGTATAGCACCCAGAACTTGACTAAGCTCTAATTTAAAAGGGTCTTCAGAATCCCATTGCGTTAATATCGGTTTCTCAACAGCAACCCCACTCGAATTCACAGAAACTTTAGCGCCACTGGATAAAATGGCTTTGAGAGACCCATCTTCTCCTAGCTCATAGGCAACCGTTGGATATTCTTGAACCTGGATTTGAATGACACCTGGGAATTGCTTGTCCACTGTAACATTCTGAATTGAATTCAAAGCCATTATTTTCTTTCCGATAGTCGATGCAGAAACCCCGAAAAATTGCTCACCTACTTTTAAGTCACCTGCTTGTAGTAACTGCTCACTTGTAGTGAATACATTGCCTTGAAATTGAATATCTGAGACTCGACTTATCGGCGATCTAAAATAAAGAACAGCAAGTAGGGCTAAAAACATGAACATCAGAATAAAAATAATTTTGCGACTGGTTTTTATTTTTCTGGGTTTATTACTTTTAAGAGCGGGTATAGAAGTCTTCGACATATCAACTCTCCATAAAATGCCTCTTATCCCCTCTTCTAAGAGAGGGGATAAGTAGGACCTTAGTTGGCCAAATCTAACTGTTTGGATACCGGAGAATGTCTCTGAATATCTGCTCCAAGCTTCTGGAATAGTCGTTCAATATGATCATATCCCCGGTCAATGTGATGCACCTGCTCCACAATAGTCTTACCTTGGGCAGCCAAACCGGCAATCACTAACGCGGCTCCTGCCCTCAAATCTGTGGCTTCGACCGTTGCCCCATACAATCTTTGAACACCACGTATAAAAGCATAATTACGATCGATAGAAATATCTGCACCCATTACAGTCAATTCATCCACATGTTTAAATCTTCCTTCAAATACTGTCTCCTTCATCACACTGAATCCATCTGATAAAGTTAACAGTACCATAACCTGAGATTGTAAATCTGTTGGAAATGATGGGTATGGTGAAGTAATAATTCGTTCCACTGCTTTAGGACGACCCATACAGCTTACGCTTATTATATCATTGCATACACCAATTTGAACACCAGCGCGCTTAAGGACATGAATTAATGATGTAAGATGGGTAGGATTACAATGCGTTAAGGTTACAGTGCCACGTGTGGCAGCGGCCGCAATCATAACTGTTCCTGCTACGATCCGATCTGGAATAATCTCGTAGGTGCATGGATTAAGCTTCTTCACACCTTGAATCGTAATCGTATCCGTCCCAGCTCCAATAATACCTGCTCCCATTTGGTTCAAGAAGTTCTGAAGATCCTGAATTTCAGGTTCACGAGCCGCATTCGTAATTGTGGTCGTTCCCTCCGCCAATACCGCAGCCATCATAATGTTCTCCGTTGCACCAACACTAGGAAAATCTAAATGGATGTCTGCCCCAACCAGTTTGCGTGCTTTACAAAGAATCTGTTGATCGTTCTCCTCAATCTCTGCACCCAATGCTCTTAACCCATGTAAATGAAGGTCTATCTTTCGTTCCCCGATCGCACATCCTCCAGGTTGATAAAAAGTTACTTCACCAAACCTAGCTAACAAAGGCCCCATTAGAAAAATAGATGATCTCATCTGTTTCATTAAGTCTTCCGGTACATGAAACGAATTGGCGGTCGACGTATCCACAATGACCATTTCTTGCTCATGCCGTGTTTGGCATCCGAGCCGATTCAGGATGCTCATCATGACTTCAATATCCAAGAGCCATGGGACATTATGCAAATGAACTTCACCTTCAGCCAGCAAACATGCAGCTAGAATTGGCAATGCGGCATTTTTGGCTCCATGGATACGCACGGTTCCTGATAGGGCTTTGCCTCCCTCAATCACCAATTTGTCCAATGTATCACCTCCGAATTTACCGCTCACCTACTATTAACACTTCTGGTACCAAAGAGATACCATAATCAGAATTTACTTTATTCTGAATTTCGTGCATAAGTGTGAGCACGTCCTCTGCTGTCGCTTGACCGGTATTCACAATAAAATTGGCATGCTGCAATGAAACCTCTGCTCCACCAACTCGGTATCCCTTAAGTCCCGAAGCTTCGATAAGCCTTGCGGCGTGATCACCTGTTGGGTTACGGAACACACTTCCTGCACAGGGCATCTGCAACGGTTGAGTACGACGACGGCGATCTTTGAATGTTGCTAACGCGGCCGCAATCTCTCTCCGATCTTCATAATGAAGCCCGAATGTAGCTTCTATTACTACTCCCTTGCGGTGATGCAGAACAGAGTGTCGATAAGCAAAAGCCATTTCTTCAGCAGAATAGGATACCAATTCTCCTGTGTCCAGTACAATCTCAGCGGACTTGATTATGCGTGATACATCAGACCCATGGGCTCCGGCGTTCATATATACGGATCCACCAACAGAACCAGGAATCCCTCCTGCAAACTCTAGACCCGTTAATCCATGTCTGCCTGAAAGTACGCCCAACTTCACAAATGAGCAAGCACCTCCTGCAGTTACGGTTTCCTCCTGAAAATCAGCATACTCAAACCCAGAACCAAGTTTAATAACAACTCCACGAATACCCTTGTCTGAGACGAGGATGTTGGATCCGCGTCCAATCTGTATCCATGGAATGTCATGCTGATGGAGTAGAGTAATAAGTTTTTGCAATTGTTCTCTCGTTTCAGGAACGATGAGGGCGTCGGCAGGTCCACCGATTTTCCATGTTGTATGTGTTGTCATGGGTTCATTCAGAAAGATCTCCCCGACATTATTGTTCGATAATAGCGAAGTCCATTGCAGCAAAATAAATTCCTCCTTACCATTAAACAAATATGACATTTCTCAATGAATTCAGGAGAACATTTGGTCTATAGTATGATTTGCCGTGTCCTTGGGCGATTATCACGATTATAGGGTATCTTATGTCATGCTACTTAGGTGTGTGACAAACGCTAATGTCTTTTAAGGAGCTCCAACCAAACGTCGCATTTCCTCAACTATGACTTGAGCTGAATCTGGTTTACCCAACTTACGGGAGGATGCTGACATCTGTTTATGAACATCCAAATTGCCCATAATACTCTCAATCTTTTGAAACAGTATATCTCCAGTCAATTCTTTCTCTAGAATGACTAGAGATGCCCCTTCTTTCTCAAGTATTCTTGCATTAGCCTCCTGATGGTTGTTGGTGACATTAGGTGAAGGAATAAGTATCGATGGAATGCCCAGAGAATTGATCTCTGCCAAAAAAGAGGCACCTGCTCTATTCACAATAAGAGAAGTAGCAGCAAGTACTTCTGGCATATTATGTACATAAGGAAGTATATGTAGATGATTAGGGATACTTCCTAACTTACTTCGAATCTGTTCGAACGTTAGATCAAAATAAGGTTCTCCCGTAACATAAACAAAATGGATATGTTTTAATTTATCCAAAAGTGGGGACATTTGAATCATCGTATCATTAATTGCCTTTGCTCCCCTACTTCCTCCTACGACTAAAACAACCGAACTTTCCATCGGTATTCCTAACGTAGCGAAGCCTCGATTTCTATTGGCGTGGCGCACGGTTGTAGCTCTTGGGTTCCCCGTATAGATCACATGTTTAGCCCTAGGAAATGAAGCTTCTACATTGGCAAAACTTACCGCTACTGTGCTCACATATCGGCTCAAAAATGAGTTTGTTAATCCGGGAATCGCATTCTGCTCATGGATGATGGATGGAATGCCTAATTTAGCAGCTGCGTATACCACAGGACCACACACATATCCGCCTGTTCCTACTACAACATCCGGTTTGAACTCTAATAGATATCGCTTAGAGGTCTGTACCCCTTTTACAAAACGAATCATAGTCTTCAGATTATCCATAGATATCGCTCTACGAAAACCGGTTATATCGAGAGATTTAAATGGAATTTTCTCTTGTGGAATTAACTTACTCTCTAAACCACGAGTCCCCCCAATATATAAGAACTTAGAACCGGGTTCATCCTCTTCACATTGTCTTGCAATGGCAACCGCAGGATAAATATGTCCACCCGTTCCACCACCCGATAGAACCACTCGCATTCATGTCACCTCGCAAACCTGGATATATTCAGTAGTATACCTAGTGCAGTAAGCATGAGTGTCAATGATGACCCACCGTAACTGATCAAGGGTAGCGTAATCCCTGTTACAGGCATCATCCCGATAACGACACCGATATTAACGATGACTTGAATAGCAACCATGCCCACAATACCGACAGCAAGTAAACTACCAAAACTATCCGATATGTTTATCGCAATCCGCATTCCACGCCATACTAGTATCAGAAAGAGTAGTAATACAATCATTCCACCAATAAATCCAAGCTCTTCCGCCAAAATAGAAAAGATAAAATCGGTCTGTGGTTCTGGTACATAACTATACTTTTGACGACTCATGCCTAAGCCTAAGCCACCAAGTCCTCCTGGACCGATAGCATAAAGGGATTGTATAATCTGATATCCCGCTCCTAAAGGATCTGACCATGGATCAAGAAAAGCCGTGATCCGTTTCAGACGATATGGAGCTGCTAGAATAAGTCCAGCAAATCCAATAACACCAACAAGGCCAAGCAATCCAAGATGTTTCATACGGGCACCAGCTGTAAATACGATCATGAGTGACGCTCCAAACATAACAGTTCCTGTCCCCAAGTCCGGCTGCATCATAATAAGAGCAAAGGCAGTCCCGATTAATCCAAGGGGTGGAAGGAGACCTTTGGTGAATGAAGTGATATTGAAATTCTCCTGACTCAACCACTTCGCCAGAAATAGAATCATTCCAAGCTTCATGAACTCGGATGGTTGAATACCAAATGAACTAATACCAAGCCAACTTCGAGCGCCACCTCGCACATTACCGATCCCAGGAATGAGTACAGCGATGAGTAGGATAAAACATATCAATAAAAACACCTTGGCATATTTTAACCAAAATCGATAATCAACGTTGGCTGTAACAAACATAGCCATGAGGCCTAAGCCAGCAAATATGGCTTGGCGTTTAACAAAATAATAGGAATCTCCATAATCATGGAAACCAAGTACAGAACCTGCGCTCTGAACCATAACAATGCCAATCGTAAGTAGAGCAAGAATACATAATAGGAGCCAAAGATCTGGGCTTGGGCGTGTTTTATTCATGAAAGGCCACCTCTTGAAGAGAAAGTAGGGGCTTATCCACATCCCCCCTACTTAAAGATTATGCACCGCCTCTTTAAAAATGCGTCCGCGTTCTTCAT
Organism: Paenibacillus sp. Y568; assembly: GCF_059445545.1. NCBI lineage: Bacteria > Bacillati > Bacillota > Bacilli > Caryophanales > Paenibacillaceae > Paenibacillus > Paenibacillus sp. Y568. The sequence continues at coordinate 491,335 of NZ_JCAIUM010000001.1, forward strand.
ATGATGTAAACATATCCCAACTTGCACATGCTGGAGACAATAGAACAATGTCACCTGGCTCAGCAAATGTAGCAGCTTCCTTCACGGCCGTAATCAATGTCGAGGCGGAGTCCTCAACAGTATCGACGAGTGAAATCAGCTTTAATCCAGCAAGTTCGGCAACTTTTGCTATTTTTTCTTTCGTTTCTCCAAGTAATACAACTGCTTTTACTTTCTCTCCCAATACGGTTAGCAATTCCATGTAGTCGGAACCACGATCCAATCCACCCGCTATTAATACAATTGGGTTCTTAAATGAGGTAAGTGCCATCGTTGTCGCTTTGGAGTTTGTTGCTTTGGAATTGTTGTAGTAAGAGACACCCTCAATCTCCTTAACATATTCCAGACGATGCTCTACAGCACGGAACGTAGAAAGTGGCGTAGCTAGTTGAGATATTGGAACTCCTGCTGTTATGGCAATTGCACAAGCAGCAAGTGCATTTCCGACATTAAAACGTCCTGCAATACCAATATCCTCTACAGGGATGATCTCATGAATGATGCCATTTCCATCACGATATACAACTGTTCGCGCAACCGAGTCCTCGATATCTGCTATAAATGAAGGGCTAACATAAACACCTTCTACTAATTCTTCACTAATAGAAAAAGGTAATATCTTCCCCTTCATGTGGGGTACAAGACTGCGACACGTTGGATCATCCCAATTGAGGATCGCGGTATCTTCCTCATGTTGGTTTATGAACAGATTAGCTTTTGAAGAGACATAATCCTCCATGCCACCATGATAATCTAAATGCGTCTCAGCAACATTTAGAAGACAAGCGATCTGAGGTCGGAACTCTTTCGTTCCTTTGAGTTGAAAGCTACTAAGTTCAACTACCATCCAGTCGTCCTCAGAGGCACTCTGTACAGCCGTACAAAGTGGTGTACCTATGTTACCTGCTACGATTGGAGACAACCCTGCTGAACGAAAAATGTTACCTACCCACGTGGTAGTTGTTGTCTTACCATTCGAACCGGTAATCCCAATGATCGGTGCCTTACTTAGATAATAAGCAACTTCCACTTCCGTAACAATCTCAATCTCAAGCTCCATAGCCTTAACTAGAGGTGGCACAGAGTAAGGGATACCTGGGTTCTTCACAACTAAGGCAATACCAGGATGAATAAGATCCGGTGGATGTCCGCCGCAAATAACAGAAATTCCCAAAGCGTCTAATTCAGAAGCTTCGGGACACTGATCTTTCTCCTTTTTGTCATTAACGGTTACAATAGCCCCCATACGATGAAGAACTTTTGCAACTTCCACACCACTCTTTGCAAGTCCAAGTACAACAACTTGCTTATCTCTGTATGTGTCTGGATGATTCATGATTACAACCCCTTGTTAATATAAATTCCGAGACCTGCGAGTACGAGTCCCACAACCCAAAATGTAATAACAACCCGCCATTCCGACCAACCTGAAAGCTCAAAGTGATGATGAATAGGACTCATTTTGAAAATTCGTTTACCTCTTAGTTTAAAAGATCCGATTTGTAGAACTACAGAGAGCATCTCTATAACAAATATGCCTCCAATGATAAGGAATAATAGCTCGCTTTTCGTGACGATAGCAATCGCACCAATAGCTCCCCCGATACCTAATGAACCCGTATCTCCCATGAATACTTTAGCAGGATGTGCATTAAACACTAAGAAGCCTAACACGGCACCGATCATCGCTGCTGCACAGAAAGCTGCTGGAAGTGATGTAGCTTGCATAGCTACTAGAGCAAAAGCTCCGAAAGCGATGGCACTCACTCCGGATAACAATCCATCTAAACCATCCGTAAAGTTAACAGCATTGCTGATAGCGAGAAGCATAAGAATAATGAATGGATAATAGAACCAACCGCCCCAGTCCCAACCCCATGAGGTACCAGGTATAGTAATGGATGTATCGTGCCCATTTTGAAAAAGTAAGTAACATATGATACCCGAGAAGAGCAATTGTCCAAATAACTTCTGACGAGGTGTCAACCCCAATGATCGCTTAAAGACAATTTTAATATAATCATCAAGAAAACCTATCAATCCGAATCCAAGCGTTGCAATAAGCAACACATAGAAATCCGTATTAACAACTGAAAATTTTAAATAAGATAATGTAAAAGCTAATAAAATTACAACTCCACCCATGGTAGGTGTACCAGCTTTCATCAAGTGACTCTCAGGCCCATCCTGTCGTATCTGCTGCCCAAATTTCATACGACGCAACAAAGGAATGAGTATAGGTGCAGCAATGACTGCCAGAATAAAGGATACACCGATTGTTAGTAATAATAATTGAATGTCCATAGTTTCACCCCTCCGTTCATCAGATCTGCTAGCACTTCTCTATTAGAGCATTCACAACTTCTTCAAGCTTCATCCCACGTGAACCTTTGACAAGTACAATATCCTTAGGATGAATATGCTCTTCAAGATGTGTTATCAATGCAGCTTTATCTGTAAATGCAAATACGTTAGTCTCTGTGAGATTGACCTTTGCTGCCTCCGCTATACATGAGGACAACGGTCCGTATGTATACAGCATATTTACTTTATCCGTAGTCATGTAGCTTCCAATTTCAGCATGATATTCTTTTTCTTGTGGACCAAGCTCTAGCATGTCCCCGAGCACTGCAACTTTCCGTCGATACCCTTTCGCATTATGAAGCACATCAATCGCTGCCTTCATTGATGTCGGACTAGCATTATAGGCATCATTAAGTACGGTAATTCCACGCGTAGAGACTAATTGTTCAATACGCATACCCGTTAACTGCAAGTGAGATAATCCATCTTTTATCTTGTCCTCGCTTATATTGAAATAACGTGCAACTGTAAGTCCCGCTAAACAGTTAACCACATTATGGCGACCGAGTAGAGGTAAATCGAATCCTAACTCCTTGTGGACGTGGGATGTGAAAATAATACCTTTCCCATGAAACATCATCCCTGTTGGATAATCATCATTCGTTGAATCCAACCCAAACGTTAATGTGTGGAAGCCTTCTGGTTTGCTATCAGATAATTCATCTAATGCTTCAGAGATAAGAGGCTCATCACCATTATAAATAAGTAAACCACCTGACTTCATACCACTTATAATTTCTACCTTCGCACGGGCAATCTCTTTTCGAGATCCTAACTGTAAGAGATGCGATTCCCCAATATTCGTGATGATCGCAACATCTGGTTGACCTATGGCTGATAGGATCTCGATCTCACCCCGGCCACTCATACCCATTTCTAATACCACGATGTCTACATCCGTATCCATTTGCAGAATGGTAAGCGGAAGACCAATATGATTATTATAGTTACCCGCCGTCTTATGCACTTTGTAAGTCGTCTCTAATAGGGCAGACACGATATCTTTCGTTGTTGTTTTCCCGTTACTACCTGTAATACCAACAACCTTACAACCTATTTCTTTTAAATACGCTTTAGCTAGCAATTGTAAAGCCTCTAGCGTATCATTCACCACTATGACCCTACCTTTAGGGCACTCTCCTCGATCCCTTTGCCAGAGTGTAGCACCTGCCCCTATTTCCAACGCCTTTGCTGCATAAGTATGACCATCAAATCGTTCTCCCACAAGTGGCACAAATAAACAACCCGCCGCAATATGGCGAGAGTCTGTGATCACTCCCTGAATCGAATGATCATACTCGTGTTCATGACTGAGGGTTCCGCCACACATGACGGCTATTTCACCCAATGTTTTATTAATCACTATTGTATACCCCTTATCGCTTCTTTTGCGACGATACGATCATCGAAATCATGAGTCGTGTGTCCAATTTTTTGATAGGTCTCATGACCTTTCCCCGCAATCAATACTACATCTTCAGGGCTTGCCATATCAATAGCCTTTTGAATAGCCATTCTTCGATCTACGATCAACTGATATTTTTCTACGGCTACTTGATCTTCCATAAGTCCTTGTTCGATATCTTTTAGAATAGCTTCAGGATCTTCTGTCCGTGGATTATCAGAAGTAACCAATACAACATCACTATATTTCGCTGCTATTTTACCCATGATTGGACGCTTCGTCTTATCACGGTCACCGCCACAACCAAATACAGTTAATACACGACCCACCGCGAACTCATTCACCGTCTTCAACACATTCTCAAGTCCATCTGGTGTATGCGCATAATCAACAATGACAGCAAACGGCTGTCCTGCATCCACAGCTTCAACGCGACCATCAACACCAGCTAAAGATTCAAGGCTACGCTTGATTTCATCAAGTGGAACGTCTTCTAATAGAGCAGCCGTGATCGCACCCAAAGCATTATACACGTTAAATTTACCAACCATTCTCAGTTTGATATCTGTGCTTCCTTTAAAAGAGTCAACATGGAATTGGGTACCTTGTGCCGTAATTGAAATCTGAGTCGCACGTACATCCGCGCCTTCCTCTAGACCATATGTAATGACTTCTGCCGATGTAATGTTTTTGAAATATTCCGATGCAGGATCATCTGCATTAAGCACGGCAAACTTTCGTTTGTCTCCATTACTTTGAAAAGAGTTCCCCATACGAGAAAAGAGCAATCCTTTGGCAGCACGATACTCTTCCATCGTATGATGATAATCCAAATGATCTTGTGTAAGGTTCGTAAAAATAGCTGTGCGGTAATCCGTCCCTTTAACACGACCTTGCTCCAACGCATGAGAAGATACTTCCATAACGCAACAACGGGTACCACTTGCTGCCATATCATGCAACGAACGCTGTAATTCCAATGCTTCAGGAGTAGTACCAGACATAGGGAATATACGTCCCCCATAACGCATCTGAATAGTTCCAATCAATCCTGTCTTCACACCATGATCATTCATAATTTTCTCGATTAGATACGCTGTTGTTGTTTTTCCATTCGTTCCAGTAATCCCAATAACCTTCATTTGCTTACTGGGTGATCCAAAGAAAGAATCGGCAAGTACAGCCATAGCGTAGCGACAATCTTTAACGATAACTTGTGGCACATCAATATCCAATTGACGTTCTACAACAAGTGCCACAGCACCTCGTTCCGTTGCTTGCTGTGCATAATCATGACCGTCTACCGTGTGACCTGGTAAACAGATAAACAAGTCTCCTTCATTAACCTTACGCGAATCTGTCTGTATCCCACACAATGTAATATCTCCGCTGCCAACAATATGTTTGATAGTTAATGTTGAAGCTAATTCATTAAGTCTCATCAATAATCCCTCACTTATTTCAATTATCGTCATATTTGGCGAATGTCAGGCACCTTAAGGTGCCTTATTTCCAACGTTCTGATCTGAATCCACACTACCCATATAAATGCGAATAGTTGACCCTTGCTCCACTCTGCTGCCAGGTTTAGGAGCCTGACTTACAACCGTAGTACCACTCCCTGATTTAGAGAGCATGAAGTTCATATTAAGCTCCTCATATAAATCCTGAACAGAAGCACCCACTAGGTCCGGAACGGTGACGATCTTTGTCTCACCATATTTATATTCTTTGGAGATCTGATCTTTGCGTTCAGGTACTTTCATATAATGGAGGGAATCCTCTAGTATATTTTGTACAATTGGAGCCGCAACTACACCCCCGAATTGGATCCCTTTAGGGTTATCAACAGCGGTGTATACGACGATTTGAGGATCGTCTGCAGGAGCAAAACCTATAAATGATACAATATGCTCGGTAGCAGAATAACGACCGTTCACTACAATTTGTGCTGTTCCTGTCTTTCCACCAACACGATAACCATCAATAAACGCCGGACGGCCCGTTCCTTTGGCTACGACACTTTCGAGTGCCTCTCTAACCTTCTTAGATGTTTCTTCTGAGATAACCCGTCTTACTAGCTCTGGTTGTGTTTCTTCTACAATCGTATTTGTCTGAGAATTAATCCAAGCTTTTGATACATACGGTTTGTATAGATTGCCACCATTTATCGCCGCCGAGACTGCGGCTACTTGTTGTATTGGAGTAACTGAGACCCCTTGGCCAAAAGCTGTAGTAGCAAGTTCAACAGGCCCTACGTTAGACAATTTAAATAGTATTCCATTTTCTTCTCCATTCAAATCAATACCCGTCTTAGAACCGAATCCGAAATTACGAATATATTTAAATAGTGTCTCTTTACCAAGCTTTTGACCTAATGCTACGAAACCAGGGTTACATGAGTTCTCTACTACTTCAAGAAAAGTCTCGCTGCCGTGGCCACCCTTCTTCCAACATCTTAACGTGGCTCCACCTACTTTAACATATCCAGGATCAAAAAAAGTGTCATGTTCCAAATCTACTTCATTCTCCTCCAGAGCAGCAGCAAGTGTAATAATCTTAAACGTGGATCCGGGTTCATAAGTCATCCATATAGGAAGGTTACGGTTATACACTTCCGCTGGATACTCCTTATACTGTGCCGGTTCATATCCGGGTCGGCTTGCCATAGCAAGAATTTCACCGGTTTTGGGATTCATGGCAATAGACCAGGCTCCTCTAGCTTGCGTCTGAACCATAGCTTGATCTAACTCACGTTCCATAATCGATTGGATCGATTTATCAATGGTAAGTTCAAGACTAAGACCGTCCTTTGGCTCGGAATACTTCTCAGAAGAACCCGGCATTAGCCTACCACCTGCATCGGACAAATAAGATATGTTTCCATCGAATCCTTTTAACTTATCATCATACTTCTGTTCAATACCCGTTATCCCCTGATTATCAATCCCAGTGAATCCAAGAATATGTGCAGCTAAATCACCATAAGGATAATACCTCTTATTGTCCTCTGCAACAATGATACCCGGCAACTTTAAATCACGAATATCCTGAGCGAGCTCCATCGTGATTTTACGTCCACCGGGTTGCAATTTAACATTCATGGATTTCTTTTTAGTTATTTTCACCAGAATCTTCTCCTGACTCATTCCAATCAGAGGCGACAAGGCCGCAGCTGTCTTCTCAGGTTCTTTTACCTGAACAGGTATGGCCCAAACGGTCGGTGAACTAATATTGTAAGCTAACGCAGTGCCATTACGATCTAATATTTCTCCTCTTTTAGCCGTAAAGGGAAGCTGTCTTCTCCATAAATCCTCTGCTTTGTCAGATAACTCTTTACCTTGTCCAAGTTGTACATAAGCAAGTCTGCCCATTAAAGCAATAAATAGGACGCAAAAGAGCAGCAAGCTCCATAGTAGCCTCCGTCTCAGCGTCACATTTGAAACTCTCATCGCATACCCTCCCTAGTTAATCCTGATCTCACGATACGTGTTATATCATGAATATTCAGGATAACTAGGGCTTAGAACAAGCTATCTGTTCTACTCTATTTACTTATTCTCATCTTCTTGAACTGGATCATCCACCAGAATATTCGGAGGCTTCAGAGTTAATTGGACTGTACGCTTGCCTTGTGATTCTATTACTTTTTGTTCGGTGACATACCCTTCACCTTCTACGTTAACGGCCAATTTCATCAACGTCAATACCTGTAATGCATCTCTTAGAGATTTACCCTTCAGATCTGGTATTCCCATCGTAGTACTCTCTTCTGTTAAAAGATAGATACTTTGCCCAGAATTCATAATAGTACCTTTAGGTGGGTATTGACGAATGACTTTATTACCTTTACCTAAGGTTACGTAGGCAATACCCGTATTAAGCATTTCATTTTTAGCTGCCTCAATCGTCTTCCCTACCACTCCAGGTGCTTTAGATCTAGGTGTAACTGCAATACTAGTCTTCTTGGAATCTTGTTTATCATTTTTTTCATCATCTGATATCACTTTTGGAACATTCATATACTGAAGTGATTGAGATACAATCTTTTTGAATACAGGTGCAGCCGCTGCTCCCCCACCTACATTCGCATCGTTCGGCTCATCCATAATGACAACGACAGCAATTTTCGGATCGTTCACTGGCGCATACCCAATGAAAGAAACGACAGACTTATCATAATCATATTTACCATTGATAGATTTAACAGCAGTTCCTGTTTTACCTGCTACTCGATATCCATCAATATATGCATGTCGTCCAGTTCCAATCTCTTGATCGGCAACAACCTGTTCCAAATACATTCCTGTTTCCTTAGCCGTTTCTGCGGATATCACCTGGCGAACCACTTTTGGTTTAGTAACATCTGTTTTCCCTGTATTTGGATTATGAATTTCTTTGATGATATGCGGCTCTAGTAGTTTGCCACCGTTAGCAATCGCAGAAATCGCTGTGATCTGCTGAATAGGTGTAACTAAGACCCCATGACCATAGGATGCCGTTGCCACTTCTACATTACCTGGCAAATTAATTGGCCAAGTTGATTCACCTGCCATCTCGATTCCTGTTTTACTACCGAAACCGAAATTATTAATATAGTTAAGAAGACGTTCTTTACCAAGCATTTCAAAACCCATCTTAACAAAGGCTACGTTACTTGAACGCTTAACGCCCTCCAAATATGAGATAGTAGTGCCCCAGCCTGCACGTTGCTGATCATGGAGCACTGTTTTGGTACCCTTGACTCGAATTTGTCCGGATTGATAAACATCTGTCGGCTTGATAAGCTTCTCTTCAACGGCACCAGCCAATGTAACTATTTTAAATGTAGATCCCGGCTCATACAAGGATTTAATAGCATGATTTCTAAAATCTTCGGGATCAGCATTCCAATAGGAGTTAGGATTGAACGTAGGCAAATTCGCCATCCCTAGAATTTCCATCGTGTTGGGATCCGCTGCAATAACCGTCATACTGATTGGATTATATTTCGCATATGCCTCTTTCATAGCAACTTCAATATAATACTGTATGGTATCGTCAATCGTCAGCTTTAAATTTTTACCATTGATCGCAGGCTGATAAACCTCTTCTGTATTTGGTAGCTTATCTAACTGCCCATCACTTTGATAATTTATATATCCATTTATCCCACTAAGATCAGTGTTATAATAGGATTCAAGACCTGATATCGCCTTACCATCACGATCTACATAACCCAGAATATGTGCTGCTAGATTTTTGTTAGGATAATATCGTTTTTGTTCTTTAATCAACGCAATACCTGAATCGACCACTTTGCTCTTGTTCTTCTTGAGTTCATCTGTTATTTCATTAATTAATGCATTCACTTGTACTTTTTTTTCTTCACCGATTTTTAAGCCTTCTGTACGGACCTCTCGACTGGACCAGTAACCTTCCTTATTATTCTCCGTAACCTTAGCAGGATCCGTAGCAGTCACTATTTCAAGTAACTCATCTTCATCCTTACCCAGGATCTCATTTAACCCTGCCACTACCTCGTCTTCATTACCGTTCTCATGAATAACTTTTGGATTTACCGTCACGGTGTATGCCGGAGCTTCAATCGCTAGCGCATCACCGTTCCGATCCGTAATTGTACCTCTTGTAGCGATAATCGTATCTTTTTTCGACCATTGATCCACGGCATATTCATGCCAGAAATCACCATTCACCACTTGAATGAAGAAAATCTTAGTTATTAAAATAGCAAAGAGGAGGGTTATACATCCTCCTATAAGCAGTGTACGTAGTTTTATTCTTTTTACCATTAGTCAACCCTCACATCCACTATTTAAGATCCGTATCTGTTTCCGGGTGTCAGTCACCATCTATAGAACCTGCAACACGGGGTACACGTATGATACTCTGCTCCGATGGTAAAACATAACCCTCTTTAAGCGCCGTTTCAACAATAGTTTCCTTAAGGGTTTGTTTCTTCAATTCTAACTGGGCCATTTTCAACTGGTTTGCTTTTATCTGGGAATTCATCCTTTGGCTCTGTTTATTGAGATCATAGATATGTGCGTAGCGTTGAAGCACAAGACTTGCTATAGCAACACATACGATCACAGTGAACAAATAGAGCATCTTTTCCTTAAGAGGAATAAATGTTCGACGTGTAACGACTTTAGTTTGTTCGCGGTAACCAGGAGAAACGCGTTCTTCTGGTTTTGGTTTTACTGCTAAATTGCCACGCGTATATGCCATTTTCTCACATCCCTTCTAGAGCATCCCAGCTTGATTGATATGAATCCAATTAATTTATAATTTCTCCGCGATTCGCAGTTTGGCTGATCTTGCGCGAGAGTTCTCTTCTAGTTCCAATTCACTTGGAATCATTGGTTTACGATTCACCAGTTTGATCTGACCATGACCACCGCATACACACATTGGGAAATCTGGTGGGCACGTACACTTCGCAACATAACTGCTTAATATTTGTTTGCAAATACGATCCTCCAAGGAATGGAACGTAATAACAGACACTCGACCTCCAGGTGCTAAACAACGTACAGCTTGGTGTAATCCTTCTTCAAAAGCCCCAAGTTCATCATTGACTGCAATTCGCAACGCTTGAAAGCTCCGTTTCGCCGGATGTCCGCCTGTTCTTCGTGCAGCAGCCGGAATACCTTCTTTAATAATCTCAACCAATTCCCCTGTAGTTTGAATGGGTTGTTTCTCACGTCTTTCAACAATAATTTTAGCGATGCGGCGTGAGAACTTCTCTTCTCCATATTGGAATAACACCCTAGCAATTTCTTTTTCCGTCCATGTATTAATGATCGTGTCTGCTGTTAGTGTAGCGGATTGATCCATCCGCATATCCAATGGGGCATCGTGATTATAACTAAATCCCCGTTCTCCTTCGTCAAACTGCGGTGATGAGACACCTAGGTCGAATAAGATACCATCGACTTGCGGAATTCCATCTTTTTGCGGAACAGCCAGTTCCTTCAAAGCCTCTTCTAAATAACGAAAGTTTGTTTTCACTAAGGATATTCGATCACTATAGGGAGCTAATTTCTCTTGTGCATGTTCAAGCGCCCAGTCATCTTGATCTAATCCAATTAATCTGCCATATTCTCCAAGTTTGGATGCGATCAGAGAGCTATGTCCTGCGCCTCCTAAAGTACAGTCGACATAAATGCCGTCTCTTTTGATGCGCAGCCCTTCTGTCGCTTCTTCTTTTAATACCGTGATGTGATGAAACAAGCTGCAACCCTCCAGACTATTTAAAAATCAAAGTTAAAATCGACTAATTTCTCTGCAATGTCATTAAATCCTTCTTCGGATTGATTGTAATATTCATTCCAAATTGATTTACTCCAAATTTCCATGCGGTTTGATACACCAAGTACAACACACTCTTTATCTAATTTAGCATATTCTCTTAGATTACTCGGTAAGTTTACCCTACCCTGTTTGTCCCATTCGCATTCGGTGGCACCCGAGAAAAAAAACCGTGTGAAAGCACGTGCATCAGATTTCATTAGAGGAAGCGATTTAAGCTTCTGTTCTAACACTGCCCATTCTTCTATTGGATAAACAAAGAGACAATGATCTAAGCCACGGGTAACAACAAATGAGGTTCCTAAAAGTTCGCGGAATTTAGCGGGAATAATCATCCTGCCCTTATCATCAATGCTATGCTGATACTCCCCCATAAACATTGTCCCACTCACTCCTTTAACCTATTTCCCCCACTTTGCACCACTTTCCACCACTTAACAATACTAGATTCGCCATTAGAAATCAAAGTCCTTCTTTCATGCGCATGTTTTTTTATTGTTATAAGAAACCACACAACAAAAAAAAGCCCCCCCAGAAAATTTCGAGGAGGCTTACTAAATTATCTATCTCACCGTTAGTGTACGTTCCAACTATCTAAATAAGCCACTTGTTCTTCACTTAACGAATCCAATGTAATACCCAAACTTTCAAGCTTAAAGCGTGCCACTTGTTCATCGATCTCATAAGGAACATTAAGAACTTGCTTACCTAATGTCTCATAATTATCATTCACATACTTCAGTGACATGGCCTGCAAGGCGAATGTCATATCCATAATTTCAGCAGGATGTCCATCACCTGCACCTAGATTTACTAGGCGGCCTTCAGCGATGAGATACATTTTACGACCATCTTTAAATTGATATTCTTCAATATTACGACGAACCGTCCGAACAGAGCTTGAGCGAACAAGAAGTTCAGGTTTATTCACTTCGACATCGAAATGTCCAGCATTCGCAAGAATAGCCCCATCCTTCATCACATCATAATGCTCGCCTGTAATAACATCACGGTTACCAGTCACGGTTATGAAGAAGTCTCCTAGCTTCGCTGCTTCGACCATAGGCATCACATGGAATCCATCCATATGTGCTTCTACAGCACGAATCGCATTAACCTCTGTAACAATCACTTTTGCGCCTAATCCTTTTGCACGCATTGCAACCCCTTTACCACACCAACCATAACCTACAACAACGACTGTTTTACCTGCTACAACCAAGTTTGTCGTCCGATTAATGGCATCAAATACCGATTGCCCTGTACCATAGCGGTTATCGAATAAATGTTTACAATACGCATCATTTACAGCTACCATAGGTAACTTCAATATCTGATCTTTCTCCATCGCCTTCAAGCGAATAATCCCAGTCGTTGTCTCCTCAGCACCCCCACGAATGTTAACGAGTAGATCAGGACGTTCCGTATGTAGAATCGTTACAAGGTCGCCCCCGTCATCAATGATAAGATCAGGCTTCGTTTCTAGCAAGCGAATCAACATTTCTTTATATTCCTCAGGCTCAGGATTGTGTTTCGCCAATACCGTTACACCGTCTTCTACCAATGCAGCACATACATCATCTTGTGTAGACAGTGGATTACTTCCTGCAATCGTTACTTCTGCTCCACCTGCCTGCACGACTTTTGCTAAATAGGCCGTTTTGGCTTCTAAATGGAGTGAAATAGCCACTTTCAATCCTTTGAATGGTTGCTCCGCCTCAAATTGCGAACGGATTCGATTAAGTACAGGCATATGTGCTTCTACCCAATCAATTTTTAAGTGCCCTTCGGGAGCTAGTTGCATATCTCTAACGATACTGTTCTCTAAAGATTTAGAATTCATAATGATCCTCCTTATAATTGACTACATTAGAATAATTCGATGTTCCTCTGAATAATGACTTGCAACTTCTAATAAATCTTCAATCAAAAACATCCCATAACGATTAAAATAATGATATACATTTAATACTCTCTCCTGTGGTTTACCCATTGGAAAAAGTGAGGTGCCTATTCGATCCCATTGACGTAGCGTTGCCTCATGTTGGAGTTCTAGAGCATCCTTAGCTTTCTGTTCTAGAAAAGAGATCTGTTCATTGATTTTCGCTTTATTATTCTGACCTAAAGTATATAAGCCTGTCTGAAGCGTGCTAAGTTGTTCAATTAATGGCGTATACATCTGTTCAAAAGCTTGCCGTGTCTCCATGAACAATTGATCAATCTGTATTGTGTCTTGTTCCGATAACCATTGCTCACGTCGCTCTTGCAAGCGATACTGTACATCTTGAAATGTAAGTTCATACTTCTCCATATATTTCTGTTGTGTACCTTCTAGAAGGGTGAAAGACATCCGAGGTAACAATATAGGCATTTTCTTATTCAACACTTCAAAAGCTTGACGTGTAATCGCCCAATATGCCAGTTCTCCTTGCCCAAGTACGCATGCAAGAACTGGTAACACAGAATCCTGCATAATTGGACGAGTCAATACATTATTACTGAATTTGTCTGGATATGTCTTCAACATATCTAACAGTTGTTCCTTCGTGAATGATACTAAACCTTTACGATCCATAAACTTACCGTCTTGTTTCACTAAAAGAAGTCTATTTCCTTCATGAAGATAAAATAAATTAGCACCATCATCAGCAACATCTGCCTGCAATTCATAACCTAATGATGTGATCTGATCAGCTGAAGCACGATAAGCACGACCCAGATCATCATTATGTTCAATCATAGATTCAAAAACAGTTGATTCTAACGCACGTAATCTACGATCTGCTGAATCCAATAACACTAGACCATACTTTCCAAACATATCACCTAATAATTTAGCAAACGCATCACTTAAATTATCAGATGTAAGACTCGCTTGTTGAATTCGAGCTAGAATGTCAGCCTTTACATCGCTGTCTGGTAACGTATCTGAGAACGAGCGTATCACTTTATCCCATTCATCAGAAGATACAGCGGTATAGCTAACAGATGAACGTACAGACGCATATTTATTCATCTTTAGCTTACTTACCTGCTGTGGATCCCCTGAGAGCAAGTAAGTATGATTGACTTCATCCCAGTCATGATCTTCACCAGCTATCCAGAATACAGGCACTACAGGTCTATTCAAGCGTTTCTCCGCGTCTTTCGCGGCTTGAATAATTGTAATTGCCTTGTATACAAGAAGCATAGAACCAACAAACAATCCACTTTGTTGTCCACCCGTTACAACTAGCGTTCCGGGTTTCTCCAACATATATAGGGACGTATGTACTGCATCATGAGAATTATGCTTCTCATTATATTCTTTCAATATTTGTACCAGAGCATGGCGGTTTACCCGTCCATCTTCTGTATCATCTAACCACCGTGCTCGATCCGTCCAAGTCTGATCGAAGTGATAATCTTCTCCATATAAGGGAAGTACTTTTTCGTAATGATGAATATAATCATCTGCCAGAGTCGAGCCACTTTGTAGAGGCTCAGAAACAACTTTCATCGGGTATGCCTCCTATTCTTACACTATAAACAAGTCCATGAATTATATCTTAAATTCTTTCTTGATTGTAACTAATATGCTGTTATCAGTCAAAGAAAGTTCATAACCAGTTATTAATCATAAAAAAAGACCGCCGGTTTCGCCGGCGGCTTAATCATATACAACTTACTATCATTAGGCGTAAGGTGTTGCCACCCAATGACCCTTAGATACTTCAACCAATTTAGAATCAGCCAAGTTAAATTTGCCACTTTCGCTTGATCCTTTTGCAGAGTGAATGGGTCCGTCATGATCTTCTGGCATAATAATACGTTTCTTATTAGCTTCAATCTCCGGATCAGGGATCGGAATAGCAGACAATAATGTCTTCGTATACGGGTGAATAGGATTGCTATACAGCTCTTCACTGTCAGCCAATTCAACCATTTTTCCTAGATACATTACAGCTACACGATCACTAATATGCTTAACCATAGATAGATCATGTGCTATAAACAAATAGGTTAAGCCCATACGATCTTGTAGATCTTTAAGTAGATTTACAATCTGTGCCTGAATTGAAACGTCAAGTGCCGAGATAGGTTCATCACATATAATAAACTTCGGATCAACTGCAAGTGCACGGGCGATTCCGATACGCTGACGTTGTCCTCCGGAGAATTCATGTGGATATCGAGTAGCATGATCTGGATTTAGACCAACCATATCAAGTAGTTCTTCGATCTTCTTCTTACGCTCTTTACGGCTATCCGTTAACTTATGGATATCGAATGCTTCTCCAATAATATCAGATACCGTAAAACGAGGGTTAAGTGAAGCATATGGATCCTGAAATATCATCTGCATATCGCGACGCATCGCCTTCATCTTATTAGGAGGAAGTTTATAAATATCAGTACCACCAAAGTTAACACTACCTGCTGTAGGTTCATATAATCGAAGAATCGTACGACCTGCTGTAGACTTACCACAACCAGACTCTCCAACCATACCTAACGTTTCGCCTTGACGAATAGAGAAATTGATATCATCAACAGCTTTAAGCACGCTGCCTTTGCCTACATTAAAATACTTTTTCAAGCCATTAACTTGAATTAAAGGTTGACTCATGATGATTGTCCCTCCCGAGCCATAGGATGCAAATTCCAACAGCGTGCCATGTGTGACTCACTAAATACAGTTGCTGCTGGGTCAACACTTTCACAGATCTTCATTGCTTCATCACAACGGGCACAGAACGGACAGCCCAATGGTGGCTTGATAAGATCTGGAGGCGTTCCAATGATTGGAATCAATGGTTCACCTTTCTTCTGATCCAATCTTGGCATAGAACGTAACAATCCCTTAGTATACGGATGTTGAGGATTCTTAAATATTTCCATTACAGTTCCTGTCTCTACCACTTCTCCTGCATACATAACGATAACTTTGTCACACATGCCGGCAACTACGCCAAGGTCATGCGTAATCAGAATAATCGATGTTCCAAGACGTTCCTGAATTTCTTTCATAACATCAAGAATTTGTGCTTGAATGGTAACGTCCAGAGCCGTTGTAGGTTCATCAGCAATTAGAAGTGAAGGACGGCATGCTAATGCGATTGCAATCATGACACGCTGACGCATACCACCTGAGAATTCATGTGGGTACTGATTGAAACGTGCTTCAGCATTTTTAATACCTACGAGTTTCAGCATTTCAATCCCTTTTATCTTAGCTTCACTCTTGGACATGTTCTGATGCTTAATCATGACTTCCGTAATCTGTTTACCGACTCTAATAGTAGGGTTCAGAGAAGACATCGGATCCTGAAATATCATACCTATATCTTTACCACGAATGGCTTCCATTTGTTTATTAGACTTCTTCAATAGGTTCTCACCTTTGAAGATGATTTCACCCTTTTTAATACGTGAAGGCGGCGAAGGAATAAGGCGCATGATTGTCTGAGCGGTAACGCTTTTACCACTACCAGATTCTCCGACGATTGCTACCGTCTCACCCTCACCAATCTCGAAGTTCATGCCGCGAACAGCCTGAACTTCTCCGCCTTTTACATGAAAGGATACGTGTAAGTCTTTTACTTGTAAAATCGGTTCCATGGTGCCACCTCCTATTTCTTTAATTTTGGATCCAGTGCATCGCGTAGACCATCACCGAAAATATTAAAACAAAGCATGATCAAACTGATCAGAATAGCTGGGAAAAGCATGCGCCAAGGATAATACATCCATCCTGTAAGAGCATCATTAATCATCGAACCTAGAGAAGCTACAGGTGCTTGTACACCAAGACCCAAGAAACTTAAAAAAGCTTCTGAGAAAATAGCACTCGGTACGGATAGAGTCAAAGTAACAATAATGGGTCCAACCGCATTTGGAAGAAGATGACGGAATATAAGACGTGGAGAACTTGCACCCATAGAGCGAGAAGCCAATACGAATTCTCTATTCTTCAACTGAATCATCTCACCACGTACAATCCAAGACATATTAATCCAACCTGTAATCGTCAACGCTATAATTATAGTTCCTAAACTTGGTTCAAGAACAACTAACAATAGAATCGTAACGAGCATATAAGGAATTGAATATAGAATCTCGGAGAATTTATTCATAATTTCATCGATACGTCCTCCGAAGAAGCCCATAGTACCACCGTATATAACACCAATAAAAAGGTCAATCAGGGCAGCTGCTAAGCCAACAATAAGCGAGATTCTCGCACCTGACCATGTACGTACAAACATATCTCGACCTAATTCATCCGTACCGAACCAATGTAAAGAAGATGGAGGCTGGTTGGTATTAATCAAGTCATTAGTTCGGTAGTTAAATTCGGTAAGATGTGGGCCAATAATAGACATGATAACAATTAGAAACAAAATACTAAGTGCTGTCATCGCCATTTTATTCTGACACAGTCGTTGCCAAGCATCTCTCATTGCTGAAATGCTCTCACGTTGAATAACTTCAGACTGTTTCTCATCGGTACCTATCTTACGGAAATCTTCCGGCGTCAATACAACATTTTCTGATGGTACTTTCGTATTATTCATATCCAACAGTTAGCTCTCCTTTCCACCGCTAAGTTTAATGCGTGGATCAATCATTACGTATGCGATGTCTGTTATAAATCTCGCTAACATCAATATGACACCATAAAAAATAGTTACACCCATGATCATCGTATAGTCACGGTTCGTGATTGATTCAACGAATACTTTCCCTATTCCACCAATACCAAAGATTTGTTCAATAACAACAGATCCTGTAATAATATTAGCAGTCATAGGACCTACATAAGTCACAACAGGCAATATTCCGTTACGAATAACATGCTTAAACATGATTGTAAACCAGTTCAGCCCCTTAGCCTTTGCTGTCTTGATGTAGTCGGCATGTAGAACTTCAAGCATGCTCGATCTTGTAAGGCGAGCAATAAATGCAATCGGTTGCGCTGCAAGTGCCATAACAGGGAGGACATAGTCTAACGGTTTATCAAAACCTATTACGTTAAACCAACCTGCCTTTTCAGCCAAGTAATACTGCAGTAACGAAGCTAGAACAAAGCTCGGTACTGCCATCCCAAGTACAGCGAGTATCATGGCCACATTATCGATCAGTTTTCGATGATATAATGCAGCAAGCATACCTAGAAGTACTCCAATAATCACCGCTACGACGATGGCTACTGCTCCTAGTTTCAATGATGCCTGGAACGTATCTCCGATAATTTTGGTAACATCCTGATTTAACTTCTTCATGGATATTCCGAAATCGCCAGTCACAATATCACCCAAGTACTTAAAGTACTGTTGATACAATGGTTTGTCCAACCCGTATTGTTCCATCAGACGTGCCTTCATTTCGACTGATACCTTCTTCTCAGCCTGAAAAGGATCGCCCGGAATGGCTTGCATTAGAACGAATGTTGCGGATATCAATATTAGTAGAGAGAGAAGCATATACATAAACTTATTGATAACATAACGAACCATTCCATTCACCTCCGTATAAAAATCCAAATAATATAATAATAAGTAATTTTAATATATAACAAGGAATAAATCTATTCACTTTATTTGCATAAAATTGAAATCCTTGGAATGATCAAATTTACATAAAAAATTCGGGATGTATATGTGGAATCCATATATACATCCCGAATTAACTATTCAACTTCAAATGTTTACCTTACTCGAAGTAAGCACGTGAAAAGTCAATTGCACCACTGTAATCGATATTAATTCCTTTAACATTTTCTTTAGTAAGTGATACGTTGGTGTAATAGTAAATCGGCATTAGAACTTGTTCATCTTGAATTAGAATTTTTTCTGCTGCTGACATTTTTTCCATACGCACACTGTTATCTTGTGATTTCAATGCATCATTAACTAATTGATCATAGGATGCATTTGCGAATCCTGAATCATTGTTACCACCAGCTGTTTTCCACATGTCGATAAAGGTCATTGGATCATTGTAGTCAGCTGACCAAGCAGCACGAGCTACTTGATAGTTCAAGTTTTGACGAGTTTCTAAGAAAACTCCCCACTCAAGGCTTTCCGTTTTAACTTCTACGCCAAGATTGTTTTTCCACATATCAGCAATTGCCAAAGCAATTTTCTTGTGATTTTCATCTGTGTTATAAATCAAAGTAACTTCAGGAAGAGTGGTATAACCTTCTTCAGCCATACCTTCTGCAAGTAATTTCTTAGCCTCTTCTATATTTTCTTCGAAATAATTATCTTTAAATTCGTTACGGAACTCATCTTCTTTACCTTTAATACCCGGTGGTACATAACCAAATGCAGGAAGTTCTCCTCCAAGCGTTACTTTCTCAACAACATCCTGACGGTTAATGGACATTGCGAACGCCTTACGGATTTTAGCATTGTCAAATGGTTTAGCTGTTACGTTAAATTCATAGTAATAAGTACTCGCAACACCTTTTACAGCGAATTCATTTGGCAAATCTTTCTTCACACTTGGAATAGAATCAGAAGGAATCGAACCGTTCGGTTTACCAGCGTAATCGAGTTGTCCACTCTTATAGCTTGATAATTCAGATGCACCACTGTTTACAAGAGATGCTTCAATTTTGCTTAATTTGATACTTGCATTATCCCAATACTTGTCGTTCTTAGTGAATTCAAGTTTTTGTCCTGTAGTCCAATTAGTCAATGTGTAAGCACCATTTGTAATCATAGACTTAACATCTGTAGCCCAAGCTGCGTTATCCTTCACAGAATTATGAACTGGGAAGAATGTGTAGAATGAAGTCAGACCTAAGAAATAAGGTGTAGGATCATTCAATGTGACTTCTAATGTATAATCATCTGTAGCTTTAACGCCTACTTGAGAGAAATCAGTGATTTCTTTTGCATTGAACGCTGTTGCGTTCTTGATGTAACCTAGTTGATAAGCATATGGAGGAGCTGGGGTTGTAGCTGGATCAAGAACACGTTGCCAAGCAAATACGAAATCTTTGGCAGTTACAGGATCACCATTACTCCATACTGCATCTTTACGAAGTTTAAAGATATATTGCAATCCATCTGGAGAGATCTCCCATGATTCTGCAGCAGCTGGAACTTCTTTACCTGTCTCATCAACTCTTACTAGTCCTTCATACATCAACTTAAGAGCTGTGTTAGCTTGACTATCTTGAGCTTGTCCAGGATCAAAAGTCGGCGGTTCTGAAGCCATGTTAATATGAAGTACTTGATCTTTTGCTTCTACCGGTGCTTTTTCCGTAGATGTGTTTGATGCGCCCTCTTCTTTATTGTTGTTACTGCTGCAAGCTGCGAGTACAGTACTAACAAGTAAGATTAGAGTTAGCATACTTAGCCAACGTTTCTTTCTCATCTGGTGTTTCCCCCTAAAAATAATTTAGTTTAATGATTATAGTTATTGATTATACAACCAGTGCTAAAAAAAATCCACAAAACAATCCTCGAAATGATGATTTTTTCAGAAAAATCATTATATTTTACTGAATTTTACATCAAATATGTCATATTATATTACATTGAATTCAATATAGACCTAAATAAACCGATAAATGTAAATAAAAGATAGATACATGTCATAATTACGAACGCCATTCTCCAAACAGCACGAACCATTCTGGTGATATCTACCTTTCCTTTAATCCGATTCTGCGCTCCTCCTATCATCCCTACTGCAATTAATAACAATAGTAGAATTAAATAAAATCCAAACTTATTATTAAATGTATTATTAAATAAAGCGGAAACAGATACAATCAGAAACACAGTCGTAATATCCATTGCTATTAGTAAGGCATTGCGTTTATTATTTTTCCACTTCCAATACGTAAAATATACTACTACGAATGGAATAAACGGGAGAATGCTAAAAACGATAAAAGAATTACGTAGCAGGTCCACCTTCACTCCTCCTTTGCACTAATTCCTTCTATTAACTGAACCATGGAACGATGGTATTGAGCAGTTAATCCATTCTCTTCCGCCATGGCTACGATACTTCCATTAATCCATTTCACTTCCGTTGGAACACCATCAAGGATGTCCTTTAACATAGATGATGTATTAGCTGAAGTACTCAAACATACATTTACAATTTGCTCCCACATATAATTTTCGAGGTAAATGCTACACGATTCATATATTGTGATGGCTTCTAAGAAAAGGTCCCTCATCATCTGTACTCTTGTTGAGGTTGTCAATAACTCTCCATTCTGGACCCTCCACAGAGCAGTCAAAGGATTAATGATCGCATTTATTAATAATTTGCGATAAATCTGCTTATTTATTTCATTCGACAAATCACACTCAAATCCTGCTTTTCTTAGTTTATTTACCAAATTTTTCCCACTGTCGCTTACATTCTTCTTTTGTAGTACATCCTCATGTGAGTTCAGACCAATAGTAGTTACACCACTACCTGCGTGAAATACTTTATGATGAGATAATCTCCTTGCACCTTCCGTTGTAATAGCTGAATAGATATGCCATTTAGGTAATAATGATTGTAACAACTTTATATGTCCCGTTCCATTTTGAAAACAAACCATTCCTTTGGTATCGATCATTCTATCTCCGTCCAATTTTGCAAGGAAGTGTACACCTATATTCTCCACATCTTTTTGCTTTGTCATAAGAAATATCCAATCGGCAGGACTCTCCCTCCATGTATCTAAGAAATTGTCTATCACGTCGGCATCTACATGGGACGTTATATGTGCAGCTTTCTCTCCCTCATTGCTAGTCAGAATTAGCCCGTTATTCCTTATACATAGAGCTTGTTCTTGGCTTCGGCACCATATGCGCACCTTAATGCCGGTAGATGCTAGTTTTCCACCATAGAGTAGTCCTAATGAACCTCCACCAATAATATCAATTGTCATCATGTGTTCATCCTCATTTCACGTTGTGCTCGTTGCGATCTATTATATCCTAATCGTTATGTAATGGACCACAAATAAACCCGCACAGCGCAGTGAAGACGCTCTGTACGGGTTTATTGATGACAATTGTTTATACTAATCGATACGTTCTAGATTTCCGTTCGCATCCATTTTGAATCTCGACTTACTTTCTTCCTCTTCTTCATTTAAAAAGGCTAATCGTCTTGCACGATCCATAATTTGAATCAAAGCCTTGTAATCATCATTCACAACACGGTAGTCCGTTTGAACCTCATTAACTTGCTTAGACAATCTTTCATTAATGAGTCGTAGCTGGTCTACTTCTTCATCCTTCTCACGCAGTTCCTTTTCAAGCATTTTTAACTGTCTGCTATTCTCCTGAACGGTTCCCTTCCACTGTCTTAAGAAGCGTATTACTGCCTCCATAGACAATGTTTCTTCACTTATACCTTCAACCTTGTAGTAATTGCTATCCTCTTCGACCTTCATTAAACTTGCAACCTGTAGTCCAACTCCAGAAGGCTGTTTCTTGTAGTAACTTCGTTTCTGACGTTGAGCTTTAGCAATACTAATTGCTTCATCATACTTTTTACGAACACAACTATTCCAGCGAAATCCACATGCTGCAGAGGTTCTTCCGATTTTTTCACCGACTTCTTCAAATGCTGACAACTGTGTACCACCATCGCGAATATGGCGCAATGTTACTTCTGCCAAAATAAGATCATCATCAACACTCCATGCATCCTGTCTTACGGCTGTCATGCAACCGAACCCTCCTAACAACGTCCTAAAATAACCATCTTCTTAACCGGGTAACCCGGAAATGAATGAGGTATAAAAGCTGCTTAATTCATATCTATGCCTCTCATAGAGTTCATAGAATCTATTTGATACTATTTTGTATTTCCAATTTATCGCACTGTCATACACAAGCAATCAGAATTCATTCAGAATATTCGTAAAAGAACATAATATATTTCTATAACATTAGTCACAAATTTGAAAATATTTACGTTTTCATTATTTACACATATTTCCGTAACCGCTATAATAGAGCATATATACTGTTAGCGTGTACATAGGGAAGGGGATATGAACAATGGGACGTATGTTTAGAGTTCTGGGCTTTTTCACACTAGCAATCGGACTTATGGCTTTTGCTGGTGGTTTAACTGAAATGGCTTTGTTATTTTTTCTACAGACCGCCTTCTTTGTCATATTAGGCTATTTGAAATTTACCGAGAGAACGTATATTCTTCTCTTTTGGGCCTACATGATTGTGACATTTACAGGATTCAGTTACTGGACCGTATTTGTCATGGATATGCCAGTCTAATTTTAAACCTAGTTAAACGAAACGACCTTTTCAGTCCAACTAAAGGACAAAAGGTCGTTTTTTGATGTTTTTAACTTCTAAGAATACTAGACTCTGTTAAAATACAAGTTATAATAACTAAAATAGATGACATATACATATAGTTACCAGTGACATAAGGAGGGGAAACACTCTTGAAGGGATCAAAACACCATTTCACAATCTTGTACATGTTATTATCCTTATTATTTTTTTCTTCAATCCGTCCTACCGAGACGATCTTCGCAGAACCTACAGTGCCCCTAGACGAAGGAACTCGTCAACTGCTTGAGAAGAGTCTGTCCATTGTAGAAATCGACTCTGAAATAGAGCGCATCAGTAAACGCCAAGCAGCCATGAAGCAAGAGCAGGAACAATTAGAAATAGAGCTTATTCAAAAGCGTAGTCAAATAAAGGATAAGCAAGATCGTGCTGGAGCGATTGTTCGTTCATATTACATGGGTGAAAGAGATTTCTTATACTCGGCTCTTCTCTCCATCAAGAATATAAGTGGGTTCATGACGATCTATGGTTATTATGAACTGATTATGAATCATGATCAAGATGTTCTAAATACATATCAAACCGAGTATGCAAACATACAAACAACACAACAGAAAATAAGCCGGAATGCTGATGAATTAGAGGAGATGAAACGTAATCTTATGAATCAAAGAGAACGAGTCATCGTTCTTCAAGAATCCATAGAGGGAAGTCTTGAAACAAGTAGCGACCCAGAGGCTATGCAGCAAATGATGAATGAGTTTTCTGTATATTGGGAGAACGTGGGATTATACGAAGTGAAGCGCCATTTCAGAGCATTAGCTTCAGCAATGAAGGACTTACCTGAATTTGTTCAGAACACTAAAGGGATCATCCGAGCCAAGGGTTCAAAGTATTCTATTGATATTACAGAAGATCAACTAAATACATTCTTACGTTCTAAGGATGAACTATTTAATGAATTTTCCTTTCGCTTTGACGAGGATCTTATCTCTGCCTCAGGGCAAAGTGGCAATCTAGCAATAACAGTAGAAGGCAAGTATAGCATTGTAAACGAACCTAAGAATGGAATTATGTTTCATGTAACCAAATTAGTATTTAACAATCTTGAGTTACCTGATACAACCCGTCGCGCTCTTGAAGAAGAATTTGACCTTGGTTTCTATCCACAAAAACTAATATCGTTTGTAAAAGCAACGGATGTAAAGACTTCTAAGAACCTTCTTCATGTCACACTAGAGTTGTCTATGTAACTCTAACTCTTAGAACTATTACCCTCATCTAATTTGTCTATTTCGATGCCTAGACTTTTTATTTCCAACTTAAATTGGTTAACTGTTAGTTGACCTGTGAGCAGTTGATTAACTCGCATGGACAAATCAGTCCGCGCCTTGTTTGTCAATTGCTCATACACTACATCCCCATTATTTAACTTATTCAATAAGTCTAATTTTATTTGAGTGTCTAACGATTCATTTGTATAATTTTCATAAATGGCACTCAAAGAAGGTAAACGATATGTAGCATATAACCATTCCTGCTGAATATCATATGATGTCATATAAGCAATCCATTCTGAGGACTGCTCTGGTAATAAAGATTGAGAAGATACACCAAATGATCTACTACGCAGAAAAGATGGTGATTCGCTATAAAAGTAACCTGGTATTGTTACCGATAGACCATCCTTCCTCAACGATGTCGTTTCTGAATATTCAGTAAGATACAATGGTATTTCGCCTTTTTGGACAAGCTGTAACACTTCTTGCTTATTATTACTATTCACAAGTTTCATAAGTGGAAGTGACTGTTCAATCCATTTCAAATAATGGTCTTCTGGGTGTAAGATATCCCCCCCCATCCCACCGATCAATGCAGCCAATGCGTAAGGCTCGTCCGAATCAATTGCAAGTAGAGTCTTTCCCTTTCTTTGCAATTGCTTACTCAATAAAATATCCCAGGCTTCATCTGTACTTGGGGGATCCGTTATCTCCATCTCAACTAAAGCCTTGGGTTGCCATACCAAAACATTAGGATTCATATCAAATGGTATTCCCCATTGATATCCATTCCATTCTACTAAGGGAAGTAACGAACGTAATACACTGCCTCCAGGGGAACTTTTCAGATACGATTCAACGGGTAATAAATAACCTTTAGTCGCTAATCCCTTAATCCAATCACTCTCCATTAATAGAACATCTGATCCTTCTCCCATAGCCAAAGATTTAGAAATAGAACTCTCATCATATTCACTTTCGCTAGGATTGTTGGAAAGATCGACTTGTATACCCGTCTTTTGGATAAAACGTTTATTCAGTATTTCAAGTTTATTGAATTCGTTCGTACTCAACTGTACTGAGATTTTCAATATCTGATCGCTCTTGTCTTGATTAGGTGAATCCACAGACAGGAGACTGGTTGTATTGGTGTTATTATTTTTTGAATTGGTCTGAGTAAAATCTGAGGTTGGAGATAAACTCGTTAAGGAAAGAAGTAGAATCGCAAATAGTATCCAATAATTCTTCCTTTTCATTTGTCGATTTCCATCTCCTCTCTTACCCAGTTGCACCTATTCTAACAAATAAGTAGTATGTTTGTCCTTCCTTTATTTAGGAAATATTTAGAAAATTATTTAATATACCATCCAACGGAATCCTTATAGCGGAAAATAGAAAGCACACGACGAAGGCGAATACCCCATTCAAATAGAATGGATATTCGCCTTTATTGATTCAGAACATTTCTACTTAGAATCGCACCGCATCCCAGTGACAAGTTCAAAATATCCCAATTATTTCTTGGGAAATACCTTTATAATAAATCAGCTGCTAGTTGGGCTAATTTGGAACGTTCACCCTTTTCTAACGTAATGTGACCACTAATCTGTTCTTCCTTAAATCGTTCCACAATATAACTCAAGCCGTTACTAGATGCATCTAGATAAGGATGATCTATCTGTTCTGGATCGCCCATGAGTATAACTTTACTTCCCTCACCTGCGCGAGAAACAATCGTCTTTACCTCATGTCTAGATAGGTTCTGTGCTTCATCTATAATGATATATTGTGCAGGTATGGATCTTCCTCGTATATAAGTTAGTGCCTCTACTTGAATACTACCTAAGCCCATTAAGATTTTATCAATATCTCCTGAACGTTTCGTCTCAAATAGAAACTCTAAATTATCGTAGATCGGCTGCATCCATGGTCTCAACTTCTCTTCCTTCTCGCCAGGAAGGTACCCGATATCTTTCCCCATGGGCACAACTGGACGCGCAATGAGTAGTTTCTTATATTTATGTTCATCCTCCACCTTAGAAAGACCAGCTGCTAGAGCAACGAGTGTCTTGCCTGTTCCCGCCTTTCCTGTGATGGTTACTAAAGGAATATCATCATTTAAGAGCAATTCTAAAGCCATACGTTGTTGAGCGTTACGTGCACTTAATCCCCATACCGGTTCATTGCTTAGAAAAAGTGGTTCAAGTCGAGTAGAATCAGCATTCACTTTAAGTAATGCTGATTTCCCTGTACCCATTTCATCTTTTAGAATGACAAATTCATGTGGATATAAAGGATACGATAGCTGAAGCGTATTGATGGGTAGAAAACGATAGGTATAGAATTCATCAATAATGGAGGGATGGACTTTAATCGTAGAATATCCTGTGTACAGCTCACTTGGACTTGCGGTTCGATCCGTAAGATAATCCTGCGTATTTAGTCCGAGAACATCTGCCTTGATTCGAACTAATACATCCTTACTTACAATTACAACGGATGAAGGTTCGGGATTCTGTTCTTCCTCTAAGTGATAGTTAAGAGCAACTGCAAGGATTCGATTGTCATTATTTATTTCTCCAAACATTTCTTGTACCTTAAGAAAACTTCGATGATTAAGTTCTACCTTCAGACTTCCACCGTTTTCAAGTTTAACACCACTGTGCAAATGACCATGCTCTCTTAGTCCATCCAGTAACCTTGACACCGTACGTGCATTTCGTCCGATTTCATCTGCATTACGCTTTTTGGAATCTATCTCTTCTAGAACAACAGCAGGAATAATGACTTGGTGTTCATCAAAGGTAAAGATTGAATTGGGATCGTGTAGTAGCACATTAGTATCCAATACGTAAATCTCCTTCATCGTAACCCCTCCAAAGCGCATTTATTATGGATACATAAATTTGTCCGTCCAGGACAATATAAGGGTACGTATTAAAGATTCAGCAATGACTAATTCCGTGAAAGGACGGATGACATATGCGATTATGTCTATGCTTTCTGTTAACCATGTCTCTCTTGACAAGTTGTGGAACAGCTACTAAAAATGCATCACCCTCTCCTCAGAATCAACAAATGAATACGCAATCCGTTAAATCCAATAATACGGATGTCAACAAGGATCTATCTGTCAAAGATCACTTAGAGGCTTTAGCTGAAAGAGTACCAGGTGTTACAAAAGCAAATTGTGTTGTCATTGGAAACACCGCTGTTGTCGGTATCGATGTAGAAGGTAACTTAACTCGCTCACGAGTTGGTACCATTAAATATTCCGTGGCTGAAACACTTCGGAATGATCCCCGAGGCATGAAATCATTAGTAACAGCTGATATGGATCTATCCACTCGGATTGCCGAAATTGGAAAACATGTTAAGGCGGGCCGCCCAATATCTGGTTTTGCTTCCGAACTTGCAGACATTATGGGTCGAATCGTCCCTCAGCTTCCTGAAGACGTCAAAACTCAACAAAATGCCCCTTCCACAAAAGACACAAAAGGCTCTAAACCGACTTCACAAACGAACAAGTAAATCGAAAAGGAACATATAAGAAATATATTATCTCTTATATTAAAAAAAAGCCTAGTGAATAATCACTAGGCTTTTTGCATGGCAGAGAAAACTTGACCATCCAACTTATCTGAAGCACGCTGGTCATATGTCTTAATGTATTGAGGGGCAGAAGAAAGTTGTGCGCCATAAAACAACGCGTTTCGCACTGCTTCTATGCTGATGTCAAAACAGCACAACTTAAAGGGGACTTCTGGCAACGGATCTAAAGCTATAGCAGCTCTTCCATTAATAGCATGTACCGTCCCATCCCCAAATACAGTAATGGTTACTAAAGGATTGTTCTTAATGTTCTCAACTAACCGAGATCGATGATCAATCGCTATACGTAACGTAGCAGCATTTAATGCATAAATCCATGAAATCGCACTAGAAGTAGGTCCTCCGGTCTCTGCATCAACTGTACTTAACAAAACAAACGTCTCCGATTGCAACTGCGTTAACAAAGTTTCTGTCATCTGTGTGACGGATCCGGACATTGAGCCAGCCTCCTATACGCTTCAATTCATTATATTCCATTGTATTATACCATAGGTTAAATATTGCATCCAAGTTTACGGATTCGTATTATTCGTATCTTGATTTAATTCTTCCACAGCCTTACCTGCGATCTCATCTTGTAATTTCTGTTTGGCTGCGTCCAATTCGTCATCATTAATATAGACGTAAGGGCTCTTCCAATCCCCTGTTACAGGAACAAATTTTACATTATCTTTAGATATATTCCAGTACGTTGCAATAATGTTCTTTAATTGGGCAGACTCAATGTCTGTTTCCATATTCTCATCTACAGCATCAAGTACTTTACCAAACTTAGCCGCACCACTGAAGGTCTGCATCTGATCAATTAATGAATGTAGAACTTCGTTCTGACGTTGATTCCGACTGAAATCGTCAGATTCTTTCGTCCTAGGTTTACAGCCAGCCCCAGAATGGCGATAGCGCACATAACCAAGTGCATCTTCACCATTTAATTCTGCAGGGCCTTTTTTAAGATTAATATCTGTCCCATCTGCGTTGTCTATATAACACATATCCATACTGATATTAACATCCACACCACCCAATGCATCAACGACATCAGAGAAACCTTGGAAATTAATAACCGTAACATAATCAATGGGATGATCCATTAAATCCATATATTTAGTGAACATATTCTTCATTTCATCCTGGGCCGTAATGCCAGTCTTTTTCTCAGCTTCCAGAAAAGCTGGGTAATAGGCATTCGCTTTCCTCACCTTATACCCATCCAATTCAATTCGTGTATCACGCGGAATGGAAACAACCGTAGCTGATTTAGTGTCAGGATTAAAGGCAGCCACCATCATTACATCTGTCAGGTGAGTTCCTGTCTTAGGACGATAATCCGTTCCAAGCAGAAGCATTGTAATGGGCTTAACTTTGGCAGATGCTTCAGGGGCCACTTTCTGATGATTACCCGTATCAAGAATAGTGTCATCCACTTTAAGCGCCAACCAACCTAGATATCCAGCAACAAGTAAAAAGGCCATAATAATTACAACTAATAATAATTTCAGAAAAGTTTTAAAAGCACTTTTTTTCTTCTTTTGCGGAAATTTGGGTAGCTTGTTTGCTCCAATACGATTCCTTGGAGGAAGCTGAGGATTGATTCGGCTCATCTTAAACACCTTTTTCATTATTATGAGTTAAAAAAAATGACCCCATTACGGGGTCCGCATTCACATGTTTTCCGAAGAGGAATCGACATCTTTCTTCTGCCGACTCTCCACAAAATAGCGAACCCGTACCAGGAGCATCAATCCAACGGCAACTAACAGACATTGAATGATCGGTAACTTATCATGTTGAAAAATGAGAAGCATCCCTGAGCCCATCGCCATTAAAATGTACAATATAACCTCTTTCAGCAAAGGTAATTTCTGATGAACACGAAAAACTTTGTTGTAAACATAAGTGATCAGTACAAATATAACAACATAAGCAACAAGAGGATGTTCTGCAAACCATACCTGCATGTAAGTTTCACTCCCTTCATAATGGGGCACTGAACTTTTACTTAATTATGAATTAGCCATTTTACGGTGTTTCTCAGCACGTTCACGTTCACTCTTA
This sequence comes from Paenibacillus sp. Y568, assembly GCF_059445545.1. Classification (NCBI taxonomy): domain Bacteria; kingdom Bacillati; phylum Bacillota; class Bacilli; order Caryophanales; family Paenibacillaceae; genus Paenibacillus; species Paenibacillus sp. Y568. The sequence goes on from NZ_JCAIUM010000001.1 coordinate 521,679, forward strand.
TTCAATATCTTCTTGCGCATACGAATGGATTTAGGAGTGATCTCACATAATTCATCATCATTCAAGTATTCCAAAGCTTGTTCCATAGAGAAGATAATTGGTGTTTTCATTTTCACTGTTTCTTCTTTATTCGCAGAACGAATGTTATTCACAGCTTTTTCTTTACATATGTTAACGACGATATCACTATCACGTGTGTTCTCACCAACGATCATACCTTCATAAATCTCAGTACCTGGTTCCACGAATAGCGTACCACGATCTTCAATACCCATCATAGCATATAATGTGGAGCTTCCGTTCTCACTAGAAATCAATACACCTTTACTACGTCCACCAACTTGACCAGACACAAGAGGACCATAGCTATCAAAAGCATGGTTCATAACACCATATCCACGAGTTAGCGTAAGGAACTGCGTACGATATCCGATTAATCCACGAGCTGGGATAAGGAATTCCAAACGTACGTTTCCTGAACCGGTATTGACCATATTAGCCATTTCCGCTTTACGTTGGCCAAGACTCTCCATAATCGCTCCCATACTTTCTTCAGGAACATCAATCATTAGACGTTCAATCGGCTCATTCTTCTTCCCGTCAATTTCCTTTATGATAACGGAAGGTTTAGAAACCTGTAATTCAAATCCTTCACGACGCATGTTCTCAATCAGAATCGTAAGGTGAAGCTCACCACGCCCCGAAACGATGAATGCTTCTGGTGTGTCAGTATCATCCACTCTTAAACTAACATCTGTTTCTAATTCTTTATATAGACGTTCACGTAATTTACGGGAAGTAACCCATTTACCTTCACGACCAGCAAAAGGACTATTGTTAACAACAAAAGTCATTTGTAGTGTAGGCTCATCAATTTTCAGTACAGGCAATGCTTCTGGTTGATTCGGATCTGCAATTGTTTCTCCGATGTTAATATCTTTAATACCAGCAATGGCAACAATATCTCCTGCTCCTGCTTCTTCAATCTCAATACGTTTCAATCCTTGGAATCCAAACAATTTCTCAATTCGAGCAGTTTTACTTGTTCCATCACGCATAATAACCGTTACGGATTGTCCTTGGCGAATAATACCGCGATTGACACGACCGATTGCAATACGACCCATATATTCATTATAATCCATCAACGTTACCAAGAATTGAAGAGGCTCATCCATTTTCTCAGTTGGTGCTGGAATATGTTCAAGAATTGTTTCGTACAAAGCAAGCATCGTTTCGTCTTGTTTATCGGCAATCATACTTGAAGTACCATTCAATGCAGACGCATATACTACTGGGAAGTTCAACTGTTCATCAGTTGCTCCTAGTTCAATAAACAAGTCCAATACTTCGTCAATAACTTCCTCTGGACGAGCAGCTGGACGGTCAATTTTATTTACAACAACGATTGGAGTTACATTGGATTCGAGTGCTTTACGCAATACGAACTTAGTCTGTGGCATACAACCTTCGTACGCATCAACTACCAACAACACGCCATCAACCATTTTCATAATACGTTCTACTTCTCCACCAAAGTCGGCGTGACCAGGTGTATCCATAATGTTAATTGTGAAATCTTTATACGTAATTGCCGTATTTTTAGCTAATATGGTAATTCCGCGTTCACGTTCCAAGTCATTGGAATCCATCGCTCTTTCTTGTACTTGTTCGTTCTCACGGAAAATCCCCGATTGCTGTAGTAATTGATCGACTAGTGTCGTTTTACCGTGGTCAACGTGGGCTATAATCGCAATATTGCGAATCTGATCTCTTGATTGCATGGCTAATATCCATATCCCTTCATTCTCAAGTCTCTACATCTATACAACGTGTCTCACAAAAGAAGCGCCTGGCGATAATGCCGACGCTTCAACATATCTTTTATATTATAATGATTTTTCTGAAATAATCAAGTCATTTTCTTGAAAATGATTCAAATAAATCGTGCTTTATGATTACCTTTTACTTCTCATTGACGCATTTTTTCCAAAAACAAGCCATAGTCCTATCACAATCAGTAGAGCAGCTAACAGATATATTACACCCGTCTTCATTAGACTGAAAAGAATGAAAACAAGTGAAAATATTCCGAGAACAATGGCTATCCATAAGGATAAGCTAGATCGTGGCTTTTCAAATTTATAGTACTCATACAACCCGATAGCAACACCAGTAATTAATATTGGCCATAGAGAAGACATCAATCCCCAACCCCATATATTACATATCACAAAGAGTGTGCCCCATATCGTTAAGATCCCGCCAGAAATAAGAAATATCGATTGACCACGGCGCTGGAAATAAAGGGCTTGCAAAAGAATTCCTAGAATTAATATGACCAATGGCCAGAGGGAGCGACCAAGAAAACTAAATATACCCAGTTTCCCTAATAAAATGACGATACCTGCAATGATAATGAACAGTCCTAGCTTCACATCTTTTTTGAAAGACATCTCACACCCTCTTTTCTCAAAAATGCAATCCAGTATCCTTAAATCCTATATCTATATTTAAGATTATTGTATCTGAATTAAATAAAAAAAACCATATGACAAATAAAGAAACGGATACCCCTCTTTATAAGAGGATATCCGTTTTTATGAATCGTTAGAATATGACATTAAACTTATGCTTGTTTATTTTTTATGATAAACTATCCAAGGATTTGTTCTCAATGCTGCCCTCTATGATACAACACTTTTTTAAATCCACCCGCTAAGATAACTAAACTTGCAAACAAGTATGGTAACAATGAATGTCCCATGGGTAATAGAACTGCGGCGTATTTACCAAAGCTAGAATCCTGAAGCATCATCTCTCCACCTGTATATCCTAATATCCCGGCACCTAAATAAATTAGGAGGGGATAACGCTGTAGCCAATGAACAATAATATTACTGCCGAAGATCACAATGGGAATGCTAAAGGCTGTACCGATAACAATTAGAGCTAGATCTCCCTTAGCTACACCAGCAATAGCTAATACATTATCTAAACTCATGATGAAATCTGCTGCGAGAATAGTTCGGATGGCTTTTGAAATCGTTGGTGTTTCACCTAATTGAATGTCTTTCTTTTCTTCTGATAAGAGTTGAAATGCAATCCATATTAACATTAACCCACCGATGGCTTGGAGATATGGGATCTTTAACATCAGTACTGCCACAAAAGTGAGAAGACATCTTAGCACAACAGCACCTAAGGATCCCCACCATACTGCTTTCTTACGTTGAAGTGGAGGTAGATCTTTACTTGCTAAAGCAATAACAACAGCATTATCTCCACTCAGTACTAAGTTTATGATAAGTATTTCCAATAACAACCACATGTGTTCCATGGTACAACCCCCTCCATTCTTACTTGTATGAAGAAAAGGAGAGGAGTATGCTATATAATAGCATTTTTCATTGTGACGTTAGGACTCCGATTTATTCTGGGGCACGTACATACATATAAAGGAGTGACACATTCATGGATTCATCTGTATTAGGTTTTCTCGCTGCATTACTTAACATCGTATTTCTCGATCTCATCCTTGCAGGAGATAACGCAATCGTCATTGGACTAGCTGCTAGGAATCTGCAACCCGCTACTCAGAAGAAAGCAATCATATATGGAACTGCTGGGGCTGTGATTCTTAGAATTATTGCGACAATCGTCGTTGTATGGCTTCTAAATATTCCTTGGTTATTAATAGTTGGAGGAATACTGCTCGTCTGGATTGCGTACAAGCTGATGACTGACGATGATGACCACACCGATGTCAAAGCAAGTCAGACATTATGGTCTGCTGTTAGAACCATCATTATAGCTGATGCGGCTATGGGTTTAGATAATGTCATCGCAGTTGCAGGAGCTGCTAATCAGAATATAATCTTAGTTATCATTGGTTTGTTCATCAGTGTTCCTATCGTTGTCTGGGGAAGTACATTGTTTATCAAACTAATTAATCGCTTCCCTTGGATTATCTATTTAGGATCACTCGTTCTTGGCTATACCGCTTCTAACATGATGACTGAAGAAAAGAAATTACAACCTTTTTTCGAACAACACCCTGCACTTCGTATTGTCTTCATCATCATCGTCACCGTCGGTATCCTGGTTGCTGGATTCCTAAAAATCAAATCTAAAAAACGTAAACGAACGACAGTGACCCTATAAAATAAAAGAGGTAGACCTAGGATAGTAAACTTGGTCTACCTCTTTTCAATTTCACATTTATAAAAGATACTCTACTCTTACAGTAAGGATCTAAAACCACTCATCTTCCACGGGATTTTCAGTTAATGAATAATCATCTCCAGGCGTAAGCACAATGGTCTCCGTACGCGAAAATGCATCCATTATCAGATCAGGAAGTTTAGTAATGGATCTTTCAATTCTTTCTACAATCCGTAAGCTTGGGTTAGTCGCAGGAGAATCCGGTACAAAAAGGGTACAGCAATCCTCATAAGGTTGAATAGAAAGATCATACGTCCCGATATCTTTTGAAATCTGAATAATTTCATTCTTATCCATCATAATTAAAGGTCTTAATAAAGGTAATTCCGTCGCACGTCCTATCACATTCATACTGGATAATGTCTGACTAGCCACTTGACCTAGACTATCACCGGTTACAATGGCCAAAGCCCCTTCACGTTCAGCTAGTAAAGTCGCAATCTGCAGCATGGATCTCCGCATTAAAGTAATGATAAGTTTGTCTTGCCCAAGTCCCGTAAAGGAAGTCTGTACCTCCGTAAAGGGAACTAAATGAAGTTTTATTTCTCCAGAATAACTGGATAGTACTTTTGCAAGATTGATGACTTTTTCCTTTGCCAATTGACTAGTGAATGGATAACTATAAAAATGAACACATTCCGTCGTTAGTCCTCTGCGCATGGATGACCAAGCAGCTACAGGACTATCAATTCCGCCCGACAGCAACAACATCGCTTTTCCATTACTCCCTCTAGGAAATCCCCCTATAGCAGGAATAACTTCAAAGAATATATAGGTTTCATTCTCCCGAATCTCCACTCTTAGTTCTAGCTCAGGTTGGTTCATGCTCACATTCAACATATCAAAATTCTTTAACAAAAGTGAACCCACATGATGGTTCATTTCATGAGAGGATTGAGGAAACTTCTTCCATACACGTCGGGCATTCACTTTGAAAGTCGTATCTTTTTGTAGATTTAATTCTTCCAAATACCGATAGCTCGTACTTAAAATATCGTCCAATTCGGAGGTACATACGATTACAGGGCTAATAGAAGCAATACCGAATACTTTCTTTAATGCTTTGATAGGCTCCATTGTGTCTTCACCATTAAGGTATACATATATTCTTCCGAACTCATCTCGTAATTTCACTTTTGGAAAAGGTTGTAGTACCGATTTCACATGAAGGAATACCGATTTCTCGAATCTTCTACGATTTTTGCCTTTTAATATGAATTCTCCAAAACGTAGTAACAACATATCATAAATCATCATTTATCATTCCTTCCTTTTTCCATGGGACGCAACTGCTTAATCGCTCTACGAAGAGCATGTTCCAACTGATTCACTTCTTCTTCCGTATGATTATCTCCAAGACTAATTCGAATTCCACTTACTGCTTCTTCCATACTTAATCCCATAGAAAGCAGTACTCGGCTTGGTTCTGCCTTTTTAGAAGAACACGCTGATCGCGTAGATACTAACATTCCTTCGGATTCCAGCGTGTGCAGTAACACTTCTGACTTCATCCCTGGATATGAGAACTGTATAATATGAGGTGCACCGTCCTCATCACTATGAAGATGTAAGCCTTGAATATTTCTGATGATCTCAAAAATTCTGTTACGTAGAATAGAAACGTCTCTCGTGAAAGCAGGTTGACGCTCTACAGCCAATCGCATTGCCTTAGCCATAGCTACAAGTAGTGGCATATTCTCCGTCCCTGCACGCCATCCGAACTCCTGAGAACCACCGGATAGAAGAGGTGTCAGTTGTAATCCATCTCGGACATATAATAATCCCGTGCCTCTAGGACCACGAAATTTATGAGCAGATAACGTGTACAAATCTATACACCACTTTTTTAGTTCCACAGGTAACTTGCCGAATCCCTGAACACCATCTACATGAAATAACGTTCGTGGATTAGAGCGTTTTATCTCATGGCCGATCTCTTCTATGGGCTGAACAGCACCCATTTCATTGTTAACGTGCATAATACTAACCAATATCGTATCTTTTCTTATAGCGGACGTAAGAGATTTCACATCGACACGCCCATGTGAATTAACCGGAAGAAATGTAACTTCGAACCCCCATTTTTGCAATTGAAGGAAACTTTCATATACGGAAGCATGCTCAATCACAGTCGTGATTAGATGTCTCCCACGGCTCATATATTGCATTGCAGCGCCCTTAATACCTAAATTATTCCCCTCTGTTGCTCCTGAAGTAAATACAATTTCAGAAGGATTAACATGTAATGAATCTGCACAAACTTTGCGGGTTCGACTCATTAACTTACCCGCATCTTCACCCATTTGATGGATAGACGACGGATTACCATAATGCTTATTCATGATCTCAGTTACCGTGCGTATAACATCATCATAGGGTGGCGTACTTGCCGCATGATCCCAATAAATCATTATATCTCAACCTTTCCTTCTCATGACAACACAAAAAGATCAAACGTCAGAGAGGGTGTAAGCATTCTTACAACTCTTCACCCTGGTGCCTCCCCCGTGTGATCCAATGAATATCTCTATGCAATTATCATTTATACTTCTTCGTATTTAGAGCGAGCATTCTGTACCTTAGATATATACTTTCTAGTCTCTTCAGGGAGTGAATTTATATTATTCATAAGTTCTGCATCACTAGATACACCAAGACGGGATACTCTTCCTGGTCCAGCGTTATATGCGGCAAGTGCCATCTTCTCTTGACCATTGAACCGCTTTAATTGATAAGAAAGGTATTTAGTACCTGCATCAATATTCTGAGCTGGATCAAATGAATCGCTGACTCCTAATCCCTGAGCAGTCCCATCCATTAATTGCATCAAGCCCTTCGCTCCTGCGGAAGAAACAACCCCGGGATTAAAGGACGACTCTGTATCGATGACAGCTTTGATCAAAGATTCAGAAACGCCATATTTACGACTTGCTTGTTCAATCAGATCATTGTAACTCGAAGGCAACGACTTGCCAGAATATGTACTATGTTCTGTATTAGTCGAAGTTGTCTTACTTACGGCACCGAGTTGCTGCCACAATAACCCGTCACTCCAAGATACTCCAGCATTTAACGAAACACTGCTATCTGTAGCGGACAATTCTGAAGTCGTAGACATGACCTGTTTCAACATTACATCAAAATCTGATCCTCCAACATTATTATTTAGCATACTCTGTATAAGAGCACTTTTATCCTGTATCGTAGCATTTTCTTGTAGAGTTATAAGCTGTTTGGCAGTTATTGAGTCGATCTGCATGTTTAGTATCCCAACTTCCATCATAATGTAGTTCTTTACATATTATCATGGGAATAGGACATGCGCTACCTCCTCTTTGCAAAAAAAATGAACTTCAATAAAAAAAGAGCTAATTCAAACCTCTATACAGAGGTTTGAATTAGCCGAATTTAGCGTTGCATTCAAACTTCACCTTGTAAATGGCATAAGCACAAAATAACTTAATGTAGCTAATATACCAAGTGCGATCGACCATCCTCCGGTTGCCTTTCTTCCCTGAGTATAGGCATAAAAACCCATAACAGCTGCAAGAGGACCAAGAACTATGGACCACAAGAACAATGAAAGAATACCAAATGCCAGACCGACATATCCTGCCAATTTTCCTGTTGTTGAATCCATAGCCTCCACATCTTTATCCGAATTATCTTCGTTATAGACGCGTAAAGGAGTGGGTGCTATATCAGCTGCATACTCCTCCGTATGATCTTGTTCCAGTCGCGGATAATCTATACGCTTCTTGTGAAGTATACTTTCTTTACGAATGCTTTCATTCTCGGATTGATCATTTTGAACACCTGATGGTTGTTTGTCTGTTTCCATATCAAGCACCTCCTCTTTAGATGGACAAGATCATGACTTGGGTTTAAATGTCAAACAACATGTGGAAGACGATGAGCGGGCAGTATCCTTATGGTCATTAAAAGATTCTTCTGCAAATTCCTCATTCAAGTTTCTACTTGAGTGTTCATCAATTTCAATAACAATTTTATTAGCTCGACATAAATTCTCTTCTCCCCAGAAATGACAATTGCTTACGCTACACCTAACTAATGTTTTGGCCTCATTTATCATTATTAAATCACCTCTTCTCCATTGTCTCCGATACGATAATCTGATATGCGAATAACGCACTGTAAGTTGATGCCATTACAAGAATAAGAACGTTCTTCGATATGATTCTTCAGCACAAATAAAAAACGGCTGACTTGTCCTTAAAAGGAACAAATCAACCGTTATGTAATAGTCGTTGTTAAAATTCAGTGGTGATTAGATTAAATTTCATTTCATTAAGCGTGACTTTTTTGATTATGCATCCGACGCTCTGTTAAATAATCACTTTCATAATACGTTAGATCATCTCTTAACTCTTCATATACCTTTGTAATATCTAGAATAATATCACGGGCTTCACGAATAGGCTTGATACGGAAACGAATGGCATCTTGCCCAGTATAAGCGTATCGGCCATCTTCAGAGTAACTTTCATTTTTAGGATAAAAGAAATTGTTGACGCAGTGATGATATACATTGTAAAGAGCTTTCTCGGCAAAATCGATATCAAAATTCGCACGACGAAGAACAATACCTAACTTCTCGTATGATACTTCAGAGAAGACAAGTAAATGGCGAAGTTCAGATAAGAACCCTTTGTAGAATACCACCATTTCTTCATCCAGATGCTCTCCAGTCAATTGTGGCAGTGCATACTCGTTCAGAAATATTTCTGTTCTTTCAATGGCTGTTTTTAATTTCTCTCTTGTGGACTCACACAATTTTTGAATATTGGCTGCTGACATAATCGTTAGCTCCCCCTTATTGTACCTACGTCAAAATAGTGGAAGTTCATATGAACCACTACTATGGATTTTCCAAGTATTATCCTACCATATATTACTTTGAAGCGGTATCCTTTTCTGCTTAAATATATTACCGAAAACATAAAATATCAAATCATTCGAGGGGAATAAAAAACTAGCTACTTCCTAACAATAAAAAAAGGTAAAGATCGTTAAGGAGGTATTCAAGTGTCTCGCAAAATATGGTTAGGTTCAGGACTCGTTGTAGCTCTGGGAATGATAACAATTTATACGTCACTTCCTGATAACAATTCACATTCAAACCAAGGTTCATCATCGAAAGTTGCTAATCCACAGCAAGAAGTAAACCTGAAACATACCATCATGAGCCATGATATTTCATCCACAGATCGATTGACCCGTGCGGATGCAAAAGAACATCTGTCAAAGATGGCAGAGCAATTTAGTACAACATCTGAACAGCAAACGAAGCAATACATTCAACAATTACAAAAATCTCATGATCATATTCAATTACTAACCTGGATTGATTTCTCCAAACAACACTCTACCCCATATCCATCGGACCGTTTAACTTGGAACACGAAAACAAATAAGCAGTTTAACACGTACCAACAGTTAGCCAAAAATCAATTACGGAACCATCGCTCATATGAATCGCCTTCATTTAAGGTAAATGATTATCAGTATTTCATTATGGCTGAGCCTTCAACTAAAGGACATAAAGGGATCATCGCTTTAATAAGCCAACAAGTTCTGCATGAAGTATCGAATCATCAGAAACGCAATCTACGACTCATACCTTATCCTAAAGAAGGGAATTATCGCGTTGAATCCGTAGATACGAATACGTTAAGAGATATCAAAGTAAAGACAGGTCATGATAATGAAAAGGCAAGTCATTATTACGAAAATGAGATTGTAGTACATTTCCGCAACCATTTATCAGACAAAGAATTAATGACGATCTCCAGTGAAATTAAGAGTAAATGGGTTCGTAAAATGGGCTACGCTTACGTATTTCACGCAGATCATATGTCATATCAACAGCTTAAAGCTTATTTCATGAAAAAGTACAGTCCCCACTATGCCGAACCACACTATCTATATTTAACAAATGATGTAACCAATAAAGATAAATTATCTACTTCAACCAACATTCCAAATGATTTACTGTTTGCAAAGTATCAATGGAATTTACCTGCTATAGAAACAAATAAAGGTTGGGAGTTATCTAAAGGTAGTACAAATGTGATCGTTGCGGTAATAGATACAGGAGCTGATCTACAGCATCCTGACCTTAAGGAAAACCTAGTCGATGGTTATAATGTTGTTGACCCTTCCAGCCAACCTACCGACGATGTGGGGCACGGAACACACGTTGCCGGCATTATAGGTGCTGTAGTTAACAATAATGAAGGTGTCGCTGGTATTAGTTGGTACAATAAAGTGATGCCCATTAAAGCACTAGACAGTTCCGGTGCTGGTACAACATATTCAGTAGCAGAAGGAGTCATTTGGGCAGCTGATCATGGAGCCAAAGTCATTAACATGAGCCTTGGTAATTATGCTGATTCAGAATTTCTACATGATGCTATCAAATATGCGTACAACCGAGATGTCGTCATCGTCGCTGCTACCGGTAATGATAATACAGAACGTCCTGGATATCCCGCTGCATATCCGGAAGTATTCTCTGTCTCAGCTACAGATTCAAATATGAAGCGAGCGTCCTTCTCTAATTACGGGGATTACGTTGATGTGGTAGCTCCAGGTGAAAGTATTGCCAGCACCTATTTAAACAATCAATACGCTGCACTATCTGGAACATCTATGGCGACACCACATGTTGCTGCTTTAGCCGGTCTCATTAGGGCAAGAAACCCTAATCTCGATAATGAAGAGGTGATGAATCTGATGCGCGAAAGTGTTGTTGATCTAGGGGATACCGGACGAGATAAATACTTCGGATATGGACAAGTTGATATCTATAAAGCACTTAAAGCCGCAGGAAACGGTTCATCTCCACTTCAATTCTGGCCACAGCATGTACACAATCAGATGAAATCGGTCATTCACAAAGAACAATCTTCAAAGTAAACACAACCCAATACAAATACCTTGTAAAAAACAATCCGCGAGTTATTTGATCGCGGATTGTTTAGATTTTATCTTTTTGATTTGGATTTTGACTTCGTTTTGGCTTTAGAAACAGTAGCATGACGTTTTTTTTCTTTTTGCGCTGAAACGCCTGCCATTTCATTATTACCTTCTTCAACAGTCACGTAATTATAAATATGTTTCTCAATAGGAACACAATGAGTTCTTTTAACCACTTGGATTGTATGGATTACAGGAACCACCTGGGTATAATAACAATCTTGCACGACTACAATGGGATCGCAGATAACGGGATCAGCCGCTGGACATGGATAACCAGAAGAATTAGAAGAATTAGAAGAATTACTCATATTCATTCGCTCCTTTCGTGATTTTGATATATTGTATTACAAGTGTCTAATTCTGGATTGTACGATTGACCCTAATTAATGAGCTTCTGACTGAAATAGGCTCTTCATTCGCTTTAGAATAATTATAGAATACGATTCATGGCATATAAAAAATGGTGATGTTCTGCGGTTATTAACCACTAGAACATCACCATTTGCAATTACATACATGTGTATTAATTTCATTCAATAAGTTGTGTTGTAGTTCTGAAAGTTTGCCGTAAGCCGGGTTCTGTGTCTATTGTGGTTCATACGGGAACTACCCTCCCACTCCAAACGACAATCATCTATCTAGGCCGAACATTGCTGAACGGCTCCAGCGACCAACCTAAACGCGCCTCGGGCTAAGGCTGCCCTCTTGACAGAGAAGCTGCGTTCCATTAGGTCTTGCTCCAAGTGGGGTTTACCAGGAACGAAGTCACCAGCGTTCCTCGGGGTCTCTTACACCTCGGTTCCATCCTTGCCTGTGCCGCTTGTGGCGGCCATCGGCGGTCCATTTCTGTGGCACTATCCTTCAACTCGCGCTGACTGGACGTTATCCAGCACCCTGCCCTATGGAGCCCGGACTTTCCTCTCGTGATGCCTTACGCATCACCAGCGATTGTCTGTCAAACTTTCGGGACAACACTTGATAGTATACCGCGAAACGATGTTGGAAACAACCCTAAATAACATGTAACTATGGGAATTTTAAGGATTCCCTACTATTTTGCTCATTGTTCAGCTTTCATTTTACATAAATTGGAAGGGTTCTGTATTCACTTCGGATGCATAGACTTGTGTCTCAACCTTCGCACTTTGAAGCTTTTCTCTCATCCATTCAGCCACTTTTAATTTCATTATTTTCTCCGCATTATGTCCTGGATCAATAATGGCGATCCCGGCCATAAGAGCATCCTGTGCCGTATGATAATCAATATCTCCCGTTACAAGTACATCTGCTCCCTTGAAAATAGAAGGAGTTATATATCGTCCCCCAGACCCTCCAATAACAGCAGCTTTGCGTATAGGACGTTGTAGATCCCCTACAACCCTTACATGATCTACCTGTAGGTTCTGTTTAACTACTTCGATGAATTCAGCGAGTATCATCGGAGTATTCAATTTGCCTACGCGGCCCAAGCCCAAGGTTCTTCCTTTAAGATCCATTGCATACAAGTCGTAGGCAACTTCTTCATAAGGATGAGCTTTCAACATAGCTTGTACTACTTTATTACGTATACCCTTAGGCACAATCGTCTCAATACGTATTTCTTCCACTTGCTCAAGCTTTCCTTGCTTACCAATGAAAGGGGTAGCTCCCTCATGAGGCATAAAGGTTCCGAATCCTTCGATATTAAAGCTACAGTGGCTATAGTCACCAATGAAGCCTGCACCCGCACCTAGAATCGCATCTAGAACTTGCTGATGATGGCTCTTTGGCACAAAGACAACTAATTTAAATAATTGCTCGGTATGGATATCCTCAATGGGTGAGCCATTCTCAATACCAATCGCTTCAGCCATCCAATCGTTCATACCACCCTCAGTAACATCAAGATTCGTATGACTAATATATACAGCAATATCATGCTTAATTAGCTTCTCATACAGTCTACCCATAGGGGTGTCGGTCTGTAGTTGCTTCAGTGGTCGAAATATAATCGCATGGTGAGCAATGATTAGGTCAACATTCAAACGTATGGCTTCTTCCACTACTTCATCATTAACATCTAGTGCAATAAGTACATTCCTAATATCCTTTTGTAAGGTTCCCAATTGTAATCCTATACGATCATCAGGCATGGCTACATGCTTAGGAGCAAGCTGTTCCATATATTGAATTACTGTCTGTCCTTTGGCGAACAAGATAGCACCTCCTTAATCTGTTGAATTTCTTGTACTATTTCTTCAGATTTACTCTCGGACGATGATAACGTTGACGTAGCAAGTGATGCTACGATCCGCTCCAACTTCTCGATCTCCGACAGCCATTTAGATGTAAAAATCGGATTTTTCTCTTGCAACAACCATGGACCCATCCGTACTGAAATCTCTTTAGTAATTTTAACAGGTCCGTTACCAGTCTCGAGTACATATTCTTTATAAACATCGTCATTAAAAAGCCCATCTATACCCTTATTCTCAGGAACCGCAGTTAATATTTCATACACTTTACGATCCTCTTCCATAATGTGCTCCGATGTTAGTACCCAGTCATGACTTAATAACCAGCGACGTACGATTTCTTCGCCTACATTAGGTTGTAATATTAACTTTTTAACCCCAACCAACTTATCTATTCCCTGCTCTAGAATACTTGCGATTAAGCCTCCACCCATACCGGCAATAGTAATCACATCAACTTCGCCAGGAGAAATCACTTCTAGACCATTCCCAAGCCGTACAGCAATCATATCATTGAGACCCGCTGAAGCCACCTGCTTAGCTGCTGCATCTCTAGGGCCTGCATTAACTTCTCCTGCTATCGCTCGAAGTGCTATACCCGAATGAATTGCCACTACGGGCAACATTGCATGATCTGAACCTATATCAGCAAAAGTACTTCCATTTGGAATTTGTTCCATAATAAATTGTAGTCTTTTTGATAATTTCATGAGCCACCCACACAATCCTTTTTTTTCGTAGAACATGTCACATTTGAAGTACAAATGCAACTTTAATATCATTAAGCATTTCAAGTATTAACGAATTCCAATTAGGTAAAGCATCACCTAATAATTTGCAATAGCCATGAAAAAGAGCTAAAATAAAAACCATAAAACATTTAGATACATTATTGCCAAAAGAAAGAAATACCTCTTTCACTTCAAATTTTCATCCATTTAGATACGATTAAGAAATGGATGAAAGTGAACTTACATTATCTTAAGAAAAAAGACCTCTGAGCTAATAAGCTACAGAAGGTCCAATTATACGCTTTATTCCAGAAAATCCTTAAGCCTTTTACTACGGCTTGGATGACGCAATTTGCGAAGCGCCTTAGCTTCAATCTGGCGAATCCGTTCACGGGTTACTCCGAACACTTTACCAACCTCTTCAAGTGTTCTTGTACGTCCATCGTCCAGACCGAAACGCAAACGCAATACATTTTCTTCCCGTTCAGTTAGCGTATCCAGAACATCTTCCAACTGCTCTTTAAGAAGCTCATAAGCTGCTGCATCTGCAGGAGCCAACGCTTCCTGATCTTCTATAAAATCTCCTAAATGCGAATCATCTTCTTCCCCAATCGGCGTTTCAAGCGAAACTGGTTCTTGGGCAATTTTCATGATTTCCCGCACTTTTTCAACACTTAATTCCATCTCTGCTGCGATTTCTTCAGGTGCTGGTTCACGTCCTAATTCTTGAAGCAACTGACGAGATACGCGAATTAGCTTATTGATGGTTTCAACCATATGAACAGGAATTCGGATCGTCCGTGCTTGGTCCGCAATAGCACGTGTAATTGCCTGGCGTATCCACCATGTAGCATACGTACTAAATTTATACCCTTTTTTATGATCGAACTTCTCAACTGCCTTGATAAGCCCCATGTTACCTTCTTGGATCAAATCAAGGAATAGCATTCCACGTCCAACATACCGCTTAGCAATACTGACAACGAGCCGTAGATTGGCTTCTGCAAGACGTCTTTTCGCCTCTTCGTCACCAAGCTCAATACGTTTAGCTAACGACACTTCGTCATCTGCTGATAGCAATTGTACACGACCAATTTCCTTCAGATACATACGTACAGGATCATTAATCTTAATCCCTGGTGGCAATGATAAGTCATCATCAAAGCTTGTTTCTTCCCCATTATGTTCCTCGGAGTCTTCATTTGGTCGAAGAGTATTCACCTCTTCATCATTCTCATTGACCACTTCAATCTCCAGATCACTCAAATGTTCGTAGAACTCTTCCATTTGTTCGGGATCTTGATCATAAGGAGACAATTTCTCCATAATGTCCTTAATATTTAACGTCGATCTCTTCTTACCTTGCTCAACCAATTGATCTTTGACCTGATCAAGGGTCAATTCTGTCTCTAATTCAGTACGCTGATCATTCGCCATATTCGACTCCCTCCTCCCTAGATACACTCATACCATAACTTCAATCATCGTCTCTCTAGGGCAATAATCTCACTACCTATTTGTGCCGCACGTAAAAAATCACCGGAACGCTCCGCACTTATCATTTCTTCCTTTTTAAGTTCTACCTGTTGTTGCTGTGGGACCTTACGAATTTCCCTAATATAATCGTCGAGAACTTGAACATTCCAATCACGGGGTGTATCCATCATTGATATTGAACTAAGTGTCTTTTCTAACCGATCGTCATGAAGCGATGACATAAATCGGCTTATATCCGGGTGTTTACCCTGAGCATAATAGGCATATAGATAAGCAGCAATAGCTGCATGATCATCAATGTTAAAAGCATCTCCGAGACGTTCACCCACATACTGGGCAACTTCAGCATCCTGAAGCATCAGAGATAGCAGCCGACGCTCTGCGGTGTGATAAGCGGGTAGTAATGTTGGAGCCGGAATCTGCCCTTTTTTATGCCTACCATTATTCCACCCCTGTTCAAAATTATCCCCATCCGGCATGTTTTTTTGCATTGTCTGCCGAATCAGGTTGCAATCTTGCTTAAGACTTTCATAAGAAAGATGATGTTCAGAAGATAATTCCCTCAAATATACTTCTCTTTCGGTAGAGGATGGTAAAGCTGCAATAATCGGAAGAACTTCCTTCATATAAGCTATTTTCCCATCTTCTTCTAGCAGTATATGGTTTTTTTTCAGATATATAAGTTTAAATTTTGTTGTTGAAACTGCTCCGTCAATAATCTGACTCATAAATCGCTCTGGACCGTATTTACGTACAAAATCATCTGGATCAAGTCCATCGTTGAGAATAGCAATTTTGATTCTTATACCTGAGCTTTCAAGTAACGGGATATTCTTCAAGGCTGATGCTTGTCCCGCACGATCGCCATCGAAACATATTAATACTTCATCTGCCATAGTCTTCATCATGGAAACATGACTCTCCGTCAGGGAAGTTCCCATTGTTGCAACACCATTGTGTACGCCTGCCTCCCAAGCTGCAATTGTATCTCCATATCCTTCAAATAATACGATTTGGCGTAATTTTCGAATGGAGTTCTTTGCTTGGTGCAAGTTATACAATGTCCTACTTTTGTTAAATAGTTTGCTTTCAGGTGAGTTCAGGTATTTCGGTTGCGCTTCTCCCAGAACTCGGCCACCAAAAGCAATAACCCTACCATTTCTATCACTAATCGGAAAAATCACCCTGTCACGGAACCGATCAATAAACCCTGTGCCATCACTTCGAGTGGATAATAATCCTCCCTTTTCCATTTCCTCTAAATCGAAAGATCGCTTAGTCAAGAACTGTACCAAGGTATTCCAAGTGTCAGGGGCATAGCCAATTTGAAACTGATCAATCATTTTGTCGTTAAGACCACGTGAACGTAAGTAGGACATTGCTGGTTTACCGTGTTCCGTGTTCTTAAGTAAATAATGAAAGAATTTAGATGACCATTCATAAGCTTGCAGCAATCTTTCTCTCTCAGGATTCGACGAGATCGTACTTGTTCCCTGCAATTCCGGCATCTCGATATGACTTTCTTCAGCCATTATTTTGACAGCCTCAGGAAAAGATAATGATTCAATCTCCATCATAAACTTGATTGAGTTGCCACCCTTACCGCATCCATAACAATAGAAAATTTGTCTCTCCGGTGTCACTGTAAATGAGGGTGTCTTCTCTGAATGAAATGGACAAAGACCCTTCATGTACTTACCTTGCTTGGTGAGATGAACGTACTTACTTACCGTATCGACAATATCATTGTGCTCTAATACGGAATCAATTACCTTTTCCGGTATATTACCTTGCCCGGTACTCATCTTTACCACCTTCATCTCTTTAGCACGTAAATATTATTCGCTATAACTGATCGTTCTCCTGCAAATCCTGCAAAATTCTTGTCAAATTGTGTTGAAAAAATATTTTATCATCTGCTGTGATCGGTTTGGGTCCTTTAGAATGTTTACCCATTCTTCTCGCTTTAGCTTGATGATGCCTACGATCCAACATCAATTCAATATCATTATCCCCATAATGCTTGCCTCTATTAGATATAACATAACAACCTTTTGCTAAACACAATGCTGCCAATCCATAATCCTGCGTTACTACAATATCCCCGCGGCTTATATGATTAGCAATATATAGATCAGCGCTTTGATCACTACGATCAACCTGAACGGCAGTCACACCTTCTTCTTCACGAATCAGATGATCATACGACGAGACCATGAGGACAGGGACTGAAAATTGTCGTGCAGTAACAGCTATTTCGTTCTTTACGGGACAGGCATCCCCGTCGACAACAATTCGGAACTTTGTCAATGTAGCCAGAAATATCACCTATTTCACCTTAAGTTAAGTTCTTAACCTTAATTAAGTTCCTAACTATATATATACGCTCTGACATAGCTTAAATCCTTCTTCAACCCACTTAACAACTTATGGTAAATGAACCAAGAGATGTACACAGGAACCATTTAAATTAGGCATTTTGGTTCCCGCATACAATTTCTCTATTTTATTTTATTTACCACACCAGTTTTGTGAAATCAGCAAATGCCTTCAAATCTTTATCGATCGCTGCCAAAAGTGCCAATCGATTGTTTTTGACTTGTTCGTCCTCTGCCATAACCATCACTGAGTCGAAAAATTCAGTAATCACATTACGAATCTGTCCTAAGAATTGTAGAGCCTTGTGCCCATCTCGTTGATTCAAGGCGTTATGATATCCTTCGACAATCGATTGCCAACCTTTATAAAGTTCTTTTTCCCCTTGTTCTTGAAGAAGAGCTTCATCGATTTCGAATTGTTCTGCTTTGGCACCTAAGTTGCTCACACGGTTAAAGGATTCAACCGTCACCTTGAAATCCTCTTGATTATTTACGGCTTCCATCAATGCTTCACCTCGTGAAACTACAGAGGCAATATCATCAAAGTCTGCCGAGATCACCGCATCTACAATATCATAACGTAAGTTCTCTGAAAGAAGCTTCTTCACTCGAAGTCCAAAGAACTCAACTATAGTTGTACGCACTTCAGTAGCAGAAAGTTTCATTTCACGAAGGTTTTCATGAACATCAAGTGCAATGTTGAGCATCTCTGAGAGCGAAATCTGTAGTTTTTGAGCCAACATAATCTGTACAATACCCTGGGCTTGACGACGAAGTGCATAGGGATCTTGAGAACCTGTCGGGATGATGCCTATAGAGAAACAACCAACAATCGTATCGATTTTGTCAGCAATACTAACTAGTGCTCCTACGATCGATTCCGGTGTATTATCTCCAGCAAAGCGTGGTTGATAATGTTGGAAGACAGCCTTCGCTACTTCCTCCTTCTCACCCGCTCTTCGAGCATAGTCTTCACCCATCACGCCTTGTAATTCAGGGAACTCATAAACCATTTGAGTAACTAGATCAAACTTACAAATTTCAGCAGCACGTGACACTGCATCTGCATGTTCTGGAGAAATGTGTAGTGCGGATGATAAACCTTCTGCAATACGACCAGTTCTACGGACTTTATCAGCAATAGATCCTAATTCTTCTTGGAATACAATATTTTCAAGTTTCAACAAAGCATCCTTAATGTGTAACTTCTGGTCTTCTTCGTAGAAGAATTTCGCATCTGATAAACGTGCGCGTAATACCTTCTCATTTCCTTTGGCAATAATATCCAAAGAGGTATTATTCCCATTACGTACCGTAACGAAGAAGGGTAGTAATTGATCTTGATCATTCAGTACTGGGAAGTAGCGCTGATGCTCCCTCATAGAAGTGATTAACACGTCTTGTGGAATTTCCAAAAAGGAAGGATCAAACGTTCCAAATAACACCGTAGGTGTCTCAACAAGGAATAATACTTCTTCAAGCAGATCATCTTTGACTGCAATTTTCCATTGTTTCTCTTCTGCAAGAGCTTTAATCTGTTCTTCTATCATGTTTTTCCGTTCTTCTATACATGCAATTACGGACTGGCTTCGAAGTACATCCAAGTACACGGAAGGTTCGGCAACAACAGCCTCTTCACCTAAGAATCTATGGCCACGAGTTATATTACCCGATTTCACTCCTGTAATATCGAGGTCAATAACATCGGTTCCAAATAGTGCGATAAGCCACCGAATCGGACGAACGAACTTAAATTCATAAGCGCTCCATCGCATATTCTTTGGAAAAGTCATCGAAGAAAGGATGTTCAACAAGGCTTCTGAAAGAATAGATGAAGTCTCTACTCCTAAACTGCTCTTAGTTGCATATATATATTCAACACCGTTTAACTCTTGGAATGTGAACTGTTCAGGATCAACACCTTGACTCCGTGCGAATCCCAACGCTGCTTTGCTCCAATTACCACTTGCGTCTTGAGCTATTTTACGAGATGGGCCCTTAACTTCTTCCTCAATATCCTCTTGTTTCTCTGCCACACCTTCCACGAGCACCGCTAACCGACGTGGTGTTGCATAGGCATGCACTTGTCCATGTGAGATTCTTGATTGCTCCAACCATTTAATCATACGCTCTTCCAACTGTTCTACAGCAGCACGTATAAACCGAGCAGGAACTTCTTCCAATCCAATTTCAAATAATAAGTCTTTAGCCACGTTAAACGTCTCCTTTCTTACAGAGCGGGAAGCCTAATTTCTCGCGTTCTATTAAATAAGAGGCAGCCACTTGGCGAGCCAAGTTTCTTACACGCATGATGTAACCTGTTCGTTCTGTTACGCTAATGGCTCCACGAGCATCGAGCAAGTTAAACGTATGGGAACATTTCAATACATAGTCATACGCTGGGAACACTAAAAATTTCTCCATTGCTTTATTAGCTTCTTCTTCATACATATTGAATAACGTGAATAACATCTGCACATCAGACACTTCAAAGGTGTACTTAGAATGTTCTACTTCTGCTTGGTGAAACACATCACCATATGTAATGCCATTTACCCATTCAAGGTCAAATACATTTTCTTTATTCTGAATATAAGATGCTAGACGTTCCATACCGTATGTTATTTCTACAGCAACAGGACTTGCATCAATACCCCCAACCTGTTGGAAATACGTGAATTGGGTCACTTCCATACCATCAAGCCATACTTCCCAACCTAGACCCCATGCTCCCAATGTTGGTGCTTCCCAGTTGTCTTCAACGAATCTAATATCATGCTGTAATGGGTCAATACCCAGCTGCTTTAAGCTCTCCAAATAAATTTCCTGAATATTATCAGGGGAAGGTTTAAGAACAACCTGGAATTGGTGATGCTGATAAAGCCGGTTTGGATTCTCTCCATAACGTCCATCGCTTGGGCGACGAGACGGTTCTACATAAGCTACATTCCATGGTTCAGGACCGATTGAATGTAGATAAGTCATAGGGTTCATGGTCCCTGCACCTTTTTCCGTGTCATACGGCTGGACGATAATACAGTTATGATCTGCCCAGAACTGCTGTAGCGTTAGAATCATCTTTTGAAAATTCATATTGCTTCGCTCCTTTACTCATTTTCATTACTTTCATTTTACCATTCTGTACAGCAAAAAGCCCTCGTTCCTACGCCTGGCCTGCTGCACAGACATAGGGACGAGAGCTTTTCCCGCGGTTCCACCCTACTTGATTATGCTTAAGAAACAACACAATCCACTTTTTATCATTCATTCATGCTCCCGAGTTGCCTTTCACGATTTCCTTTCGTTGAGCTTCCACCATCCCCAACTCGCTAAGTCCAGAAATTAAATCGCTACTATCTCGATCAATGCATGACAATATTAAATATAATCTTATAATATACTAATAGATATTGTCCCATTCGTCAAATTTCATATTTATCCATTTGATCAAGGAAATTTCTGGACTTTAAATTTACACCTAACTGCATATCGATAAATGACCTCATTATCATTTTTAATTCCAGCTTGGTTTCTTGCTTCACATCAATATTCCCAAGTTTTCTTAGATCTAATCGTTCGAATAACCGCAATAATTTTAGAGCACGAGGTGTAATTTTCATTGCTTGTGGATCAAGATGACGACAATACTTACATAATACCCCACCAAGTCGAGGACTGATCAGTAGGTCATCATCCGCTCGTGATTCTCCACAAGAGATACAGGTATTCAACTCTGGTGCATAACCCGCAGTCTGTAACATTTTCATTTCATATACGTTGAGTATGATTCCAGGATCTTTTCCTTCTTCCAAAGCAACAAGACAAGCTTTTAACTGATGAAACCAGAAGCTTCCTGTCTCCTCATCTAGGAGAATTCGATCAAGTAACTCACAGGCATATGACGCATAAGCTGCCATATAAAGATCTCCACGTAATCGATAATGGGATTCTGTAATTTCGCCTGCATTTAAAGTACCTAGCCCCGTACCATTTCGAAAAAAAATATACTCACCTATTGTAAATAGCTGCGTTAAAGCAGCATGTCGGCTCTTTACCTTCTTTGCGCCACGAACAAGCACTCCTATTTTCCCCGTGTTTTCGGTGCAAAGCGTAATGATTTTGTTCCCCTCACCGTAGTCCATGCTGCGGATGACAATCCCTTCCACCCTGTAAAGCATGCATCTTCCCCCAACCATTCACGGAGCAGCCAATCATTCGTTCTCTTCATAATCAACCATCTCTTCCACCACAATATCTGTTGCAAACACTTGATTTGGAGTGCCACCTGCTTCTTTAAATAACAAATAAGCATCAACATCTCCAGTCATCGCAAAATACTTCCACGAAAAATCTCGCATACGTATTCATCCTTTCCTTGGGAAATGCATCTGCATCTTCAATAATAGGATGTGCGTTGTACGATGATATATGTGTTGCAATTCCTGCCAACCGATATTAAGTATTAACTTTCGCGGTGAAATCCTAGATCACGAAGAACTCGATCTTGATTGCGCCAATCTTTTTTAACTTTAACCCATATTTCTAAGAAGATTTTGGACCCTAATAAGTTCTGGATATCATGACGTGCTAATTGTCCAATTTCTTTCAACATGGCTCCTTGCTTCCCAATAATGATACCCTTCTGTGAGCTTCTTTCTACAAAGATAACAGCACCGATATGTACCACACCATTGTCTTGTACTTTCATATCCTCAATCATTACCGCGATGGAGTGAGGAATCTCTTCTCTTGTTAAATGGAGTATTTTCTCACGAATCAATTCCGCACAAACGAATTGCTCAGGGTGATCTGTGATCTGATCTGCAGGATAATACTGAGGTCCCTCAGGTAAATACTTTTCCAATTCCTTCAACAAGGTACTGACATTATTTCCATTCTTCGCAGATACAGGGATAATCTCAGCAAAATCATAGAGCTTACGGTACCCCTCAATAAGAGGTAGTAATGCTTGTGGCTCAATCCGGTCAATTTTGTTTAGTACAAGAATAATTGGAGTACGGACATTCTTAAGTTGCTCCACAATGTAACGATCACCGCCACCCATTCCTTCAGAAGCATCCACTAGGAACAAGACAGCCTCTACTTCACCTAGTGTATTCAGTGCAGTCTGATTCATGAGGTCACCAAGCTTAGATTGACGTTTGTGTATTCCAGGTGTATCTAGAAATACAATCTGGTTATGATCCGTTGTGTATACGCCATGGATTTTGTTGCGTGTAGTCTGTGGTTTGTCTGACATGATCGCAATCTTCTGTCCAATCACTTGATTCATTAACGTTGATTTACCTACATTAGGTCTTCCAACGATTCCTACGAAACCTGATTTAAATTTTGCCATTTACTTGTTGTCCCCCTAAAAATGGTACTCTGTACTTTTAATTATCATTCGATTATTTACTGACATTGTCTAGATCCGATGGACCAAAAGAATCTGGTAATAACTCACGAACGCTCGTTTCGCGAATATCACCTTTTAAATTACCTAGTATAACTAGCATGTCCAGTCCACACAGTTCTACCATCACTTGACGGCAGACACCACATGGTGCAACAGGCCCTTCTGTATCTGCAACAACGGCTATAGCCTTGAAGCTACGCGCTTGATGACCGTTCGCTATAGCACTGAACATCGCTGTTCGTTCAGCACAGTTTGTAGGACTATAAGCAGCATTCTCAATATTACATCCATGATGTACCTGTCCATCGCTGTCCAATAATGCAGCACCTACACCAAAGTGTGAGTATGGGATATATGCTTTTTCTCGAGCTTTCATAGCTTCTTTAAGCAATGTTGCTGAATCCATGTGACACCTCCTAAAAGTTTTTGAGCGTTCCCTCTTGTTATACTCCGAAAAAACTACTTCGAAAGCATCTACCTAGTTTTTGAGCGTTACCTCATGTTTATACTCCGAAAAAACTCACTTCGAAAGCATCTACTTAGTTTTTGAACGTTCCCTCGATATATGTTATCCCCCAAACAACTCCACAAGGGGTCTGTAGAATACCACAATACCTACAACTACTGCAAAAGCCGCAGTAAGAAGCACAGCTCCTGCGGCAGTATCTTTGGCAGCCTTAGCCAAAGGACGAATATCCAGAGATACGAGATCTACAACAGCTTCCAGAGCTGTATTAAACATCTCCGCAGTGATCACTAAGGTAATAGCAAGAAGCAGAAACAACCATCGCATAGGCGATACCTGTAAAACAGCAGCAGCTATAATAACAATTAGGGCAGCAACCCCATGTACCTTCATGTTTCTCTGAGTAGTCATCGCATATTTAATACCTTCCGACGCATAACCAAATGAGGATAGGAAGGATTTCTTTACCATTATCGATTCAACCCCACTTGAACCAGAACAGCCTCTTGTTTACCCATCATTTCATCTTCAGCAGCTTGATCTTGGTGATCGTAACCAAGCAAGTGCAGAAATCCATGAACAAACAAAAACCCAATTTCGCGTTCTAGGGAATGACCGAACTCTTCACTTTGAAGTTTGGCACGGGGAATTGAAATGATAATATCACCCAACACCTCAGGAACTTCTTCCATTTTCTCTCCCTCTTCTAATGCATAGACAATTTCAAGCTCATCATCTATCGTATCATTCATCGCAAAAGAAAGTACATCTGTAGGTCGATCAATCCCGCGGTAGTCACGATTCAATTCATGGATCTGTTCATCATCCACAAATGTAAGGGCAACCTCTCCATCCATTACGCCTTCAGCTTCTCCCGCCTTCTGTAGTGCAGATTCAAGCAAAGTAATTAAAGATTCCTGAATTTCATATTCCGACTGCTCGTTACTCCAAGCCAGTTGTAGACTCATATATTAAACGCCCTTTCTGTTATCTTCTTCAGATATCTTCGTAGTCTTCTTTATTTCTTCGGGGTATTCAATTCTAGAGTGGAATATTCCCATGACGCTTTCTTTCAACGTTTTACTGATAATATCCAGTTCCTTTAACGTCAGGTCACACTCATTAAACTGATGATCATCCATCCGACTCTTAATTATTTTCTCTATCATAGTCTCAACCTGCTCGACCGTAGGATTCCGCAAAGAACGTACTGCAGCCTCGACACTATCAGCAATACCTACGATAGCAGATTCTTTAGATTGGGCTTTAGGACCAGGATAACGGAAATCAAACTCCGTAAATTCAGGCTCTATACCTTGTTCTTCTGCTTTCTTCAGTGCTTTGTGATAAAAGAAATGTAGGAACGTCGTTCCATGATGCTGTTCTGCAATATCCCGAATCAGCTTCGGTAACTTATAATCTTTTAACATCTCTACACCATCTCTAGCATGCGCAATGATAATCGATTTGCTGAGCTTCGGATCTAGTGAATCATGGGGATTCTCCATATGGTTCTGATTCTCAATGAAATAGCTAGGTCTCTTTGTTTTCCCAATATCATGGTAGTATGAACCAACTCTACATAACAGTCCATTCGCACCAATAGCCTCTGCAGCAGCTTCCGAGAGATTCCCCACCATCACACTATGATGATAAGTACCCGGAGTCTCAGTTAGCAACTTACGTAATAAAGGGTGGTTAGGATTAGATAGTTCAACTAGCTTCAATGCGGATAGAATTCCGAACGTTGCTTCAAAAAATGGCATTAGCCCTATGACCAATACTGCTGTTAGCAACCCACCAGCAAATGCAAAGGCTATCGTGTATAGCGTTTGGATCTGACTCCATTCCTTGCCATCGATTAAGATCATAACAAATACAAGAATGGAACCAACCAAACTTGCCATGATCCCACCTTTTAGTAAGGTAGAACGTTGACTTGCCTTATGAATTGCCGAAATAGCAACGTAAGAAACGGTCATCGTAAAGAATCCAAAATGAAAATCAAATATTTCTCCTTGATTAACATTTAATATCACACTTGCCAATATACTAAATATCATAGTGCAAAAGAAAGCAAGAGACATATCCATAAGCAATGACACTAAAATTGCACCTAGTGCTACTGGAGCAATATAACCAATATAGGGATGGACACTATTTTGTACTATACTTACCAGATTCATGGACAGAACCGTAATAGCAAAAATAAGGCCAAGCATAAGAAGCTGTGAATTATTATATTTATATTTATTCGTGTTCATACTAGATTGACGAATAAACATATGTAGTCCAGCTACCAACAATAGGGATAACATCAATAACCCTAGCTGTGGCCAATAGTTAACCTCGTTCTTAAGTAACTTATTATCGTCTAATAGAGCGTATAGCTCTTCCGTAATAAGCTGCCCTTTGCTCACTAGTACGTCACCCTGGTTAATAAAAACTGTATTTGTATCCTCTCGAGCTTGTACTTGAGCTTCTTTGGTCTCTTCCTCATCGTAAAATTTATTTGCCGTGAGCGTCAACCGTGCAATTTCTTGGACGACTTCACGAGGTATACGATTACTTAGAGAGCTTGTACTAACGGCTTCCGCCACTTTAGCTCTAACGGTCTGCGCATCCACTACCTGATCATTACTTAACTTAGAAACAATCTCACGAGCTACGGGCTTCATCGCTTGAATATCTTCACTTGTAAGACGAGGCATCTTAATAAACGTCTCATCTGGAATGCGATAGACTTGTTCACTAATGACCCGTACCATTTCGTTTAATAGATTATCGGAATAGGCGCCTGAGCTTCGGCTACTGTTCACGAAGTTCTGAACAAAGTCTTCTGCTCTTTGTGGAATTTCTTGCCGATAGATTGCAACTTTATCCTGATTCGAAACCTGATCATCTTGGTTAAGTCGATCTATTCGATCCAAAATTTGAAGTACTAATGTATCATTTCGAAGCGGAATAATATTATAAATCGGTTGTACTTGCTCGGCTGCCTTTTCTTGCGCCTTTAACGTTGCTTTGCTGTTGGGAATTTGCCCCTGTGCTATTATTTCCTTTTCACTATAAGAACCGAGCCGTATATCATAGCGTTGAGGTAATATTTTGGGTGCAAGTGTAAAGTAAATTAACACAACTATAAATAAAAACAGAGTATAGCGTGTCAACACGCTATACTTGTAGCTTGCATTTTTGTATAAAAATGATTTGCCAGATGGCGTTTCCTTCGAGTCCATAGAGTTAATCCCCTCTATCCTTGATTTTCTGCAGCTCGATCGTAGGCAACAATGATTTTTTGGACTAATGAATGACGTACAACATCTTGTTCTGAGAAATAAACAAAACCGATCTCATCAATCGAGCTTAGTATAGTATTAGCTTCAACTAGACCAGATTTCTTGCCTCTTGGCAAGTCAATCTGTGTAACGTCACCTGTTATGACCATCTTCGAGCCGAATCCGAGTCGAGTCAGGAACATTTTCATTTGTTCAGGTGTTGTATTCTGAGCTTCATCTAGAATGATAAATGCATCGTCAAGTGTTCGACCACGCATATATGCCAGCGGTGCAATTTCAATAAGTCCACGTTCTAAGGCTTTCGCAGTCTGGTCAGGTCCCATTACATCAAATAAAGCATCGTATAGTGGGCGTAGATATGGATCTACTTTCTCCTGTAAATCACCTGGTAAGAACCCTAAGTTCTCCCCTGCTTCCACAGCTGGTCGAGTCAGAACAATTCGCTTAACTGATCCTTCTTTTAATGCAGCAACCGCTAATACAACAGCTAAATATGTCTTCCCCGTCCCCGCAGGACCAATCGCAAACACAATATCTCGTTTCTTAATCGTCGTCACATAATGCTTTTGACCAATCGTTTTGACCCGTATAGGTTTTCCACGGAAGGTTGTAGTTATTTCACCCTTAAACAAATCTAATAACTGATCTGCTCTAAAGTCCTTTGCTAAATCTATAGCATAACTCACATCGCGTTCCGTTAAAACGTAACCGTTGCGTACTAATTGTAATAGCACATCGAATAACTGTTCCAGCATTTGGACCTCTCGGTCCCCACCACGTATTGTAATTTCGGCTTCACGCGAATCAATATTTGCGGGAATTTCTGCCTCGATCATTTTAAGAAAAATATCCTGTGGACCAAATACAGCTAGTCCTTCTCCTGCGCTCTGAAATGACATCTTTATACTGTGTATATTCTCTGACAAATAGCCTCATTCTCCTTGGTTATATACTATAGGTAACTCTTCAGCAATTTTTTCCTCTACTTCAAAAAGAACCTTCATATAAACTTTACCATTCTCTTTCTTCTCATGCAAAATTTTTCGACTAATAATTTGTGAATCATTTCCGTATTTCGCTATAATATCACGGATTGCGCCTTCAATTCCTTGTTTTTTTGCTTCTTCTATTGTGATTTCTTCACTTCGTTCTTCAATCTCCATCACATGTTCCGTCATCCAACCCATAGGTAATTTCGTTGATCTCCAAGATAGAGGATCTTGTTCTGTGACAACTTCATATTTAGCGTATGGAACTTTACCATATCCCCATAATTGGATGCCACGGTTGCCTAGGACAAGATAACTCTTATCCTTACTTTCCCCAGTGTATACTTTATGCTTCTGAACAGTGGGTACCTCAATGGTATACTCATGCCATACTAGCCCCATTACATCCCCTTTGGCAACAACAGATTGAGAATTCTCAGTATCTCCTAATAACCCGGAGATCAAGACCTGTCCCTTTTTAACACGACTGTTCTTCGCAACCAAAGGTCGACCTTGTTCTGCATAAATACTAGTGATCACAGCATCTGTCCTGCTAATTAAGTGTCTTGGACTGAGAAGTGGCTTCGTCTCTGGAAGAGCGGACTCAACGACTTGAATTGTAATTGTAGTCCCTTTACGATCGACTCCAACCCATGCTGTTCCTGGTAATTTTCTATTCATTTGCTGTGAGAGCTCGTCCAAATGTTGCAACCGACCAACCCATTGTAGCGGGTATATTCCCTCTTGCTTAGCTACAAGTAACACATCATCCGTAGCAATTCTAACATTTCCGACCACTTTGACATCCCATATTAGAGACGACAAGAGAAACAGAATGGCGAAAAAGGCAACGATTCCCACTGCAAAAAACTTACGTTTCTTTAACTTTAACATCTCAAAGGGGAAACCTATCCTTTTATTTACATGCGCACGGCAGCCTGTCCGCTTCAAGATAGGGCGGAGAGCATAGAAGTCTGACAATAGCACCTTCATATCAGCAGTCTGTAATGGAGTTGGTTTAACATCCCACACCGGAATGCCCATCTGGGTCAAGGTATTAATAAAAGATTCCAGATGTCCATTCCTAACTGTAATTTCGACATATCCACGCCAGTAGACTAATGTTGGAATTTTCAATGACTCTCCTCCGTTTCTATGTATTTTATATGGGTAACCGTTCCTTCTATTAGCACTTCCTTAGGTAAAATAGAACGAATCACAAGCTCTGATCCCTCTATCTCAAGCGATCCCTGACTAAGGGAAAGAATCAACTTCTCAGGTGAGAAATGAATGACCCCATTATGATTTTCAATAAACAGTTCTTTGTTACCGACCAAGGTTAACCGTGGTAGATTAAACACAATATCCTGGGGCAAATCTAGTTTTTCATATGTCCAATTTCGAAGTTTACGGCTGATCCGGGTCATACGAAGGTCTTCCCCCTTCCTGTACTCTAAACCATATGCGGGGAACACTATTTTTATGAAAGCAATTCCTCGTGGATACGTTAAAAAAGACTGCAATTACCGAGGGAACTGAAAAAGTCCATACATTGTCATGTATAATATCGTCGTTCCAAAAGATAACATGATGCTTCGAATCATAACTGGTTCACCATCCCTTTGTTATGCCTGGATAATGGTCGGATTGCTGTGCCACCTATAAATGTTCAAACATATTGCTCTTTACAGGAGCACAGTAGGGGTTATACGAGCTCATCTTTACACTTACATGTGTAGTGTTCAAATCCCTACAGAATGGCAGGGAGACGGCAGGAGAGCCTTTGAATTGATATCTAAACACAACAAAACCCAACCTTTAGTGAACAAGGTTGGGTTTTGTTGTGTTCTTTATGACAATCACCAAATCTATCTCATTTAAGATTTGCGATGATTATACGAACGTTTAGCACGTGGAGGTCCTAATATCTCTGACCAAATAATACCGTTTGCGGCTTGACGTGATATGTCTGAAGCATATGAGCGCTTCGATTCCTCATCAGAGTTATCATAAGCATTCCACTCTGTCGAGGTAGGCGCCGAGATTTTATCCAGAGCAGCGGTGACACGATCAATGTCCTTTTGCATGTCATCATTTCGACTCTGCATCGAATCCTCATACATCTGAGAGACGCCTTCACCACTCACATCGTATTCAGGGATATCCATCACATTACGACTATCCGATTCATGTAGCGTCGGCTGCATATTCCTTGGGGTGTAAACTTCCTGTTGGTTACGATTCTCCGTTTCCATTCTTTCGTTGGAATCATCGTTATCTTGAGAAGGTCTAGGTCGCAATGAACGTTCGGCTCCCCCTCCAAATGTAGGCATATTACTAGGGCTCTCATTTGATTTCGTTTTCCCTTTGTTCATTACCGCAGATATAATCCCAAATGCGACAACAACAAGTGGCCAAATATATTCCATGGGATACATCATCCCTTACATATTATTTTTTGGGATTGTTCGGACTATCTCCATTTTCTCCCATTTTACCAAGCGATCCTCTCATTTGAGTGTCCGCTTCGATATTCTTATAGTTCATATAGTCCATAACTCCAAGTTGTCCTGAACGTAACGCTTCTGCCATTGCTAGAGGAACATCGGATTCAGACTCCACAACTTTCGCTCTCATCTCTATAACGCGAGCCTTCATTTCCTGTTCTTGTGCTACTGCCATTGCGCGACGTTCTTCCGCCTTAGCTTGGGCAATCCGTTTATCAGCCTCAGCTTGTTCTGTCTGCAGATAAGCACCAATATTCTTACCTACATCCACATCTGCAATATCTATGGATAAGATTTCAAATGCCGTTCCTGCATCTAGCCCTTTTGAAAGAACGGTACGTGAGATCATATCTGGATTCTCTAAGACATCTTTATGAGAATCACTCGAACCAACCGTAGTTACAATACCTTCACCAACACGGGCAATAATTGTTTCTTCACCCGCACCACCAACCAATCGGTCGATATTCGCACGTACAGTAACACGCGCTTTAACTTTTACTTCAATTCCGTTTCTAGCTACTGCAGCTACAATCGGGGTCTCAATTACACGTGGATTAACACTCATCTGAACCGCTTGAAGCACATCGCGACCCGCTAAGTCGATAGCTGCTGCACGTTCGAATTCCAATGGAATGTTCGCACGTTGTGCTGCAATCAGTGCATTAACTACACGGTCTACATTACCACCAGCGAGATAATGGCTTTCCAATTGATTAATATCAAGTCCTAGACCCGCTTTGGTAGCTTTGATCATAGGATTTACAATTCTGCTTGGTGTTACACGACGAAGTCTCATCGCAACGAGTGTAATGATACTAATACGCACTCCCGATGATAGTGCTGCAATCCATAGCATTACAGGAAAAAAGCTAAAGAATACACTTAACACAATGATTGCGACTACCACAATCAACAAAATAGGAATTAATGTTGCGTCCATAGATTACTTATCCCCCAAGATTCATATTTATCACATAGCCATTGGCTATGATATGACACGATACTAAATTATTTCCCAATAGCTTTAACAACAATACGTGACCCTTCTACCTTTACCACACAAATCGCCGTATTGTTTGCAATAAACTCACCATCTGTGACGACGTCAACCCGTTCACCCTCAATCATAACCATTCCAGCTGGTCGTAACGGGGTGACACTGATACCTTCTTTAGCTAGCAAGTTATCTTTGCTTAAAACAGGTATATAACCCTTCTCTTTCGTTAAGGAGTCACTGAGAATAAATCGATTCCACACGCCACGTTTCTTGAAGACGATAGCCACGATAATGATAACTATCAATGCGCACACACTAGCAACTCCCAGTGATAACGCCACATGGGATGTACTATAAGCAGCGCGTACCACACCAACAATGAGACTGGCAGATCCAAGCAAACCTAGAATTCCGAAGCTTGGTACGAACAACTCAAGAACCAACATAATAATCCCAACGATAAAGAGTACCCATGTCTCAGACCCAGCAAATCCTGCAACATAATTACCAAAGAAATAAAGGACAAACCCTATGATGCCCAGAATACCAGGCACTCCGAATCCAGGAACAATGATTTCTATAATGACGCCAGCTATTCCCATAAACAGAAGTAAAGCCATTACCATCGGACTCGTCAAAAATTCAGCAAGTTTCTCTGCACCTGATTGCTCAACATGAAATATATCATCCGTTGAGTAACCCATCCAAGATACGACTTCTTCCGTCGTTGTAGCAATTGTATCTGCATAGCCAACTTTCAACGCCTGTTCGCTAGTCAGTGAGATAATCTCGCCTTTTTCCTTGGTATCGTTAATTTTGGGCATCTCAACAACCATATTGACATCTGTCATCCCTTGAGCAATCTTAGGATTACGCTTACTAACCTCAGCTGCACCAGACATCAGTGATTTCCAGTACGCCACTAATTTAGGATCCTCGATTCGTTTCCCTGTAATACCGTCGACTAACGCAGCAGCACCGATCATACTTCCAGGAGCCATCGCTATTTTATTGGCATTTAACGCGATGTAACTTCCTGCCGAAGCAGCATCCCCATGAATATATGCGACCGTAGGAATTTTACTGTTTCGTATAATATCAACAATATTATGAGCAGTATCTATTCTTCCTCCAGGCGTGTTAATCTCCAATACAATAAGGGACGCATCCATTTCTGTCGCTTCTTTGAAGCCTCGCTCCATGAATTTCTGAAGCCCTCTTTCAATATCTTGATCAACAGGAATGATGTATACCGAACCGGATTTGGGCTCTGAAGTCGATACAGACGTTGCTAGTACGGTTTCACCTAAAACAGGAAGAATCAGTGATATAACTAGTAGATTCAAGACAAAAAGAGAACATATTTTTTTAATTTTATTCAAATAATTCCCTCCTTTCCTTCATAATCAAAACCAAATTTTCCCCATATTATGTACTAAACTTATAAGTCTTACTACGTTCTACCCCTAAAGAGGTTTCAAAAAAAATAAAAAACACCCCTCAAAATCAAGGGATGTTCCTGTTATTGTTTATTGCAGAAATTGTTGAACTACTTGGTTAACAAGTTTGCCGTCAGCGAGTCCCTTTACCTTAGGCATTAGGGCACTCATTAATTTCCCCATCTCGGCTTTCGAAGAAGCACCGGTTTCATGGATGGTCTGCTGTACAATGACTTTAATTTCTTCTTCAGAAAGCTGTGCGGGAAGATACTGGCCGACTATCTCGATTTCTGCTTTAGCACTAGCGGCAAGATCATCGCGTCCTGCTTTTTCAAATTCTTGGAGGGCATCTTTGCGCTGTTTGATTTCACGACCTAGGATATCAAGCACCTCGGAATCATCCAAAGTTCTTTTCAAATCTATTTCAAGATTCATGATTGTCGAACGAATCATTCTAATAGTGGAGAGTTTGAATTTATCGCGACTCTTCATTGCTTGCTTCATGTCTTCGTTCAATCTTTCGCTAAGATTCATAGTTGTTAAATCCCCCTAAAACTTTCTCTTACGAGCAGCCTCAGACTTTAGCTTTTTCTTAACGCTTGGCTTTTCATAATGCTTGCGTTTTTTCACCTCAGCCAAGACGCCATCTTTAGCGATGGAACGTTTAAAGCGACGAAGTGCAGCATCGATTGTCTCATTTTTACGAACTTTCGTTTCAGACACCAGTTTTCCCTCCCTCCGACCAGACCGTCCAAGAGTATTAACACGGTTCATCAACTTTTATTATAGGTGAAAGTCAAATAGGGTGTCAACCTTACAGCTATTTTTTTCGTAATCTGATACAATACACTATTTACCATGTCGTTACTGATGAGAGGCTGAAAGGCCTGTTAGAGCGCCTAATTTGGCACCTCCAAGCAAGTGATAATGCAGATGATTTACCGTCTGTTCCCCATCAGATCCACAGTTATTAATAAGACGATATCCTGATTCTGAAATACCCAAATCTTGTGAAATTTGTTGTGCAACATGATGAATTTCCATAATTAAGGGTAAATTCTCAGGGGTGACATCATTCATCGAAGCGATATGAATCTTTGGAATGATTAGCACATGTACCGGTGCAGCAGGTTGAATGTCGCGAAAGGCCAAAACATGTTCATTCTCAAATACTTTGTTACTAGGAATAGTACCTTCGATAATCTTACAAAATAAACAATCCAAGTTATTCGCCCCCTAAATCTATACTTTCTCTTTATTTATCATACTGGATATGGGATAGCCTCGTCCAATACTCCTCTAGGACCCATACAGAAAAAATGACGTCATCTATTTATTTCTAAAAAAGATGATTATTCATCAGAAAAAAACTCACAAGGACACTACTCTGGCCTTGTGAGTTCTCTTGTTACAGAAGGATGTATATTAATAAAATGGCAGGATCGCTAGCGTGGTCAGTGCTGCAAGCGGCAAGAGCAACCGATTAAACCGTCTTCTTCCATACGGATAATACCCATAAGCAGGGGGACCTGGTGGATAATAACCAGGTACAAAAGCACGTACGTCTAGACCCGGATATCCACCGGATCCCCATGACGGATTACCAGCAGCCTGCTGATTTCCGTATGATATTGGTTGAAGTTGGGGATTGCCTCCATACGCTCCCACAGGGGACATGTTTCCGTTCGAATAACTGGCATTTTCCATGTGATCACAGCACATTTCATGATCTACGGGCACAGCTAAATGTAGGTTTTCATCGTCCACATTATCTACAAAACCATCATAAACTCTTCCATCCATAATGACTACACGCACGTAACGATGCATGTGGTGATGACATAGTTGCTTGGCTTCAACCTTCTCCATCTGTTCTAGCCCTCCTAATAATGCATTTGCTACTTACATTCTATTCAGGTCTAGGCGAATGGATACTTATTTAAGCCAACTAGATATAAAAATACAAAAAAAGAAGAAGCACCTAGCAGCTAGAAAAAGCTGCTTGACGTACGGACTTATGTTAGGGAATTGAATTCCCTTCCATAAGTCCGCCGAGGTACTTCTCAAGTGATGTCGGCTATTAACTGTATTATAACAATGGCTTGTAACTGTTACTGTGATCATCGTCACATTTTTTAAATATCGTTACATATTTTCTATCACAAGACGCGAACCACCCCCACCATGTTCGGAGGGTAGGACGATTAATTTGCGTGGTAACCGTGCTCTTAGCTCAGGTACGTGACTAATAATACCTACGGATAGATGATCACTATGAAGACGTTCTAATGAGGTGATGACCATCTCCAGAAGTTCTGGATCTAACGTTCCAAATCCCTCATCTAAGAAAAAGAATTGTAACGGATATTGACCACGCAATTGAATTTGAGCTGATAAGGCAAGCGCTAAAGATAACGATGTCAGAAATGTTTCTCCTCCAGACAACGTGGATACAGGTCGACGAGTTCCCCCGTTAGCATCGTCACGAATCACGAAACCTCCACCCGAATCCACTTCTAATGCATAACGTTGTCTAGTTAAAAACATAAGACGTTGTGACGCAGCCTGGCTTACCTGCATTAACTGCTCTTCCGCAATGTATTCTACGAAGGCATTCCCCCGTAAACACGACTGTAACTTATGGAGTTGCTCTCCTGTGGACTCACGTTCTATACGTGTATCCTCTAGTTGTATCCATCTTGTATGGCGCTCAGATATATCTTCTAGATCGCGCTCAGCCCTTGCCTTGAACTGGATGGCCGCTTCATCATTCTTACGACATTCTTCCAGTCGAGTCTTGTGGGTATTCCACTCTTCTTCAGTAAGAGAATTCCCTGACAACTTGTCTTCGACATAGGCAAGCTGTAACGTAACTTCCCGTTCATTCTCACGATGTTTTCTTACTGACTCGGTGTACTCAACCTCTTCCTCCTGTTGTAAACAACACGCAACAACTTCATCTCCAGTAGATAGTGTTGATGCTGCCAACATCTGCTCCCAACGGCTTTCAGATGCTTTACAATGATCTGATGCTGATGTAACAGCCTGCTGTGCTATAACAGTTGCTTTGATGGCTTCATGTTTCTTATCCTCAGCTGTACGCCGTGCAGCCTTCGTATGTGACACTGCTGCTCTTAACCGAAGGAGATGTTGAGTACATTCCTCAAGTAAAGCCTCTGCTGATCCATCACCGATCCAGGACTTGAGACGTTCCATCTTTTCTTTTAGCAGTTCACTTTTAGCATGCCATTGCGTGTTCCATTGAATAAGAACCTTGTCTAAGTCACCGATTTGTTGTTCTAGAGATTGAATAGCTGATAATTTACTCTCTAGAAAAGGAATACTGATCTCAAGTCGTTCCTTAATCGTCTCAGCTTCCTTATCTTTCTTCTGCATAAGCTCGAACATCGAATCAATCTGATGAATTGGAAGCTCGGGGAACTCTTTGTCCCAAGCTTGCTGCAATTTCATCAATTCAACAGTTAAGCGATCATGCTTGTTCTTGGAATCCGCATGATAATTTCTAAACGCTTCTACTTCTGCCATATATTTCATGTGTTGCTGTTGAAGTACAGCTTGTGTCTGCTTCATCTCTGCAGCTTCCTGCCGCAGGCTTGAGGTCATCTTCGTAAGCTTCCGAGTTACATCATCAAACTGTTCAACGATACTTGTCCAGTGTGCAACAGAGAATTGCATCTGAGATTCTTCGTTTATTTCAGATTGTTCTTTAGCTACAGCTACATGTGAATCATCTGGTTCAGGAAGTACTATTCCAGATTGATCGATTAACGATTGGCTCTCATTCATGAGCTGTCTAAAGGTAAGCCGAAACTCTTGAAGTTGAGACTGAACATGACGTAAAGATTGCAACCGACCTGTCAGAGTCGTAAGATCATCTGAATCTTCCAGAGACTCCACGGGTGAGGGATGGTGTTCCGATCCACATACAGGACAAGGATGGCCTGCCTGTAACTGCGTCGCTAACGTAAGTGATAGCGCATGCATCTCCGAGTTCTTGAGTTCTCCTCTTAATTGTTCTTCTTCTCCAACCAGTCTAATAGCAGCTTGACCTACCGAAGCTTCTTGAACAATCAATGCAGAGACATGTGAAGAAAGCTGTGCTAAGAACGTTTTATGCTTGTCATCGTTGCTCTTTAAATCTAGATCAGAACTCATTAATTTTGAATTCATGTCAGCGACTGTTTTTTCTTGTTGGGATAACTCCGCGCTTACAATCCGTACCTGTTCTTCCATAGACTGAACTTGGTGTTTACGCTGTAATGTTTTATGAATAAGCTCCCGCTCTTGTGAGCGCGTCTCTAGCGGCTTTAAACGATCCTGTAATTCCGCCTGTCGTGCCTGCCCCTTACCAAGTAGCACTTTCTCTTTCAGAAGGTTCTCACTTAGTTCAGCTTGTGTTCTCACGACGTCCGATCTCTTTTTCTCAAGTTCATCACACTCACTACGAAGCTGATCTCGCTCCAGTTGAAGCTTCACTGCTTGCTCTAACTGTTCCTGCCTAACCAATAACTTCGGTTCTTCCGTAGATAAAGCGAGTTGTGCTGTTTCATCCGCTTCACTTGCCAGAAGTGCTGATTGTTCAGCTTCCTGTGATACTACATTCAATAATACCAATTGCGCCTCGCGATTCGCATGCTCTTGTTTACTCTCTTGCATTTGAACAAGTAAAGGCATCAAATGTTTTGCCACACTTGCCTTGGCAAGCTTCTCTTCAAGCAATCTAACTTCATTTTCTAAAGAGCGAAGTTGTACTAATTGTTGTTGCCTGTTGGCGCGTTCAATTTGCCATTCCCATACTTTTGTCATTTGTTCAGCTTGCACCGAAATTTCATCCAGCCTGCGTCGCGAAGCTTCAGCTTCAGCGATAGCTTGCACCCGCTGTTGTTTGGCAGCTTCCAGCGCCTCACGTCCAGCATTTCCTAAACCTTGTTGTTCTGCCTCAATATTGTGAAGTGCCGCTTCATTTTCCTTCACACGGCGACTTAGCTTCTGCCCTAATTGATCACCATATTGCTCCAGATGAAATAACCGTTGCAACATTTGCCGTCTCTCGCTACCCTTCAGTGATAAGAATTCAGCAAATTTCCCTTGCGGGAGAACGACAGCCCGTGTGAAATCATCCATTTTAAGTCCGATTTTGTCTTCTACACAACGAGTAACATCTGCTAATTTATCCGCGATCACTTGATCCCCTTCAGGAGTAACTTCAATAAACCGGCTAATGGTATTACTTATTGATAATTCATTCGTTCTTTTGAAACGTCGCTCTACCCGATATTGTTGGGGTCCTTCAGAAGAATTTAATTCAAACGTGAATGAGACAAACAACGAATCCTCCGAATGATTCATAATTCCTTGTGTTCCATTGACTGCTCTCTCCACTTTGCCATATAAAGCGAGTGTTATCGCATCTAGCAAGGTTGATTTACCGCTACCAGTAGGACCGAATATACCAAATAGGCCCATCTGTGTGAGTTCGTCGAAATCTATCTGTTGTGGTTCACGATAACTTTGTAGTCCAGCAAGCTTTAGAGTGATTGGCTTCATTGGTCATCCCCCTCTTCCTGGACAGTCCCATTCTCCTCAACAAGTTCAAGAAACAATTGTACCAGTGCATCATCGGGAACGGCTCCCCCCGTCTGTCGCTGATAGAACTTACGGAAAATTTCATGCAAAGGCATGCGTGAACGCTCAACTTCCATCTCTACTACGTCCATGTCTGGATAGATCGGTCGAATATGAATTAATCCCTCACGGCTCTTGCGAAGTCTCTGAATTTCAGATAGAGATAGGGCTTCTGTCAAAGATACTTCCAAATCAATAAATGCACGATCATCAAGTCCCTCATCCAGCCAACGATTAACTTCTTCAAGACCACCTTTGGCTTTCCAACGTACGAGTGGTCGCCCACAGGATAGAAATAACTCTTCAAGAACCGGTTGTCCTCCGGGTGCGATATCTAACATGGCGACCGACTTAGCCTGACCCGCTTCTGAGAAGCTATATGCCAGTGGAGATCCACTATAACGAATCATGCCATCCCCTTTTACAGCCTGAGGTCTATGAAGATGTCCTAGAGCGGTATATTGTGCCCCTACAGACAACGCAGACGGATCAACCGTATAAGCACCCCCAACCTGGATTGGACGCTCAGAGTCCGACTCCACGCCGCCTAACACATAAATATGGCTCATAGCAAGGTTGATCGTCTTACTTGTAAATTCACGAGATAATAATCCCATTAACTTGCCGACACGGGCGCTGTAGGCTTGCCGCAGATCATCCTCATTACCCTCTGAGACTAGCAATTCATTAAGTCGAGCTTCCGATGGATAGGGAAGTGCAGCGATTTTAGCGATCTCTCCAGTACGAGGAGCATGAATACTCACAGCATTCGTAGCAGGAAGCCCCACAAGTGTGATGCCTTGACGCGTCACCAGAGGCGACACAGAAGCTACTCGCTCAGGCTGATCATGATTACCAGCTATAACAACAAGGGGTCTACCTCCTTCGCTCAACCGCGCTGAAGCCTCATAGAAGAGCTGTTCTGCTGCTGCAGGAGGGTTGACTGAATCATAGACATCTCCAGCCATTAATATGAGATCGGCTTGCTGATCATTTGCCATACGTACTAATTCATCAACAAAGTCCTCCTGCTCTTTCAAGCGGCTACGGCCTTCCAATGTCCGTCCGAAATGCCAATCACCTGTATGCAATATTCGCAATTGTTCTCTCCCCCTATGGTCTTACCTTGACCTAAACTATCGATTTATATCTGAACCAAATGTGACCCATCGAAGAAGTACAGCCACTTCTCACTTACAGGTTCTCCCATGATGTCTTCTAATGCTTTGCCATAGAGTTCTAGTTGGAAACGATATTGTTCTGCCAGAGCCTGCACCCCACCACGTTGTTCCAGAACACGATCCGTCTTGTAATCTAGCAGAACTAACTTTCCTTCTACTCTAAAAATACAATCGACAACCCCTTGAATTAACACCGTCTCATTCTCCAACCCTGTTAAGACCTTGAGAGATTCCTGCTCATCAGCGGAAG
The DNA here is from genome assembly GCF_059445545.1 of Paenibacillus sp. Y568. Taxonomy (NCBI): domain Bacteria; kingdom Bacillati; phylum Bacillota; class Bacilli; order Caryophanales; family Paenibacillaceae; genus Paenibacillus; species Paenibacillus sp. Y568. Next base: position 561,941 of record NZ_JCAIUM010000001.1, read on the forward strand.
ACAGCTCTTTCACAAAACTGAGTCCCTGATAGGCTTCTGTAGCAGAAAGTGCATAACTAAAGGGCAATTCCCGTTCAACCCATGTTGCAGATTGTAATCTAGCTCCTATCTCGCTATCGTACATAGATACCACTTCATCTAAACCGATCATATCCTTTTGATCCTGGGTTACAATCTGTAACTCAACAAGTCGGTTAAGTGTCTCTTGAACTACCTCTGAATCTACGCTTTCTCCATGTAGAGGAATATGTTGCATCAGGGTATGGTACACCGTTCCACGCTCGGTTGGACTCATATTTTTCTCTTCCATAAATTTAGGACGGCGAAGTTGTAGCGTCGCATCTGGGTACTGCTGAATCTGCTTCTCTTCCATCAGATCTAAAGACGGAAGCTCTTGTAAAGAGAGCAATTTCTTCATCTCTGTTACCGATGTTTTGGCAGAAAGTGTACTTGCGATAGCGTATGGATACTTCCATGCCAATTTATCCTCAATCTTTTTGAGGTCTGCTATATCTGTTTCAGTGTTATTTTCCATCGCTGAAGAAGGTATACTCTCTCGATTTAACATGGCTTGTAGCTTCTGTTCACGATGTTGAGAAATCTCCTGATCTCCATCGATACTCACAATCATACCTTGTGATAATTCATCAGCAGAAAGTACAGACACCATCCATGTTGAAGGATCCCCATTCAATACAGGAGATGGTGGTTCAGTTACGCCACCCATCGCTCGCAGTATTTCTGCATCAGGATGACGAATCAGAGCCGGTCCGATCCAATCTATATAACTGCGCCCTCTTGATAATACATAATCAGGTAGTACATATGGTTGATGACTTTGAACTTGAGCCCATGATGATATTTTCTTCGTCAAATCCTTAAGTGTACCTACAAGGATCATTTTCTCTTTGGGACGCGTGAGTCCCACATAGAGCACTCGCATTTCTTCTGCTAGGAGTTCTTGTTGCGCTCGACGTCGTATCGCAAGGTTAGGCAATGTGGGGTAACTAACCCGCATTCCTAGATCCACAAATTTCGGTCCAAACCCCAAATCCTTATGCATTAGAAATGGTGAATTCAAGTCTTGTTGATTGAATGTCTTCGCAATTCCTGCTAGGAAAACAACGGGGAATTCCAACCCTTTACTCTTATGAATGGTCATAATTCTAACCGCATTGTCTTGCTTGTCCGATCTTCCTGCACTGCCTAAATCAGACCCATGATCACGTAACCTTGCTATGAAGGTTAAGAAACGGAATAACCCTCGAGAAGCTGTGGTCTGTTCATATTGAACAGCTCTATCGTAAAGTGCTGTCAAATTACCCTGACGTTGCCCTCCTCCAGGTAATCCACCTACCCAGTCCATATATCCTGTCTCTTGGTATATATGCCATATTAGGTCTCCTAGGCTGCCTCTACGCGCTTCTTTACGCCATTCTTCTAATTTGGTTAGAAATCTCTGTATTTTAAATTGTAATTCGATAGAAAATGGTTCCGTTGTTGATGTATGATTGCCACCCTGAAAAGGGACCGCATCATTCAAATCATCCCTATTCATAGGAAAATCTTTCGTTGCAGCTATCTCACCAGTTACATCGTGGAATAACTCATGACCATTCCCTTGTGCATAGTGCTTAGAACCCTTCTCCATACCTGCCGCAGCGATCATCGCTTCATAGAATGGACCACTAGCACATAATCGAATCTGGGCTAATTCCTCCTCGGTTAATCCAACAATAGGTGAGCGAAGTACACTTGCTAATGGAATATCTTGTTGAGGATTATCTATAACCTGCAATAGCGATAACATAATCGCAACTTCTGTTGCTTGAAAATATCCCTGATTCTGTTCTCCGTCAGCAGATATGCCTTGTTGTCTTAGTTCTTCCATGATCAGTGGTCCCCAAATATAAGCGGAACGTAGAAGAATAACGATATCTCCATGAATAACAGGACGCATCTTTTTTAAAGACTTATCATAGATGAGCACTGGTGGAGTTCCGGTTTCTCCCGTCATTTCCTTTATCTTAGCCGCAATAGCTCGTGCCTCAAGTTGCGCTGTCTCCATCTCCACCCACTCGCCCTCTTGTAATAGAGCGTTATCTTCACCCTCTGAGCCTTCAGCATCTCCTGACTTCCCACCATTTCCACGGTCAATCAGAAGAAGTTCGGGCGTATAAGAGACATCACTTTCGTGATCTGGAGTTTCGGGAAATGATGCACCATATACTAATTCAGCCCGTTCATTGTAAGTTATTTCAGCTACATTCTCATTCATCATTTGTCGGAAAAGTACATTCACTGCATCCAACACTTGATGTCGACTACGAAAGTTACGAGCTAGGTCGATAACTGTCCCTTCGTTATCCTCCAGCCCATATCTACCATACTTGTCCAAAAACAGACCTGGATCTGCTAGACGAAATCGATATATACTCTGCTTAACGTCACCTACCATAAACCGATTGCCTGGCTGGTCTCTAGAGATCAGCTTTACGATATCTTCCTGTACGCTATTGGTATCTTGATATTCGTCTAAGAGTACCTCGTCAAAATGCTTTCTGTATTCTACAGCAGCATCAGAAGGAAGAAGTTGATCGACTGACGATTCGGGATGTCTTAGAATCTGCAAACAGTAATGCTCTAGATCACTGAAATCCACAATTCCTCTTGACCGCTTCTCCTCTTGATAACGTTGACCGAATAGTATGACAACCTCAGATAACTCCGCCATCACAGGAGCAACTTCATGAAGCTCCGATAGAAACGTTTCTGATGATCGACCGAACAAGGAACTTTTAAGATCAGTCAATATTTTCTTGACGTTATCCCTTAATTCTTTCACACGTTCCTGTAAATCAGAATCAGTCTCATCTTTACGACAACTTTTCAATTTACCAAAAGAAACCGTCTGGAAGGCATCGTATAGAGCATTCCACGGGAAATCCTCGAGACATTCTCTAAGGGATTCAACCATTTCCAAATCATCTCGTAAATTATCTACATAGGGCGATGGCCCACCCGGCAACATGGCAATAGAGATAGCTTGATGTAACAGTCCAGCTGCGCCAGCCATAGATAGTTTAGCATCCTTAACAATACTCTTTACCCACGGACTATCATCAAGTTCTGCTGGATCAGTAACAGCGAAGTTTGACGCCATCTTACGCAACCAAGCATCTGGCCATGAGTGACTTCGTGAGAAGTCGTACAGTTTCTGCACAAGAAGATACAGCGCATCATCACTACGTTCACCACTGAACCAATCCGCCAGACGTAGAAAGATTCCGCCATCTTCTGATTCCCCATACTTCTCTTCAAATAATTCCTCCAGAATTTCCTGACGCAACAATTCAGCTTCATTCTCATTCAGAATACGGAATCCCGGATCCAATGGAATCCATTGATAGTAACGACGAATCACTTCTAAACAAAAGGAGTGAAGTGTTGTAATGGATGCTTTTCCTAATAAAGCAAGCTGTCGACGTAAATGTGCATTATCAGGTTCCTTCTCTAACTCCTTATCCAATGCCTCACGAATCCGCTGACGCATCTCAGCCGCTGCTGCCTTCGTAAATGTGGCCACAAGTAAACGATCAACACTAAATCCTTGCTCCTCATTCATAATTTTACGAATAATTCGTTCTACCAACACGGCTGTTTTTCCTGAACCTGCTGCAGCTGCTACAAGAATATGATCACCGCTGAGCGAAATCGCCTTCCACTGATCATCACTCCACATACTGCCTTCCGGCTTAACTAATCCGATCACGGTGTATCTCCTCCTTGTGTCTTTTGCAACATGTCCCATACTTGTACCTTGTTTGGTTTACCCATCAAATGATAGTGGTTACCTTCAATATTCTCATCAAATTGACAGACTGACTTATAAGAACAGAACGTGCATGCTGTCTCATGTTGAATTCGATAAGGCTCAATCTTAACATCGCCTTCTGTAATTCGGGTTCCAATATTCACAATATTGCTACGTACCGAAGATAATAGGCTATCCCATTGTTCTGAAGTTGCGACCGCTGCACTACTGTAGAAGCTACCATCCGATTTCACAGCAACAGGAAGTATGGCTGAATGCCCTTTATCCAGAGATGTGTCCATCTGTGCAATGACTTCACGATCTGAGAGCAGAAGGCCCTTCATTTTGAAACGTTTAAGAAGTTCATCTGCCGCTTGCTCAGCACTCATGCCATTGGCAGATTGCAACAAGGGATCATGCACATGAAAATATAGTGTTCCAGCAGGAATAGCCGTTCGGCCCAGCCACTCTTCAGAATACGTCAACAAGACATCCAAATAAGTTAATAACTGAAGTGACAATCCATAGTACACCTCATGTAGCTTCAGATCATTCTGACTGGACTTATAGTCAATAACCCTCAGCATGATTCCTTGCGCGCCTTGCGCCATATCTACACGGTCTATACGTCCAACTACTTCCATCACTGAGCCATTCGGTAGTGGAAAGATAAGCGGAGGTAAGGTCTTTCCTGGTCCAAAATCAAGTTCGAGACCAATAGGTTCAAAGTTGCCTCGACGGGCATGCTCACCGAGAATGATCGAGGCTCTCCCTACAATGTTTTTTAATTTCCTAGAAATATAAGCATAACGCTTAGAGCTAAGTAGAATTTCACCCTGTAAAAGAGGGGTTAACCGATCCACAGCAATACTCGCCTCATGACGACATTCATCAGGTGTAAGGCTACCCCAGCTAACGCTACGGTTCTGTAATTGTGTAGCCATGTCACTTAGCGCAGAGTGGAATAATTGGCCGATATCAGGTGCCTTTAATCGATACATCTGACGTTCCTTTAACTTTAAGCCATGCGATGCAAAGTGGGAGAAAGGACAAGCAACAAATTTCTCCATCCGCGATACACTCGTACGTACTTTTGTACCATAAAGCTTGCGGCTCGTATCTGTTTCTAGCGGCAGTGTATCATTGACATAGAACAAAGAACGAAGCAGCATAAATAGTGCTTCACGCCACTCTGCTTGTTGTAAGTACCAGTTATAAATGCCCCACCAGAAATCAGGAATTTCAATACCATTCTTCCATTTTCGTAACTGAACAATGAGATGACTCAACGTCTGCTGTGGATTACTAACGAAGCTTTGTTGCTCTCGAAGAGATTGTTCTATTAATGGCTGTCCAGAGAGTATGTCTTCCTCCAGTAATGGATACATTTTCTTAACATGCCGAATCACTTCCGAAGGTAAGAGAAGTTTCCCTTCCGCATCAGCCAATGCATAGGAAATCCAAACATGTTTGCTCGCTGAAGTTAGCGCATTGTAGATCAGAAATCTCTCATCTAGTAATTTCCGTGAAATACTTGGGGCAAGCTCCATCCCTATGTCTGTTAATAAAGTCCGCTCTTGTTCCGTTAATACACCATCTTCCTGAATAACAGCGGGCACTACACCGTCATTGAACCCAAGTAGGAAGGTATACTTCACACCACTTGTACGCGTACGATCCATATTTCCTATTAATATTTGATCAATAGATGGCGGAACTAAAGATAACTTCATCTCCGTTAAGCCCGTGTCTAATATCCCTGTAAATAGTTCAACACCAATATTCTCATCACCCATTAATTCCACAATCTGATCTAATAAATCTAGCGTAGCACCCCATAGTTGACGATGTTCTCTTGCTGCTTCAGGTTGACCTGATTCTAATGCCTCATGGCTAAGAGCATCTAACTTTTGTGGAACACCCGCATCCTCCAAAAGAAGATAAACGGCTGTACACAGATCACGAGCTGTCTTTCCTGCCTTTAATCTCTTCTCAAAAGAAAGCAAAGGACCCGTAACCGCAGCACGGCAGCGTTCCATTAATTCAAGTAGCTGTTCACCATTCTTCTGTCGGTCCACGCCATCACTTTCAAGTGAAAGACTAGGAATCGCTCGCCATGGACGCCCCTCCGTCCAACGGTATCCTTGAATACCACAAGCTAATACGTAGTTCTCTAATCGGTCCATATCTATACGATCTAGTGAACCATCTACAGGAAGCAGTAAGTCTGTCTTGATACAGCGAAATACATCTTCGTATCTCCATCGACGACTCACAATATCAAGGGAAGACCGAATAAATTCTACTAAAGGATGATGTAACTCGCTTCGCTTCTGATCTAGGAAAAAAGGAACGCCATAATCGCGACATAACGGGCCTAGAATGGGTTCGTAATCTCCTAATTGTCTTACAAAAATAGCGATATCTCTAAATCTAGCCCCTTCCTCACGCACCAGACGAAGCATTTCACGAAGTGCACCCTCCACTTCTGACCGTCGATTAACAGCTGCATGAATAGAGACTCCCTGTTGACCAAGATTACTCATCTTCTCCACAGATTCAGGATGCCAAGGGATTCTGCGATCGAATCCCTTTTCCATATGGGCTAGTTCTGGACTATCTTCAAATCTTGGAAGAACGTCCGGTGTCAGAATGGTATTGGTGGTGTCTACGCCTAATTCCGTCGCCATTCCTTTTAACTTCACATAGGTAGTCGCAGATGGATGAAATAAATCCAACTCATGGGGTACCATCCCCTGTTCATAAGCTTTATCAAGCGTAAGTACTATGGTTACCGAAGAAGCACACAGCATAAATTGTTGCAACACAATAAATTCTTGGGGTGTAAATCCATGAAAACCATCAATCCAGATATCTGCATTCTTCACATAAGAGGAGTTAGGTATTGCTTCTGCTAATGTCATTAAATGATCTTCATTATCCATATATAGAGGAGATAACTCTTGCTCAAAATCGCGATACAGCGTGAGAATATCTCCTAATTTATCACGTAGAATAGGCGTCCCCGATCCATTGGTTTGCATTCGTGATAGTTGTTCTTCAACGTGCGTAGCATCTATACAATACCGTTTCATCTCCGTATAGAGTTGACTGAGTCTTCCAACGAAACCCATTTGATCACCCGATGGACCAAATAATGTTAACTCTTCTTTCCGTCTCTGAATGATTTTGTAGAGTAACATTTTTTTACCATCTTCACTAATCCCCACGCGAGCTGATCCGCCTGTCTCTTGCATAACCCGATAGGCTAGTCGCTGAAAACTAAGTACTTGTGCTCGTGCAATCCCCTTCACAGGACCTGATGTTACCAAAGCGTGTTCAGCTTGAAATGAGCCCTGTTCAGGCACAAGTAGAATAATAGGTTTACCGTGAGGATCTTTACTCAGTCGAGTAGAGATTTCCTGCATTATATTCGTGGTTTTACCGCTTCCCGAACGTCCTAAGAGGAAATGAACCGACATGGGATACCTCCTTCATATATAAATTAAAGCCGATTAAATTCTATCAAAATAGTTATTTCTCATTATAACATAACCCATATTTGAAGGAACGTATGTTTGGTATAAATTCACACCTATGGATATATAAAAGAGGAGAACATAACTACCACAACAGAATAGATATACCAAATAGCAGGTCAAGGAAATGTCACCTTGACCTGCTATGGATAGGACATCCGTCTAGTTTCCATAAATCACTTGATCCTAGATGGACAGCTTATAGGATTGGTATTATTTACTACGTACTTCAAAGATTGCGAATTTGAGATAATGTCCTTCATCCACGCCTAGGATCTGTGGATGATCTTTACCTGCGGCACGCCATTCAATTAAACGAAGAATCTTGCCCGCATCCATTGCTGCCTCTTGGATAGTCTCAAGGAATAAATCCGGACGCATATGATATGAACAGCTTGCTGTAACTAGGAATCCACCTTCGTTTACAAGTTTCATTCCGTGAAGGTTGATATCTTTATACCCGCGACAAGCACCTTTAACGGCACTCTTCGACTTTGCAAAGGCTGGTGGATCCAGAATAACCACATCCCATGTTCGGCCCACGCCGGGGGTCATAGGTTTAGAGGTATCTATCTTATTCTTGCCTGTACCTGTATTGGATCGTTTCTCCCGTTCTTCGACACCTTTAACTTGTGTGCGGAGATATTGAAAGGCATCATCCACAACAAATTCTACTCGATCCGTGAATCCGTTTAATTCCACATTCTCCTGTGCACTCTCAATAGCATGCTGAGAAATATCCAGACAGGTTACTTTCTTAGCGCCATATTTGCAAGCATGCAGTGTGAAACTTCCCGTATGTGAGAAACATTCAAGCACCGTCGCTCCATCCCAGTATGGGAATGTAACGACACCACCGCTCTTATTCACAGGTAATTGTTGCGTGATCCCATCTTGATCAACATCCTGCAAGGTGATGCCACTTCTTCCACCCCAACCTGTCATTAAAGGCTCAATCGAAGCACGATTCTCACGTTGATCGAAGAAGTACCCTGTCTTCTGCCCTTCTTCAATATCCACTCGAATGTGGAGTCCATTCTCACGGACAGTTACATAACGTGGACATTCCCCATACACTGGGCCTTTTACTTGTTCCATTCCTTCTAACTCACGTACAGACACATCGCTACGTTCATATATGCCCTGTGGCTGCATGACTTGTACCAATGCAGCTACAATGTCATTACGGCACAAATCCATACCCAACGTTAATAATTGAATAACGAGTATATCTCCGAAGCGATCTACGATTAGACCCGGTAGGAAATCTGCCTCCCCATAGACTAGACGATAGGCCGTCTCACCCTTGATGAAACGTTCGCGATGCTGTAATGCATTCGAGAAACGTTCTACAAAAAAGGCTTGGTCCATAGACTCCATTGGATTGTAGGAAACAACTCTTACAGTGATTTGTGAAGCAGGATTATAATAACCTGTCCCAAGATATCGTCTCTGATGATTAAGAATACTTACCAGTTGGCCATTCTCAGGTTGACCTTCAACGGTTGCAATTTCACTTTTGTATACCCAAGGTTGCCCCTGCTCTAATCTTTTCTTTTGACTACGATGTAGAATAACGGATGCCACTATACTTCACTCCCTAATATATACCTGCACGCATACGATTTGTCGCCACAGGTTCTGTCATGTTGTCATGTTTGTCATGGCTGTCCTGCCATGAACATATAAATAAATGTATAGGACAAGAACTAAAGGAGAATCAATCCATGTTTCAATCCATTCTCATCCCCATAATATATGGGCTTGCCATTTTTTTGTTCGGTATGAAAGTCATGGAGATCGCTCTTGCACGCTGGGCAGGGCCATTCTTGACCTCTTTTCTAAGAAAAGCCACGTCATCCCCTCTCAAAGGTATGGGATTCAGTACGATCATTACGGCCATTCTACAGAGTAGTACAGCCGTTACCGTCCTTACCATGGGGCTTGTTAACGCGGGTCTACTGACTTACGCTAGAACACTTGGCATTATTCTCGGTAGTAACATAGGCACTTGTCTGACGACAGAATTAATTGGATTACAGCTAGGACAGATTGCTGCACCATTGTTACTGTTATCTCTCACGATATGGGCTATAGCTGTCATCATAAATGATCGTAATATATGGAGACTTCGTCGGTTCAGACACCTATTCGAACCTATACAATTCATCTCGCTCGCTGTAGCTGGATTTGCACTGGTGATGTTCGGTATTCGTGTTATGCAATCCATAGGACCCACACTCGATACCTACGGCGTCTTTGGTTGGTTCATCGAACGTGCCTCTCACAATGTTCTCTGGGGAATAGCTGCTGGAGCATGCCTAACTGCACTCATACATAGCAGTGCAGCCGTCATAGGTCTAGCCATGGGATTGGCTAGTTCTGGAGCCCTTCCAGTAGAGGTTGGCATCGCTATCGTCCTTGGTTCTAATATAGGTACATGCGTTACAGCCGTCATTGCTGCAGCAGGTAGTACGACTGCAGGCAAATTTGTTGCTTGGACTCATATTGTACTGAATGTTGGGGGAGCCGTTTTATTCATGCCCTTTATTCAACAATTGCATCAAGCTTCCGCGTGGTTATCCAGTGACTTCGGCAGTCAAATTGCCCATTCTCAGACGATATTCAACATTCTATGCTCGCTTATTGCACTTCCTTTATGTTACCTTCCAATATGGAGAAGAATAGATCATAAATTATCTAAAGGTTAGCATTCTCAATTACACATGTTTACCCAGTAACAAAAGAGCCTTCCTTAGTATAGCATCATTGTTACGATATCCATCCTTCTGCTGCCGATTCCAAGCTTCTTGGGAATCATACCAAGACACTTCATTAATCTCCTCTAGTTGTGGTTTCAAATAACCACCTTTGGCTTCCACAAGATAATAATGAACTTCCTTATTCACTTCACCATGAACAGGATTCTGATACGTATATGCAATAATATCTACAGGAGAAACAACCTTTCCTAGGATGCCAGTCTCCTCTTCAATCTCACGTAGCGCAGTCTCTTCAATCGTCTCTCCAGACTCCATCTTACCTTTAGCTAAAGATATTTTACCATAACGGTCTAGAATGAGTTGAATTTGAAGTTCCCCATTCTCTTGTCTGTATACAACACCACCTGCTGAGATTTCTTTGCGTGCCATATATGATGACCCCCAATGTTACATATTATTAAAAATAAGAGCAACAAGGATTTCACTCCCATTTAATTGGAAATGAAATCCTCGTCCACCTTTCATCTTAATTCTTATGTAAGGAATGTACTTACCGAGATGCCAATGCTGGATCATGATTTAGTACGTTAATTAACTTCCCCTTACATTCGTTAACACCAGCTTCTATCATTTGAACGCGACAGATTTTGCGATGAAGATCTTCAGGGCCATCAAATACAAGCTGCAAATAGTTATCACTGAATCCCTGAAGTTTACCTGAACCCTCCGATCCTTTGCGGATCCCTTCTGGAATTACCTCAAGAATCTGCCCAACGAATTGATTCGCATAATGAAGTTGCATTTGTTCCGAAAGATCTATTAGATGATGAACTCGTTCATTCTTAATCTCTTCATCCACCTGGTCTTCCATACGAGCAGCAGGTGTACCTATGCGCTTAGAATAGGGAAACACATGCATTTCAGAGAACTGGATCGCCTTCATGAGATCATAGCCATTGCGGTACATCTCATCACTCTCACCAGGGAACCCAACAATAATATCTGTTGTAATACCAACGTTAGGCATAGCTTGGCGAATCAAACCCATTTTTTGATAAAACTGTTCGGTAGTATATTTACGTCTCATCCGTTTCAATACGGCATCATCGCCAGCTTGAAGTGGAATATGAAGATGTCGACACATCTTCGAAGAACGATTCAACACATCAAGCATCTTCTCATCGATCTGACTTGCTTCAATGGAACTAATTCGAATTCGTTCTAGTCCATCTACCTTGTCTAAATCCATTAATAGATCTGATAAATCGTATTGTTCAAGATCATCTCCATAACCACCCGTATGAATTCCCGTTAAGACCATTTCCTTATAACCGGCTTCAACCAATTGGTGTGCCTGCGTAATAATGCTCTTGGGATCACGACTGCGAGATAATCCACGTGACCATGGAATAATACAGAACGTACAAAAGTTATTACACCCGTCTTGAATCTTCAGGAAAGCACGTGTGCGATCGGTAAAATCCGGAACATCCATTTCTTCGAATACACGATTTTTCATAATATTATGAACCGCGTTGATGGGCGCACGGGATTCTTGAATTTGTTTTACAAAAGGAAGAATCTTATCTCGATCTTGCGTACCAATGACAAGATCAACACCCGGAATATCCATAATCTCTGCAGGTGAAGTCTGTGCATAACATCCAGTAACCGCAATGATCGCGTTCGGATTACGGCGGACGGCACGACGAATGATCTGACGACTCTTTTTATCCCCTGTATTCGTAACGGTGCACGTATTAATTAAATATACATCCGCTGTCTGTTCATAATCTACCTGCTCATAACCTTCGTTCTTAAAAAGTTGCCAAATGGCTTCCGTATCATAAAAATTGACTTTGCATCCTAATGTATAAAATGCGATGGTTGGCATCTCTTAAACTCCTCCCATTTCACCAAAATCGTATAATATGCAAGAAAGGGCAACCATGCCCGCGGTTTCACAGCGTAAAATGCGACGCCCCAATCCAACGCTTGTTGCGCCCGCTTCCTCAGCCTTACGACATTCCTCTTCACTAAATCCACCTTCTGGCCCAACAACGAGAAGTATTGTGGGCGTACTACCCACAGCTACATGTTGGATTAACGGTGTCACTGCATCACGTAACTGTAACCCATGTTCCTTCTCATAACAAAAAAATACGGCATCATACTGCGCAAATGACTTCATCAGTTGAGACCACGTCAATGAAGATTCGACAGTCGGTACAATATTGCGATGACTCTGCTCAGCAGCTTCTTTGCAAATTTTACGCCAACGGTCTAGACGCTTCTCTTCTTTCTTCGAATCATATTGAACTATCGTTCTTTCTGATAGGAAAGGTACAAAAGATACAGCTCCGATCTCTGTACATTTCTGAATCACAGTCTCCATCTTATCGCCTTTGGGAAGACTCTGTGCCACAGTCACTTTTACTTGCGCTTCCTGTAGCATGTCGAGTTGTTCAACAATAGTGGCTGTAACTAACCCTTGTTCTAGCGAATCTAGTTCGACTAATGCTTCACGTGATAGACCATCACTTACGATGATCTTATCTCCAACCTTACCGCGCATCACTTTGGAAATGTGTCGTGCATCTTCTCCATTAATTTCAACTGTATTTTCTTTAAACTGCTCTACAGATACGAAATATCGTTGCATTGAATTATCCCCATCCTATCCCAACATAATTAAGCACCAAACACCACCATGAACATATGTATAAAGTTCCTATACATCCACATTGCGGCATTATATAGTGGTGTTATCGTATAAGCTCGAAGTCCTGGAATGAACAATATTAATAGAAAAATCAACATAGACCATTGTTCAATTTGCTGAAGCTTCACTCTCACTTCACGAGAAACAACATCTTCAAGGATACGGTAACCATCTAATGGAGGCAGCGGTATAAGATTAAATAGAAATAGAAAAAAGTTCATAAAAACAATAAAAAATAAGAGCGTATAGATCGCTTCAACTAATTTCGGATTCGATATTGAATCTAACACACCGAACTGAACTAACCCCGCATAAATAAGACTCCCTACGACACCAAGTAAGAAATTGCTCAACGGACCAGCAAACGATACGATAATACTCATGATTCGAGGACGTTCAAAGTTATCACGATTGACAGGAACAGGTCTAGCCCAACCAAACCCAGCAATGAGTAACAATATAATCCCAAATAAATCAAAATGAACGGCAGGATTTAACGTTACACGACCCAACAACTTCGCTGTAGGATCTCCAAACTTATTTGCAAAGTAAGCATGAGAGAACTCATGCACCGTAAAAGCCAGAACAATGGCAATTAAGAAGAACGGCATTTGATCAATCGGGTAGACCAGTATATCATTTAAAAAATCCATTCTTACCTCTTTCTAGCCACAAAGGCAATCCATTCTTCTTCACGATTCACATCGATGATTTCAAAATTAGCTTCCTTAAGCGCCTCTTGAACAACATGTTCTTTATTTTTGTAGATTCCGGATGTTATAAAAATTCCGTCTGGTTCTAACACTTGGTACACATCATCAATGAGTAATAAAATAACCTCAGCTAAAATGTTGGCAACGACCATATTTACAGGCACGGTCACTCCTAAATTCACACCCTCTAGTTGATGTGTGAACACCGAAAGGAGATCACTTTCTTTCACTGTTATGGTGTCTTGCATCCCGTTAAAGGCCGTATTCTCCTGTGCACTCTGAACTGCCACAGGATCTAAATCAAGAGCCAACACATGTTTCGCTCCTAACAGAATAGATCCGATAGCCAGTATACCCGATCCAGTTCCTACATCGATAATTTCTTCGCCACCCTTGATGACATTCTCTAACGTACGTAGACAAAGAGAAGTCGTCGGATGTGTCCCCGTTCCAAAAGCCATCCCAGGATCCAAATGAATAAGCTTCTCATCCTCAGATTCAGGAGTGTACTCTTCCCAAGTTGGCTTAATCGTTAAGCTCTTCGAAACACGTATCGGCTTGAAGTATTGCTTCCAAGCATTAGCCCAGTCATCTTCATTGACCATTTTATGTTCATACCGCACATCACCTGTATCGATATCATACTGACTCAGCTCCTCAATACGTTGTTTCAACGTTAAGATAATGGAGTCAAGTTCTGTCTCTTCAGCGAAATACCCTTTTATAACTGCCTGACCTTCTGGAATGTCATTGAGTGGTGTATCATACAACTCGCCATATTTCGTATCGCGTTCTTTATTTAGCGTTCCTGATTCTTCAATGGATACACCACCAGCGCCCGCCTCATGTAAGAAATTAGAAATCATTTCAACGGATTCTTCTGTGGTGTGTATCGTAAATTCATGAAATAACATGTTGTAAATATCCCCCTTGTACCTTTGCGTAACTATTATTGTACTATACAAAGAGATCAGTGTACAAAATTTCATTCAACATTTCAAGCCTAGGTATAATAAAAGGCTATGACGTCCTTTCTATAGACGTCATAGCCTTTATACAAACATATTCATATCTTTATCACTCCATAACACAACGGAGGAATTTACTCTTCGGAATTCATCATCTTTATTTGTCTCTTATCTGCTGCTTCACTTCGTCTTAGTGCTTCAACATCTTCTACATCTGATTCAAGTGCTGAGAATTCAACATCCTCTTGTTTCCTCGACATCAGTTCAATAATCTTCTCCGTCTTTGTCAATTTCACATTCTTCTCATGCGTATATTTAGTCATTCTTCTCACCCTTTCTGTATTGAACTCCATCGTTATTAGACCCTTCCACCAGCCTCTTCAATACTTCTTATAGCTTGGTCGAAAGAGCTATCCTCTGCCACAACTGTAAGTAGAATATCATACCCTGTCGTTTCCCCCAGACCTCCATCACTCATTCCGCTAGATGCAACATCTAATTCTTTACCTTGGAACGCACTGAAGCGATTGATAGACATTTCAACAACTCGTAACGATTCCAGCTTTCGTGATACCTGATCAGCTTCTTCAGGGCTTTTGAAATAAGCCAGAATATTTCTCTCACTCATATTCTCATGTCACCTACACTTTTATCTTATTGAATCTAACAATCACATACCCGTAGCTTACCGCTCTATTCTTCTAATTATGCGTATTTAATAAATGACAAAAAAAAAGAAAGCTCAATCCTTTCGGACGAACTTTCTTTTCACAGCACTTATATAAGATGATTTACTAAAAGATCAATCTCCTCGGAATGCCTTCTTCACGCGATCAAAGAAAGACTGTTCATGCTCATGTGTCTTTTCTCCGTCTAAGGATGCAATCTGACGAAGTAAATCTTTCTGTTCATCGCTCAAATTACTTGGTGTAACAACCACAACTTTAACATGTTGATCACCTTGACCGATGCCACGAAGACGAGGGACACCCTTACCTCTAAGACGGAAGAATGTACCCGTCTGCGTACCTGCTGGTATTTTAAGTTTCACTTTTTCCGTTAACGTCGGAATTTCAACCTCATCACCCAATGCTGCTTGAGCAAAAGTCAATGGGACCTCACAATAGATATCGTCGCCCTCACGTTCAAAGAAGTCATGAGATTTCACACGGATAACAATATATAGATCACCCGATGGTCCACCACGTAATCCACTTTCGCCTTCACCCGTCATGCGTAGTTGAGCTCCATCATCAACACCTGCAGGGATCTTGACATGTATTTTACGTTGTTTCTTGACTTTCCCTTGGCCTTGGCAACTTGTGCAGCGTTCTTTAATGATTTTACCGCTACCACTACATGTTGAACATGCACGACGATTGACCATACGGCCAAATGGCGTATTCTGTACCACTTCTTCTTGTCCACTACCATGACACACTTGGCAAGTCTGAGGTTTCGTACCTGCTTTCGCACCAGATCCATGACATGTATCACAAGTTTCCGTACGTGGAATAGTAATATCACTCTCTTTTCCAAATACAGCTTCTTTAAATTCAACCGTCATCGTGTACTGTAGATCATTCCCACGTTGTGGTGCGTTCGGGTCACGCCGTCCGCCACCACCGCCGAAGAACATATCGAATATATCACCCATACCACCGAAATCGCCGCCGGAGAAACCTCCTCCGCCCATTCCTTGGTTAGGATCTACATGTCCATATTGGTCGTACCCAGCTCTCTTCTGTCCATCACTTAGAACGTCATAGGCTTCTTTGACTTCTTTAAACTTGGATTCAGCATCATCCGCTTTATTCACATCTGGATGATATTGTCGTGCAAGTTTACGATAGGATTTCTTGATCTCTTCATCTGATGCGTTCTTACTAACGCCCAGCACATCATAATAATCGCGCTTTTCAGCCACTCTTCCACCCCACAACATCTTATTTATCTTATAAGTAGATATGATAACATTGTAACAAAGGGAAAGCCAAAGCACGGGATGCCCCCGGCTTTGACCTTCCCTTTTCTCCTTCTATACCTTATGAAGGAAACTTTCTATAGGTTACTCTTGTTTCTTATCTTCGTCAACAACCTCGTAATCAGCATCTACTACATTATCCTTCTTAGCAGCGCCTGTTGCTTCACCTTCAGCACCTTGTTCTGCTTCAGCTGCTTGCTCATATAGCTTCATAGACAATTGTTGAACAATTTCTGTTAACTCTTCCGCAGCCTTGTTAATATCTTCAAGGTTATCCGTTTCAAGAGCAGACTTCACTTTTTCTTTTGCTGCTTCTGCTTTCTCAACTTCAGATGCATCGATCTTCTCACCTAAGTCTTTAATCACTTTATCAGTTGAATATACAAGTTGGTCAGCATTGTTCTTCGCTTCAATCAACTCTTTACGTAGACGATCTTCTTCCGCATGCTCTTCAGCATCCTTCATCATACGTTCAACTTCTTCATCACTCAAACCACTTGAAGATGTAATGGTAATCTTCTGAGTTTTGTTAGTTCCTTTATCTGTAGCAGACACGTTAACAATACCGTTAGCATCAATATCAAATGAAACTTCAATTTGAGGAACACCACGTTGTGCTGGTGGAATGTCACCTAACATAAAGCGTCCTAGTGTCTTGTTGCCAGCAGCCATTTGGCGCTCACCTTGCAATACATGAATCTCAACACTTGGTTGATTATCTGCATAAGTTGAGAATACTTGTGATTTACTTGTAGGGATCGTTGTATTACGTTCGATCATCTTCGTAAATACACCACCTGCAGTTTCAATACCTAGGGACAATGGTGTTACGTCAAGAAGAACTACGTCTTTCACGTCACCAGTCAATACGCCCGCTTGAACAGCCGCACCTAGAGCAACAACTTCATCAGGGTTAACACCTTTATGAGGATCTTTACCTGTCAATTTCTTAATTGCTTCTTGAACTGCAGGAATACGTGTAGAACCACCAACAAGAACGATTCTGTCAATATCAGTAGCAGTCATACCTGCATCACTAAGTGCTTGACGAGTAGGTCCTAGTGTACGCTCAACCAATGAAGCTGTTAATTCGTCGAATTTAGCACGAGTTAAGTTCACTTCTAAATGTTGTGGCACGCCATCAACTACAGTAATAAATGGCAAGGAGATTGTTGTAGTCATTACACCCGACAATTCCTTTTTAGCTTTTTCAGCAGCATCTTTCAAACGTTGTACCGCTGCTTTATCTTTACTTAGATCAATACCTTGATCTTTTTTGAATTCACTTACTAGATAATCAATAACGAGTTGGTCAAAGTCATCTCCACCAAGACGGTTATCTCCACTTGTAGCTTTTACTTCAAAGAAGCCATCGCCAAGTTCAAGGATCGATACGTCAAACGTACCCCCACCAAGGTCATAGACAAGAATTGTGTGATCTTCTGTTTTTTCCATACCATATGCTAATGCTGCAGCTGTAGGCTCATTGACAATACGTAAAACTTCAAGACCTGCAATTTTACCAGCATCTTTTGTTGCTTGACGTTGACTATCGTTGAAATAAGCTGGAACCGTGATTACAGCCTGTGTAACAGTCTGTCCAAGGTAAGCTTCAGCATCTGATTTTAGCTTTTGCAAGATAATAGCTGAAATCTCTTGAGCTGTATAATCTTTATCGTCAATTTTTTCTTTATAATCTGTACCGATATGACGTTTGATAGACATGATCGTACGATCAGGGTTAGTGATGGATTGACGTTTTGCTGTTTCACCAACAATACGTTCGCCGTCTTTCTTGAAACCTACAACCGATGGTGTTGTACGTGCGCCTTCTGGGTTAGGAATAACTACGGCTTCGCCGCCTTCCATAACTGCAACACATGAATTCGTTGTACCTAAGTCAATCCCGATAACTTTACTCATTATAAAATTCCTCCTTCAAATAGTAGACATCATTTTTATTGTAGTTTATAAAAACTGACTTATTTATGGATGTAATTAAACATCTATTGACTTACTTTAACCATAGCAGGACGGAGTACTTTATCCTTCAACAGATAGCCCTTTTGAATTTCTTCAACAACAGTGCCTTCTGGATAATCTTCACTTTCAACTTGCATAATTGCCTGATGGAATTCAGGGTTAAAGGGTTGCCCAACACTTTCCATAGAAGCCAATCCTTCAGCCTGTAGCACGGCTTCTAGTTGGCGAAAAACCATATTCATTCCTTTGCTGAAGGACTCATTCAAATCCTCAACGCCGGTGCTAAAAGCTCGTTCAAAGTTATCCATTACCGGTAGAAGCTCAGTAATTAGCTTAGTCGATGCATATTTAGCGAATTCTTCTTTCTCTTTCTGCGTACGCTTGCGATAATTATCGAAATCGGCTTGTGTACGTAAAACACGTTGCTGATTCTCATCCGCGATGGCTTGTAGTCGTTCTATCTCAGCTGTATGATTCGATTCTTGTTCTAGCGAAGACGTTTGTTCTTCGTTTACTTCTTCGACGATTTCCGTATCTACATCTGTATTTTCCGGTACCGCATTTATATCCTGTTGTTCTTCTTTCATGATGTCTTCACCTCCTTAAAAAAACTTTAAATGAAATGATTGATTTTGATTATGTTATACGAGTTCAATGAGAACGACGGTATTACATTACATATTTGACCGTCCATCCTCTTCCCTCATCTTAATCACATTGTGAATACGAAGCACTGCGGTTGCCACTTCTCCAGCAGCCTTTAGACCATGGGATTTGACGAGGGCAGGGTCAATAATTCCTTCAGTTTCATAATTAATAACAAGCCCTGTATCACAATCGATTCCCATGCTATCGCAATCTTCAGCAATTTGAGCTGCTCGTGCTTCTTCTAATTTCTCAAGAGGATTGTAACCAGCATTCAGCATAATTTGGGACATTGGTTTCCTTAGAGCTGCTGAAACGGCTTCAATACCGTAAGCTTCCATACCTGTAACCATTTCCCGGTGGCGCTCCAATTCATAGGAAACAGCCAACTCCGTTGTACCTCCACCAGGTAGCACGCCTCCTGATACAGCAGCCTGTATGGCAGATGCTGCATCTCCTGCGATCCGTGCTGATTCTCCCACAATTTCAGCCGTGCTTGCCCCTACAATCACAGTAACAAAAGCTTCTCGAACGCTTTCTTCTGCTTCCATGCGAACACGTTGAAGATCTTCATCATAGGACACTCGCGGTGATATCCCTAGTACACGTTGCAATTGATCTAAATCTTTATGTAAAGCAGTACGTCGTATAGGAACGGCACCTGTCATCTCACATACACGATTTAGATCAAGACGACTTACGCGTTGAATGACAAGTATACCATGATCGAGACAAAACTGTTCAGCATCAGGATGAATTCCACGTTCAAGCAAAATCACACCCACACCTAGTTTAGTCAACTTCAGTAATTCTCTACCGAACTGTTCTCGGAATTCCATATATCGGGTAAATCCCGCTTCGGTTGTTAATACTTCTTCATCTAAAACTTCGGGTTCTAACGCATCCTGAAGGACTAATACACGTGTATCTTCAAAAACCTTATTCCCAAAAAAGTGAATAGGTTTTTGACGCAATAACAACCCTTCAAATACTTCATAGTTAGCTTTTTCAATTGCGATCACACAACCAGCAAAGTTAAATGTGGGATCCATTAATCTGTCCATGCCTATCTTAACAGCAGCTTCCATGATTAACTTCACAATGTTCTTTCGTTCTCGACCTGCAACATAGGCAGTTTTCTCTACCAAAGGGTCCATTAATCCAGTAATCATTCTCTTTCGACGATCCATGGACTGGATTGCGAATTCAATGCCTTGTTGCATGCCTGAGACAACTTTGGAAGCTGGAACACCTCTCATAATCTGAGCGACACCCTCTTGTACTAATGCACCTGCAAGTACTGTTGCCGAGGTTGTACCGTCTCCCACTTTTCTTTGTTGAGATCTTGCCACTTGAATAAGCAAGCTTGCAGCAGGATGACTTACATCTATTCTGTCCAAAATAGTGACGCCATCATTGGTAATGATTACTTCCCCTCTGGCACCGACAAGCATCACATCAAGTCCCTTAGGACCCAGTGTACCTTCAACTGCAGAAGTAATGGCACGGACCGCATTGCTGTTGTTCAGTAAGGTTGCGTATCGCTCCTCACCTTCACGAGCGGGTTGCTGTCCTTGGCTCATCTTTACCACTCCCTATTTGTACCAATGTGACAATAGTGTTGTCAAATCTTTGGAGATAATCTCCATAATACTCATCACTCTGGCATATTCCATTCGAGTAGGTCCTAATATACCCAGGGTACCTAAGGACTCTCCTTCTAAGGAATAAGTTGCCGTAATTAAACTACAATTAGCGAAAGCCTGGTGATTATTCTCCGTACCAATTCTTACTTGAATTCCACTTTCTCCAGCCGTGGGCGCCATCATTTTCATGAGTGTAGGCGTTTCTCCAAGTAAATCAAGGATACCTTTAACTTTATCAACGTCTTTAAATTCGGGTTGCGTGAGCATATTCGTTGTACCACTTAGATACACTTGATGATCATGTTCACTATCTAATACAGAATCCAGTACGATCAGAAGTTCCTCATAATGGGTGGTGTATCTCTCAAGTTCTTCAGCAAGTTCAGAATACAAGCGTGACTTCAACTTATACAATGGAACATTAACCAATTTACTATTAAGTAGATTTACCACTTTCTCCATTTCGGAAACAGATACTCCTGGAGGAATTGCAACTGTCTTATTCTCAACCTGTCCCGTACTCGTCACGATAATCGCTACAGCTGTCGTCTCATTAAGAGGAAGCAACTGAAAGTGACGTAGTGAAGTGTGAAAAACTTCGGGTCCAAGCAGGATGGATGTGTAGTTCGTCATGTGCGAAAGGATCGTAGCTGATTCCTGGATAACTTGCTCCATGGCATTCAACTTCTCCGCAAAAAAGGTTCGTATCGTATTTAGCTCAGCTGGCTGGATTGAATTCCAAGGTGTCATATGATCAACGTAATATCGATACCCCTTATGTGAAGGTATTCTACCCGCAGATGTATGGGGTTGTTCAAGAAATCCCAATTCCTCTAAATCAGCCATTTCGTTACGAATTGTTGCTGGGCTATATCCAACATCAGCTCTCTTGGAGATGCTGCGAGAACCGACTGGTTCGGCAGAACGGATATAATCGTCAACAATCACATTTAAAATCATTCTTTGGCGTTCAGTTAACAACTCTTTCTCCTCCTCGCAGCAATCTTATTCCGCTATCGTTAGCACTCGCATGCAATGAGTGCTAACTGCTAATACAAAAATACCAAACTGACCTAATTGTTGTCAAGTCAGTTCAATATCTTAAATACTCTTTTATGACGCTAATATGTTATTTATTCATTTTACATGGTTATAAAAAACAAAAAAACCACTCATCATTAGTCATATTCATTCCTAACGACATTGTGGTCTAGAATAATAAAGGTCATTTCCCAACCTAGTTATCTATATATAAAAAACCAAAAAAATTAGTGTTTATTCATGCTTTGAAGTTGATTTCTGTTCACGATGAATGATCTGAATCAACCCAGAATCTTAAGAACGGCTATCTCATCACAGCAATGTTGCTTGCTACAGAAGACGCAGTCCGTCCATACTTTTTCCGGAAAAATCTCTTTCTCCACGACATCGAACCCATTCTTCACAAAAAAGGAAACTTCGTATGTTAAAGCCATCACTTTAGGAATCTGTTGCTGTCTCGCCTCTTCTAGTAAGGTGTCTACCAGCATGGAACCGATCCCTCGGCCTTTGTATTCTTCCAATATACCTAGTGAACGGATCTCTACTAAATCATCCCCAAGTCGGCATAGTGAACCACATCCGATGACTTCACCTAGTATTTCTGCTACAACAAATTGGTCCAACTGTTGCTCCAATACCTTACGTGATCTAGGCAGCATGATTCCTCTTTCAGCATAACCCTGAATCATTATAAAAAGATGTTCAACATCTTCAGGTACTGCTCTCCTGCATAACACCGACATACCTCTTCCCCCTTACACATGCTGCTCATCATTATGAATAAATATACAACAGCACGTATAAAAGTTCAAGACGTTAATTTGTCACGATTGACCCTACAAATTCAGCAAATACATCATTTCCGAATAATATTCCTTGTTCACTTAGTCGATAACCCACAGGTGTCGTCTCAAGTAGACCTGCATTCAACATTTTTTCTAGCTGTGGTGCAAATATGACGTCCATCTGATCTTGGAATTGCTCCTCAAAATGGGCTTTGGATACCCCTTGCATCACTCGTAATCCCACCATTAAGAAATCTTCCATAGCTTCTTCTTTCGATATAGGAAAACTATCTAAACGGGGTAGTCCTTGCTTCACAGCTTCTATATAGGGATTTACACCTTTGATATTCATATGGCGCTGACGTCCCACATATCCATGTGCACCTGCACCAAGACCATAATAATCCTCGTTCAACCAGTAGGTCATATTATGACGACTCTCAAACCCTGGTTTAGCAAAGTTACTAATCTCATATTGACTATAACCTGCTTGTTTCATCCGATCCATCAACAAAAGATACATCTGAAGCTCTTCATCTTCATGAGGTAAAGGTAATTGATTCTTCTGATACATCGTATGGAAGAGTGTGTTCTCCTCAACCTTCAGACTATATATAGAATAATGATTCAGATTAAGTTCTAAAGCCTTCGTTACACTCTCCGACAACATCTCAAGCGTCTGGTTAGGAAGACCAAACATGAGGTCAATCGACATGTTATCAAAACCTGCTTTACGAGCATTTTCGAGACTATGATAGACATCATCTGTATTATGAATTCTTCCAATTCCTGAAAGGAGTTCATTCTGAAAAGCTTGTACGCCGAAGCTGACACGGTTTACACCGCCTTGTCTCATCACCGTTAGCTTCTCTAGATCCGTTGTTCCTGGATTAGCTTCCATCGAGAATTCGATATCATCTGACCAATCAGGGAAATGTGTACGGACCGATTTCAAAAAATAGGCCATCTCATCGGGCTTAAGAACGGTAGGTGTTCCCCCGCCAACAAAGATACTCTTGATCTGACCTGGAGGCGTTTGCTGCACCGTTAGTTCCATTTCTCGATCTAATGCTACCAAATAATCCATGACGGGCTGATCTTTTAGAACATACGAATTAAAGTCGCAATAAAAACATTTATTGGTGCAAAAAGGAATGTGCAAATAAACCGCTTGAGGTTTACGGCTTAACATTTGTCCATTTTGCTTGTCGTGCTGATGTTCGGCCATATTCATTCACTCCACTAATTTAGTTTCAAACACAATACTCATTTTCCCTATTTATTGTTAGAAAAGGGGAGCCGCAGCGGCTCCCCTGTGATTAGATTACTCTACATTCATACGCACTTACCTTAGCTGATCAATCGTCAATTTTCAATACCGCCATAAATGCTTCCTGCGGCACTTCAACACTTCCGACTTGCTTCATGCGCTTCTTACCTTCTTTTTGCTTCTCAAGCAATTTCCGTTTACGGGAAATATCTCCCCCATAACACTTAGCTAATACGTTTTTACGCATCGCTTTTACCGTTTCACGAGCAACTACCTTCGTACCCACTGTAGCCTGAATCGGAACCTCAAACATTTGGCGAGGGATAATCTCACGTAGCTTCTCACAAATAATACGTCCACGATTGAAAGAACGATCACGGTGTACAATGAATGATAGAGCATCGACTTGTTCATTGTTAAGCAGAATATCCATTTTGACTAGATTAGACGTGCGATAGCCAGATATGACATAGTCAAACGATGCATACCCCTTCGTACCGGATTTCAACTTATCAAAGAAATCGTAGACAATCTCAGACAGTGGAACTTCGTAGATGATCGTAACACGTTTATCATCCAAGTATTCCATGTTGATGAATTCACCACGTTTGTTCTGACAAAGTTCCATAACCATACCCACATAATCATTCGGCACAATTATTGAAGCTTTAACATACGGCTCTTCCACATGGTCGATCTTACCGATCTCCGGATAATTAGATGGGTTATCAATCGTAATGATGTCGCCATTCGTCATCGCAATCCGATAGATTACACTTGGTGCAGTCGTGATCAACGGAATATTAAATTCACGCTCAATACGTTCCTGAATGATCTCCATATGAAGCAATCCTAAGAATCCACAACGGAATCCAAAGCCAAGCGCACTAGAAGACTCCGGCTCAAAACTTAGAGATGCATCATTTAACTGAAGCTTTTCTAGCGCTTCACGTAAATCAACATATTCTGAAGTCTCAATTGGATATAGCCCACAATATACCATCGGATTGATTGTCCGATATCCTGGCAATGCTTCTGGTGTTGGATTCTTCGCATTGGTTACTGTATCCCCAACTCGCGTATCTCCAACATGCTTAATCCCAGCAACAATAAAGCCAACATCTCCAACTTTCAATTCATCTACGATGGTCATGCTAGGCATGAAAGCACCGACTTCGATAACTTCAAACGTTTTATCGGTTGCCATCATTTTAATCTTGGTTCCTGCCTTAATACTTCCATCCACTACTCGTATATAGACGATAACGCCCTTATATGCATCATAGTGAGAATCGAAGATCAAAGCTTTAAGTGGTTGTTCTGGATCGCCCGTGGGGGATGGAACTTGCATTACGATCTGTTCCAATATTTCCTTGATCCCAATACCTGCTTTAGCTGAAGCTAATACAGCATCACTCGCATCCAACCCGATGACATCCTCAATCTCTTGTCTTACTCGTTCCGGATCCGCACTAGGCAGATCGATCTTGTTAATAACCGGCAGTATCTCCAGGTTATTCTCCAATGCTAGATAGACATTGGCAAGCGTCTGGGCTTCGATACCCTGAGCAGCATCAACTACGAGTAAGGCACCTTCACAGGCTGCAAGACTACGCGACACTTCATACGTAAAGTCTACATGTCCTGGTGTATCAATTAAATTCAGAATATACTCTTCACCATCGTCGGCACGATATATTAAATTCACGGCCTGTAACTTAATGGTGATTCCACGCTCGCGTTCGAGGTCCATCTTATCGAGCACTTGCTCCTGCATTTCCCGAGAAGTCAGTGCACCTGTGTATTCTAGAATACGGTCAGCCAAAGTAGATTTACCATGGTCTATATGTGCAATGATACTAAAATTACGAATTTTCTTTTGTCTTTCGAATACGTCCGTCATGCCTTACCCCCACAACTAGCCTGATGTATCAATCACCTCATTATAACAGTATTGGGTTAGAGCGGCAATCCCACACACATTCTTAAAAATAGGTGCCTTTTATTTTGTTATTCAGTCGCAGAACTGAACAGAGATACGACGAAACGAATGCTCTCTTGAGAGGCTTTTTGAAGAAGGTTGCCTGTTTTATCTGCTAAAACATCTACTGTAGGTTTCGATCTATCGGGTATTAAGATCTCCTGAGGTGTTTTATCAGAATAGGCGGGAACCTCCACTTGTTCTTGTTCTTGTTCTTGTTGCTGTTCCTGTCCAGGATTAGCCTGAACCGTAATCGTATAAGAACCTGCACCCAAGTTCTGATCGATCTGCGGCAATGGTACCGTAATCTCCTGTAGTGCATTAGAAGTCGCCTTACTAATGTTCTGTTGAGGTAGGGGTGACGAATCCTTATTAGGATTGGCTAACTGCATACCAAGCAGGAGTCCTAGTCCCGTCCAAATGATTATAATCCACATTTTTTTAGCAAAACGAGACATATACAAACCTCCCTTGGTCATCCAATCTATATTTATCCACCACTTTTAGCACTTATGCCAGATTTCACGGTACTCGCCTTCTTCGCCTTTTGATCTTCAAAATACACATCGGATACGATATCTGCTAACACACGAGCTGTACGCTGAAGCTCCTCCTTCGTACTATCCACTCCACCCATCTCAATCACCAGACTGTTTGGTGAAAGTGACTGATTATATTCTCCGTTACCTTGCTCTGCTGTTTTCGCCCATACCCCTCTTGATATACCTGGATATGACTTTTCTAAACGTGTATTTATAGCATTCGCATAGGCATCATTTTGCCGCCAGTTCTTATTCTCATGACCTATAATGAAGTACAATTGGGCATAACTCACACCATTTATTACAGTCGTTGTTTGCTTATGCCGCGCAGAATCACGATGTATGTCTAGTAAATAGGTTATTTTAGAATTTTGTGCAAGTACCTTTTTCACGGATTGACGGGAATATTTATATGAGAATTTATGACTATAGTCCTTTACATAAGATGGGAAATCATCTTGTAGATGTATCGCAGCAACCCCTTTTGCCTTCAATTCTGTGGAAATAAATTCCCCCACTTTCATCACATTTTTGGAAGGGACTGCTGAGTTCGGGTTACTACTAATCGTTCCTAGTAATGGATTAAAAGCTTCTCGAGGATGAGAATGATAGATTAGTACCTGACTGTCACTATTAACGGGTGTATTTTTAGTATTTCCGTTATCTACAGGACCTTTGTCAACATCATTAGGTTTCGTACTTGGCTCTGGCGTAACAGGGACCGAAGGTTCGATTGGTTCTATAGGTTCGATTATTCCTTCTTGGGATTTGGCACTAGCCACAACCTTAGCAGAATCAGGATGGTAATCTTCTGGGGCTATCATATCTTTATTCCCTGATGCACTACGGAGAAGGACAGGATCTTGACTATTCATTCCCGGTATCTCGCGTGCCAACAGGCTTTTAGGATCTTTTGGATTCACACTTGTTAGTAATTGGAACACAAATGTCGTCATTTTTTCACCAGATAGGGTTGATGAGGATTCTTTTCCACTACTTAAGTGGGGGATCTCCATTCCTAACATATCCTGAAAAAAGCCACTAGAAAGCGATGCTGCAAATCCCTTCATGGATGACACGGGCGATGAATTAAACTGTTTCTCAGCCATGCCTCCGATGCCTAACACCACGAAAAATACCATAGAACTTAACGTCAGCAGTAAAAAGGTGCGTCCCATCGTTAGAATAGACATCCATTTGACTCTCATTTCGTGTATATTCCAAATTTGAAACCATTTTCTTTTCATTTCTGATGTCCTCCTGAACTCTCTTATACTTCAAATCTATGAACTATAGAGATTCACTAGAACCAAAACACAAAAAAAAAGAAGTTCCGATAGATTCCGGAACTTCTTAGTTATTTAAATTTAATGGGTATATGCTCCGACATTGGATGGATCAATAGCATCGTGTAGAGCAGCATTTAACCCCGATGCAACGATGTTCGCCATATCTTCAATAAACTCATCAATTTCCTTTGGCGTCACAATGAGATCATGACCAAGGGGTTCAAGCACTTCCTTAACTAACCCTAATCTCTCATTTTCAGGCATATCATCCAGCATCCCCATAATTTCCTTTGTATGATTTGTTTCTTGATCTAAATGTTTCTTCATCATATCAATGGCATTGTTCACAATAGTAGATGCATAACAAACGGTAGGTACACCGATTGCAATACAAGGTACCCCCAACACTTCCTTCGTTATTCCGCGCCGTTTATTACCAATACCAGAGCCCGGATGAATACCGATGTCAGCAATCTGGATCGTAGTATTTACTCGTTCCAAGGATCTCGATGCAAGAGCATCTACTGCAATAATCAAATCAGGCTTCGTACGATCCACAATCCCTTGTACAATTTCACTGGATTCAATTCCGGTGACACCTAGTACTCCAGGGGCTATGGCACTCAATTGTCGGTAGCCTGGAGCAACCTGGTCAGGTACCAATTCGAAATAATGCCGCGTAACTAATATATTTTCTACGACAAGTGGTCCAAGGGAATCGGGAGTTACATTCCAATTCCCAAGACCCACAACGAGTACTGACCTAGTCTTATTAATTCCTATTAGTGTTAGAAAGTCTTCAAATTCACGAGCAAAGGTTTCAGCAACTCTTTCTTGTAATCCAGTATCTCCACCCCGGAGTCCAGGTACTTCAATCGTTACATAATGCCCTTTCACGCGACCGATCATCTTCGATCCTTCATCATTAAGTACGTTTAATCGAGTAACCTTGATTCCATCCTGTTCGGAAATTTCTTCATCTACACCTGAAAGAGGTGCATTGTATTTTTTTTCAGCCATCTCTTTAGCATCTACTGCAAGATCTGTACGAACGGTATATTTTTGCAAATCTATTGTCATCCGAATTTGGCCTCCTTCTTCTTCTCACGATAGTGTGCGAGAGTAAGGGGAAGTTTATACAAAGCCTTTTAAGTATTGCTTTTTAGAGTGCCTCATGCTAAACTATTTTAAGTTGTGAATCATTTCGATCTATCGAATGTCTTTCAGGAGGTGAATGCAATGCCAAATATTAAATCCGCTATCAAACGCGTAAAAACGAACGACAAACGCCGTGCGCTCAACGCTTCCCAAAAATCCGCTCTACGTACAGCTGTTAAAACTGCTGACAATGCGCTGGCAAATAATGAAGTTGAAGCTGCAAATGCTGCCATTCAAACGGCTTCCCAAAAGCTGGATAAAGCTGTAACTAAAGGTTTAATCCACAAGAATGCGGCTGCTCGTAAGAAATCTCGCTTGGCGAAAAAACTTAACGCCCTTAATGCTCAAGCTTAAGATGCGCTATTCATACGACAAACGCAAAAGTCCTGAACAGCAACGCTGATCAGGACTTTTTAGCATTTTATTTTTTTAAAGTCCAAGTCGTAATAGGAACAGCTCTAACCCAAGCACTTTATCAATTCGCCCCGTCTTCATATGGTAGTCTAAATCAGCCAGTCGATTCAGTATTCCCCTAAGATTATCTGAGTTGAACTTCCGCGCTTGTTCCCCCGCTATTTTAACTGCATAAGGATGAAGTCCCAATTGTGAAGCGATTTGTTGCTGGGAGTAACTTTGGCTCGCCAATTCCTTCACTTGTAGCATGATCCGAAATTGTCTTGTAATCAGTGCCGCTATCTTAATCGGCTCCTCACGTTGCTTAAGAAGCTCATAAAAGATACCCAATGCATGTTCTAATCTCAGGTTCGCAATATCCTCAATAAGAGCAAAGACGTTCTGCTCCGTACTCCTAGCTACTAACTGCTCCACCGTATCGCAGTCTATCGTTCCACCGTTACCCGCATATAAACATAGCTTATCGAGCTCAGCAGTTAATGTCTGAAGTTGTGTACCCGCATTTTTAATAAGAGCCTCTGCTGTCCCTGGTGCTAACATACAGCCTCTCTGCTTCGTCTCCTTAGCTACCCAACTAAGTAATTCCTCTCCACCCATTGGAGTGAAGGCAAGGACTACCCCAGCAGATTTTAACGCTTTGACTACTTTCTTCCGTTCATCTAACTTCTCATGGTGTACCAGAAATATAAGGATGCTGTATTCAGCCGGATTCTTCATATATTCCAAAAGTACTTCTATACGATGCTCAATCTTCCCGTTTTCTTTGCCTGCCGTAAAGACAGAAGCATCACGAACAAAGATTAACTTACGTGGTACCATAAAAGGCACGGTTTCTGCTTCTTCAATGACAACCTGTAATGGAGTATCTCCTAAATCATAGTTCACAATCGCAAAATCGCGATCTTCCTTTTGAAGCAATTGCTCCTCTAACAAGGTAGTAAACTTTTTTATTTGGTACTTCTCCGATCCATATAGCAGGTACACAGGAGATACGTCTCCATGTTTTATCGCTTTTGTTGCTGTTTTAATATCCATGGTAGCTCCCTCTCTTATACTTCTACGCATAACCCCTTTTATGATTCTACCAAAAAAAAGACTTTCCAACCAGAACAAAGGAACCCCGAGCTTTCGCCCAAGATTCCTTGTTCCAGCACATCTATATAAACACCGACAACAAAAAGCTCTAGAAACTTTTCTGCCAGTGGTCATAATGACTAGGACTTTCACATTTATATGGATGGCTGATTATCTGAGTGATTCTGCGAATTGTTCCATAACACAACATATTCCACAGCTACACAAACGGTGCATCATTTCTAACGAATATTAAGGTGTAGGAGCTTCCGGCACATAATTATAGGTGTGATCAGTTACTTTATCATCCACGGATGTCTGATACGTAAATACTTTGCCATCTGAAGACCATCCTCCAGTCACCCAAGTACCCACTATTTTAATACTCTGAATAACTGACTTTTCAACTTCCCCTTCAATGGGTAATTGATATATAACTAGCTTCTCATTTTCAAGAACTGCAGTCACTTTTCCATCCGGCGAATCCCATAACTGGGGTGTCACTGTTGCACTAAATGAAGTGATCCCCGACATAATGTTATCTTTAGTTGGAATCGGATCAATCCCATCTGTTATCTTCTTAGAGCTATCCTCCTTAGGTGGGTCAACGTTCACTTTACTCATTGGAGCATCCTCTGGGTTCGACTCTGCTATTTGCGAGGTATCTGCTATTTGCGAGGTATCCGCTACTCGTGAGGTATCTGCTACTCTTGTGGTATCTGCTCCACTAGCTTTAGCTTTATCTTCTCCAACTTTAGCTGATGGATTAGAATTCTCTAACGCCTGCTGACTTGGATCATCCACCTTCACTGAACTTGAATCTGGAACCTCTGCAACAGTAGATGGTGAAATTGGTTCTATGGATTCTGTAGGTGCTTCTAATTCATTTCCTTGTGTTGAATTTGAATCTGGCGTGTTCTTATCCTGATTAGATATACCCTCAGGTTCTGACGATCCTGTATCCTCCACAGTATCATAAGAAGTTGGCGCTACACCCTTTACATTATTAGATGCATTCTTCGTAACTTTATCATTCGTTACATCTCCAGTATCAGTACTTGTAGTAGCTTCCTCTTTGTACTGAATCTCGGCTTCCGATACCTCTTCCGGAGAATAGGTAAAGATAGCTACACCTATGATCCCCACGGCTGCGACGGCTCCGATCATTGTTCTAGCAGCCGTACTTGAAAGGAACCGTTTCCTAGGGTCGCTTGCACGTGGTAATGGTACTGGGACCATTTCATCAGCCGAACGTTCCTGAGCGGCACTCTTCTCAAGACGTGCACGATCTATAGCATCTAGCTGAGGCATAATAGCATCTACCAAGCTATACCTAGGTATAACATGAGGAAGCTCTTCTAATTCATGGGACAACGACTTTAAGATACGAAAGGTTTCTGAACATTGTGAACAATGCGTTATATGTTCCATCATTTCAGAGGTATTCACTTCATTAAGGTCGTTATCTAAATAACGGTGCATCCATTCCACCACCTCTGGACATTTCATCCTGACACACCTCCTTTCTGATACTCTTGTAGCATAGTCTGTAATTGCTGTCTTGCCCTAAAAAGATATGATTTAACCGTATTCAGAGGCAAACTCAAACATTCAGCGATTTCGTTGTATGAGAAATCCTGTATATACCTTAATACAATAACGGTCTTATGATGTTCCGGCAGTTGATTAATCGCATCCTGAATATCTTGTGCCATATAAGATGACAGAACAAGTTGCTCAACATCCTGTTTATCTTGAAAACCAAAATCATGCTCATCCATCGATACAGTTGGCTTATTACGCCGAAATTTATCAATACATATATTAGTAACAATCCGTTGAACCCATGTCTTGAACTTCGCCTTCTCCTCATAAGAGTCAATTCGAGTGTAAATACGAATTAATGATTCCTGAGCAGCATCCAGCGCATCCTGTTCATTGTTCAGAATATAAAAGGCTGTACGATATACGTGTTGTTCAATATCTCGTAATAGGGTAATTAGAGCGTCGCGATCGCCCGATTGAGCCGCTCTAATGAGTCCGAGCTCTACCACAAAGGATCCCCCTCTCCCTGCAATCTTATTGACGTGTAAGACCATCAAATTGTTGCAAATTGTAACCATTTTTTAAAAAGTATTTCATAGTATTATGTACCAAAAATATACATGATCTAATCACACAAAACTCAACCTCCCTAACCCAATGGAGATTGATGATGAAAAGTTCTATAAAAACTCTCTCTATGGGAATCTTACAAGAGTACGCGATGAAGTTCAAGTCCCCTGCCTATATTGATAGAACCAAAGAAGCACCTTCCATGCAAAAATTTAGTTCAATCCATCTATTTTAGCTTATTCCTGACCCACACCTTTTTATGATGAAGCTTCATTTGTATCTCTCCTTGTTGGTCCGTTCTAAATATGCCTAAGCCCTGATCTATAATTCGGTTAACCACATCAGGATGAGGATGGCCATATGAATTATTTACGCCTGCAGATATAACAGCAACTGTAGCTTTCACACGTGCCAGCCATTCTTTAGACGTTGATGTCTTGCTTCCGTGGTGTGCAATCTTTATAATATCTATACCTTTAGAGACCCTTGTTGAATTCGTTGCGTCTTCTAAAATATATTCCTCACTAGCCACATCCATATCCCCTGTTAATAAAACACGTACATCATTCATCTCAACTATAAACACTAGGGAGGAATGATTCTGTTCCTCTACAATAGGCAACTTTATCTGTTCATCTTGTGTCATAGTTGGAGCTAAGAAGATCATGTTTGTAAATGAATCGGGGTGCATCTCCATATCATCATGAACAGCATATATTGGAATATTTTTGGCTATAGCCGTTGATAATAATTTCTCTAATGTCGCCGTTCCTGTTAATGTTCCATTAAATAACAATGCCCGAACTGGGATCTGATCTAACACGGCTTGCAATCCACCAACATGGTCTTGATCACCATGCGTAAGTATCACAGCATCTAGATGATGAATACCACGCTTTTTCAACAAAGGCACTAACACTTTTGCTCCTACTTCAAAAGGTTCCTTACGCATCTTCCACTGGTCGTTCTGCTTGCTGAAATTCAGTGTCCCACCGCCATCCACAAGAATATTCTTACCTTCAGGAGTCGTTAATAGAATGCTATCCCCTTGTCCAACATCTAGAAATTGTACCAATCCAGCACCCTTCAATGACTGTGGTCGATACCCTATAACCAGTAAGATAATAAACGAAATCATCAGTGGAGCTACCATAAATTGCTTCCAAGAAAGCTTATTGGCCTCACCCTCTAATGGGCTTTTTTTCAAAAAAGACACTTCTAATGGAACGGTATCGTCAGTATTGATGGGTAACGGTTGCACGTGATCGACCCATATATTACCTAATTTCAGGAGTACGTATACCAAAATATAGTAGGTAACTATCCATAATAGAGAAGGTGATCGCCATATAGTTATAAAAGCTGGATAATTATTCATCCATTCGATCACCGTAAAGGTAATGTTATCAAGACACTCCGTAATCCATGCTATGCATCGACCCAGAGGCAACCATATAGAACCTAATGCTAATGAAATCATCCCTAGTGGCATAACTAGCATGGAGATTAAAGGAACCAGTAAAAAGTTAGCCACTAAAGAGAGCAATGAGAATTGATTGAAATAATAGATCGTTAGTGGAAATGACGTCAATTGAGCAATAACGGTCACACCTAATGCACCTGATAGTTTACGGGGCAATCGTCCCAATAATGGCATGGTTAAGGGTACATATACGATTAGGCCTACAGTAACGATAAAAGAAAGCTGAAAACTTACATTTACTAATAAATAAGGATCCCATACCAGCATCATGAGAGCTGCAGCACTAATAATATGAAGTCCATCCTTTAATAACCCTTGTCTTGCTGCATAAAGTGTAATCATACTCATGATTCCGGAGCGAACAACCGAGGGGCTAAATCCGGTCAAAAGAACATAACAAGGGACTAGCAGAATAACAATCGTAAGTTTCGTCTCACGAGAAAGTCTGAACACCTTAAGTAAGATCATCATACATGCTACAAAAACAGCTACATGGGAGCCCGATACTGCCAATATATGTGTCAATCCAAGTTGAGAGAATTCGCTATACGTATCAGGATCTACATCATCTTGCATTCCGATAATCAGACCCTTCATGTATCCAGCATGAGGTTCTTGAAATATTTGTTCAATCTTGGATGCCATCTTCTCTCTCAGTCTATCATTCACACGAAATAGAGAGATTCTATTCCATGAAGTAGGAGGTACGACTACCGTATTCTCAAGTCCTGTGACCTTCATGACCCAATGAATTTCTTTCGTACGCAAATAGTTTCGATAGTCGAAACCACCAAAATTGCGAGCACTTGCCGGAATCTCAAGAGTACCACTTAGCTTAACCATGTCTCCACGTTGCCATTTCTCAGCCTCTCGTTGCTGATCCTTTGTCTGTAACTTCACTTGCACAATCACCTTCTCTGATACAGAATGTGAATTCAATCCAGAGAGTGACACATTCATATCTGCTCGATTTCCATCTACATTCACCGTGGTTACAACCATACCTTCTACATCTACAGTAAGCCCTGTAAGCTTAGCTATGTCTTTATTCACAGCTTGAGGTAACGAAGTAACATTAGCGTGATCATGCCACTCCCAGTATCCACATGAAACCGTGAGTGCTAGCCACAACACCATAATCGTTACCCGTCTTATTTTCATAAATATCAAAGCTACTAGAAGTGCAACCGATATCCCAACCATTAATAAACCTAACGCAATGCCTGAGTATAGACATGCTGTACTGCTTCCAATAACCCAACAGAGAGTAAATAACAACAGTGGCCTACCTTGCATTCGTTATCACGATCCCTTTTATATAGAATAAAAAGAACCTCTCTTGCGACTAACTCGCAAAAGAGGTTCTTCCTCTATCAAACTTCACTATAAGATTGAAAAGTCCTACAGGTTACATTATTTAGTTAGTTCGAAACGGACGTTAATGTGTCTTTCGGTGGTTCATAAGATTGTAAGTGGCGAAAATTAATACCTTTACTATTCATCATCTCTGTCACTTTGTCGGTATCTTTAGGATAGGATCTATGAAATACAATTTCTACAATTCCGCTATTCGCCAACATATTCGCACATGTCCAACACGGTTCGTCTGTTACATATACGGTACTTCCTTCTCGATCAATCCGGTCTGTGAAAAGCAGTAAATTCTGTTCCGCATGAATGGTGCGGATGCAGCGTTGCTTCGTAACCATCTGTTGTTCTCCATTTACTTCAAACAAGGATACTTCCTCTGTAATCATACAGCCCGCTTCTGAACAATCAGGCATCCCCATTGGAGCACCATTATAAGCTGTGCCGAGTAGCTTCTTACCTTGCACAAGTAAAGCTCCTACATGTCGGCGAGCACAACGAGAACGGGTAGATACCATGTATGCAATGTCCATGAAATACGTGTCCCAGTCTTTTCGTGTATCTATCATGATATTCTCCTCCCCTCTATATTTCTTTATTATAATCCTATAATGCTACATATGGCGCTATTTTCTCCATCATTTTCGTTCCAATCCCTTTCACATGATTAAGATCGGCTACTTTTTGAAAGGGACCATTCTGTGTACGATAATCTATGATAGCCTGTGCCTTTTTCTCTCCAATCCCCGGAAGTTCCATTAAATCTTTGGCATCCGCGGTGTTCACGTTTATTTTATGAATATTCGATTGATCTGCTGAAGTTTCCTTAGAGTCCGTCTTTGCGTCAACTTTAACTTGCTCTCCGTTCTGTTCGACAATCGTCGTCGCCGATTTATTCTCCGCAACGGGCGGATTTACCTCATTAACATTGTTCTTCGACACAGAAGCCTTCGAATCCGTAGTTGAACTCAACACTGTCTTTGTGGGCGCTACTTGTTCCTCTTGTTTTGGATCAGAAGAAGATATCTCTTCTCCTAACGCTTGTGCTACTTGTAAATTTAATGGTTCCCAATCCTCAATTTCTTCGCTACCCCCTAGACCGGATAAAAGAATACACCCACTGCCTAACAGAGCAATCATAATACCTACCCCTTTACGTTTCACTACACTACACCTCTATCACATTGGAATGAATAGAATCACGAAATTTGACTGCAACATCTTAATACAAATAAATATAATTACTTGTCTAATCTGTAAATTCGTCATGTTGTAAAGGTTCTAATGCATATGTTAAGAAGAAGGACTATGTGATTACCGTAATTATGAAAGGAGGGAATGTCCCATGAGGATTGGACTAATTGGAACCGGAAGTATGGGAAGCCTCTTAATCGACGCTTTCATCAATTTTGGTGCAATAGAGCCTCAGCAGTTATTTATAAGTAATCGATCTATAGAAAAGCCACTATTACTCTCTGAACGCCACAAGGGTCTAAATGTGTGCAGCAACAACATCGAGACAGTAACCAATTGTGACGTGTTATTCGTTTGTGTCAAACCTCTTCAATTCGTTAGTTTAATTCAAGAAATTAAGGATCATGTTCGAAATGACCAAATATTCGTGTCGATCACTAGTCCTGTACAGTTACAGCATTTAGAGGAGCATCTTCCCTGTAAGATTGCTAAGGTGATTCCAAGTGTAACTCATAAGGTAGGAAGTGGTGCTTCATTAGTTATGTATGGTAGCCGAATTCAAGAGAAAGATAAGCAACTCCTGCATAATCTACTCTCTTTCATCAGCAAGCCGATAGAAATAAAAGAATCGCAGGCACGCATTAACTCTGACTTCACAAGTTGCGGGCCTGCTTTTATGAGTTTCTTCTTAGTAAAATGGATCCATGCTGCTGTGGAAATGACAGGCATTTCCCAAGAGGAAATAACCTGTCTTGCAAGTGAGATGATGATGGGTACGGGCAAGCTGTTAACCCAAGGAGGGTTAACCCCTCTACAACTTCAAGAACTGGTAGCCGTTCCTGGTGGTATTACCGCCCAAGCCTTATCTCAATTAGACCGCAGCTTAGATGGTATATTTCACAATCTTATTACCACAACTCACAATAAATATGATGAAGATGTAGATAAGCTAAATGAATATTTCAGTGAAATTAACCGACCACAATATTAACTAATTTACCTGGAACAGCAATCATTTTACGAATACTTTTACCCGCAATAGCTTGCTGAACACTAGGAAGAGCCAAAGCATACTCTTGCATGGCATCTTTATCCATATCCTTCGCAATCATGGTACGCTCTACAATCTTACCATTCACTTGTACGACGATCTCAATCTCTGAATCCACTGTCCAAGATTCATCATATGTTGGCCATTCAGCATACGTGATGCTGTCTTCATGCCCAAGGCGCTGCCACAATTCCTCGGAAATGTGCGGTGCCAGTGGTGACAGAAGTTGTACAAAGTTCTCCACAGCGACACGTGGCAACTCTTCAACCTTGTATGCTTCATTTACGAAGATCATCATCTGACTAATCGCTGTATTAAAGCGTAAGTTCTCCAAATCTTCCGTTACCTTTTTAATACTCTTATGCCAAGTACGTTTAAATTCATCACTGCCTTCACCATCGACAATTTTACTATTTAAAGTGCCTTCGTCATTGATGATTAAACGCCATACACGAGAAAGGAAACGATGGCTTCCTTCTACACCATTCATACTCCAAGGCTTAGTCGCTTCTAGTGGTCCCATGAACATTTCGTATATACGAAGTGTGTCCGCACCGTGACTTTGGACAATTTCATCTGGATTAACGACATTACCACGCGATTTACTCATCTTCTCATTGTTAGTACCTAGAATCATCCCTTGATTCACAAGTTTATGGAATGGTTCTTTCGTATCTACGATGCCAAGATCGTATAACACCTTATGCCAGAAACGTGCATATAACAAGTGAAGTACAGCATGTTCTGCACCACCGATATACAAATCTACTGGAAGCCATTGTTGTTGCTTATCCTTAGAACATAACTCTTTATCATTGTGTGGATCAATAAAGCGTAAGTAATACCAGCAACTACCTGCCCATTGAGGCATGGTATTGGTCTCACGACGAGCCTTCATTCCCGTCTCAGGATCGATTGTTTCCACCCATTCAAGAACGTTAGCTAATGGTGATTCTCCTGTGCCAGATGGCTTGATATGTTCAACGTCAGGTAGAACGAGTGGTAATTGGTCCTCAGGAATCGTCTTCATTGTCCCATCTTCTAGATGAAGGATTGGAATAGGCTCTCCCCAGTATCTTTGACGACTAAATAACCAGTCACGCAAACGATAGGTGATTTTACCTTGACCTTTGCCATTCCCTTCTAGCCAAGTGATCATCTTCGCCATAGCATCGACATTGTTTAGACCGTTAAGCCAATCGGAATTGACATGTTCACCGTCACCGCTGTATGCTTCTTCCTCAACATTACCGCCTTTAATCACTTCCACGATGTCGATCCCAAATTGTTTGGCAAATTCCCAGTCACGTGAATCATGTCCTGGTACGGCCATAATAGCTCCCGTACCATATCCAGCAAGAACATAATCTGCAACCCAGATTGGCATAGTAGCGCCATTTACTGGGTTAACAGCATAAGCCCCTGTGAATACCCCTGATTTGTCTTTAGCCAAATCTGTACGTTCAAGATCACTTTTGTGTGAAGCTTGGATCTTATAAGCTTCTACAGCTGCCTTTTGTTCTTCTGTCGTAATTTGATCTACTAACTCTTGTTCTGGAGCTAGAACGCAATACGTTGCACCGAACAACGTGTCTGGACGAGTTGTAAATACCACGAGTTGCTTTTCGTGACCTTGAATATCAAATGTCACTTCAGCCCCTTTGGATTTACCAATCCAGTTACGTTGCATATCTTTGATACTCTCAGCCCAATCCAATTCCTCTAGATCGTCCAACAAGCGATCTGCATATTCCGTAATCTTCAACATCCACTGTCTCATTGGTTTGCGGACAACAGGATGGCTTCCACGTTCACTTAATCCATCAATGACTTCTTCATTCGCAAGTACAGTACCCAATGCTTCACACCAATTGACTGGCACTTCAGCTACATAAGCAAGTCCTTTATTATACAACTGTATAAATATCCACTGTGTCCATTTATAATATTCAGGATCTGTCGTACTGATCTCTCTATCCCAATCATATG
Organism: Paenibacillus sp. Y568; assembly: GCF_059445545.1. Classification (NCBI taxonomy): domain Bacteria; kingdom Bacillati; phylum Bacillota; class Bacilli; order Caryophanales; family Paenibacillaceae; genus Paenibacillus; species Paenibacillus sp. Y568. The sequence goes on from NZ_JCAIUM010000001.1 coordinate 601,432, forward strand.
AGAAACCTAGAGATTTGATCTGACGGCGGAAAGTATTAATATTCTGAACTGTGAATCCCTTTGGATGTTCTCCTGTGTCAATAGCATGTTGCTCCGCTGGTAGACCAAATGCATCCCATCCCATAGGATGAAGCACATTGTATCCACGCATACGTTTATAACGAGAGACAATATCCGTCGCTGTATAACCTTCAGGATGGCCTACATGAAGACCTGCACCCGATGGGTATGGGAACATATCCAAAGCATAGAACTTCGGTTTAGCTGGATCTTCCCCTGTTTTAAATGTGTTATGCTCTTCCCAATATTGTTGCCATTTCGGCTCAATCGCTTGTGGTTGATAACCTTGACCTTGTTGCTGTTCACTCATGATTATTTGTCCTCCTTCAAAATTCGTGCAGTGTAATATGTAATTTGTCTGAAAAGCAGACCTCTTACATTTGCCCATCAAAAAAACCTCTTCATCCTTAGCGTTTGATCGCTAGGGACGAGAGGTCTGAATTCCCGTGGTACCACCCTAGTTAGTGGAATACATTCTTTGTTCTCCACTCACTTTGAACCCTTAACGCGGGCAAGACGACGATATTTTAGATATAGAAACTCTTGACGATCTACATCGTAGAACGTTTAAGCTCTTCCATAATCATATCATGACTCCAAGGTAAGTTCGTTTCGGATCATCAACCGGCTTCCAGCAAACCACCGGCTCTCTGAGTGATATTTCTCGAAATTAATACTCCTCATCAACGTTTAAAATATGCATTTTGATGAACCATATTATACAGAATTAAGGAAGATAAGTCAACAAATGACCCTCGACAAATATATAGGTTACTGATCATGTCTCAAGCGTATAGTTCATTATATTTTGACAAAGACTACTATACGTCTTTCCAAACCAATCTAAGGGAGTGTTCATATGCGCGAAGGGATGATTCCTACTGTTCTTGGAACTGTTGTATCAGCATCTGGTGCTGCGTTACTTGGAAGTAAGTATAAGCTTGCTGCGTATGGCGTACTAGGCTTCGGTCTAGCACATATTATCCTTGGAAGTATTGACCTTGTAGAACATCGTTAAATTGGAGAGACAATAAGGACATTAGATCTGATCTCATGCTCCTTAGTAACACACGCAAAAGCAAGCCTTGGATCAAAGGATCCAAGGCTTGTTTGATGATCCATTATTGCGGATTTGTTGTCCAAAGTCCAGCCGTTTTTACAAACACGCGCTGTGGAAGTTTCAGGGTAGCCAGAGCTAACTCTGCCACATCCTCAGGTTGCATCATGCGATCTTCATCACCTATTTTTAAGCCCGCATTCTTAGCAAGATCTGTATTCACTGTACTTGGAGTCAGTGCAACAACACGAATGTTGAATTTGCGAACTTCTTGCAGAACGGATTCCGTTAATCCTAATACCGCGAACTTAGAAGCACAATACGCTGAACCTGTTGCAAATCCTTTCTCACCTGCAGTGGATGAGATATTAATAATGTTACCACTATTCTGTTCTACCATCGTAGGAAGTACCGCACGAGTTACATAATAAGTTCCCATTAGGTTAACGCGCATCATTCTCTCCCATACTTCAGGATCCATCTCTAACAATGTTCCGAATTCTGCAAATCCAGCATTATTAATCAGAATATCAATTGAACCTAGTTGTTCTTTTAAACTATCCACTGCTTTGTCCACTTCATCCTTTACAGAAACATCCGCTGTAGCAATACTAACCTTGACGCCATAAGTTTCAGTCAAAGTGTTACGAAGTCCTTCTAGATCTGACGTTGTTCTAGCGATTAGCCCTAGATTAACACCTTCTTTAGCAAGGGTTGTAGCTATAGCTAGACCAATTCCTTTTCCTGCTCCAGTAATAATGGCTGTACTATTCTTCAATTCCATTTCATTCACTCCTTCATATGTGTTATATCGATAGTCTTCAATCAAACTCACTTCTCAAGTATATACTAAAAAGGATCTATATTAAAAAAATGAAGCCCTGATATCTATCCAAGGCTTCATACACATACTTATTTGATCGCAACATAGAATAATCTCTGCGCATCATCTTCAGCTTCGACCCATTCAAAGTCAGCGTATATTTTGATATCACGGAATCCAGCTTTGGTAAGCTCCACTCTCATCCACTCTGGATCGTAAGCCCGCTGAACATGAATCTCATCGAAACGTCGATACTGATCGCTACCTTGTTCATCACGTACGAAAATTCGCAAATGATGTTCAATAGCATAGCTCTGTACATCCAAATCGCAAGTCCAAATATATGAAACTGAACGTTCATCCAGCACAAATGGTTGTTCATCATCGTAACGTTTCATCGTGTTGGGGTGGTGTACATCAAAAAGAAATGATCCACCTGGTTTTAGACCCTCATATGTACGTGCAAACATAGATATGACATCCGCTTCCTCAACGAGATAATTAATACAATCACAAAAAGATATCACAGAATCCACTGGTTCTGGCAGTTCCCACTCTTTCATATCCTGGTTTACCCAACGTATACTACCTTCACGATAAAGGCGGCTACCTTGTGGAGTCATATCCATTTTGCCACGTGCAACGGATAACATATCTGATGAAAGATCTATACCTGTTACTTCAAATCCAGAATTCACTAGTGGTATGGTGATGCTACCCGTTCCACAGCCAAGCTCAGCTACAGTATGAGGCATCCCATGTTTCTCCCAAGCTGTTCGCGCAAAACGTATCCAGTCAGGGTATGGCATGTCTTCCATTAACTCATCGTAGACATATGCAAATTTCCGGTAGGATGACATGATGACACCACACTTTCTTTGGAATACTATGAATCCATTATAGAGGTTGTTCAAAAAGTCATCTTTTGATCACGAAGTACTCTTGGTGCTGAAAATCCGACTTTTTGAACACGTACTTATAGGATTAAGACTGTATATCTTCATTCGAATCCGATTCTGAATTCGATTCAGGATTCACTAAGTACGTCCAATTTTCTTTTTGCGTAATTAGGCCATCTTTCAGCAACTTACCTATAGCCCGTTTAAATGCAGATTTACTAATGCCGAATCGATCTTTAATGATATCCGGAGGAGTAGCATCGGAATAAGGCATTCCACCACCTGGACGATCCTTGAGGAATTCTAGCAAACGCTCTGCATCTAGATCTCTTCCAACCTCTTTCAATGGTGCCATGGAAAGATTGACTCTGCCATCTTCACGAATATGGCTAATACGTGCCTTCACTTCTTCGCCAAGACGAAGCATGCGAGTGCGTTCCGTAGCGTGAATTAGACCAATGACCCCGAATCCAACTACACCACCATCAACAAGCACAAATGTGCCCATTTGGAGCGATTTATACACGGTTGCAGTCACCCACTGATTCATCCATGAGGTAGGGGCAGCAAAAGTCAGTGTCTCTAACTCATACTCCCCAGCTAACTTGGCAAGTAGACGCCCTTGCTTATCATGTTCCATGGTAACAAACACAGAATCACCGACACGTGGATGTAGTTCTTTAATCTCAGGTAACTCGCGTATAGGAAGTAACAATTGACGACCAAGGCCCATTTCAAGGAAGCACCCTAGACGTGGATTGATATCAGCTACTACCAATTTGGCTATTCCACCCAGTGTCAACAGTGGCTTTTTCATCGTTGCAGCCAAGCGACTTTCGGTATCAAAGAAAATGAATACTTCTACGATATCACCTGGTTTTATTTCTTCTGTAATCTCCGTGTAATGAAGTAACACATCGAAATCATCCCCATATAGAAAGAATCCGTATGGAGACACTTCACGGGCCACTTCTAGTGAGACAACTGTACCCGCAACTAAACTCATACCATTTCCACTACCTTAGCATCAGACCATAATCTTTCAAGATTATAGAATTCACGCTCATCGCGGTGGAAGACATGAACAATAACGTCCCCTAAATCCATTAGTACCCAACGAGCAGCGTTCATACCTTCGATCCCACGAATTGTTGTACCTGCTTCCATAGCCGACTTACGAATTTCTGTAGCGATGGATTGCACTTGTACATCAGAGTTACCGTGACAAATCACAAAATAATCAGCAACCATTGAAACTCCTCTTAAATCCAGTGCAACGATGTTCATTGCCTTTTTATCTTGTGCACCAGTTACTGCCAAATCCAACAACTTCTCAGGACTAACAAACTTTTGATTCATGAATTCGCCTCCATTTGCTTTATTAAATCATTACGTGCTAATACTGTTAACGGATAAATAATTTGCGTACGTGACATCAAGAAATGAATTGTAGAGTCTAATCCAGCAACTAGGCTTCCTTCTAAACTATGGTTGGCTAGTTCTCGAATATTATTCACACCCGGAAAGTCTCTACCCGGTTCAATATAATCGGCTAGACATACCACTTTGTCCAATAAAGTCATACCTATTCTGCCAGAAGTATGATAACGAATAGCATCTAATACTTCGATATCGTCTATTCCATAATCATGACTTGCTACATATGCACCTACTTCAGCATGCCATAGTTGTTTATTATATAATAACAAATCATCAGATAACTGATTGTCGGTTAGAATCGCTCTTAGCTTCTCTACGGGCCAATATTTAGCCACATCATGCAGAATCGCAGCTAAATCAGCTTTTACAGGATCTGCTCCATATTGTTCTGCCAACTTTACAGCTGTCTCCATAACGCCCTGTGTATGTTTCCAGCGCATCTCAGGCATCTGAGAGGATACAACTCTAATAAGATCATCACGGCTATATTCCATAGATCCCGCTCCTTAGTATATATTCATATACACGATCAGGCACCATATAACGGATGGAATGCCCGGTCTCTGCCCTCTCCCTAATCTCAGTTGAGGATATGTCTACAAGTGGCATGTCAGCTAACAAAACTTTATCCTGTAAGTAACATGGTAATGCACTCAGGTCTATAGGAGAACCTGGGCGCCCAACACCAATAAAGGTTATGATCTTCGACAAGTCTTCAATCCGATCCCATTTAGGTAAATAGTTAACCATATCCGCTCCAATAATAAAATAGAAGTCAACTCCTGGATGGATCTCATGAAGCTCTTCGATCGTATCTATGGTGTAGGATACACCGCCCCGTTTCACCTCGATATCCAGAGTTCGAAAGGAAGGATGGTCCTTAATTGCTTCGGTTACCATCGCTAGCCTCTCTTCACCCGTTGCTCCTGCCTTTTCTTTGTGAGGAGGAATATGACTTGGCATGAACCAGACTTCATCCAACTGATAAGAATCCCTTGCAGATTCTGCTGCGAGCAAGTGTCCGATATGAAGTGGATCAAAGGTCCCTCCCATGATACCTATCTTCATGCTGAATCCTCCCCTACTTATGGCAGTTGAATTTGTTTATTATCTTTTGATTCTTTATACAATACGATTACTTTTCCGATGACCTGAACTAATTCAGAACCAGACTCTTTAGCCAATTCGGCTCCGATTTCGTTCCGATCTTCAAGACATGTGTTAAGAACTGTTACTTTCATCAGTTCTCTCTTCTCAATAGCTTCTTCAATATGACGAATCAAATGATCGTTCGTTCCATTCTTACCCACTTGGAACACAGGATCTAAATGATGCGCTAATGAACGTAGATAACGTTTTTGTTTTCCGGTTAACATGTAATATCCAAACTCCTTCAATTCAATTAATTAATCTTTTGGTGGCTCAAAACATTTCTAGTGTTTGAAAACAAAGCTATAGCTGACCGCTACGGTGGCGGATTGTACTTACGATCGCTGTTATCCTCTGATTTCTTGATTTAACCGCTTATAGCGGTAGAAATCAGAGGATAAGTATATGCTTTCGAAGTAGCTTTCCTATGGAAAGCTTGTAGGCGAACGCTATCGCTTCTTCAGTACAATTCCGTCCCCTTCGCTACGTTCTGTCATTAACATATTGCTTTCAAGGACTAGTTAGATTCAGAGCCTATTGTTCTACTACTTATCATTCCCAAGACTCTTCAAGACCGCAGTTCGCATACTCTCAATCGGTGCAGGCATTCCTGTCCAATACTCAAGGGCATAGGCACCTTGATTGACAAACATCCCGAGACCACCATGTATGATACAGCCTCTCTCCTGACTTTTCTTCAAAAGTTCAGTTGTGAGCGGATTATAGATTAGATCACTCACGATAATTCCTGCTGGTATTATCTCTGGATCAATAACCGATTGTGACACATGAGGATGCATCCCAATGGATGTTGTATTAATGACAACATCCATTGCAGGCATTAGGGAATGGACTTTGTCCATGGCGAGTGCGGTGATATTCACAATTGACTTCCATTCCTCTACCATCTGCAGGGCTTTATCTTCAGATCGATTTACAATCACTATATTCTTGGGTTCTTCCTGCGCAAGTGCGTAGACAATGCCCCGAGCGGCTCCACCTGCTCCTAAGACCATGATGGACTTGCCACGTAAATCAATTTGGGTCTCATCTTTCAGCGACCGGACATAACCAATCCCATCCGTATTGTATCCCGTAAGAATACCGTTCTCATTCACAATCGTATTTACAGCACCTATTCGGGCTGCGGATTCGTCGATTTGATCAATATAATTCATAACCTCAACTTTATGTGGAATGGTCACATTGATCCCTCTAAATCCAAGTTCTTTCATGCGAGTAATCGCACTGCCGAGATCCTCACGACTAACGTGTACAGGAACGTATTCACCCTCGATTCCAAGCTCAACTAAAGCAGCGTTATGCATCAATGGGGATTTAGAATGTGCGATAGGATCTCCTATGACCGCAAGATGCATCGTCATCTTGTTAGGTTGTGAAGGCAAGTCTCTCCATAACATACTCCCATTTCACCCGCTTTTATATTGATTTATCTAGATCATGCTTGGCCCAACCCTATTGCAAATTGGTGACTTTCACTATATCAAAGAAGGCCTAGATAGAACTTTTACACCACGTGGCACGTGAACTGCTATGATAGCACCCTGATCACTATTAATTTTGACCCATCCTAATCCTGAGATAAATATATCGGAATGAGCCCCTCTTTTAATACTGAATTCGTGTCTTGTCCACTCGGGAAGTTTCGTTAGGTTCTCCTTGTTAGGAGGTGAGAGCATCTCTCCTGCATGATCTGCATACAAAGAGTCTGCACGCTCTAACTTCGTACGGTGAATTCCAATCTGCGGACTAAGGAAGCAAGTGAATGATTGTCGCTCACCTTGTACGAAATCGAATCGAGCCATAGCCCCGAAGAATAACGTCTGTCCTTCGTTGAGTTGATACACCATTGGTTTAAGTGGATTCTCTGGCATGGTAGCTCCAAGATCCTCACGACTCACAAGCTCACTGAAACGCCAAGGGTATACGATTCCTGGTGTGTCAATAATGTGGTGACCATCATCAAGCGGTATATTAACCATATCCAGTGTAGTACCTGGATAGCGTGATGTCGTCAATTCCTGTTCAAGGTCACTGTAATCGCGGATGAGACGATTAATCAAGGTTGATTTGCCTACGTTTGTTGCACCCACAACATATACATCCCGGTCTCCACGGAACGTAGCGATGGTCTCAAGCAAACGATCAAATCCCTGATTTTTCTTGGCACTACATAATACGATTTCTTCCGTTTTCAGACCATTCTCTTTAGCCTGATGCTGAACCCAATTCTTAATCTTGTTCCAATTCGTAACTTTCGGAAGTAGATCAATCTTGTTTACCGCAAGAATAACAGGGTTATTCCCAACAAAGCGTTGTAATCCAGAAATCATACTTCCCTGGAAATCGAACAAATCTACAATATGAATAACAAGTGCATTCTTATTGCCGATCTGGCTCAACAGCTTCAAGAATTCATCTTGATCCACGGTAACAGATGAGGATTCATTGTAATTCTTAATACGGAAACAGCGCTGACAGATAATCCGTTCTTGTTCTAGCGCTTTGGATGGTACATATCCTGGTAAATCAGTTTGCTCCGTCTGCAATGTAATACCACATCCACTACAGTGCCTGGCTTCTTGCTCGCCAATTGTTTCTTTCATTCTTTGTGTTCCTCCTCAAGCCATAATCCTTTTTTGCGAAGATTTGTAAGCGCAATACGCTCCACTCTTCGATTGATTCTTGTTGTCCATCCTTCGTCCTGAATCGAGATGGGTAGCACTAATACTGTAAGTAGTCCGAGCCGATTCCCACCGAACACATCGGTCATCATTTGGTCGCCTACCATGATCGTCTCTGTATTCGAAAGTCCCATCATCTTCATAGCCTTTTTAAAAGGCTTAAGGGAAGGTTTGCGGGCTTCATGTACATATTGAATGTCCAATGGAGTAGCAAAAGAGGATACTCGCTCCAAATGGTTATTAGATACAATGATTAGTTGAAACCCTGTCTTTTTCACCAATTCAAACCAAGCAATTAATTCCGGATGGGCAAGCGGTGCTTTTGCACCTACAAGCGTATTGTCCAAATCCGTAATAATCCCTCGGTAACCCTTTGCATATAAATCTTCCAAGTCAATATCGAATACTGTATTCACCCGTAATTTAGGCATCAGCATTTCAAACAAGTCAAGTCACCTCAGTTTCATACGACAAACTATACCATAATATCATGAGTTATTACAAAAGAAACCGTCCCTTTTGCATAGGCAAAAAGGACGAGGGTATGGCTAAGTATTATTTTTCGCCCTAAGAGCGACTTTTAACTGTTCCGCAACCTTCTGAACTACATGCCATTCATCACTTGCAATTGCCTCTGGACTATACCGAGCTTTTTCAAAATGTTCCAGAAGGACGTCCAGAGATTCTCCTAGTGCTGGTATACTACTGTGCCATTTCGCCACGGACTCACGTAACGTCTCATTCTTCCCGCGAGTTAAGCCATGTCTGTGTACAGACCGCAACCAACGTTCCGTTTCCGCAACCACTTTCTCAGCAGGGGATAGTTCTTTTCCCATTCGAAGACGAAGCCACAAAAAGTGTAGTGAATGACGGGATTTCCATCCCTTATACCCCAACCACGAAAGAATCAAAAGGATTGATGCTACGGATATCCCTTTTATCCAAATAGATTTCACACCTTTATCTGTGGATTCAACTGGCGTCTTATCCTCATTCTCTTCTTTTTCTTGCGGATCTACCTCTTGAGTATTAGCAGTATTGTCCATTTCCTTAAGGAGTGGCATATCAAACCCTGGTGTTGCTTCAACTGGTACCCAACCATATGGGCCAAAATAAACTTCCACCCAAGAATGAGCATCGGCATTGGTCACGATATACGTTCCTGAATCAGACTGTCCCTGTTGCATCATGCGGAGATCGTCCAATTGAGGTTGTCGCCCTGGAGCATATCCTTTGACCCAACGAGCTGGAATATCTAGAGATCTTGCTAACATGACCATCGAAGTAGAGAAATAATCACAATATCCTTCACGTATTTCAAATAGAAAACTGTCTACGAAATCATCACTAATCTTACGAGAGACATCAGGCGTGTTGGTATATTCATATGTCTCTCCTAAATAGGTCTGCAATAAAGCGATTTTTTCAAGCGGTGTCTCGGCTGATTCTGTGACTTTAGCAGCTAATTCTCCAACTCGTTTGGGAAAACCTTTGGGAATCTGTAAATAATCTTTTTCGGTGAAATTGTCATATAAATCATCGAAAGATTTCATTCTTAATTCTTCTACGCGAATAATAGGAATCTCTGAAGTGACAAGATAGTTCTGTGGATACTTTTGCTCAGCATCCCAATGAAGTTCTGCCTGTGGGGCATTCCACTGAATGCCTTTCATATCCTTCTCACTGTTTAACGTCTGAACAGAAGACATCGCAAATGCTCCAAATAATACCGGATATTCTTTACCATCTGAGATCGTTATATGCTGTTGCACTTTCTCTGTCTGTATAATAGCGGACGACGATTCCCGTTCCAATTCTTCTTCTGCCGTCACATCATCCAGAGAGCTTTCTTTGCGAGTCTCATTCTTCCAGCCCGTACCTGAATAGACACTTCGTGTCTCTCCACGCCAATAATTACGCTGGGACGATTTAACTGTCATTACTAATGAATAGTCGAAGTCAAACCCAGCCCCGAGCTGATTATCTTCCATACTATATCCAGAAGTAGATGGCTGTGCATTAGCTATTTTAACTTCCACTTGCTTACTATTTACATCGGTTGAATCGCTATTTCGCTCTGTCCATGCTGTGTATGGGTCCGTAAGTATAGGAGACACCTTCGGCATATTAACACCCAGTAAAAAGATTACAGCAAAAATCAGTACGATATGCGCTATCATCTCAAAAGGTGAACGAAGTAAATTTCTCCAACCTACAGGATATCTACTTTTAAAACGTTGAAAATGATGACTCACCAACCATCCCATCATAGCAAATACCATCCATGCAGCTTTATCCCAAAGTATGGTCTCTGTGAAGGAGTCGAGTATGGCCATTGCGATAACATTTAGACCCATAAATAGAAGGATCCAACGTTGACTTCTTATAAATTTAGCTATGAATAGACATAATATTGCTGCGCTAAATGCAAACCACACATAAGGCTGCATAGCAGATATAAAGTTATTCATCCCACTTTGTAGTTCTTCCGTCGGATTATATACCTTATAATCAATAAGTGTGGACCACAAGGTCAGTAATATCAATGCACATTCAATAATAAGGCGATACCCCCTCTTTAATGGGAGTAAAACTTCTATAACGATAATTATTACAATGGTTCTGCTGACTAAAGAAGTTGTCTCTTCAAACCATAATTCTTCCGTAAAGGATACCCATTGTTTAGCAACTATCCATATCCACAAGAAAGAGATTGAGGTTAACCAATCATATTTGAAAATAGCTTTACGCTTGGTCATACCGATCCCCTTCCTATTGCGTTAGGTAACTCCTCTAATGAGGAAACAGCACACCCACGAATACCACGTGCTCTTAGCACGGATGACCAATCCTTTGCGGGATTCCCATTTGTATGAAGAATGTGCACGTGAGATGGACTCATCCCACGCGTATCCGCCCATCGGAACAACTCCATCACAGTTTGTCCACTGGTTGGACTGACTAGAACAAAATAAGCGCCTCGTGGAAAGAGACTTGACGCCGATTCTAACATAGGTAGTAATTTGCCGACTCCATCAGCATTCAAATCTACTAAATGGTGTTGCATTTTCTGCCGCTCTAACGAGCTCTCCGATGGAGTAAACACTTGAGACCGACTTGCAAGAGTACATAACCCAATACCTATTCGTTCACGAATGCCGTATTCTAAGAGTGAAGATACCGTAGAAACAGCAAGTTCAAATTGTTCATCTGAACTATAATTCGCTTTTAAAGAATCCAGAACGATCATTGTTTTGGGAACCGATTCATGTTCGAATTCTTTGGACTTCCAAGTTCCAGTCCTCGCTGTCGCGTTCCAATGAATTCGTGTAATACGATCACCGTAAACATAATCACGAACCCCGTTAATTTGTGTCGTCTCTCTGCGTGAAGAAGATAATGCCGTCTGAGGCCCAGCGAAGCGAGAATGACGATCGAACAGTTCCCAATATGGAATAAAGACCTTTCGTGGAAGGACGATAAATTGCCCGGGAGCGTGAATTGCCCCTTTATGTTCCAATAATCCAAAAATATCCTCACTCACACATTCTGAATCCATGAAATCATATCGACCACGTTCCAATTCGGGCGTTTTAAACACGAGTTGAGCCTTCCCACGGAAGCTAGGGATCACGCTCTCTTCAAAAGACCACGACTGACCATTATGTCTTTTCAATACTTCTCTTACGATAATATAAGGAAAAGGAAGAAACCCTGGAATATGAATATTGAGTTTCACATTGATCTTTTCTCCAGCATGAACTACATCCAATCGTTCATCATATAACGTGAGTTCACGTCTCCCCACTGCTCGGCTAACCCCACTATATCCACCAAGTAGCAAATACACTAATACTAAGCTACACATTGCGAACAGCATGGAAGATGTCTTTCCGCCTTGAAATAATAAATACATCAGACTGACTCCCCATACTAAAAGAACCGCCCACAATCTAGGCTTACGTAACCCTTTTCTAATGGACGTCAGAATAGCATTCATCCCCGATCGCCCGTCATCATGGTTACAGGTATCTTAACCTGTTGGATGATGTTCTGAAGAACAGATTCTGTATGCATACTTTCAAGACGTGATTCTGGACGGAGTAAAATCCGGTGGGATAAAATATATGGAGCTAGATTCTTAACATCGTCAGGAAGTACATAATCTCGATTATGAAGAAAAGCAAAAGCCTTACATGCCAACATAAAAGATAATGAGCCTCTGGGACTTGCACCAAGTAGAACGGCTTGATGTTCACGAGTTCTCCGAACTAATGCAAGCATATAATCAACAACTACATCACTCATATGTATATTCCGTATTTCTTGCTGTATCGTAGCAATGTGCTCCATGTCTGTGACAGACTCTAATCGATTCACAGGTTGTCCCATCTGATGTTGCAACAACAGACTTTTCTCAACCGAAGCCTCTGGATATCCAAGATTAATCTTCATCATAAACCGATCAAGCTGAGCTTCCGGAAGAATATATGTACCTTCGAAATCAATTGGATTCTGAGTGGCTATCATCATAAATGGATGGGGTAGATCATGTGTCTCTCCGTCCACGGTAACGTTACGCTCTTCCATAACTTCAAGCAATGCGGATTGAGACTTCGTCGTTGCTCGGTTAATCTCATCAACAAGTAATATGTTAGTCATTACTGGGCCAGGGCGGAAATAGAATTGTTGATCGCGAGGATGAAATATAGACACCCCTGTGATATCACTAGGTAGAATATCAGGATTACACTGAATACGACGATAATCGCCACTTATTGATTTAGCGAGAGCTTTAACTAATTGAGTCTTACCCGTTCCCGGCACATCTTCAATAAGAACATGTCCCCCCGCAAGAAGCGCAGTGAGTAATAATTGTATTTCTAGAGACTTCCCTAAGATACAAGATTCAAGATTAGATTGAAGATCATTAACGATTTGAATGGATTCTTTACGGATCGGCATAAGTTATTTAAATCCTCCTGTTTCTTACATTTATTACATTGTACATGATGCATAGTTTTAAGTATATTGGGCATAATTCCTAAATTGATCGTCATCTCATCTTAATGTAAGAATACAACGGTAAAAAAAGAAATCAAATGAAACGTAATAACTGTACATGACAGATGAGCGACTTCGACTTTATAACGATGTCGCTCACAGAATTTTTCTTAAACCTCATTTAAAAAAGCCAAATCAAAATAATGATCAACAAAATAAACAACACATAAATCAGAATACGTTTCCTCAACGTCAAGTTCATGATATGTGCCCCCTTCTCAATAGCTACTACAGAACATTCACCCATTGACATGTTATGCCTATCAAGCATGAAAAGTGCAAGGTCAATTCTAATGTGGACAATCGACAAGACAAAGTTCATACTTATCAATGAAAATCACACATGAAAAGGAGTTTTCTTTCAATGAATCAAAAAACGATGGAATTGTTCCGCCAACTTACTGAGTTTCCAGCTGCATCAGGATTTGAAAGAGAATTGCGTGCATGGGTCAAAGATGCCATGTCATCATATACGGAAGAGTTTGTACAAGACCGACTAGGAAGTCTCTTTGGTGTTGTTCGGGGAGATGAGAATGGTCCTAAGGTAATGGTTGCTGGGCATTTCGATGAGGTTGGATTTATGGTAACAGGGATTACCCCTACAGGTATGATTCGTTTTCAACCTCTTGGAGGATGGTGGAGTCAGGCCGTACTTTCACAACGCCTTCGGATTATCACAGAAAATGGGCCTATTATTGGCGTAGTTGGTTCCACTCCAACTCATCTATTAGATGAAGCACAACGTAGTAAACCAGTCGACATCAAGTCTATGTATCTGGATATTGGTGCTGACAACCAAGAAGAAGCTGAATCTTTCGGTATTCATCCCGGACAGCAGATCGTACCGATCTGTGATTTCACACCTCTTGCTAATCCTAAGAAAATTATGGCGAAGGCATGGGATAATCGCTACGGTCTAGGTCTTGCCATTGAAGCTCTAGAAGCACTACACAAAGAGAAACTTCCAAATACATTGTACATCGGTGCAACGGTTCAAGAAGAACTAGGATTAAGAGGTGCTCGCACAGCAGCTAACCTTATCCAACCAGACATTTTCTTTGCCTTAGATGCTAGTGCAGCCAACGATATGACTGGTGACAAACAGGCATTCGGACATATTGGTAATGGTGCATTATTACGTATATTTGACCCAACTATGCTAACCCATCGTGGACTGGTAGAGTATGTTCAAGATACAGCAGACACACATAAAATTAAATACCAGTACTTTGTATCTCCTGGTGGCACAGATGCAGGTCAAGTTCATCTTAGTGGGATCGGTGTTCCTTCAACAGTGATTGGGATCTGTTCTCGCTACATCCATACATCGTCTTCCATCATACATACAGACGATTATGAAGCTGCTAAGGAGCTCTTGATTACCTTAGTAAAAGGCTTAGACCGTACGACGTTGAATACAATTCTTGAACGAAGTTAAGAACTGGGCCGTTTAGATAATAGGACCCTTGTTATTGTGATTGAATGCTGGCTGAGTTCTCGAGTTTCATTAACGGGAAATCTTCCTGTTAAATGAGTGGGATAGGCCATCATTTCTCTTACTAACTGGAAATCTGGACCACCGTCAAGAAAGTAGACACTCCGTTAAGAAATTTATTATGCATTCTTCTTCTTTTGAAAGAGCGCAGCAAAGCGAACCGGCGATAAATAACCAAGTTTACTGTGGATACGTTTACGGTTATAAAAGAATTCAATATACTGAAAGATTCCATCATATGCTTGCTTCTTGGTCTTAAATGTCGTGCAGTAAACATATTCCTTCTTAAGAATACTGTGAAATGATTCGATACAG